>JAHFDN010000015.1 GCA_023248995.1 Candidatus Rokuibacteriota bacterium
ATCGAGTGCCCCAGCTTCGTGATCTCGAAGATGCTCCGACCGATGTCCGGGATGATCGCCGGTGAGAGCCCTTCGAAGGGCTCGTCGAGCAGGAGCATCGTCGGATCGAGGGCCAGGGCCCGGGCGATCGAGAGCATCTTCCGCTCGCCGCCGCTGATCTGGGTCCCCTTCCGCCCCTGATAGCGGCGGAGCGCCGGAAAGGCCGCATACGCTTGGGCGAGCCGGTCCCCGGCAGGCCGCGCGGTCTTCCGCGTCCAGGTGGCGATCTCGATGTTCTCCCCCACCGTGAGGTCGGCGAAGATCGCGCTGTCTTCGGGAGCGAAGCCGAGCCCCAGTTGCGCCACCGCTGACGGACGAGCACCAACGATATCTCGGCCGCGAAACCTGATGTGGCCGGAGTGGGGGCGCCGGTAACCCATGATGCTCCGGAGCGTCGTGGTCTTGCCGGCTCCGTTCCGCCCGACGAGACAGACGACCTCGCGCTCCCCCACGGCGAGCGAGACGTCCCGCAGAATGTGGCTCGCCTCGATATACACGTTCAGGCGCTCCACCGCGAGCATCACGCCCCCCGCTCGAACGCGCCCGCCTTCCGACCCACGACCGTATTCACCACGTCGTCGTTCGCCCTGATCTCCTCCGGCGGGCCGTCAGCGAGCACTTTCCCTTGATGAAGCGCCACGATCCGATCGGAGTATCCGAAGACAATATCCATGTCGTGCTCGACCTGGATGATGGACTTGATCCCGAGCCGCTTGGATGCGGACACGAGGATTTCCATCACAGCGTGCTTGTCCCGGGTGCTCACGCCGCTGGTAGGCTCGTCCAGCAGGATGATCTCCGGATAGAGAGCGAAGGCCGAGGCCACGTCCAAGAGCTTCTTGTCCCCCTGGGGGAGATGCTTGGCCGGGGTATGAGCCTTGTCTGCCAGCCCGAACAGCTCCGCCACCTCCAGCGCGCCCTCCCTCACCTCGCTATCTCGTCCTAACCAGGCAAACACGCGGGTTCCGCGCCCCAGCCGCGACACCACCGCGGCTTGCAGTGTCTCGACCACGGTGAGATCGGGGAAAACCTGGACGAGCTGGAAGCTCCGCGCCATGCCGAGCCGCGCCAGGCGGACGGGGCCGATGCCGCTGATGTCGCGCTCCTTGAAGCGGACCGTGCCCCCGCTCGGCTTGAGCGCCCCCGTCAGGACGTTGATCAGCGTGGACTTGCCGGCGCCGTTCGGGCCGATGATGGAAACGAATTCGCCGGTGTCAACCCGGACGCTCACGCCGTCGAGGGCGCAGAAGTCACCGTAAAACATCCGCACGCCCTCCGCCCGGAGGATCATGCGCGCGCGACCTCCGCCGGGCGCCGGCGGGCGACGAGCCCCATGAGCCCGGTCGGCGCGAAGATCACCACGAGCGCGAGGATGGCGCCGAAGATGAGCCGCCAGTACGGGACCACCGCCATCACCGTGTCCTGAAGGAAAATGAAGACGAAGGCTCCCAGCACCGGCCCGAAGAAATTGGCGAACCCTCCCAAGAGCGTCATGAACACGATGTTTCCCGAGTGAGTCCAGTAGGCGAGCGTCGGGTCCACGTTCCCCGTCGGCGGGCCGAGCAGCGCGCCCCCCACCGCGGCGTACACGGCTGAGATCACAAACGCCGACCAGCGGTAGCGCACAATGCTGATTCCCAGCGCCTCAGCCTTCGTCGGGTTGTCGCGGATCGTCCTAAGGCAGAGGCCGAAGGGCGAATGGACGATGCGCCACATCACGAGCCCGGCCAGCACCAGGACCGCCAGCGAATAGTAGTAGTACGGCCCCACCAGGTAGTCGGTTTTCGGTATCCCCCCGAGATCCTGGCCCAGCAGCGTGGGGCGGAGGACCTGCATCCCCTCATCCCCGCCGGTCAGCCGGTAGAACTTCAAGAGGAACGTGTAGAAAACCATCCCGAACGCCAGCGTGAGCATGCCGAAATAGATCTTCACGTAGCGGACGCAGAGGGCCGCCACGGGCGCCGCAATGAGCGCTCCCAGCGCCGCGGAGGCCAGGAGCATCAACTCCAGCGACCGAACACCCAGGTGCGTGGTGAGGACCGCGCCGGTATAGGCGCCGATTCCGATGAAGAGCGCATGACCGAAGGAGACCAGCCCCGTGTAGCCGAACAGCAGGTTGAGCCCCAGGACAATGACGGCGTACGCCATGAAGGGGAGCATGAGCAGGACGTGGTAGGCGGGGGCCAGGAGCGGCAACACGAGGATGACGCCCGTTACCACCCCCAGCACCAGGCGGCTCATACGGCCGCCCCTCCGAAGAGACCCCGCGGCCGGAGGACCAGCACGGCGATCACGATCAGATAGATGAGCAGCATCTCCAACGCGGGGTACACGGCAATGGCGACGGCGCGGAAAACGCCCACCACCAGCGCGCCGACGAAGGCTCCCCGCATGCTCCCGAGGCCGCCGATCACGACCACGGCGAAGGCCTCCACGATCAGCTCGATCCCCATCTCGCTCATGGCCGCCGTCGTCGGGATGACCAGCGCGCCGCCCAGCGTCCCCAGGGCCGTGCCGAGGGTAAAAACCTTGGCGTAAACCCACCGCATGTCAACGCCCAGCGCCTCCGCCATCTCGCGGTTGTCGGCGGTGGCGCGGATGATGCGGCCGAAGGCAGTGCGCGTCAGGAGCCAGCCGATACCGACCGCGATGCCGAGGCTGGCCCCGATGACGATGAGGTTATAGACGGGGACCTGGGCGCCGAGCAGGGTGACCTGACCGTACACGAGGTAGAGCCCGGCGGTGGAGTACGGTGCCGTGCCCCAGGTCAAGCGGATCACATCCTCGAGCATCAGCACCAGGGCGAAGGTCAGCAAGAGCTGGAACGCCTCGTCGCTGTCATAGACGAAGGAGAGGAGGCCCCGCTCGACCACCACCCCCACGAGGCCCACCAGGAGACCGCCGAAGACCAGGGGGACAATGAAGAGCGCCGGTGAGCCGCCGGCCCCGGTGAAGGCCCTGACCGCTGTGACGCCGACGTAAGCGCCCAGGGCGTAGAAGGACCCGCAGGCAAGGTTGAAAATCCGCTGGACCCCGAAGACGACCTGGAGCCCCGCCGCGACTAGAAAGAGGATCGCGGCGTGGAAGATCCCGCCCAGCAGAATGTTGACGAGATTCGCGGTCATGCGTCAGGGGAGGCGTGGGCCGGCGGGTGGCGCGGCGAGCGGGGGGCCCCAGCCGCCCGCAGCGGGAGGGCGGGCGGGTAAAGCGAGGACGGATGGGGCTGCTCGCGGCGACAGGACCCGCCGGCCCAGACGCCCAAGGCTAGCCCTTGAGAGGAAACGTGGCGTTGATCCAGTCGAGGAGCTTGCCGCCGGCAGGCTTCATCGCGACCTTCGTGGACATCACCTCGACCGGGTTGATCGTGACGAAGTCGTACGGATTCTTGTGGGTCGTCACCCCCTGGAAGAAATTGCACATCTGGATGTGGTCCCCCCGCCAGCTGCGCCTGCCGGAGAGAGACTCCACCTCGATCCCCTCCAGCGCCTTGACCACCTGGGCCTTCGTCGGCCACTGGCCGGCCGACGCATACGCCTTCTCCGCCGCCGCCTTGAACGACTCGGCACAGAAGTAGGCGTGGTCGCACTCGTAGGGGGGGTACTCGTTGTGCTTGGCCTTGTACTCCCGGACGAACTGCTTCAGGAGGGCGCTGCCTTTCGGGTCGTCGAAGTACATCGAGTTGTAGCCGAGGAGGAGGCCCTCCGGCGTGAACTCCTTTTTGAGCGAGTCGTGGACGCCGCCCCCGGTGGTGAAGACGGCCTTCATGGTCTTGAAGAGGCCCACTGCCGCCGCCTGCTTCATGATGATCGTCGTGTCCCCCGACCAGAAGGAAGACATCAGCAGGTCCGGCTTCGCCTGCTGGATGGACGCGATGTGGGAGGTGAAATCCGTCACGCCGAGCTTGGGGAACAGCTCCAGGACGAACTTCACGTCCGGCGTGTAGCGCCTGAGCACGTGCTGGTAAGTCTCCCAGCAGTCGTGACCATACGAGTAGTCGTTATTGATGCCGGCCACTGTTTTAATCCCTTTGAAGTATTTCGCCGTCAAGACGGCGGCCACGATCGCCTCGAATTCGTTGTCCACGCTCTTGAAGGCCCACTTGGGGTTCGGCATCGTCTCCTCGACGCCCTTCTGCGTCGTGCCGTCCCAGGAGAGCCACGGCGCCCCCATGTCCTCCGCCACCGGGCCCAGCGCGAGCGTCACGCCCGTCGAGATCCCGCCGAGCACCACCTCCACCTTCTCCTGGAGGATCAGCCGTCGGTACCGCTCCACCGTGTCCTTCGGGTTCGACTCCTCCTCCACGATCAGCTGAACCGGACGGCCGAGGATGCCGCCGGCCTTGTTCACGCGCTCCGCCCACCACTCGGTCCCCCGGAGGCCCGCGGTGCCCACCGCGGCCGCGATCCCCGCCCGGATGGCAAGGACCCCAACCTTCACCGGCTCGGACGGAACGCCTTTCCTCGCCTGAGCCCGCGCGACGGCCGGAAACCCCACCGCGCCCCCGCCCACGGCGGCCGCGCCCACTGCCTTCAGGAACTCGCGCCTGCTGCTCTTCATGTGATCCCCCTTTTCGTGTGTTTTCAAGACGCCGGAACGCGGATGAACCCTTCCATCAAGCGCCGCGCGGTGCGGTACGCGGTGACGTGACGCGCGACCGGGGCGCCGCTCGCATCGCGCCCAACGGCGGCGGCGACCGGCAGGACCCCCGACGGATGACCGAGGCGCAGGTCCCCCCCCTCACCTTTATCCTCTCCCCCGAGGGGGAGAGGGCGGGGTGAGGGGGCGAGGCACTCAGACACCACCGTGCCGTCGATCCGCGCCGCGACGGCCAGGCACATGGCCGCGGTCAGCGCGAAAGCGCGGTGGCACCTGCCCATAGACATGACGCGGGCGACCACGTCCACCTCACGCGCGGCGACCTCACGCCCGTCGAGCGTCCTGAAGGCCGCCGGCCGCGCCACCACGGCCACCTTCGGGATCGCGGGGCTTCCCGGGATACCCATCCGCGCAGCGCCCGCCAACCGGATAGTCTCCAGCCTGTCGAGGAGGGCCGGCTCCCGGTCAATCGCCTCCGGCGCCTCGGTCCCCTGGAGCCCCACGTCCTTGGCGCGGACGAACACCATTGGATTGGTCGCGTCCACCAGCGACGCCTCGATCCCGCCAAGCCCCGGCACCTCGAGCGTGTCGCGCGCCCGACCAGTTGGAAGAAGTCTTCCGGTGGCGGCGCCGCCCGGGTCGAGAAAGTCCAGCGCGATCCGGGCGCCCCGCCCCGGCACACCCGGCAGCTCAAATTCTCCTCCGACGGACGCCTCGCCCGCCGCCACGGGCACCCGCGCGACGACGAGCTTCTTCGTGTTGGTGTTGTGGAGCCGGACGGTGGTCAGCGGCTCCACGGCCGGCACCAGCCGCTCGTCGATGGCAAAGGGACCCACCGCGCTCGTGCAGTTACCACAATTCCCCCGGTAGTCCACGAGCGGTTCCGCCACGCTCACCTGCGCGAAGGTGTAGTCCACGTCCGCGTCCGGGTGGCTCGCCGGGCCGACGATCACGGCCTTGCTGAGCGATGAGATCCCGCCGCCCAGACCGTCGAGCTGGCGGCCGTAGGGATCCGGGCTCCCGAGGGCGGCCAGGAGGATCATGTCCCGCTCGTGGGCGTCCCGCGGGAGGTCGGCCTCGTGGAAGAAGAGCGCCCGGCTCGTCCCGCCGCGCATGAAGACCGCCCGGATACGCCGCTGGCTCATACTCAAACGCCCCTCACCTCTTCTCCTCTCCCCTGAGGGGAGAGGCAGGGTGAGGGGTGGCCTTGGTGTGGGCGACGAGGCCGCCGGCCAGGAGGACGTCTCTCTCGCGGGAGGTGAGCGGACACCGAACCGTGAAGCGCGCGCCGCTCCGCTCGTTGACCACCGTCACCGGCGCCCCGGCTGAAAGTCCAGACCGGCACCGCTCGATCCTCAACCGATCTCCCCCGGCGATCGCCTCGTAGTCGGCCGCGTCGCCGAACTCGAGGGGAATGATCCCCCAGTTGATCAGGTTGGCGCGGTGGATGCGCGCGAACGACTTGGCCAGGACGGCGCGCACGCCGAGCGCCATCGGCCCCGAGGCGGCCGACTCGCGCGACGAGCCCTGACCGTACGTCTCGCCCGCCACGATGATGCCGCCCCTGGCCGCCCTGGCGCGGCCGACGAACTCGGGGTCCAGCCGCTTGAAGCAGAACTCGGCCAGCGCCGGGATGTTCGAGCGGAACACGAGCGCCTGGACGCCGGAAGGCGAGATCTCATCGGTCGAGATCTGGTCGCCGACCTTGAGGAGCACAGGAGCGACCAGCGTTTCCTCCACCGGCACCCCCGGCGGCACCGGCTTGATGTTGGGTCCCTTCACGACCTCGATCGCGGCCGCCTCGGCCTCGGGGGCGGGCGGCGTCAATCCTGCCGACGATGCGTCGAAGTTTCTCGGGAACACCACCAGGGGCGGCGCACCGCGGGTGCGGGGATCGCTAATCACGCCCGTCAGGGCCGAGGTCGCCGCGACCACCGAGGAGCAGAGGTACACCTGGTCGTCCTTCACGCCGCTCCGTCCCGGAAAGTTCCGGTTGAAGGCGCGGAGGCTCTTGGCCCCGGCCGCCGGCACGTGGCTCAGCCCCGGGCACGCCCCGCACGTGGACTCCGAGATCACTGCGCCCGCCGCGAGCAGATCGGCCACGAGCCCCTCACGGGCCATGACCTCCAGGACCCGATGGCTGCCCGGGAAGAGGATGAAGGAGACCGACGAGTGGACCATCCGTCCCTTCACGACCTGGGTCACCGCATACATGTCCTCCCAGGAGCCGTTGGTGCAGGACCCGACCATCACCTGCTCGATCGGAGTCCCGGCCACCTCGCGGACAGGCACCACGCGGTCGGGCGAGCCCGGAAGCGCCACGAGCGGCTCGATCCGGGAGAGATCCACCTCGATCTGGTCGTCGTACTCCGCATCCGGGTCCGCGGCCAGCGCCCGCCAGTCATCCTCCCGCCCGAGGAGCCGGAAGTACTCGCGAGTCACCTCGTCCGACGGGAACGCGCTCGTCGTCAGGCCGAGCTCGGCGCCCATGTTGGCGATGGTCGCCCGTTGCGGGGCCGAGAGGGTGGCGACGCCCGGCCCCGCGAACTCGAAGATCTTCCCGCTCCCCCCCCGAACCGTCAGGCGGCGGAGCAGCTCCAGGATCACGTCCTTCGCCGTCACCCACGGGCCAAGCTTCCCCGTGAGCCAGACCCTCACCACGGCAGGCATCGGGAGCCAGTAGGGTCCCCCGCCCATGGCCACCGCCACGTCGGTGCCGCCCGCGCCGATGGCGAGCATGCCCGCGCCGCCGCAGAGCGGCGTGTGGCTGTCGCTGCCGAGGAGAAACTCCCCCGGGACGCTGAAGCTCTCCAGGTGCACCTGGTGGCAGATGCCGTTGCCGGGCTTGGAGAAGATGGCGCCGTAACGCGCTGAGGCAGTTTGCAGATAGCGATGATCGTCCGCATTTCTCGAATCAACCTGGTAGACGTTGTGGTCGATGTACGTGACCACACGCCCGGCGCGGAGGCGCGGGAACCCCATGGCTTCGAACTGGAGGAAGGCCATGGGGCCGTTGGTGTCGGTGAGAAGGATCTGGTCCACGGCGAGCGCGATTTCCTGCCCGGCCACGGGCGTGCCGGCGAGCAGGTGGGACTCAATTAGTTTTTGAACAAGACTTCGTCCCATCAGCCGCGTCTCTCCCCCCTCACCTTAATCCTCTCCCCCGAGGGGGGAGAGGGCAGGGTGAGGGGACTCAGCGCCTCTCCAGGGGCACGAACTGCCGGCGGGGAGGACCGGTGTACTTCCCCCTCGGCCGGATCAGGCGGTTGTCCTGGTACTGCTCGAGGAGGTGGGCGGTCCACCCGGCGATGCGTCCGGCCACGATCACGGGCGTGAAGAGGTCCACGGGGATCCCGAGGGCGTAGAAGAGCGGCGCCGAGTAGAAGTCCACGTTCGGGATGAGCCCCTTGGCCCGGTTCACCCGCTCGTGGAGCCGGACCGCCATCTCGAACCACATCCCCTCCCCCGACAGCCGGCACGCCTCCTCCGCGAGCCCGCGGAGGACCGCCGCCCGCGGATCTCCCGCCCGATACACGCGGTGGCCGAACCCCATGAGCCGGCGCTTGGCGCCGAGTGCCTTCTCCACGAAGGCATCGACGTTCTCCACTCGGCCGATTTCCTTGAGCGTGAGCATGACCGCCTCGCCGGCCCCGCCGTGGAGCGGCCCCTTGATCGCCCCGATCCCGCCCGCGATCGCCGAGTGCATGTCGGAGAGCGTGGACGAGATCACGCGCGTCGTGAAGGTCGAGGCATTCATCTCGTGCTCGGCGTAGAGGATCAGGCTCGCGTCGAAGGCGCGGGCGTTCACCGCCGGCGGCCGCTCCCCCGTCAGCATGAAGAGGAAGTTGGCGGCATGACCCAGGTCCTTGGCGGGCGGGACCGGCTCTTTGCCGAGCCTGATTCTGTGGTGGGTGCAGATCGCCGTCGCGAGCTGGGAGGTCAGGCGCATCGCCTTCCGGACATTGGCCTCCGGCGAGTTGTCGGCCGCATCGGGATCGAGCGCCCCCAGCATCGCGGCCGAGAGTTGAAGCGCCCTCATCGGGTCCGCGGCCTTCGGAAGGAGGCGGAACGCGGCGTGAAGCCCGTCGGGGATGGGACGGGCGGCCACGAGCTCGGCCGAAAACGCGTCCAGCTGGGCCTTAGTCGGCAGGTCCCCGCGCCAGAGGAGGTGGGCCACCTCCTCGAAGGTCGCCCGCCGCGCCAGGTCGGCGATGTCATAGCCCCGGTAAGCCAGGCGCCCGCCCGCCCCGTCCAGGTCGCAGAGCGCCGTCTCGGCGGCGACGACTCCCTCCAGCCCTCTGATCAGCTCCGGCGCCTCGCTCATGCGTCTGGCCCCCTATGGCGTGAGGACTTCGATAATCTTCACCGATTTCATCTTGTCGCCGACCTTGATCTTATCCACGTGCTCCATCCCCGAGACCACGTGGCCGAAGACCGTGTACTGCCCGTCCAATCCCGGCTGAGGGCCGAAGGTGATGTAGAACTGGCTCCCCGCCGAATCCGGCTGCTGGGAACGGGCCATGGCCACGCTGCCCCGTACGTGCTTCTGCTTGTTGAACTCCGCCTTGACGGTGTAGCCGGGGCCCCCGGTGCCGTTCCCCTTGGGGTCTCCGCCCTGGGCGACAAACCCGGGAACCACCCGATGGAACGTCAGGCCGTCGTAGAACCCCTTCTTCGTCAGCGCGACGAAGTTCTCCACGGTCTTCGGGGCATCCTCGGGGTAGAACTCGATCCGGATCTCCCCGCCCTTCTCCAGCGTGATGACGGCGGTCTGCTTCACCTTTTTCCCCCCTTGTGCGTGCGCTCCCGCAACGCCGCCCAGAGCGACGGCGACAGCCATGGCGAGGACGAGGAAGCGGTTGAACACGGTCAGGCCTCCTTGACGGGGCGGGCGACCCGCCCCTTCCAGATGGTCGCGGCCATTATATGAGAGCCGCGCGAGCCCGGCAACGGGCTCGCTTCCTTGCTGCTTGGGGGGATCGCGTGGTAGAGTACAAAGGCGCGATTTGGCGCTATTTTTATTCACGGGAGGTGGTTTTGCCCATGCCGCTCTGGCCGACCGAGACGCTCATGCCGTTCGTCCGCTTCGTGTTTCCCGGGTGGGCGCTCGCCTTCCTCGGCGGGCTCCTCCTCCTGGGCGCCGCGGGCTACTGGACCTGGAAGAGCGACGGCGTCCGGCTCCACGCCAAGCCGGGCTGGTGGCGCGCCGCGGTGACCGTGGGCACCCTTTCGTTCATCGTCGGCGTCGTCTGGCAGCTCGCGGGCTATGTCCGGATCGGGGCGGTGACGTGGCCCCGCTGATCTCGCGCCCGGACATCCGCAACGTGGCGATCATCGCCCACGTGGACCACGGCAAGACGACGCTGGTGGACGCCATGCTCTGGCAGTCCGGCATCTTCCGCGAGAACGAGTCGGTCCCCGAGCGCATCCTGGACTCCATCGACCTGGAGCGCGAGAAGGGGATCACGATCATGGCCAAGAACACGGCCATCACCTACCGGGGCACCAAGATCAACATCGTGGACACGCCCGGGCACGCCGACTTCGGCGGCGAGGTCGAGCGGACGCTCACCCTCGTGGACGGCGTGCTCCTCCTCGTGGACGCGGCCGAGGGACCGCTCCCCCAGACCCGGTTCGTCCTGAAGAAGGCGCTCGAGGCCGGGCTCCCGCCGATCGTGGTCATCAACAAGATCGACCGGCGGGACGCGCGGCCGGCCGAGGTGCTGGACGAGATCTACGATCTCTTCATCGACCTCGACGCCGGCGAGGACCAGCTCGATTTCCCGATCCTCTACACCGACGCCAAGCGCGGCATCGCCCGGCACAAGCCCGACGACGCCTCCCGCACCCTCGAGCCCCTCTTCGAGACCCTGGTCGCCACGATCCCGCCGCCCCGGTTCGACCCGGCCGTAGGCCTTCAGCTCCGGGTGGCGAGCCTCGACTGGGACGACTACGTCGGGCGGCTCCTGATCGGGCGCATCGTCAACGGCACCGTGCGCCCGTCCGACCGGGTGGCCGTCGTCAGGCGGGACGGGTCGGTGGAGTTCGCCAAGGTCACCGTCCTCTACGGCCACGAGGGGCTCAAGCGCGTCGAGGTCCCCCAGGCGGGGCCCGGGGAGATCGTGGCCCTCGCGGGGATCGAGACCATCGAGATCGGCGAGACCGTGGCGGACGCCGACACCCCGGTCGCGCTCCCCCCCATCCGGATCGACGAGCCGACTGTGGCCATGCGCTTCTCCGCCAACGCCTCGCCCTTCGCCGGGCGCGAGGGCAAGTACGTCACCTCCCGCCATTTGAGGGAACGCCTCCTGAAGGAGGCGCGCATCAACGTCGGGATCCGCGTCGAGGAGACGGAGTCGCCGGACACGTTCACGGTGGCGGGGCGGGGCGAGCTCCAGCTGGCGATCCTGATCGAGATGATCCGCCGCGAGGGGTACGAGCTGGAGGCCGGCAAGCCCGAGATCATCACGCGCGAGGAGCACGGCGTGGTCCTCGAGCCCATGGAGCTCCTCGTCGTAGACTGCCCGGAGGAGTTCATCGGCGCCATCACTCAGAAGGTCGGGGTGCGCAAGGGGCAGATGCTCCGGATGGTGAACCACGGCACCGGCCGCGTCCGCCTCGAGTACCGGATCCCGGCCCGCGGCCTGATCGGCTACCGCTCTGAGTTTCTGACGGATACCAAAGGGATGGGCCTCTTGAACCACCTGTTCGACGGCTGGGAGCCCTGGCACGGGGAGATCCCCCACCGGAAGACCGGCGCCCTGGTGGCGGACCGCACCGGCCACACCACGGCCTACGCCATCGATCACCTGCAGCCGCGCGGGGAGCTCTTCGTCCGCCCGGGGGACCCCGTGTACGAAGGCATGATCGTGGGTGAGCACTCCCGCGACAACGACCTCGACGTCAACATCACGAAAGAGAAGAAGCTCACCAACATGCGCTCGTCCACCTCGGACGAGGGGATCCGCCTCACCCCGCCCCGCCTCATGAGCCTCGAGCAGGCGCTCGAGTGGATCAAGGAGGACGAGCTCGTCGAGGTCACGCCCCAGGCCCTCCGTCTCCGCAAGCAGGCCCTCTCCGACCGCCAGCGCTTCTAAGAGGAAGTCCCGGGTAGAAGCCGCTCGTAAAGCTGAATCGTTTCCGCTTCGGGCCCGACCCCCAACTCCGCTTGCAGCCCGTCGAGGCAGAACTGGTATTGCCGGCGCGCCGCCCCCCGCCTCCCCTGCCGGACGTACAGACGCATGAGGGCCCGGTGAACGCTCTCCTGCAAGGGATCCAGCGCGAGAAGACGGCCGGCAGTCTGGATGGCGGCCTCGACCACCCCGGCTCGCATTTGGTGGGCTAACAGTCTCCCCAGGGTCTGGATCGCGAGTTCCCGTAATCGGTCCCGTTCCACACGGAGCCATTCTTCGAACGACTCCTCTTCAAGGGCGAACCCCTCGAGCAGATCGCCTCGATAAAGGAGGGCGGCCTGTTCGAGCGCCCGCGGCGTCCCCGCCGCGGCAAGCTCTTGGAAGTTCGCGGCATCGACGTCCGCAGCAGCAGGGTTCAGTGCGACGCTATCCCCCTGGATGACCAGCGCCGAGGGCTTCCCGTCGGGCAGCACCTGGCGGAGCGCGAAGAGGGCTTGGCGGAGGCTGTGGTGCGCCTCCGCCGCCGCCCGGTCTCCCCACAAAAGAGTCGCCAGCGTCTCCCGAAAGTGCGGCTGACCGGGCCTCAGGGCGAGGTACGCCAGGAGCCCTTGCGCCTTCCTCAACGGAAGAAGGAGCGTCCGGCCCGAGGCTGGTTGAACCCGAAAGCTCCCGAGGAGCGTCACGTGAAGCCGCGCCATTAGCCGACTGGCCTCGCAACCCCGATGCCAAAGAGGAGAAGCAGGGAAAACGGAGACTTAGCCCGCCCACCCGGCTCCGGTCATCTCTTCACTGGTCAGAAGTTCACCAGTTCCCCCTGCACCGCCCTCTGCCACCGCGCCAGCGCACTCCCGGCGCTTTTTTGACGAAGCCGTGACAGCGTCTTGACGCCCCCTCCGCTATAAACGTCGGTAGGTGAAACCTTTCAAGGGGGAGACCCCGGACGGGGCTGGCCGACGAACAATCCGACGAACAAGGAGGGAGCGCGATGAAACCAAAAGGGGTGTTCAAGATGCATCGATGGGAACAGTGGGGCTCGATCTTCCCACTGGTGATGGGGGTGGTCCTGGTCGTTCTTTCTTCGGCGGTACCGGGTACTACCCGGGCCGACGGTGGGGACCCGAATCTCGTCCATGCCTGTGTCAATCCGAGCGGGCTCACCCGCATCGTCGGTCCGCCCGACCCGTGCCGCCCGAACGAGGAGACATTTCACTGGCCGAAGCCAGTGGGCCCCGCGTCCGTCGAAGTGGACTGCGCGCTGGGGCAAAAAATCGCCGAGGCGCTGGAGAGTCCCGGCAACCCCCTCACCATCACGGTCAAAGGCACGTGCAACGAGAATGTAACCGTCGCCCGTGACACCGTGACGTTGCAAGCCGATCCTCCAGCCAGCGGGACAGTGAACGGGCCGGATCCCGCCCTCGCCACGATCAGGGTGGCAGGCCAGGATGTCCTGATCGACGGGCTCCGGGTCACGGGAGGGCGGAATGGCATCGAGGCCGTCGGAGCTGTCCGGCTGCTCATCCAAAACTGCACCGTCGAGAGCACCGGACGCAATGGAATCACCTTCGATCAGGGCGCAAACGGAGTGGTGGACCATTGCACAGTTCAGAACAACCTGTTCCGCGATGGCATAGCCGTGGTGAACGGGTCCACCGCGATTGTGACCCGCAATACGATCACAGGAAACGGCCGCCGTGGCGTGCACCTCTTTCAAAACAGCAACGCGCTGATCGGGATCACCAGCACCAGTCAGGCGGCCGGAAACACGATCACTGACAACGGAGGCCGGGGCATCTCCATCGTAGTGGGGTCTTCCGCTTCGATCGGTGCGAATATGATCAGCAGAAATGGCACCGCCTCTAACCCTGATGCTTCTCAGAGAGGCGGTGTCGTTGTCTTCCAAGCCACTGCCGACATTGTAGGGGGGAACACCATCAGCGATAACGCTGGCAGTGGCATCCTCGTGATCAGCGGGAACGCGGTGGTTGGCGACCCGGGTTTTATCTCCACCAGTGCCAATACGATCACCGGGAACGGCGCAGGGGTCATCATGCCGGGCTTCGGCGACGGCGGGGTCTTTGCGTTCCAAGCCGCCTCGGTCAACATCCGGGAGGCGACCATCAACGGGAATACCGGCAACGGAGTGACCGCCCAACTGCGATCGACGGTCCAGCTCCGTGGCGGCAGCACCGTAAATAACAATACGGGCAGCGGGATCTTGATGAATCTGGGCAGCGGCCTGCTTTTCGATACCTCCGTCGGGAGCATCACGGTCATGGGGAACACGGTATCCGCCCTTCTGTGCAACTTACCCGAGGCGAGTGTGTTCCCGTTTCCTGTCGCCGCTTCTGGGCTCACGATCGTTGGGACGATAATCTGCAGCTCCTTCTAGCAGAGTCGGTTTCTCACTGGCGGTTGCCCCTGCACGCCACGGGCGTCGAGTCCCCCTCGGCGCTCGTGGCTCGGTGCGGGGGTCGCCCACCCGCTCTGTGTGGTGGCTAGGCATCTGTCCGTGTTCTGTCCGTGAACCCCTGCGAAAGGACCCAACTCAAGCCAAAACGGGGAGGCGAGCTGCACGGATTCTTATGGGTTACGAACCCCACCCCTTCGATCCGGCGAACCCGACGCTGAACGGCAACGAGCGCGGTCAGGCTCTGGCGGTCGTCGTGGAGGTCTCCAAAGAGCGGAAACCCCGGCCTCGTCCTGGGCACGGCCGCAACCGGTCGCGCCAGCGCCTTCAGCCCTCGCCCGGCGTGGTCATCCAAGGAGGGGAGGTCTCGAGCAACATCATCCAGTGCTTCCCGGTGAAGTAACCGGGGCGAGTCGTAACTCGATCCGATAGGTCACTCGACAACTACCGCCGCCCGCCGCGCCTCCCGTGGGCGTGCTCCGGCCGGTCGTGACGACCGGGCCCGCCGGGGCGGCGGCCACCGCGCGCGGCGAGGCGCTGGCGGCGCTCTTCGGCGTAGCGGCGGCGCTCTTCGGCGCTCGGCTTGATCTCCGGGAGGAAAAGGTCGTCCTCCGCCCACCCCACCGGGATCTTCTGGTTGATGAACTTCTCGATGGGCTCAAGCATGAGCGCAGTCGCCTCGTCCACCAGGCTGATGGCCTTGCCCTCGGCCCCCATCCGGGCCGTCCGGCCGATCCGGTGGACGTAGTCCTCCTGGTCCTGTGGCAGATCCCAGTTGAACACGTGGCTCACGCCTTCGATGTGGAGCCCCCGCGAAGCGACGTCCGTCGCCACGAGGACGGGCAGCTGTCCCTCCTTGAAGTCGTTCAGGATCCGGAGCCGCCGCTTCTGGTCCATGTCGCCCGTCAGCGCGCGGGCCCGCCAGCCGTTGCGGCCCAGGCGGTCCTCGAGCCGCCGCGCCTCCTCCCGCGTGTTGGTGAAGATGAGGATCCGGCTCCCACCTTCGCGCTTGAGAAGTCCCAGGAGGAGGTTGAACTTCTCCTCCCGTCCGACGTGGTAGAGCAGCTGGACGACCGTCTCCACGGTCTTCTGCCGGGGGGTGATCGTGATCTGGGTCGGGTTGTTCATGAACTCCCAGGTCAGCTCGAGGACCCGGAACGAGAGCGTCGCCGAGAAGAGGAACGATTGCCGCCGGTCGGGAGGCGGCAGCCGCCGCAGGATGAAGCGAAGATCCTTGATGAATCCCATGTCGAACAGCCGGTCGGCCTCGTCGATGACCAGCACCTCCACCTTCCGCGGGGACCAGATGTTCTGCTTGAGATAGTCGATGAGGCGCCCTGGAGTGCCCACCAACAAATCGGCGCCCTCCCGGAGCGTGTCCCGCTGCTTGGCGTAGTCGATCCCGCCGTAGACCGAGAGAATGCGAAAGCCGGTGCGCTGCCCCAGAAGCCGCGCGTCCGCTTCGATCTGAACCACGAGCTCCCGGGTCGGGGCGATGATCAGCATGCGCGGCGTGGTGACGGGACCGCGGGAAGGCGGCGGCGTTCGGAGAAGCCGGGTGAATCCGGCGATCAGGAAGGCCGCGGTCTTGCCGGTTCCGGTCTGGGACTGGCCGGCGACATCCTTGCCCTTGAGGGCGACGGGGAGCGCCACCTCCTGGATCGGCGTGCACTCCAGAAAGCCGGCGCCCCGGATCCCCTGAAGGACCGGCTCCGGGAGGTCGAGGGCACTGAACGGCAGGGCCAGGGCTACTTCTCCGGGTGGTGGACCGATTCCGCGGCCCGCCGGTCAACCAGCTGCGCCTTGAGCAGCGCCGCCTCGAGCGCCGAGATCGCCTCCTTGAGCCGGGGGAAGAGCTCCGGACTCAGCGTGACCCCCTTCTTCGTCGGGCCCGGCTCGCCGTCCGGAGGCTTCCAGTAGACCCGGATGTCAATGAACGGATGCCCCTTGAATTCCCGCAGCGACACGCGGATCTCTTCGTCGGCGTTCTTCTCGATGGTCGCGATCAGCTGATCCATGAGGTTCTCCCGGCGGCCCTCACGGGGCCGCTTCCGGCACCGGCTCCGCGGCCGGTCGCGCGCGGCGACCGACGATGCGCGCCGAGATGATGCCCAGCTCGTACAGAATGATCATCGGCCCCGCCATCAGCGTCTGGTTGAAGACGTCTGGCGTCGGCGTCAGGATCGCGGCGAGGATGAAGTTGATGAGGATCGCGTATTTCCGGTTCTTCGCCAGGAACTGCGGGGTGACGAGCCCCATCCACGTCGCCAGCGTGATCAGGACGGGCAGCTCGAAGATCGCCCCGAACGCGAGCGTGAACTTCAACACGAAGTCCACGTACGACCCGACGGAGATCATGGGCGCCAGATCCGGGCCCGGGAACGTGACGAGGAAGCGCATCGCGAACGGAATCACCACCAGCTGCGCGAACGTCGCCCCGATCAGGAAGAACAACGACCCGGCGATCACGAACGGCGCCGCGTAGCGCCTCTCGTGCGCGTGGAGCCCCGGCGCGACGAACGCCCAGATCTGATACAGCACCATCGGCATCGCCAGCACGATGCCCGCGATCAGCGCGACCTTCATGTAGACCCAGAATGCCTCCGTGGGATACAGGAAGACCAGCTTCATCCCCGGAAGGGCCTGGTCGAACGGGCGGCGCACGAACTTCATGAGGCGATCGGTGAAGTTGAGCGCGATGGCGAGCCCCCCCATGATGGAAAAGAGAGTCCAGAGGATGCGCTTGCGGAGCTCCCCCAGGTGCTCCAGAAACGACATCCTCTGGTCCGCTGACTCGCCGGCCATCTACCACTCCGTCAGGAAATGCCGGAGCGCCCCGACCCCCCGCCCGGCGCTGAACCCTTCGCGAATGGCGCGGGTCACGTAGGCCTTGGCCTCCCGCACCGCCTCGGCCAAAGGGCGCCCCTGGGCCAGCCCCGCGGCGATGGCGGCCGAGAAGGTGCAGCCGGTGCCGTGAGTGTTGGCCGACTCGATCCGGGGCACGCTGAACGCCGTGAACTCCCGTCCGTCGAACAGAATATCCACCGCCTCGCCCTTCAGGTGGCCGCCCTTGACCAGGACGTGGCGGGGCCCCAGCTTTCCGATTTTCCGCGCGGCCTCCTCCATGTCCTCGCGGCTGCCGATCGGAATGCCCCCGAGGGCGCTCGCCTCGTGCAGGTTCGGCGTGACGACCAGGGCCAGGGGGAGCACTTCGGCGATCAACGCCTCCCGCGCGTCCCGCTCGAGCAGCGCATCGCCCGACTTGGCGATCATGACGGGGTCCACCACGAGCTTCTCGACCCGGTACTCCCTCAGCTTGGCGGCCACGACGCGGATAATGGCGGCCGTGGACAGCATGCCGCACTTGGCGGCGTCGGTCCCGAAATCGGAGAGCACCGAATCGAGCTGCATCGAGACAAATTCCGGCGGGACGTTGTGCACGCCCTGCACGCCGACCGAGTTCTGCGCCGTGATCGCGGTCACGACCGACATCCCGAAGACGCGGAACGCGGAGAATGTTTTCAGGTCGGCCTGAATCCCGGCGCCTCCGCCGGAGTCGGAGCCGGCGATCGTCAGGGCCTTGGGAAGCCTCACGCTCCATTCCCTCGTGGCAACCGGCTCAGTATACGCCGGGGCGTCCACCCGGACAACCCCGCGGGATCGCCAGCGTGAACTCTCCCCTGACTGCTCGCCCCTCGAAATGACGGATCAGCGCGGTGGGGGTGCCGACGCGGATTTCTTCGAACTGCTTGGTCAGCTCGCGAGCCACCATCAGCTCGACGTCTCCGAAGACCTGCCTGATCGCCTCGAGCGTCTTGAGCAGCCGGTGCGGCGACTCGTACAGCACCACGGTCATGTCCAGATCCCGGAGGGCGGCCAGCCGGTTGAGCCGCCGGCCGGCCTTCACCGAAAGGAACCCCTCGAAGACGAAGCGATCGGCGGGAATCCCCGCCGCCGAGAGCGCCGCGATGAGCGCTGACGGGCCTGGCACCGGCACGACCGTCACGCCGGCCGCGCGCGCTTCTTTCACCAGGAGGAAGCCCGGATCCGAGACGCCCGGCGTGCCGGCATCGGTGACGAGCGCCACCGACTTCCCCTCGTCGAGCAACGTCAAGAGGTGTTTCCCCTTGCGGAGCTTGTTGTGCTCGAAATAGCTGGTGACGGGGGTGGCGATGCCGAAGCGCGCCAAGAGAATGCGCGTGCGGCGCGTGTCTTCGCAGGCGATCAGATCAACCGCGCGCAGGACCCGCAGGGCGCGGAGCGCGATGTCCTCCAGGTTCCCGATCGGCGTGGCGACGACGTAGAGGGTCCCGCTCATTGCAGCTGTTTCGAGCGCCGGCTCTGCCGGCGCAACCTTGGGGGGAGGAATCGGAGGGGGCCGCCGAGGCCCCCGCCGAAGATTATGCCGACTCGGCCTTCTGCTCCATGATCATGATCGGGCGGTCGTGGCTCACGATCACTTCCCGGGTGATGATGCACTCCCGGAGCCCCTGGATGGACGGGAGCTCGTACATCACGTCCAGCATGACCTCTTCCAGGATCGCCCGGAGGCCGCGCGCGCCCGTCCCCCGCTTCAGAGCCTTCTTGGCGATGGCCAACACGGCGTCGTCGGTGAACTTGAGGCGGACCTTCTCCAGGTCGAAGTACTTCTGGTACTGCTTCATGATGGCGTTCTTCGGCTCCTTGAGGATTCGCACGAGCGCGGCTTCGTCCAGATCGTTGAGCGTCGCCACGACCGGCAGGCGCCCGACGAATTCCGGGATCAGCCCGTACTTCAGGAGGTCCTCGGGCTGCACCAGCGCCAGGAGATCGCCGATCCGTCGCTCCTCCCGACCCCGGATCTCGGCGCCGAAGCCCATCCCGCTCTTCCCCACCCGGTTCTCGATCGTCTTCTCCAGCCCCACGAAGGCGCCGCCGCAGAGAAACAGCACGTCGCTGGTGTCCACCTGGATGAACTCCTGGTGCGGGTGCTTCCGCCCGCCCTGGGGCGGCACGTTGGCGACCGTGCCCTCCAGAATCTTCAGGAGCGCCTGCTGCACGCCCTCCCCGGACACGTCGCGCGTGATGGACGGGTTCTCCGATTTTCGCGCAATCTTGTCGATCTCGTCGATGTACACGATCCCCCGCTCGGCCCGCTCCACATCGTAGTCCGCGGCCTGGAGGAGCCGCAGGATGATGTTCTCCACGTCCTCGCCGACGTAACCCGCCTCGGTCAACGTCGTGGCGTCGGCGATCGTGAACGGCACGCGGAGCATCTTGGCGAGGGTCTGCGCGAGCAGTGTTTTCCCCGATCCCGTCGGTCCGATCAGGATGATGTTCGACTTCTGGAGCTCGACGTCACCAACCTCGCCGCCGGCCTCGATCCGCTTGTAGTGATTGTGCACCGCCACGGCCAGGATTCTCTTGGCCTGCTCCTGGCCCACCACATACTGGTCGAGCACGTTCTTGATCTCGGTCGGCTTCGGGAGGCGGCGGATCTCGCGACTCTTCTCCTCCTCCCACTCCTCCGCGATGATATCGTTGCAGAGCTCGATGCACTCGTCGCAGATGTACACGGTGGGGCCGGCGATGAGCTTCCGCACGTCGTTCTGGCTCTTGCCGCAGAACGAGCACTTCAGCACGCCGTTCGTCTCCCGGGTGCGGGCCATGGGCGCGCTCTACTTGGTCCCCGCGCCGATCAGGGCTGGGGCTTCCGTGACCGCCCGGGTGGTCGGCTTGGAGGAGATGACCTCGTCCACGATCCCGTAGTCCTTCGCTTGGTCGGGCGTCATGAAGAAGTCCCGGTCCGTGTCGCGCTGGATCCGCTCTAGGCTCTGGCCGGTGTGGTGGACGAAGATCCGGTTGAGCTCGTCGCGGACGCGGAGGATTTCCCTGGCCTGGATGTCAATGTCGGTGGCCTGCCCCTGCACCCCCCCCAGCGGCTGGTGGATCATGATCCGCGCGTGGGGGAGGGCGAAGCGTTTGCCCTTGGCACCGGCGGCCAGGAGCAGGGCGCCCATGGAGGCGGCCTGTCCCATGCAGATGGTGGAGATGTGGGGCTTCACATACTGCATGGTGTCGTAGATCGCCATCCCAGCCGTCACCGAGCCGCCCGGCGAATTGATGTAGAGGAAGATGTCCTTGTCCGGGTCCTCGGCCTCGAGGAAGAGCATCTGGGCGATGACCAAATTCGCCAGCTCGTCCTCGATGTAGGTGGGCAGGAAGATGATTCGCTCCTTGAGAAGCCGCGAAAAGATGTCGAAGGCCCGCTCGCCGCGGGGCGTCTGCTCGACCACGATAGGGACCAGGGCCATGTGCGTCTCCTTACCTTCCCCTAGTGTACATCAGGATTCGATCCGCGCGTGCTGAATCAGAAAGTCGAGGGTCCGGGCCTCCCGGAGCGAGAAGCGGAGCGCGTCAAGGTCGCCGCTCTTCTCCATGAGCCGCCGGACCGCGGGCGCCGGCCGCTGGCTGGCCCGGGCGATCTTCTCCACCTCGGCCTCCACGTCGCCGTCGGCCGGCGCCAGGTCCTCCTTCTCGGCAATGGCCTCGAGCAGGAGCGCGCGCCGCACCGCGCGCAGGGCGCCCGGCCGGAGTTCCTCGGTCAGCTTCTCGTAGTCCCACCGGATGTGGTCGGGATCCACCCCTTGCCGGCGCATCCCCTCGCGGGCGTGCTCGATCATGCGCGCCACCTGACGGAGCACCATGGCCTCCGGTACCCCGAAGTCATGTTGAGCCAGGAGCGCGTCCACCACCACGTCCTCCAGCGCCCGCCGATTGTCCCGCTCCCGCGCCGCCTCCAGTTCCTTGCGCACAGCCGCCCTGAGCTCGTCCAGCGTCGCGTGCTGGCCCAGGGCCTTGGCGAACTCGTCGTCGAGCGGTGGGACCGTCTTTTCCTTCACCTCCACGACCCGTACCAGGGCAACGCCGCTCTTGCCGCGGAGCTCCTCGCGCCGGTGGTCGTCGGGGAAGCGCACGCGCGTCTCCCGCTCGCCGCCGGCCGCGAGCCCGATCGCCGCCTCGTCGATCTCGGGGAGAACGGCTTGCGAACCGACGAGGAAGGCGTACCCCTGCTCGCGCCGGGGCTCCATCCCCTCCGGCGTGAGGACGTAGTCAACGATCACGAGATCTCCCACGTCGGCCGAGCGCGTCACGCTCCGGAACTCGGCGTGCTGCTCGCGCAGGTGCTCCAGTGCCCTCTCGCCGTCCTCGTCGCTCACTTGGCTGGGCGCGTGCCGGACGACGAATCCCGTGTAGGTCCCCAGGTTGATCGCGGGCTTGATCTCGACAACCGCGGTGAACTTGAGGGGGGAGCCCTCCTCGAGCGTCACCTCGTGGAAAGCCGGATCCTCCACCGGGTGGAGCCGGGCCTCCACCACGGCCTGATGGTAAACTTGAGGGATGAGCCGCCGGGCCACCTCCTGGCGCACCTCGTCGGCGAAGTGGAGCCTGACGAGATTCCGTGGGACGTGGCCCTTCCGGAAACCGGGCAGCCGCGCCTCACGGCCGACCCGCCCGTAGGCCTCCTCCCACGCCTTCCGGACAAGGTCCTCCGGCGCCTCGACCTGGAGGCGGCGCTTACAGGCCTCAAGCTCTTCGACGGCGACTTTCATCGGGTTACGTGATCACCAGAGCGGGCAGTATCCGAATGGTGCGAGAGGGGGGACTTGAACCCCCACGGGCTTGCACACCCTCTGGATCCTAAGTCCAGCGCGTCTGCCAATTTCGCCACTCTCGCGGGTGTCGAACGATTCAAAACCGCCTCCAATCGGCGTTTCAGTATACCCAGGCCGACCGGCCCTCGCAAGAATCGGCGGAGCGGGGCGGGCCGGACTACTTCCCCGGACACGCCTCCCGCGCCGCGAACTCCAGGATCCGGCTCACGATCCTCGGATTGTCGAAATCGCCGTGCCGGCGGGGATCGTCCCGGCCCCGCCCGTCGAACCGGAGGAGGAAGATCCGGCGTTCCAGGCCGGGCGGGAGGCTGAAGTGCCGCCTGAGATTCTGCGCGCGCCCGAACGTCCGCTGGCCCGGGACATTGAGGCGCTCGAAGAGGTTGTCGATCCACACGAGGAGGCTTCCCCGCTCGTAGACGTCCAGGCCGGAGATCTCTCGGGCCTCGTCGCTTTCCGAGAGACTGAACCCCCAGAAGTTCGCCGCGGCGTGGCGCCGGAGGTAGGGAACGACCGCCCCCTCGAAATCCTCGAGGCTCGAGGCGGCGCCCAGGAACACGATGCGACGGACGGGCATCTCCGAAAACTGCTCCAGGAGACGGCTCAGGACGATAGTGCCCATGCTGTGGCCCACCAGGAAGATCTCCAGGTCCTTCTCCGCCTCCGGATCATTGCCGACTCTCCACCGCCCCTCCCGGGGAATGCGCTCCCCGAGTCTTCGAAAGAGGATGTGGCCCGCCCCCTCCCGCGCGGTCCCCTCGTCCGTCATCGTCCGGATGCGCGCCGCGACCAGGGCGGCGCGCCGCTTCATCTGGTCCCAGGCTGGGGTGCCGAACGCCTGGATGACGGAGGCCGACAGCGCCCGGAGGGGATAGAAGAGGAAGTACGACGCGATCTTCTCCGGCTCCAGCGGCCTCTCCGCCGCCTCGACCACCGGCACGTCGCACACGTCGCCGCGGACCCCGCCGGGTTCGACAAATCCGTCCACCGCGTTTTCGCCCTGGTACCACCAGGCCCGCGGCGCCAGCAGGACGCTCTCCGCCAGGTGCGCGGCGCCGACGAACGGGGAAGTCAGGAGCCCGCCAAGGACGTCCCGATCGCCGCGCCGGATGCAGCAGAGGTCGTCCACGAGCGACCCCAGCAGGTCGCTATTCCAGTTGACGAACAGCCAGTGGGCCGACACGATTGCGGGGTGCTTCGCTCCCTCGCCGCGGGCGCCGACGAACTGCTCGACGCGCTGGATCCCGTTCCTATACGGATTGAGCCCGCCGTGCACGAAGATGACGAGCCGTCGCGGACGGTCCGGCGCCGCATCTTTCTGGACGTAGTCATCAATCCCCCGGAGAATTTCTCCAACGTCCTGCTCCTCGAACTCCTGGTCGCCGATGCGATCGAGCTTGACGTCGGGACTGCCAAGGTTGACCTCACCGCCGCTCAACCGCGCGGCGCCGGGCTGGACGAAGCCCAGCGGGTAGCCGTCCTCGTGGACCATGATGAAATGGCCGGGGTGGAGCGGCAGCTGTCCGGCGCAGCCGGTCGCCACGAGCAGCGGGAGCAGCGCCAGGACTTCCCTTCTCACTATTTGGGATTCAGCCGCGCCAATTCGCTAGCCACGCACTGTCTCACCCACTCGCTTCTCCTGGCGTCCGGGACCACGTCCTGGGGGCTCTGTGGCGCATACCGAGCCAGTGCCTCCCAGCAGCGCGCTCGCACCTGGGACACTTCCAGGTCGGCCTGGAGGAGCCGCAGTGTCCGCCGGTGCTGGTAATCCCACCGAAGGGCGAGAACGGTCACCACCACGGAGACTCCCACGACGACACCGACGAACAGGACCAGCGCCGCCGCCCGCCACCGCCGCACCCGCCGCTCGGCGGCCTCAACGAGCCCGGAGAGTTTGATCTCGAGCGGTCCCTCAGGATGGCGGACAATTTCGACCCCTGGGACGCGCGCTACCGCATGGCTTTTCATCGCTCCACTTCATCCTTTCCATCGAACGGGCCGGGTCCCTTGATCCCCTGAGCTGGCCCGGCAGCCCCACCCGATTCCGAAGACCGCCGGAGCCGACTTCAGGGAGAAGGCGAGAATGTCAGGATAGGGATCCCATCGGTGGCCCCTTCTCAGAAAGAGGAGCCTTGGGGAAGACTCCACCTCGGGACCCCCTAGGACCAGCCTAGCGGGGGCCCCGGACACTGAGTCACCTGGGGGCAATTACCCTAAGGCCTGTCGAGACCCCGGTCAAGCCCCATCCCGTTAAAAAATCTTGACTTCTACAGGATATGGGGCTCACATTCGGACAGACATCAATACGTAGTGGAACTCTGGCGTCCCCGGCGGCCAAGCAAATTGCGGACGAAGGAGATCGTTCAGGTGGACACGCCCGGCGGCTCGCTCCAGGAGGCTCGGCGGGCACTGTTGGCAGGGGAGCGGGAAGAGGCCGCGGAGCGGCGCAAGCTCATCGTCCTAGAGATGGAGGAAGAGCAGCTGTGTTTGGAGATCAGGCGAGGCATGGAGAAAGCCGCCCTGGCCCCCGGCGTCATGGAGGCGGCGAAAAAGCGACTGCACGACCTTTCGAGGAAGAGGGAAGAGTTCGCGCGCCAGAAGGCCGACCAGTGGAAAGTGGTGCGAGGGGTCCGGGAACGTCTCCATGCAGCCCGCAGGACCTATGAGGAGCTCCAACGCCACGCCCTGGGACTCCAACAAATAATCCGACGAGAAGAACGAACCGTGGTGCAGTGGCAACGGCGGGTCAAAGAGACGGAGGAACAGCTGGCTCGTTGGCAGCGGATACTAGGTGAAGCACAGGCCCGGCTTGGACAAGCCCAGTGGGAGCTCGCCGAGTTGGCCGGCCTCCCTTGGCAACCGGCCTTTGCGTCGGACAACCCCTTCTCCCCCAGCGATCCGCGCGGCTTCACTCCGGCAGGAGGCGTTCCGCTCCAGGGGTAGGGCCAGAACGTCGCCGCTCCTCATCTCATCGCCCCTTCTCCGGTGGCTCGACCTCATGCCGCTTGAGAAACTCCCGCCATTGCCGCGCCAGGGTGCCATCACGAGGCAACTGAATATGCTCGAATCCGAGGCGGAGAAGCAACGCCTGCCATCGTTCCCTTTCGGCCTCGCCGTCGTCGGCCGGCTCTCTCGGCCTGAGAGGGCGTTCCCCCTCGGCAGACTTGGGTGTTGGAACGGCACTTGTGGCAGCCGCGCCTACTTTCTCCGGCGTCTCTGCATCCACGAGTTGGGAAGCCAACTCCTGCCACTCTCGAAGTAGGAGAGCATCCACCAGGTCCTTGAGACGCTGCAACTGTTGATCTTCAAGGCCGGGGAAGCTCAGGGCTATCCCATCGGACTCGGTTCGTTCCACGTTTGCTGCCAGGCAGAGTGGGGGTTCCTGACCGACCGCGGGAAGCCGCAACTGCACACTCGTCCCGCCTAGCAAGGTCCCCACGTTCGGCAGCCGCGCGACTTTTGCCCCATAGGGGCTCAGATTTATTGTCTTGGCCTGCCACTGTCGCCCGGCGACCTCTAGGCTGATATCCACCCCCAGGGTGGTGCGATGATACCGTCGCCGCTCTCGTCCCATACTTACCACTCCCTTCCCGCTTGAGACCTCAACCACCGCAGAATCCCGAGCGCGTTCACCCGCGCACCGAGAACAGTATCGCCCGGGAACAACTCGTCGCCCAACTTAAAAGGATAGACGGCACTCCGGCGCTTGGCGCAATTCTCCCTCGCTGCAGATCAGCTCTGCAGTGTTCATGCCGAGGGAACCTGGATGAGCGGGCTCCCCCAAAACGCTTAACTTATTGGCGCTGTCATGAATATGGGTCTGGTGGAAACAGTGGCGCCAAGGTCATCGTGGCACTCCATAGGCCGGAGTGGCACCACGCCAGAAGAGACGTTTCCGCCGCCTGCTCGGCAAAGCTCCTTTGTTTCTAAGGACGTTGGCGGAGTTGCCTCCGATGGCATCTTCGTTGCTCTCAAAGGTCAGCGGACTCGTGATCGACCGGCAACGAAAGCACCTCAAGCGAGAAACCAGGAGTCATCGTGGCGAGAGATCGGCGACGCTATGCTCGGCTGGACATGGCGCTAGACGTCTCGGTCGAGGCTGGAAGCAGCCAGTGGCAGGCACAGACCATCGACCTGAGCCCGTACGGTGTCAAAGTCGCGTGGCCGACGGAGTCAATCACGCTCGCACCCGATGCGGCTGTTCAACTGCGGCTCGCACCCTCCAACCAGCATCCCCCGCTTTCTCTGCCAGCACACGTGCAACGAATGGATCCCGATGGCCTCGCACTGACCTTCGAACGGCTCGGCTCCCATGACTTGCAGCATCTCGAGAATCTCCTGGAGTCCCTCCGCGAACGCCTTGAGGCCGACCCGCCGGCAGCAAGAGCGGCGAGAACTAACGGTCCGGGCAGTGGCCCGCGCCCGCGGCAAGCCCCGGGAGCGCTGCACCCAAGGGAGCACTATCGCCACCAGTACGCCCCCCTCCTGGATCACAGCCCGGCCATGCGGGCTATCAAGGACATCATCGAGCAGGTCGCCGACACCAACGCGACCGTCTTACTCCGTGGCGAAAGTGGAGTAGGCAAGGATCTCGTCGCGCGGGCTGTCCATTCCGCTTCTCCCCGATTCGATAAACCATTCGTGAAGATCAACTGCGCCGCCCTGCCCACAGAGCTCCTGGAGTCGGAGCTGTTCGGCCACGAGAAAGGTGCGTTCACCGGCGCGTATCGCCGGAAACTCGGTAAATTCGAATTCGCCGACAAGGGAACGCTGTTCCTCGACGAGATCGGTGATCTTCCCCTGGCCCTTCAGGCAAAACTCCTCCATGTCCTTCAAGACCACGAGTTCGCCCGGGTTGGCGGGCGCGAAATGATCAGAGTAGATACGCGGGTCGTCGCCTCGACCAACCGCAACCTAGAGGCCGCCCTCAGCAGCGGGGAATTCCGCGAGGACGTCTATTACCGCCTCAACGTAGTCGAGATCCGCGTGCCCCCGTTGCGCGAGCGGAAGGAAGAGATTCCGATCCTCGTCCGCTACTTTCTCCAGACATTCCAGCGGGAGTACCGACGAGAGGTGACCTTACCGGCCGACACGCTCGGCTGCCTTACCGAATACAGCTGGCCGGGAAATGTCCGCGAGTTGGAGAACGTGATCCGGCGCCTCGTGGTTCTCGGCAACATCCAGCAAATCAATGGAGAGATCTTCTCCCGTCTCACGGCCACGGGAGCCGCGCAATCCGAACGATCTGCGGTCGAAGAATCCGTCGCGCCCGCCTCCCCGGGGGATGCGACGATGGGATTACGCGAGATCGCCAGGCGCGCCGCCCGGGCGGCCGAACGACAAGTTATCCTGAAGGTCCTCGAGGAAGTTCGCTGGAATCGGACACGGGCCGCCCGCCTCCTCAAGGTCAGCTATAAAACCCTGCTCGCAAAAATGGCCGAATGCGCTCTGGCGCCGAGGCGCCGGCACACATCATGAGCTCACCTCGCCACGCAAGGAACGGCGGAGAGTCTCGTCGACCCGAGGCCATAACGCATACCGACCAGGGCGCCGGGCGAACTGGCGGGTCTATGGAGTGGAGTTATCTAAATAGGTAAGTCTTTCCATAGAATGCGCACTCGCGGTAGCGGTCCTTCCTCACACGTGTCGGTTTTCGTTGCCTTTGGACCATGGCACGAGACATGCCGTATCTGAAGAGGGCTATCATGGACGAGGTCCGTACGCGCATCGAACGAGAGCTCGGAGAGGCGATGGAGCGCTTGCGCCAGCTGGGCGGCGCGGTCGTCATCGAGGAGTTTTCCGACCCCGTGGGCGACCCCAGCCCCCCGGCAGACCCCGCGGACCAGGGGCAGTTACGCGAGGAACAAGAGCTCAGTCTTCTGACTCGCGGCCTCCTCGTGGAGCGCGCCAACCAACTGGCCGAGGCGTTGAAGCGGTTGCGGGAAGGTGCGTATGGGATCTGCGAAGAGTGCGGCGAGCCCATCGCCCCGGCGCGGCTCCAGGCCATGCCCGAAGTGACCACCTGTATCCGCTGCCAGGATGGACGGGAACGAAGCGTTCGGCATTCTTCTCGCTGAGGAGGGAGAAACAATGCGCACAGGTCCGATACACGCGACGAGTCGCGTCGTGCTGGGGGCTGGCCTCGGAGGGCTGCTCGTGTGGCTGGGGATGCGCGCGTCGCGCTGGCTGCAGAGCGAACTGGCCTACCAGCGTTGGCGCCGGGCACGCACTCCGCACCACGAAATCCTGGGGATAGGAGCTGTCATGCCCCTGAATTATCAACACCAGAAGTCCGCCCGTTAAGCACAGGGAGCCCTGACGCGACGCCCGCCCGCCTGTTCACCGCGACGCAAGACCATTCGGGATCCCGGAGGAAATTGCAACCAAAACAAATCGGGCACTCCGGACGTCCGGAGTGCCCGATTCAAATGGTGAGCCGTGGAGGAGTCGAACCTCCAACCTACTGATTAAGAGTCAGTTGCTCTACCAGTTGAGCTAACGGCCCGCCGAGCGTAAATGGTACGCCTGAGAGGATTCGAACCTCTGACCTTCGGATCCGGAGTCCGACGCTCTATCCAACTGAGCTACAGGCGCACCACGCTGTTTCACGTCCCCGCAATTCTGGTACGCCCGGAAGGAATCGAACCTTCGACCTTCGGATTCGAAGTCCGACGCTCTATCCAACTGAGCTACGGGCGCCCGAACTGGGGTGAGCGAAGGGAATTGAACCCTCAACCCCTGGAGCCACAGTCCAGTGCTCTAACCAATTGAGCTACGCTCACCGCGATGTGCCGGATCGAAAAGGACGCCGTATCTTACCGCGGCCGTTCCGGAAATGTCAATCCGAGCGCGGACTTCGGCAAACGGAACGGCCTCGCCAGGGCTAGGGTTGTCACCGACCTTCTACGCGTCCGAGCGACTGAAGGAAGGCCACGAGGTGAGCCATCTCTTCGGGGCGCAACCGGGGCCAGGCCACCTGCCGGCGCTCGGCGCGCTCCGCCATGATGAAGCCATGGTTCCACAGCGCGGCGATGACAGCAGCGACCGAGCCGAGACCCTTCACCTTGGCGAGGTCCGGAGCGATCTTGCCGCCCGTGGCCTCGAGCGAGTGGCAGCCCAGGCACCCCTTGGCCGTCGCCAGTTCCCGCCCCTTCCTGGCGTCGCCGGGCTCGGCGAAATACCGGACGGCGTAGAGGTAGGCGACGAGGTCTGCCATCTCGCGGGCTTGAAGGCGGGGAACCAGGATGGCTCTCGCTTTCATCTCCCTCATCATCGCGGGCGCCTTGTTCCACATGGCTGCCGCAAACTGGGTCAGGCTCCGGTGAAGCCCCCGCTCCGCGAGGTCGGGCCCCACCCGGCCGCCTTCCCCCCCCACGCTGTGGCAGAGGATGCAGCCTTTCTCCGCGAACAGCCGGTGACCCTCGTCGGCGCGGCCGGGCAGGACGTAGAGCGGCTCCTCCGCCCGGCCGGGCGAGGCGGCTTTGAGGTAGGCGATCAGGTCGCGAAGCTCCACGTCCTTGAAGGTCGGGCGCGCGATCCCCTTGGCGCGCATGCTCTCGGCCATCGCGGGGCCGTGGTTCCACAGCTCGGCCGCGATCAGGATGGGCGAGCCGAACTGCTTGAGGAAGTCGAGGTTCGGGCCGACGACCCCACCGGTTCCGCCCGCCTGGTGGCAGAGGACGCACTTTTTCTCGGTGAAGAGCCGCCGACCAGCCTCGACGTTCCCGGAGGGATCAAAGTAGTCGAGCGTGTAGAGGAACCCGATGAGGTCGCCGGTCTCCCGCGGGTCCAGCTGAGGACGAGCGATCCCGAGCTCTCGCATGCGCTCGCCCATCTTCGGCAGATGGTTCCACATCTCAGCGGCCAGCTCGTAGAACGACCGGGGACGGGGGATTCGACCCAGGTCAGGCCCGACCTTGCCGCCCACGCCGTTGACCGAGTGACACTTGACGCACTCCTTAGCCCCGAAGACTCGCGACCCGGCGAGCGGGTCTTGTGTGGGACTGAAGAGCGACTGGGCGAACGCTGCCCCGGGACCCCAGAGAAGCAGGAAGGACGCAGCGGCAACCAACCACTTCATGGCCCTAGCCTCCCGCTCCACGACAGGAGCAACGCGCTTCGCTAGAACCCTTTCGTGAGGATGACGATGAGGTTGTAGTCGAACTCCTTTGCGCTCGTCACCGGGAGCTGGATCCCGGCCCGCAGGTTCCAGCCCTTGGCCGGCTCAACGCTCACCCCAGGCGTGAGATAGACCTGCACCCGTTCCCTCAGCTCGTCGTCCCCGCGGATCCTCGTCACGCTGTTCAACTCGAGGATTGGACCCAGCCATTCGAGAAGGGAGTAGGTGGCCGTCAGGTTGGCGGTGACCGCCTGCGCCTTGTCCGGTCGCACCCGGGGTTCACCTTCCTCTTCCGGCTCGACGCTTCGAGGCACGTTGAGCTGCCAGCTATAGGCGGCATCGGCCTGGAGACTGAACGGGCCGAACACTTTGCCGGCGGCCAGGAACGGCGCGACGGCGAACTCGCCCCCCAGCTCCCGCCGTTCGCTCCCTGTGGGGAAGGTCAGCTTGAGGCCTCCCGAGAGGGCAAACTGACGCGCGGGAAGAAGCAGGGGAGCATATTTGACCATGAGGCTGACGTCGCCGACCCCTGCCACGGTGGGCTCGGTGTCTCGCGGGTCGCGGACGGCGAACGGGATGGCCAGCTTGAGGCCGAACCAGGGCACCGGGGCGTACTGGATACTGCTGAAGCCGAACCCGTACGCCCTTTCTGTTCTGGACTTGGACATCGTGAACGTTCCTTCGACCTCGGTCGCGGGCGTGGCCCCCTCGGTCACGAAGGTCGAGGGCAGGCTGACCTCCTCGGCCTTCTCCTCCTCCCCGCGAGCGAGGGCGGGGAGAGCGGCGCTCAGACCCATTATGATGAGCCCGACGGCTGCGATTCCCTTCGCCCTGTTCATCACGTCGCTCCTCCCTCCACCGCCCGTTCGCGAGCGCTCGGCGAAGGCGTTCTAGCGGAAGATCAGCGTTAACACGTCAGAGAAGCTGTGGTCGGTGGCCTCGGCATTATCGAAGACCGAAATCCCAAAGTGATAGGTCTTGCCGGGCTCGAAGACCACGTCGATCTTGTTCCCGTCCTTGACCGCGTTGGGGCCCGGGTTGAGAGCCCTCGACATCTCCAGGGTCCAGACTCCCTTCACCCACCGCCCATAAGCCTTGATGTCGGCGTTGGACCCGGTGGGCTCCTGAAGGATCGCCACCGGAACCTTGTCCCCCTTGGCCCAGGGCTTGCCGGTGAGAGGGTTGCTCGGCCCATAGGCGGCCGCGTCGGCGCTCAAGAGAAAGAGACCTGCCTTGGCCGCATCGACAGCCGGGGGTTTGCCAGGAGTGCCCTTCCAGACGAGTTCGGGGGCCCCGTCCTTCATCTTGTTCCCTTTATAGACCCGGGTCCCGCCGTCGGCGTGGTGGGCGACCTCGTCGTCCTTCGGGTCCACGGCGTTATCCAAGTACTTGTCGTCCACGTACCCCATGGGGTTGGACCTAGCCGCTTTCCAGTGCCACTCGTCGGTGAACTCGCCGGGGGCGTTCGTGTGCATGCGGGGCTTCTTGTCAGGATACCGCGTCCCCGTATGGCAGAGGACGGCACACCCCTTCCGCTCGAAGTCGGCCACCGAGATGTTCCACTGGATGGCGAAGCGGTCTTCCAGGGGGTCCTCCGGCTTGGTCCACTTCTGGCCATCGAAGGTGTAGGGGTGGTGCTCGATGGTCTCGGTCTTGTCAGGCCACTGGGCGAGAAGATAGATATGGGTATCGGTATAGATGGCCCTCAGGGTCACAATGATGTCTCCGATGGCTCCTTCCTTGACCGGCACCGCCAGGGGCTGAGCCTTGGCCCACGCCTCGTCCTTGGCGTCGCCGTCAACCGTCGGGGGAATGGTAACCTTGACGGCTGTGAGGGTGGAGCCCCGGCCCTGCGCCCCCGCCTTCAGGGGCGCACCCAGGAAGGCCAGCCCCGCGAGGAGGACCACAAGGGCCACCCCGCCCAGAAAAAGAAGTCCCTTCCATTTCATCGTCTTTGCTTTCATCTCGAGCCTCCTTTTGGTTACGGAACGTCCATCCACGTGCCGGCTTCTGCCTCAGAGGCAGGCCGGAGCCTTCCCCACGTGGATCGTCTCGATGACTTTCAGCGCGGCGACATCGATGACCGAGACATCATCGCTGTCACTGTTGGTCACGTAGGCGTGCTTGCCGTCGGGGGTGAACGCGATCCCGTGCGGACCCTGGCCAACCCGGATCCGGGCGCGGGCCTGATAGCTCGACGTGTCCATCACCGCGACCACTCCCTCCCCTCCCACGGCGATCCAGAGGCTCCCCCCATCGGGGCCTACCTTCACCTGATTGACTCCTCTCCCGATCGGAACGGTCGCAATGACTTTCAGGGCCGCCGCATCGATCACCGACACATCACCGGACCCGGTGTTGGCCGAATAGACCCGGGCGCCGTCAGGGCTCATCGCCAACCCCAGGGGCGCCTTCCCCACCGGGATCGTGCCTCTCACCTTCAGCGTGGTCCGGTCGATCACGGAGAGGTCGCCGGAGCCGATGTTGGAGACCCACAGGGAGCGATCGTCCGAGCTGACGACCAGGTTGTGCGGAGCCTGTCCCACCGGGATCGTGGCGATCACCTCCCGGACGATCCCGTCGATGATCTGGACGGCGTTTGCGCCGTGGCTGGCCACAAAGATGTACCGCCCCTCCACGCTGAAGGCGCAATGCATCGGGTACCCGGCGGTCTGAATCCGTGCGACCACCCCATCGCTCACGGTGTCGATGACCTGGACTCCCCCCGCCTCGGTGTGGTTTGAGACGTAGACGAACCTGCCATCCGGGCTCCGGCAGAGGGCGTGGGGCCGGGGGATTCCGGGGAGGGTTCTCAGAACCGCATGGGTGCCGGTATTGATCACCGACAAGGTATTGTCGTGCTCGTTAGGAATGTAGAGACGGGTCTTTGAGACTTCTTCCCCAAGAGCCGGATAGGCGGTCGTCAGGTACTTCACGATCGATGTGGCCTCTGCGTCGGTCGCCTGAAGGCCGAAGAGCTTCATCTTCTCGATGGTCGCCTGCCACCCTCTCAGCGTGTGCTGAGCAGATCTCACGCGCCCCAGGGGATGGCACATTGCGCAACGCTCCTTCACGAGGGCCTCGCCGCTCACTTCCCCGGATTCTCCCCCCTCCTTCTGAGGCGCCCCGCCGCCGGGCCACGCCGCCCGACCGGGCAAGAACAGCGCGCCCGCCCAGAAGATCAGCATCCCCAGAATCACCGCGATCCAGCTCACCGCCGCTCGCCTCTGGGCTCCGGGCCTTTGGACCCGGCCGACCGGGGCGCTCCGCCGCGAGCTTGGAGCAGATAGGCGATCAGGTCAGCCATTTCTCCACCCTTGAGGATGGGCCACGCGACGTTCGCCCCCAGCATCACCTCCTCCATCGTGGCCGCGTGATTCCACATCCCGGTGATGACCTCCAGGGACGTGTCGAGCTTTTCCACCATCGCAAGATCGGGTCCCACCTTTTCGCCAATCCCCCGGAGAGCGTGACAGGTGCCACACCGTTTCTCCTTGTAAACGGCCAACCCCCGTCTCGCATCGCCCGGCGGGTCGATAAACTGGAAAAAATAAAGATAGCTGATGAGGTCCGACATCTCCTGCGTGCTGAGAACGGGAACCTGAATCCCCCGCTCGGCCATCTTCGCCCACATCTTGGGGCCGTGGTTCCACATGGACCCAGCGATCCGCATGAGGCTCCCCTTGAGGGTGACCCCGAGGTCGGGCCCCACGTTGCCGCCATGGCCCCTGACCGAGTGGCATTCGACGCAGCGCTTTTTCGTGAACAGCGCCTCCCCGCGCTTCGGGCTCCCCGGCGGTACGTACACGCGCTCCGTCCCTCCACCTGCCGCCCGGATATAGGCCAGGAGGTCGGAAATGTCGGTTCCCTGGAATGTCGGGCGGGGGATGTTCAGCTTCTCCATTGCCTCGGCCATTGGCCTCCCACGGTCCCAGAGGGCAGCGGTCAGGAAGAGCGGGGAGGTGTACCGGCTGTATTTGTCCAGCCCGGGACCCACGCTCCCGCCCTTCCCTCCCAACGAGTGGCAGGTCTGGCATCCCTTCTCGCTGAAGAGGCGGGCCCCGACCGACGCGTCTCCGGGCGGGTCCAGGGAGCCGAGGTAGTAGAGGAACGAAAGCAGGCTCGCCATCTCCGACGGCTCGAACTTGGGACGAGGAACCCGTTTTTCCTGGAAGACGTGCTCCATGCCCGGCGAGTGGTTCCACATGACACCCGCGATCTCGAGGAGGGGGCGGTTCAGGACCCGCCGGCCCAGATCGGGCCCCGCGGTCCCTCCTACTCCGTGGACCGCATGACAGCGGAGACACCCCTTCCCGGTAAAGAGTCGGCTCCCCTGCAGCGGATCGGCGGGGAGGAGGACGGAGAGGCTCTCGTGGCTGGCGAGGACGGGAGCGACGTTGATCCCGACCCCCGAGAGCACGATCAGCCCGACAACCAGGAGCTTCATCGTTCGCTCCGATCTCCGAGGAGCCCCACGAAGACGTAGAGGATCACGCCCAGGAGGGTCAGGAAGACGGGGATCGCGACGAGCGAGATCCCGATGGAGGCCGAGGGGACATCTCCGAGCCGCCAGGCGGTGCGGATCAGGTGAGTGATCCAGGTGATGATCCCTCCGATGAAGAGGACGGCCAGCCCCGCCATGGCCCACTGGATGACCCTCACCGTTCGATCAGACGCTCCCGGCGCGCGGCGCACGTCACCACCCCCGCTCGGGCTCGGCATGTCGCGGCTCCGCCGTGTCAGGCAGGTAGGTCAAGAGCCGCTCCTCGACCTCCTTGAGCCCCACCTCCCGGCCCTCGCGGATCTCCCAGATGGAGATGACGGGGAAGAGCTTGGTGAAGAGAACGTAGAAGAGGGCGAAGAGGGCGAAGCTCCCCGCCAGTTCGCCCCATTCGACCCAGGTCGGCCAGTAGATTCCCTCCCCGAACGGCAGCCGTGGGTTGGAGAGGGTCGGGACAACGATGATGAAGCGCTCGAGCCACATCCCCACGGTCACCGACAGGGAGGCGATGAGGACCTTCCCGATGGTGCGACGGCCCAAGCGGACGAGGCAGAGGATCGGGATAATAAGGTTGGTGAGCACCATCCCCCAGAAGAACGGCCAGAAGGGGCCGCTGAACTTGGCCTGGAACACCTTCATCTCCTCCGGCTCGGCCCCGTAGTACCCCGTCAAATACTCGGCGAAGGTGAAATAGAACCAGAGAAGCGCCATGACCAGGAGAAGCTGTCCCAGATAACGGAAGTGGATCGGCTTGAGGTAGCCGTGGAGCCCGTAGGCCTTCCTGAAGGCGACCATCGCCACGATGAGGGCCGCGATCCCCGAGAAGATCGCCCCGACCACGAAGTAGGGGCCGAAGATCGTCGAGTGCCACATCGGCTGGAGCGTCATGGAGAAGACGAAGGAGACCACCGAGTGCACTGAGACCGCAATGGGGATCACCAGGACCGCCATGATGGCGATGGCGCGGTTCAAGACCTTCTGCTGATGCTCGGTCCCTTGCCAGCCCAGGGCCAGGACGGTGTAGAGGAGCTTCCGCTTGCCGACGCGGTCTCTCAGGATGGCGATGTCGGGAATCATGGGGATGTAGAGATACACGATGCTGGCGGTCAGATAGGCGCTGATGCTGGTGGCATCCCAGAGGAGCGGCGACTGGTATCGGCCGTAGCGGATGATGTTCAGCATGCGGTCGGGACGACCCAGGTCCACCAGGATCTGACCGGCACCGATGAAGAGGACCATCACCGTGATCACTTCGGCCATCCGGGTGATGGGCCGTCGCCACTCGGCTTTCGAGAGCCGGAGGATGGCCGAGATCAGAGTGCCCGCGTGGCTGATCCCGATGAAGAAGACAAAGTTGGTGACGTAGAACCCCCAGGAGACCGGCTGGTGGAGGCCCGTGACCCCCAATCCCTCGTCGAACTGGGTCCAGTAGGCGATGGCCCCCCAGAGGATGAGGAGCGAGAGCAGTCCCACGGTCAAGTAGAAGCCGCGCCCCGTCAGCTCGATGGGAGCGAGGAGAACCGCGTCGCGGGTGTCGGCGCGATCAGCCACGGCCTTCTCCTTCGGTGAGGTAGATCACCTTCGGTTTGGTCCCCAGCTCCTCTAGGAGCCTGAAGGCCCGGCGGCTCTGCGCGAGCCGGGAGACCTCGCTGCCGGGGTCACTAAGGTCTCCGAAGATAATGGCGCGCGCCGGGCAGGCTTCCGCGCACGCCGGGACATACTCCCCGGGGGCCACCTCTCGCCCCTCGGCCAGTGCCCGCTCCCGCGCATGCTGGAGCCGGTGGTGGCAGAAGGTACACTTCTCCACGACACCCTTGGGGCGGACGGAGACGTCCGGATTCTGCCCCGGGCCTTCTTTCTGATAGCGGTGCCAGTTGAAGTACTTGGCGTTATAGGGGCAGGCGGCCATGCAGAAGCGGCAGCCGATACAGCGGGCGTAGATCTGCGCCACGATCCCCTCCGGGTTCCGGTAGGTGGCGTAGACAGGGCAGACCTTGGTACAGGGCGGGTCATCGCACTGAAGACACGGCCGCGGCACGAACCGCATCTGCTCGCCGGGGTGATCGTGATCCTCCACCTCGGTGAGCACCTGCATCCAGCTGATGATCCGGCCCCGGACCGCCTCCTTCGCCCCGACGGCGGGCACGTTGTTCTCGGCCTTGCACGCGATGACGCAGGCCTGGCAGCCCGTGCAGCGGTCAAGGTCGATCACCATCCCCCAGCGCGCCATATCACTCCTCGGAGGGGGACTTCGCCCCCCTTCCGACACCTCCCCCCAAGATTGCGCGGGCAAAGCCCGCGCTCGAACGCGCCCGATCGGCACCTAGCGGTGAAGTTCCTCGTTCCACGGGCGTTCGCATGCCGCTACGCCTTCAGGAGGCGGACGCGGGTGGTGTTGAGGAGGCCGAAGCCCCTAAAGGGATCTGTCTCGTTGGCGATCAGGTCGTTGGGGTTGGCCCCCTCCCCGCCGAAGAGGGGGATGTGAACCACATCGGGAAGGGTCCCGGCATAGAGCTTGGCCCTGAGTCTGACCCTCCCCTTGGCCGATTCCACCCAGACCGGCTCCCCACCTTTGATCCCAAGCTCGGAGGCTGTCTTCGGATGAATCTCCACCCACCCTTCCCAAGATGCACGGACGTGAACCGCCGGCTGCTCGAGGAGCCAAGGCTGGTTCCTCCCGCCCCCAATTGGCCGGCTCATCAGGCGATAGGTGTTGAGACGGAGGGGGAACGCTCCAGGCTCCCGCACGGGAGGAATCGCCACGACGGGGAGGTAGAGGAGATCGCCCCGGTCGGCTCCGCCGAGGGCTCGCACGAAGACCTCCCCCGTTCCTTCTCGTTTCACGGCCTCGTCCACCCGCCGCTTGAGACCGCTGGCGTAGAACTCGAACTTCCGAGACGGCGTTGTGAGAAGCGCCTCCCGGCTGACCGGTAGTCCGGTGGGGTCCCACCAGGCCCCTCGCTTGCCGAGCGCGCCCCAGAACTCGTCGTAGGACTTGAACTCCGGAGTCCAGTACCCCTGGCGCTCCAGGATCCTCCTGAGCGACTCCTCTGCGGGAGCAGAGACTACATAGCCGCGCCCCGCCTCGTAGAGCCCCCGCGCCCTCTCATGGAGAAAGTCTTCGAACTTCTCCCACGGCAGGCTCTTCGCGAGGCTCCCGCCCAATGCCTTGGCGATCTGAAGCACCACGTCGGCGGTGCTGCGCGTCTGGTGAAGGGGCGCCGTGGCCGGCCGGGCCAGGCTGAAGCAGGTGAAGCCGGCCAGGTGTGTCACCTGATCGTCCTGCCACCGCTCGAGATAGGTATGGTCGGGGAGGATCAGGTCGGCTCTGGCCGAGCTGTCATCGAGGAACGGCGAAAAGCTCACGATGAAGGGAATCTGGTCGAAGGCCCTGGCGAACGCCTCCTTCGCCGGATGATTGCCCAGCGGGTTGGTGGCAAAGAGCAAGAGCGCGTTGATCGGGTACGGCTTCGCGCCGAGGATCCGCTCAGGAAGGGCCTGGGGAGCATCGGAGACCAGGAAATATTCCCCCCACCCCGCCCCATCGATCCTGGGATGCTCCAGGCCGCGCTTCGCCGCCTCATCCTGTTGAACCGGCCGGAGCGGGCTCAGGGGCAGTTCTCCCTGGATGAGGAGCCCGCCCCGGACGCCGATGCTGCCGGTCAGGGCGTTGAGGCTGTGGATGGCCATCCGGGTGTGGAGATCGTCCGGACCGTAGGCGGGACCCCGTTCCCCGATCACGACGGCGGGCTTGATCGTCCCCAGGTCGCGCGCGATCTCGAGGATGGCCTTGACGGGGACTCCGGTGGCCGCCGACACGGTAAGGAGCCCGTACTCCCTGAGGACCAGATTCCTGAACCCCTCGTGGCGTTCGCCGCGCTGGTCCACCCAGTCCTCGAAGCCGAAGGCATGCCGCTCGATGAACTCTTTGTCGTATAGCTCTTCCCGGATCAGGGCGTTGGCGATCCCCAGCGCGAGGATCCCATCGGTTCCCGGGACGATGGGGACCCAGCGGTCGGCCTTGACCGCGGTCGGCGAGCGCCGCGGATCCACCTGGACGAACCTGCCGCGGGGACGTTCGCCGCTTCGACGCAAACGCGCGAACGCCTGCGAGGCGTGAACCGGACCGAGCCAGGCCTCCAGGAGGCCGGCTCCGAAGGAGAGAATCAACTGGGCTTCCCCCAGGTCATAGCCCAGGGGGGTCGTCACCCCCTGCATGAGCTGATGAGCGAGGGCGGGTCGCTCCGGCGGGAGACAGCGAACGCGGATGTAGTTCGGCGTACCGTACGCGTCGGCGAAGCGCCGCCAGAGCGTGTCCCGGGAGCCGCGGTACTGCCCCCCCAGGATCGCCACCGTGTGAGCGAGACCTTTGGCTCTGAGGCCAGACAACCGCGCGGTCAGCATCGAAAGGGCTTCGTCCCACCCGATGGGGCGGAAGCGCCCACGCTCGCCGTTGCGCGCCATCGGCCCCTTCAGGCGGTTCTCATCGTAGAGGAGCTGAAGCCCGCCAAATGCCTTGGGGCAGAGCGCTCCGCGGTTGACCGGGTGAAGGGGATTCCCCGAAAGCCCCGCGGCCTTCCCGTCGAGCGTTCGGACCATGAGTCCGCACCCGCCCGGACACTGCTGGCAGATGGAGGGGACCATGACTTCCTCGGGAGTGGCCCACCGCCCGAGATCCTCACCTGCCTGCTCAGCCTTGGCCAGCTTTCCCCTGATCAGGGCCGCTGCCCCGGCTGTTCCCCCGATTGTTTGAAAGAACCCCCGTCGCGTGACTCTCATGGCATCACTGAACCTCTCACCGTCGCCACGTTTTCTCCGTTCGTTCGCCCCTCGCGGGGGGAGCAGGCCCCAGAGCCTTTCGCTGAAGAGCGAAAGGTCGGCTTTGCCGAGGGCCGTCGAGGGGGGACAAGGTCCCCCCTCGAAGTGCTAGCGATGGCAGGCGTTGCAATCCGTGGAGACTCGCCTTGCCACCGCCTTCACCACACCTCCGCCCTTCTCGTTGGGCCACTCCCACTGCTCGTGACAGCCGATGCAGTCGTTCATCGCGAGAGTCTTGAGGGGGCGCGCGGGTGGCCGGTCAAGGGTCTCCATCGCCCCATGACACGTCTGGCACTTCACCTTCGCCACCGCCACGTGGGTCCGATGCGAGAAGAAAACGTGAGGCGGCAAACGCCAGACTCGCTTCCACGGGATCTCCTGGCCCTTCTCCCCGAAGGCCTGGATCTTCTTGATTTCTTCGCTCTTGGCCTCTCCTCCCGAGTGGCAGGCAACACACAGCGCTGTCGGAGGGCGGCCCGCGACGGCATCCTTCTCCGCCCGCTGATGGCAGCTCGTGCATGGGAGTTTCAGCTGCTGCACGTGGGTCTTGTGGGGGTACTCGATCGGCTGCTTCACGGCGGGCTCCCACCAGAACCCCCACGTCAAGAGGGCCACGGCAATCACCCCGATCACCGCCAGCCACTTCATTTCGCCATACACCCGAAAGCGCGGCGAGCAAGGCAGGTGCCAATCGCTGAAGCACGCAGAATCTCAGCGTTCAGCCGGCAGGTTGCTCACCGAAAGCTCTGGTACTCCTGAGAAGGTGGGGAAAAATCCCCACAGGTGAGGCAGACTCTCCTCAGAGGGAAGCGTCCCGCAAAGAGTGGCCCCCGGGCCACGCCATTTTAACTAGCTAATTTCCCGAAGGAATGGTTCTTGGATCTCCCTGGCACAGGCCTTGCTGCCCGTCCACGACAGACATTAAACCCATCTACCTTAACGATCCGAAAGCCGCCTTGACGGCCGAGCAGGGGATCGAGGTGGAGAAGATCAAAGAACGGGTCGAACCGCTGCAGCGCTGGCTCAAATTCTGGTCGGGCCTTGATCCGGCGGATCGCTGGCTAGCGGCCCTTAGAGGCGTGGCGCTGCTCGGTGGCGCGGTCTGGGGGATAGTCCACCCCCTGGATCATCCCTTCGATCAGGAGGCCCACCGTCAGGTCGTGTGGCTGTTTGCGACCTTCGCCGCGTATAGCGCCGTCCTTTACGTCATCAACGCGCTCCGTCCCGGGCGGCTTCCGCTGCTCTACCGCATCGCGATGGTCCTCGACCTGGCGTTTATTTTCATTTTGGTGCGGCTCACGGGAGGGATGGCGAGTAACTTCTACCTAGCCTTCTACCTCCTGATTGCGCTCCACGCTTTCTACTTCGGTCTCGCCACGGGTGGAATTGCAGCCCTCCTGGCCAGCCTCCTTTACCCGTTCGCGGACACCTGGCCGCCACCGATCGGCCTGAGCGATCTGGGCCTTCGCGTGGGATTCTTCCTGCTGGTCGGCCTCTGCATGGGGGGTCTGGCTGAGCGCGAGCGGCGCGAGCGGCGCCTCGTGGAGCACCTCAACCGGGAGCTCCGAGAGAAGCAGCAGCGCTTGACCGAGGCTCAGGAGCAGCTGATCCGATCCGACCGCCTCGCCACGGTTGGGGAGCTCGCCGCCGGGCTGGCCCATGACCTGAGGAATCCTCTGGCCGGCGTTTCGGGCGCCCTTCACGTTCTCGCCGGCCAGCTCCCGGACGCTGACCCCAGGCAGGCTCTGCTCGCGGAGATCCAGTCTCAGATCGCCCGGATGAACAAGACGCTCAGCGACCTGCTCTGGCACGCGCGGCCTCCCACGCCTCAGTACCTCCCCCTGAACGTGAATGAGGTGGCGGAGCAGACGCTCTGGTTCCTGCCCATGGCGTCAGGGTTGGGGATCGAGGTCCTGAAGCGCCTTCAGCCGGGTCTCCCGCCCTTGCGTCTGGATCCGAACCTCCTCCACCAGGCCCTCCTGAACATCCTGGTCAACGCACGCCAAGCCATGCCGAACGGCGGGCAGCTCACGGTCAGCACGCGTCTTCGCCAGAACCTCATCGGCAAGGGGGAGGTCGTGGAGGTAGCCATCTCCGATACCGGCGTCGGCATCCTTGAGGAAAACCGGTCCCGCATCTTCCAGCCCTTCTTCACGACCAAGGCCCAAGGCACCGGGCTCGGTCTGGCGATTGCCGCCCGGATCGTCGAGCAGCACGGGGGAAAAATTGCAGTGGAAAGCGAAGTGGGAAAGGGCACCACGTTTCGGATCGTCTTTCCGGTTCCTGCCGAAGACCGGGCCCCGACGCACGACGATGCCATCGCCACCTCTCTGCGTGACGACCGAAGCCCGACCAGCTCCTCCGTGGGGCAACCCTTGGCCAAGCAGAGCCGCGGGTTCGCGCCATGAAGGCGCCGTCCCTGAGCTGGCTCCAGGGCTTCCTGCTCGCGAGCGCCGTGCTCATCAGCGCCGTGGTGATCATCTCCGGGCTGGCCGTGGGCTGGTTCTTCGAGCACCACGTGCTCACCCACGAGGAAGAGCACGCGGTCAACGTGGCCCAGACACAGGCCCTCCAGCACCTCGCCCCTGCTGATTTTGATCTGCCCCGTTGGTCGGGCAAGCGCAAAGTCTTCGAGGCGTTCTCCCGGGAGCTGCCCGGCGTGTTCAGGATCAAGGTCTACGACAGGACGGGGCGAATCGTCTGGTCTGACGAGCCGCGGCTCATGGGAAGGGCCTTCCCTGACGACCCCTACCTCGCCAGTGCCCTGAAAGGCCGAGTGGCCACGGTCCTTGGGCCTCCCACGGGGCTAGAGCACGTTTATGAAAAAACCAAGGGTCACGTCGCCGAGGTCTACGTCCCCATCACGTTTTCTCAGGTCCCGGGCGTCGTTGGCGTGATCGAGACTTACAGGGACGTCACCCAGGTTGTTGTGGGAATCCGCCGGACTCAGCGACTGATCTGGGGGGTCGCCGGCGGCATGGGCCTCTTCCTCTACTTCGCCCTCGCGCTCATCGTCTGGAGGGCGTCGGTGAAGGAAAAGAAGGCGATCACCGCGATCCGCGAGGCTCACGAGCGGCTAGCGGAGTCTCACGCCGCTCTTCTGGCGAAGACGGAGGAACTTCAGCGGTCCAACGAGGCTCTCCGGAAGACTCAGGCTCAACTCGTGGAGAAGGAGCGCCTCGCGGCAGCAGGCGAGGTCGTGGTCGGGCTTCACCACGAGATCCTGAACCCACTGACAGGCATCCTGGGCGCGGTGCAAGTTCTCAAGCAGGAGGGGATAGCCCAGCCAGAAAAGGCCGAAGCGCTCGCCGAAGCCGAAGCCGAGATCCGCAAAATCGAGCGGCTTATCCGACGCCTGGCAAGGCTTCGGCGCACGACAGGCACGCCGTACGTGGGCGACGCGACCATGCTTGACCTTGAGCGCTCGTGCGCGGAGGGGGAGCGGACGTGAGCTTCCAGCTTCTCGTTGTTGACGACGAGCGGCTGATCCGCTGGTCCCTCGAGCAGACCCTGGCCAAGGGCGGCTACCAGGTTACCAGCGCGTCGACGGGGGAGGCGGCGCTGGCCGCGGTCCGCGAGGATCCGCCCGACCTGATCCTGCTCGACCTCAAGCTCCCCAACATCGACGGGCTCCAGGTGCTCCGCCAGATCAAGGAGCTGAGCCCCCACGTTCAGGTTCTCATCATGACCGCCTACGCGGATGTTGGCACGGCGGTGGAGGCCATGAAGCTCGGGGCCTACGACTATCTGCCGAAACCCATCGACTTCGAGAATCTGGCCGTGACGATCCGCAACGCGCTCGAGGCCAGCCAGCTCAAGCGGAAAGTCCAGCTCCTCAGTGAGAAACACCTCTATCCGTACCATTTCGACCGGATCGTGGGCACAAGCCGAGGGATCCAGGAGGTCATTGCGATGGCGCGGAAGGTGGCCCGGAGCGAGGCCACCACGGTCCTTATCGAGGGCGAGAGCGGGACCGGCAAGGACCTGCTCGCCAAGGCGATCCACTACGAGAGCGCCCGCGCCGAGGAGCCGTTCATGGAGATCGCGTGCACCGCCATGCCGGAAACGCTCCTGGAGTCCGAGCTCTTCGGTCACGAGCGCGGCGCCTTCACCGACGCAAAGATCCAGAAAAAGGGGCTCTGCGAGGTGGCCCACGGAGGCACGGTCTTCCTGGACGAGATCGGGGACATGAGCGGGGGACTCCAGGCCAAGCTCCTGAGAGTCCTGGAGGAGCGGAGCTTCCGCCGGGTCGGCGGCACCAAGGACATCACGGTGGACGTCCGTGTGATCGCCGCCAGCAACCGGGACCTCCGGCAGGCCGTGGAGAGCGGGGCCTTCCGCAAAGACCTCTACTACCGCCTCCAGGTCGTCACGATCACGATCCCGCCGCTCCGGAACCGGCGCGAGGATATCCGGCTCCTGGCCCGCCACTTCTTGGAGTATTTCAGCCGGGAGTTCAAGAAACCGCTCCCCTGCCTCTCTCCCGAGGCCGAGCGGCTGCTCGTTCAGTACGAATGGCCCGGGAACGTACGGGAACTCCGGAATGTGATCGAGCGAGCCATGATCCTGGAGGACACCGGAGACCTCTTGCCAGGCCACCTGCCGCCGGACATTGCGCGGCTGACCGCCTCTGCGCTTCCGCCGCCCCCGAGGTTTCGGCTCACGGAGACCGGCGTCGTTCTCGAGGAGGTCGAACGGGAGTTCGTCCGCCAGGCCCTCGAATTGACCCAGGGGAACCAGACCCGGGCGGCCCCGCTCCTGGGCCTCACGCGGGACGAACTTCGGTACCGAGTGAAAAAGTTTGGGCTGAACCAGAAGGCCGAGGAAGACGCGGACTGAGGAATTTTCCCCATGCGATTGGGGAAAATTCCCCACCGGGAATCATCTGCCGTTCCTGATCACTCCCGTCCATCGCTAACTCCGCAGCAAGTCAATGGGTTACTGACTCGAAGCAAGGGAACGGCCTTTGCACTGCACGCGCGCGGGTAATTCTAAACAGGGAGGCCAGTTATGCGGGGGGCGATCCTGAAAAGTGTGGTGGTCCTGACCGCAGTCGTGCTTCTCCCGGGCTTCGGCCTGGCGCAGGGGAACCCAGCGAAAGGTAAGGACCTGTACACCAAGCACTGCGCCGGCTGCCACGGGCCGACCGGGAAGGGGGACGGTCCGGCGGCCGCCGCGCTCACCCCAAAGCCCACGGATTTCACGAACAGGGCGTACATGACGGGGCTCAAGGATCAGTACCTTTTCGACCTCGTCCAGAAGGGCGGGGCCGCCCTCGGGAAATCCCCGCTCCTCCCGCCCTTCGGCTCGAAGCTCAAGGACGGGGAGATCCGGGACGTGATCGCCTACATCAAGACCCTGGCCAAGTAGTGAGACGGCCCATCGTGAAAAAACTCCCTTGACAACCTGTTTGGCGTCACCGTAGCATGGCGGAGTTTTTCTGCCGATCCAGCGCATAGGCCGAACCAGTTCATTTGAACTAGTTCAAGTGCGGGTTCGTAGTGCGGTCCCCAACGGCGTGTTCTCGTCGTTGCGATAGGAGGCACCGCATGAGGCGGCCGATCTGTCGACTGCTTGGCGTCCTCGGGGGCGTCGGAGTTCTGCTTTTCCTCTCCGTCCTCGCGTTCCCCTCTTCGTCCGCGGCCCAGCAAGCTCCTGCCAAGCCCGCCGCGGCGGCCCAGGCCACCGACGGCTTCATCGGCTCGGACACCTGCCGGGGCTGCCACGAGGAGGTGGACCAGAAGTTCGCGGCGACGAAGATGGGCCGCCTCCTCCTCAAGCATCCCAGAAACAGCCTGGAGAGCCGCGGCTGCGAGGGCTGCCACGGCCCCGGCAAGGCCCACGTTGAGGCGGGCGGGGGAAAGGGCGTAGGTGGGCTCATCTCGTTCAGCAAGAACGATCCCACTCCCGTCGAGAAGCGGAACGCCGTCTGCCTCCAGTGTCACGAGAAGGGTGCCCGCCTCTTCTGGCAGGGGAGCCCGCACGAGTCGCGTGAGGTAGCGTGCACCAACTGCCACAGGGTCATGGAGCAGGTCTCCTCCCGCTTCCAGCTTGCGAAGGAAAGCGTGATCGACACGTGCGGCCAGTGCCACCTCCAGAAGCGGGCCCAGACGATGCGCTCCTCCCACATGCCGCTCCGCGAGGGGAAGATGACGTGCACCGACTGCCACAACCCCCACGGCACGGTCACGCCGGCGCTCCTCAGAGAGAACTCCACGAACGAGACCTGCTACAGGTGCCACGCCGAGAAGCGCGGGCCGTTCCTCTACGTGCACCCGCCTGTCCAGGAGAACTGCGCGAACTGCCACGACCCCCACGGCAGTAACCACGAGAAGATGCTGAAGATGGCGAAGCCGCGGCTCTGCCAGCAGTGTCACATCGAGACGCAACATCCGACGACCCCGTTTTCGAGAGCCGCCGAATCACGCGTCTTGGGCCGCTCCTGCACGACCTGCCACGCGAACATCCACGGCTCCAATCACCCGTCGGGCCAAAACTTCAAGCGATAGGAGGCCACCATGCGAGCGGCGGCAACGGCACGGCTGGTCGTCGCGGCGCTCGCGGCGCTCTGCGTGGCCGATCCGGCGGCGGCCCAGACCCAGGTGTTCGGCCTCGACGTCGAAGGCGACGTCGAGGCCGGGTTCCGCGGCTTCGCCGACCAACCGTCCTCCCAGCGCAGGGCGAAATTCGAGGAGTACCGAGACTTCCCGGCTGAGAGGCCCTTCCTCTACCAGCTCAACCTGAGGTTCTTCAAACCCGACGAGAGCTACTCGACCGAGTTCGGCGGCTCGAAGTGGGGCCAACAGGACCAGGAATTCTCCCTCAGGACGGGCCGCCTCGGCCTCTGGGAGTTCGGGTTCGACTGGGACCAGATCCCCCACACCTTCTCGACCAATGCCCGGATGCTGGCCACCGAGACACGCCGCGGAGTCTTCACGCTGCCAGCAGGCCTCGCTGGGCGGGCTGCCAACGCGGGCCTTCCGGCGGACGGCCCGAGCTACAACGCCGCGCCGAGGCTCGACGAGATCAGCGTCCGGTGGGACACGGCCCGGATCCTGTTCAAGCTCACCCCCACGCCCGATCTGGAACTCAAGGCCGAGTACACGCGGATCAACAAGGACGGCGACCGCCCCATGGGAGTGCCCTTCGGATTCAACTTCATCGAGGTGCTGGAGCCGATCGAGCAGACGGTCCACGACTTCAGGCTCCAGGGCACGATCGCGCGGGAGCGGTGGCAGCTCCAGTTCGGCTACACGCTCTCGATCTTCCAGAACTCTCTGAGCGCGCTCACCACCGACAACCCCGTCCGGGCCACGGACACCGCTGCCGCGTCCGCCTCAGGCACGATGTCCCTTCCTCCCGACAACACGGCCCACACGTTCAGCCTGGCCGGCGGGGTCAACCTGCCGTGGTGGCGCACCCGCGTGACCAGCAACTTCTCGTACAGCCTCAGGCTCCAGAACGACGACTTCCTCCCTCACACGCGGAACCCCCTCATCATGGCTGCCGGGGGATCCGACCTGGTGCTGCCGCAGAAGAGCCTGAACGGCAACGTCCAGGTCTTCCTCTTCAACCTCAACGCGACGAGCCGGCCGCTCCCGCCCCTCACGCTCTCGCTGAAGTACCGGCTCTACGACTACATGGATGTGAGCGACGTAATGCAGTTCGGCGCCACTGTGGATGCCGACACCACCCTCCATGCTGAGGACCGGCGACCGGGTCGGTGGAGCTTCAGGAAGCAGAACACCGACCTCGACGGCCGGTGGCAGATCATCCGGCCGGTGGCCTTCACCCTCGGGGTCGGCTGGGAGCGGTGGGATCGCAACGAGCACCGGGAGGTTCCCGAGAGCGACGAGTTCTTCGGCAAGGCCGCCCTCGACGTGACGCCCTCCGACTGGCTCCTCGTCAAGGCGAAGTACACCCCGTCGTTCCGGCGGATCAATCTCTACAACCCGAAGGCCCACCCCTCGCACACGGTCGTGGAAGATGTTGGGCCCTCGACCGCCGCGCAACAATCGTTCCTCCTCAGAAAGTTCGACGAGGGCGAGCGCGACCGGCAGCGCGTGGACCTGCTGGTCCAGCTCACCCCCACCGATACCTTCACCGTCACGCCGACTGTCGGCTACCGCTGGGACGACTACATCCGGTCGGTGCTCGGCCTCCAGCAGGAAACGAGCTGGTCGGCGGGCATGGATGTGAACTGGAGCCCGGTGGAGCGCGTCTCGTTCTCCGCCGGCTACGTCCACGAGTCGATTTTTCAGAAGATGCGCTCACGGTCCCGGCCGAGTATCGGCGGCGTCGCCGTCGACTTCGCCGACTTCGATTGGATTTCCGACAACACCGACACCATCGAGACCGTCCACGCGGGGATGAAGGCCACGCTGATCCCCAGGGTTCTCGACTGGACCTTCGGGGCGAACTACTCGTACGCGCTCGGAAGGATCGAGACGTGGAACCCCGTGGCACCGGCGAGCAGCACCGCCGCCAACAACTTGACCGCCACGGCCCGGCCGATGCCGGCGTTCACTGACAGCCTGCTCAGGCTGGAAACCGCCCTCAAGTACTACTTCTGGAAGAACTGGACGGCCAATCTCGGCTACGCCCTGGAGGAGTTCAACAAGCACGACTGGCGGACAGACACGCTCAACCCGGTCAATACCGGGGTGAACGGCGTCTATCTCGGCAACGACCTGAAGAACTATACCGCCCACATCGTCGCCCTGAAGCTCGCCTACCGCTTCAAGTAGATCTGGGGCAGCCGGTCCCCAGGTGAGGCACCCGGATACCGCTCGCACTCCTGCCTTTGCCGCGCCTTCTGAGCAACCTCTGAATTTCGGGGTCGTTTCCAAACCCCCTTCTTCGGCACTTCCCTTGCAGGACCTCTTCACTGGGGACAGTGATGGCATTGGTTTCAACGATGGTCGTGGTCCTGCTGGTGGGACCGCTCCTGCTCATCGCGGCCATGGGGCTCTTGCTCCTCTCGACCGCTTTCTTCCCCAGCGGTCCGCAACGGATCAGGGAGACTTTCCAGTGCCCCTGGACCGGGCGAGTCGTGACCGCGGAGTTCCTGGTGCCGGAGGGGGCGGCGCACCCCTCGGATGTCGCCTCCTGCTCGGCGTTCCCGAATCCTGAACGCGTCATGTGCACGAAGCCCTGCCGGGAGCTCGCTGAGATCCGCTGGGGCTTGTCCCGGCCAGTCTTTCCTCGCTGGGCCTTGATCGCGGACCGTCTCGTCACGTGGCGGAGCCCGACAGAGTAGGCTCGCTCCGCTCGCGGCTTGACGGCTCCAGGGCTGACGCCGTATTGTTATCATCGCCGATCATCCTCTCGAGAGCCTTCGCGAGAAAGGGTGCCTCATGCTGCGAGTGAAACGAAGTGCCGCCAGCGCGGTGGCCGGGTTCGGCCTGCTGGTCGCTTCCGTCATCCTGCCCGCCCGGGCGGAGCAGCAACCCCCGCAGCCCTTTGCTCCCGACTGGGCCATGTTCGCGGGCGGGAAGGTCTTCGCGGAGAAGGGATGCGGAAAGTGTCACGCTCTTCGGGGAATCGGCGGGGGAGTCGGCCCTGACCTCGCTCGGATCCAGACGGGGACGAGCTTTTTCGAGCTGGGCGCTGACATGTGGAACCACTTGCCCCGCATGGGCGCCAAGATGCTCGAGGCGGGAATCCAGCGCCCGACGCTCACGTCCACTGAGGTATCGAACCTGATCGCCTTCCTCTTCACCGTCCAGTACTACGACGCCCTCGGCGACCCGAAGGCCGGCGAACGGCTCTTCGCGGCCAAGGGGTGCGTTCAGTGCCACGAGGTCGGCGGCCAAGGCGGGCGCGTCGGCCCGGGTCTGGACTTCCTCAAGCGCGCCAACTCCCCCGTGCTCGTCGCTGCGGCCATGTGGAACCACGGCCCGGAAATGGCCGAGGCCATGAAAGCCAAGGGGATCGCCCGGCCCACCTTCCAGGGACAGGAGCTGCTGGACATCATCGCGTACGTCGTGGCGGCCGCCAAGGACGCCGGCGGGGAAACGGCGCAGGTCGTGCCCGGAACTCCCGAGCGCGGCGGGAAGCTCTTCACGGAGAAGCGGTGCGTCGTCTGCCACCGGGTCGGCGGCAAGGGCGGCTCCGTCGGCCCCGAGCTCGGCCGGCGCGGCCACCACGTGAGCCTCACCCAGTTCGTGGCCCTCATGTGGAACCACGGGCCGGCCATGTGGGCGAAGATGAAGGAGCGGGGGATCCAGGTCCCCCGACTTACGGGGCAGGAGATGGCCGACATCGTCGCGTACCTGTACGTTTCCCGGTATTTCGATCAGCCCGCCATCAGCCGCGTAGAGGGTCAGCAACTCGTCCGGACCAAAGGCTGTCTCACCTGCCACTCCGTCAATGGGAAGGGCGGAAAGATCAGCGCCGACTTTGCCACCTCCAAGCTCGTCGGCTCACCGGCCAGCCTGATCGCGGGGATGTGGAACCACGGCCGCTACATGGAGGCCCAGGTTCAGAAACAACAAATCCCCTGGCCGCTTCTCACCGGCCAGGAGCTGGCCGATATCTCAGCGTACCTGGCCTCGATCTCGAAGGGCGGTGCCCTGAAGCAGCCGGCCAAGTAGCCGGCCGGCGTCAGGAAGTGGGGCGTGCGCACCCCACTCGGCCCCCCCAAATACCCCTGTTCCGATCTGCCTAGTACCAAGATAATCACTTAGTTTCCAGCATGTTGGGGCCCACCAGCCGTATGGCATAGCCGTTGCTTGTCACTTCATTCACAAGGAGGGGCACTATGCGAGTTCCTCGCTACTGGTGGCTGGCCGTCCCCATTGCAATCGTGATAGGAGGGGTTGTGCTCCTGGGTCGAGTAGCAGCGCCCCCACCCCCGGTCTCGACAGGCCAGCCCACGTTGTCATCAAAGGCAATCACCCCGGCCGTGGCGCGCCGGGAGACCCGGCCCACGCTCGACCCGGCGCTCTTCGTCGGCAAAGCGAGGCTCGCCCACCAGATCGCGCGCGAAATCCCCGACACCCTCGATCAGCTCTACTGCTACTGCGAGTGCGACAAGCACCTGGGCCACAAGAGCCTTCTCTCCTGCTACACCGACGGCCACGCCGCCACCTGAGACATCTGCATGGACGAGGCGCTGGACGCGTCTCGCATGGTGAAGGCGGGGGATCCGGTGGCGAAGATCCGGGCGGAGATCGACCGCAAATACGGCCGATGATCATTCGCCTGCTCGGGGCCGCCCTCCTCCTCTTTCTCCCCGCCGCGGCGGCGGCTCACGGCGAGCACGGCTCGGCCAAGCCTCTCGGGGAGACGAGCGTCGTGACGGTTCAGGGGTATCAGCTCGAGCTCCTGAGCCACCCGAGCCCCTTGGCCGTCGGCCAGGAGAGCCACGTGGTCGTCAAGGTCTTCAAGAACTCTCCCCTGACGCCTGTGTCCGGCGGCACGGTGTTCATCGGCTTGGCCGCCTCCGGCGCTCCGTACGATCTCCGGCCGGCCCCGGAGGAAGTCTGGGCGGGCAGCTACGCCGTCGGGGTGATTCCCAGGCGGAGCGGCGCCCACCAGCTTCGCGTGATCCTCGAAGAGCTCGAGGGACGCCACTTCCACCCGCCCCTGACCGTGGACTTCCACATTGCCATCGGGAGGGCACCCGGCCTCGGGGTGGCCGTCTGGACGCTGCTGGCGCTGGTGAGCGGCGTCGCCGCCTTGTCTCTCTACGGCGTGGCCCTCCGAGCGCGGATCGCGCGTCCTGGCGAGGGTGCTCTCAACCTCCTGGAGATCCCGTGGCTCCGCCGACTCCTGACCTCCCCGGCCCTCCAGCCGTCACTGCAGATCCCGCTGCTCCTGCTCATGGGGATCGTGGTGTTCGTCGGATTCGCGGACATCCAGGACGGCGGCGTCAACCTCGCGACCAAGCTCACCTGGACGATCTGGTGGGCCGGGATCATCTTCACGTTCCTGCTCATGGGGCGCGTCTGGTGCCTGGCCTGCCCGTTCGGGGCCCTGAACGAGTGGACCGCCCGCCTCACAGCGCCGCTGCGCCGGCTCCCCAAACCCTTCAGGAATATCTGGTGGGCCACCGGGATGTTCGTCCTCCTGACATGGGCCGACGAGCAGCTCGGCGTGGTGCGCTCGCCCCGGGTCACGGCCTGGATCGTGCTCTTCTTCGCCGCTCTGGCGGTGGCCGTCGGGCTCTTCTACGAGCGCCGGAGCTTCTGCCGCCACCTCTGCCCGATCGGGGGTCTCATCGGGATCTATTCCATGACGGCGCCGGTGGAGCTGCGCGCGAAAGACACCTCGGTCTGCGCGGCCGACAGGGAGAAGTTCTGCTACCGCGGCAGCGAGGCGGCCGTCGGGTGTCCGATGTTCGAGTTCGTGCCCGCCATGAACCGGAACAACTACTGCACCCTCTGCCTCCAGTGCGTCAAGGACTGCTCGCGCGACAACCTGGTGCTCCGCCTTCGCGCCTTTGGCAAGGACCTCTGGGCCTCCGGCCGCTGGCTCCTCGACGAGTCCTATTTGGCCGTCGCCCTAGTCGGACTCACCCTCATCGTGACAGCCCAGATGCTGACCGCCTGGCCCGCATGGATGTCGACCCTCGCCCGCTGGCTCCCTCTCGGGGTGCGCAGCGAGCTGAAGCCGGTCACCTATCTGGGGCTCGTGGAGTCCGCCGTCCTCCTCGGCGGCGCCCTCGTGGCGGTGCCGTTACTGATCCTCGCCGGCGCCGCACTCGCCGACAGGCTTGCCACACCCAACCGCCTCGGGCTGAGGCGGACGTTGGTCATCTTCGGCTACATGTTCATCCCGGTGGGGCTTGCCATGCACCTCGCCCACAACCTGGCCCACCTGCTCCTCGAGGGCGGCGGGATCGTCCCCGTCGTCCAGCGCGCGGTAGCGCTCTACACCCCGTTCTCCCTGGGCGAACCCGACTGGCAGGTTTCTCCGCTCGCTGCCGAGCCGGTCGTGGCGTTCATCCAGATGACGTTGCTCGTCGGTTTCTTCGTGCTCTCGCTGGTGGCCGGGCATCGACTCTCGCTCCGAGCGTATCCCGACCCTCGGACCGCGAGCCGGGCCCTCGTCCCATTGGCCTTCCTAGCTTTCATCTTCACCGTGGCAGGCATCGTGCTGCTCAACCAGCCGATGGGCATGCGCCACGGGATGTGAGACCTCTCCCAACGAGAAAGGAGACCATCATGAATCGACCACGGCAATGGAAGTGGATACTCCCGGCGCTCCTGCTGATCACGGGAATCGGGCTCGGGCCCTGGGCCGGGCCGCTCGATGCCCAGCAGAAGAACATTCTGGTGTCCAAGAAGGTGGCCGTCCCGCCGACGCTGGACGGAACGTTGAAGGACCTCTGGAAGCAGGCCACCCCGCTCACGGTCAAGGTCGTGGGCGGCAGGAACCTGCCCGGTGGCTCGACGGAGGTGACGCTCCGCTCGGTCTACTCGGGAGACATGGTCTATTTCCTCATGCAGTACAAGGACGAGACCCAGAGCCTCCGCCGGAGCCCGTGGCAGAAGCAGGCTGACGGCACCTGGCTGAAGCTGAAGGATCCCAATGACAAGGGCGGGGACAACAACCTCTACTACGAGGACAAGTTCTCGATCCTCTGGAACATCAGCTCGCCGGCTTTCGAGGCCAAGGGGTGCCTGTCGGCCTGCCACACCGGCGAGGGAAAGCCCTACGGCAACATGTACACCAAGGACGCTGGTGAGCGCCTGGACAACTGGCACTGGAAGAGTGTCCGCACCGGCCCCAACGGGCAGATCGATGACCAGTACATCGACAGCACCCGCTACGACAAGGACAAGGCCCCCGAGGCCGGTAGGAAGAGCGACCCCAAGACGGGCGGCGGCTACGTGGACAACGTGAGCGACGACAAGAAGGGACCGAAGGTCGCCCTCAAGGGAAACAAGCCGGCGCCGCCCTACTGGATCCTTGACGCGGAGAAGGAGGCGGTCGACGCCTCGAAGTACAAGGCCGGCGACGAGGTGCCCGGGATCATCGTGGCCCCCTTCACTGGCGACCGGGGCGACGTCTCGGCCAAGGCCGTCTGGAAGGACGGCGTCTGGACCATCGAGTTCTCCCGCAAGCTCGTGACCGGAAGCGAGTTCGACGTCCAGTTCAACGACTTGAAAAAGCAGTACGCCTTCGGCGTGGCGGTCTTCGACAACGCCGCGGTGCGCCACGCCTATAGCCCCGGCGTACTCAAGCTGACGTTCGAGTAGTGAGAATCTTCAACGACATTACCGAGACGATCGGCCGGACCCCGCTGGTTCGCCTGAACCGCGTGAGCCACGGGGTCCCGGCTACCATCCTGGCCAAGCTGGAGAGCTTCAATCCACTCCATAGCGTGAAGGACAGGATCGGCGTCGCCATGATTCAGGCGGCTGAAGAGCAGGGAATCCTGACAAAGGACACCGTCATCGTGGAGCCGACGAGCGGGAACACCGGCATTGCCCTGGCCTTCGTCGCGGCCGCGAGGGGGTACCGCCTGATCCTCACCATGCCGGAGACCATGAGCCTCGAGCGCCGGGCTCTTCTAAAGGCGCTCGGGGCCGAGCTCGTTCTCACGCCGGGGGTTGAGGGGATGAAGGGCGCGATCCGGAGGGCCGAGGAGATCGTCGCCAGCACCAAAAATGCGTGGATGCCCCAGCAGTTCGAGAACCCTGCCAACCCGGCGATCCACCGGAAGACGACGGCGGAGGAGATCTGGACGGACACCGAGGGCCGGGCCGACATTCTGGTCGGAGGGGTGGGAACCGGCGGGAGCCTGACAGGCATCGGGCAGGTGATCAAGAAACGGAACCCGAGCTTTCGCATCGTGGCGGTGGAGCCGGCCGAGTCGCCGGTTTTGAGTGGCGGCGGGCCTGCCCCTCACAAGATCCAGGGGATCGGGGCGGGCTTCATTCCCGGAGTCCTGGATCTGTCGCTCCTGGATGAGATCGTCCAGGTGAAAAGCGAGGAGGCCCTGGCGATGGCCAAACGGCTGGCCCGGGAGGAAGGGATTCTGGCCGGAATCAGCAGCGGTGCAGCCGTTCACGCAGCCCTGGCCATCGCCGGTCGGCCGGAGGAGAGAGCCAGGCTGATCGTCGTCATCCTGCCTGATACCGGCGAACGCTACCTCTCGACGCCAGTCTTCCGCGACCTGGAGGGTGACTCGGCGACGCTCTGATTGCCGAAATCCCGCCGAACGCGTAAGATACCGCTGGCGACGCTCACTAGGCGTCGGCAGGCCGAACCGCTGCTCTTCTGCTTAGGTCCCGGGGAGGACGATGACCCTGGCCGTGAGGTGGGCAGTCGTCGCCGTTCTCGTGCTGCTCCTCTGGCCTCTCCAGCCTCTGCTCGCCCAGCCGCTCTTCAGCCCGACCCAGGATCCGCTCGCCGGCTCGCGCGTGTTCGGGACGAAGGGATGTGCCAAGTGTCACCCGGTCAACGGCGTGGGCGGCAAGATCGGCCCTGACCTCGGCCGCATCCCGCGCGCAAGGTCCTTTTATGACCTCGCGGCCGCCATGTGGAACCACCTCCCCCGGATGGCGGAGCGGATGCGGGACTTCGGGATCGCCCGCCCCCGGCTGGATCCGCAGGAGACCGCTGACCTCATCGCGTTTCTCTACACGCTGAACTACTTCGATCCCCCCGGCAAAGTCCAGGCCGGCCGGCGACTCTTCACGGAGAAGAAGTGCATCGCCTGCCATCAGGTGGGCGGGGTCGGCGGGGTGGTCGGCCCGAACCTCGACTTTCTCAAGCAGTTCGGCTCCCCTATCCTGATCGCGGCCGAACTGTGGAACCACGGCCCGGCCATGGCCGAGGCGATGCGGGCCGGGGGAATCGAGCGTCCCACCTTCAAGGACTCCGAGTTGCGCGACCTGATCGCCTACCTCAAGTCCGCCTCGCCCGCCCGGACGGAGGAGCCGCTCTACGTGCTGCCCGGCCGCGCCAATCAGGGGCGCCGCCTCTTCGTCGAAAAGCGCTGCCTCCAGTGTCACAGCGTTCGGGGACAGGGGGGCCGGGAGGGACCGGACCTGGCGGAACGGCAGCTCCAGCGCAGCCTGACCCAGTTCGCGGCAGCCATGTGGAACAAGGCGCCGGCGATGATGGAAGCCATGACGGCCCGGGGAATCGCAATCCCCCAACTCCGGGCCGACGAAATGGCCGACCTCGTCGCCTACCTCTATGCCGTCCAGTATTTCGGCGAACCGGGCGATCCGAAGAAGGGCCGCCAGCTCGTGGCGGACAAGGGATGCCTCGGCTGCCACTCGGTGGACGGAGCGGGCGGCAAGGCGGCGAGCGACCTCGCCCGGGTGAAGGGCCTCGACTCTCCGGCCACCGCCATCTCCGCGATGTGGAACCACTCGTTGATCGCCGAGCGCCGGAAGGGCGCGTGGCCTCAATTCACTCCCGAAGAGATGGCGCACCTCGTGGCTTGGCTCCAGCTCCTGGAGCGAACCCGATGATGCGGGCGGCGGGATTCGTCGCCGCCATGTGGGTCGCGCTCCTCTTCGTCTCGGCCTGGCCGTCACCGGCAGCCGCCGAGCCGCGGGGGGAGGGCTGCGTCACGTGCCACCTCGAGACCGGCGACGACCGTCTGGAGAAACCCGCGAAGGAGTTCGGGAAGGAGGACATCCACGCGGCCAAGGGGTTCGGCTGCACGGCCTGCCACGGCGGCGACGCGAGAGCAGCCGGCATGGAGGCGATGGACCCCGCCAAGGGGTATATCGGCAAGCCCGAGCGGGCGCAGCTCACGCAGGTCTGCGGGCGCTGCCACTCCGACGCGCGGTTTATGAAACAGTACAACCCCTCGCTCCGCGTGGACCAGGTGGCGGAGTACGTCACCTCGGTGCACGGCCGGCGGCTCAGGGAGCAGGCGGATCCCAAGGTGGCGACGTGCGTGAGCTGCCACCCCGCCCACGCGATCAAGCCGCCCTCGGACCCCCGCTCCAGCGTGCACCCGCTCCGGGTGGCGGACACGTGTGGCCGCTGCCACGGCGACGCCAAGTACATGGAGCCCTACAAGATCCCCACCGACCAGCTCCAGAAGTACAAGCAAAGCGTCCACTGGAAAACGATGTCGGTGAAGGGCGACCTGTCGGCCCCCACGTGTAACGACTGCCACGGTAACCACGGGGCGGCGCCGCCGGGAGTCTCCTGGGTGGGGAACGTCTGCGGACAGTGCCACACGGTGAATCAGGAGTTCTTCGCCAAGAGCGTGCACGCCAAGGCCTTCACCCAGATGGGCGTACCCGGCTGCGCTGCCTGCCACAACAACCACGAGATCCGGGAGACGAGCGACGCGATGCTGGGGACCGGCCAGGCGACCGTCTGCGCGGGGTGTCACGCGGCCAGCGACAAGGGCGGGAAGGCCGCCACCGACATGCGGGGGCTCATCGACGGGCTCCGCGGCGAGTCCGACAAGGCGCGCGCGATCCTGCTCCAGGCCGAGCGCGCGGGCATGGAGGTCAGCCAGGCCCAGTTCGATCTCAACGGCGCCAAGGACGCCCTGGTCAAGGCCCGCGCGGCGGTGCACACCTTCACCGTCCAGGGGGTGAAGAAGGAGGTGGAGGTGGGCCTGACCATCAGCGAGAAAGCGTACGCGCGCGGGGTGCGGGCGCTCGACGAGCTCCAGTTCCGCCGAAAGGGGCTGGCGATATCGCTGGTGATCATCCTGGCGCTCATCGCCGCGCTGGTGCTCACGATCCGACAGCTCGACCGACGGGGGGGAGCCCCCCAGGGGAAGACACAGGAGACTCGCCATGGTTGAGGGGACGCTGGGCCCTGAGCCCACCCGCAGGCACTTCATCAGCTGGTTCCTCGGAACGAGCGCGGGGGCGTTCCTGCTCTCGGTCTTCTACCCGGTGGGGAGGTATCTCATCCCCCCGAAGGTCGAGGAGTCCATGGCCGGAAGCGTCAAGCTCACCATCAAGCCCCAGGACGTCAAGCCCAACAGCGGGCAGATCTTCAAGTTCGGCAGCCGCCCGGCGATCCTGATCCGCACTCCGGGCGGCGAGCTCCAGGCCTTCAGCGCCGTCTGCACGCACCTCCAGTGCACCGTGCAGTACCGGCCGGACCTCAGCCACATCTGGTGCGCCTGCCACAACGGGCATTATGACCTGAACGGCAAGAACATCGCGGGCCCGCCCCCCCGGCCGCTCGATCCCTACGTCGTCAATGTCCGCGGCGACCAGATCGTGGTGAGCAAGAGCGCGTGACGATGGCGGCTCCGGATTCCCGACGCGGCCGCCTTCGAACGTGGCTGGACGAGCGGGTCGACCTGGCCGCGCTGGAGAAGCTGGCCAAGAAGAAGGAGATACCGGTCCACCGTCATACCGTCTGGTACTACTTCGGGGGGATGACGCTCTTTCTCTTGATGGTTCAGGTGGCCACCGGCATCCTGCTCCTGCTCTACTACCGCCCGAGCGCCGAGGAAGCGTACGAGTCCGTCCAGTTCCTGATGACCGAAGTGCAGTTCGGCTGGCTCGTCCGCTCGATCCACTCCTGGGCGGCGAACCTCATGATGTTCACGCTGTTCGTCCATCTCTTCAGCGTGCTGCTCCTCAAGGCGTATCGCCCGCCGCGCGAGGTAACCTGGTTCTCGGGCATGGCGCTCTTGGCCCTGGCGCTGGGCTTCGGGTTCACCGGGTATCTCTTGCCGTGGAACGTGCTGTCGTACTTCGCGACCCAGGTCGGGACCGAAATCCCGGGCGTCATCCCGCTCGTCGGGCCGTTTCTCCGGCGGCTGCTCCGCGGGGGGGACGAGGTCACGGGGGCCACGCTCACGCGCTTCTACGGGATCCACGTGGCGATCCTCCCGGCGCTGACCGTTTTGCTCCTGGGCCTCCACCTGTTCCTGGTGCAGAAGCACGGCATGAGCATCCCTCCGGGCGTCGAGCGCCGCGGGGGGGGCCGGCGGACGATGCCCTTCTTGCCGCACTTCCTCCTGCGGGACCTGGTGGGGTGGCTCTCGGCGCTGGCGATCTTGGCGGCGCTGGCCGCCTACCTCCCCTGGGAGCTCGGCCAGAAGGCGGACCCGTTCGCGTCGGCCCCCGCCGGCATCAAACCCGAGTGGTACTTCATGTTCATGTTCCAGACGCTCAAGTACCTGCCGAGCTATATCCTCGGCATCGAGGGCGAGATCGTGGGCGTGGTGGGTTTCGGACTGGGCGGCCTGTTCCTGCTGCTCATCCCGTTCCTGGACCGGCAGACGGCGCGGGGCCAGCCGAGCCGCCTGTTCACATGGATCGGGATCGTGATCATCATCTACATGATCGTGCTGACGTACCTCGGCTACGCCGTGAGCCCGACCAAATGAGGCTTGCCCCCGCACTGGTGGCCTTCTTCCTCCTCGCCGCGCCGGGCGCCGGTCCCGCGACGGCGGCGGACGTGCCGGGGGATCCGGCCCGCGGCCGGGGCCTCTTCGCCGACAAGGGCTGCGCCCGCTGTCACCACCCCCGCGGCCAGCCCGGCCTCGGCCCGGCGCTCGAGGAACTCCGGCGACCCCAGGGGGCCCTGGAGCTGGCCGGGCGGCTCTGGAACCACGCCCCGGCGATGTTCGCGCTGCTCAAGCAGGAGGAGCGCGAATGGCCGCGGATCAGCGCCCAAGAGATGGCGGACCTTATGGCCTACCTCCAGGGTAACCCGGCCCGGGACCCGGTCCCGGACCTCTCGCAGGGGCAAGTGCTCCTGGTCAGAAAAGGGTGTCTGAAGTGCCATCAGCTCAGAGGAGAGGGAGGGACGGTCGGAATCGATCTGACCAAATACCACGGTCGCTATGCATCGCCCATTGCCTGGGCGACCACGATTTGGAATCATTCACCCCAGATGGCCGCCCACTCCGCGCGGCTGGGGCTGCTCTACCCGCGCTTTTCGGGGGAGGAGATGGGAAACCTGGTGGGGTTCCTCCGAGCCGCCACCCAGGCGTCGCCCCAATAATCCCGACACGAAAGGAGTCAACCGTGCGTCAGACGCGCCTTGGAACTCTCGTCCTCGTCGTCGGCCTCGCCCTCGGACCGCTGACCTTCGCCCCCGGCGCCGCCCAGGTGAAGACGCCGCCGGACTTCGTCTTCGAGCAGGGAAAGGACGCTCCCGGGCCGGTGACCTTCAGCCACGAAAAACACAAAGAGAAGGTCGACAAGTGCACGGTCTGCCACACGAAGGTTTTCAAGTTCAAGCGCGGCACCTCGGGCACGCCCACCATGGCGGCGATGAAGGAGGGGAAATTCTGCGGCGCCTGCCACGACGGCAAGACGGAGGTGGGAGGCAAGGTCGTGTTCACGACCGATGACAAGGCCAACTGCGAGAGGTGTCACCGGAAGTGAGAGAAGGTCCGAAGACCCGGCGCGGACGGCTGCTCCTGCTCGTCCCAGCCGCCGCGCTGGTGACCGGGGTGGTCGCTCTCGCGGGACTCTGGGAGTTCAGCTCGAGCCCCCAGTTCTGCAACTCCTGCCACATCATGAGGCCCTACGTCCTAGCCTGGAAGGTCTCCAAGCACAACGCGGTCCCCTGCGTGCAGTGCCACTACCCGCCGGGCTTTCGTGACACGCTCTGGGTGAAGTACCAGGCCATCTCGCAGGTGGCGAAGTGGGCCACCCAGACCTACAGCTCCAAGCCGTTCGCCGAGGTCGAGGACGCCAGCTGCCTCCGTTCGGGCTGTCACTCGCGGGCCCGGCTCGAGACCGCGGGCACCCTGATCTCCACCCGGGGCATCATGTTCAACCACGGCCCGCACCGGGATCCGGCAAAGGTCGGCACGCAGCTCCGCTGCTCGAGCTGTCACTCCCAGATCGTCGTCGAACGGCACTTCGAGGTGAACCGATCCACCTGCTTCCTCTGCCACTTCAAGGGGATGAAGACCGGACGGGAACTCACTCCGATCGCGGGCTGCACGGGCTGCCACCAGGCGCCGAAAGGCGACATTTTCGTGGACTCGATCCGGTTCAACCACGAGGAGATCGTGCGGCGCGGCGTCGCGTGCCAGAAATGCCACCTCAACGTCATCGAAGGAGAGGGCGAGGCGCCGCGGGAGCGCTGCTTTACCTGCCACAACCAGCCCGAGAAGCTCCGGCGTTACCCGGACACCCCGTTCATCCACGACTTCCACGTCACGGGTCACAACATCGACTGCGCGCGCTGCCACACCGAGATCAAGCATAAGCTCCCCCCGCCGATCGGCGCGCCGAGCGTCCGGCGCGCTCCTAGCTCCCTCGCGCGCACGCATCTCGCAGCGGGGCCGCCGGGCCGATGAACCGCCCGCTTCGGCTCCTCGTCCTCCTGGCAGTCGCCCTGGGTGGAGCCGCCGGGCCCGCCGCCCCCGAGCAGCCGGACGTGCCCCGCTCTCCCGGGACGCCACACCGCCTTCGGGAGCTCGACTGCCGCAACTGCCATCAGCAGAAGCATCAGGGCGTGCTCCAGATGTACCTGGGCATGGGCGGGCTCGGCACGCCGATGATCCCGAGCCACATGTTCCAGGTGCGCGTGGAGTGCGTGGCCTGCCACATCGTGCCCAAGGAGGCGGAGGGCGCGGCGGCCATCGTGGGGCAGACGTTCAGGCCGAGCGAGCAGGCGTGCGTCAACTGTCACGGCGAGAAGTACCGGGGGATGCTCCAGCGCTGGGACGGCACGCTCGCCAAGATGCGCGAGATCCTCGCGCCCAAGCTCGCGGCCGCCCGCGCGGCCCTGGCCGCCGCCGACCCCACGGGCCCGAAGCGCCCCCGGGCACAGAAGCTCGCGGACGACGCGGAGTTCAACCTCCGGTTCGTCACGCTCGCCAAGGGGGTCCACAACGTCTTCTACGCCGCCGACCTCCTCAAGCTCTCCAACGCGTGGCTCGACGAGGCGCAGTTGCTCCTCGGCAAGACGCCGGTCAAGACGGACGACACGCTGGTGCGCGGCGGTTACTGCGCGGTCCTCTGCCACGAGCAGGCGGGGGTGAAGCAACTCGAAACGGTGAGATTCGGCAAGCAGACAATCCCCCACGTCCGCCACGTGGCCGAGTTCGGCGCGGTCTGTACCGCGTGCCATTCGGCGGAAAAGCACAAGGCCGTCACCGCCACCGCCGCCACGTGCGCCTCCTGTCACCACAGTCCGCAGAACGAGCGCTGCGAGTCCTGTCACCGCGCCCAGAGCGCGTTCTATCGCGGCGAGGCGAAGACAGACTTGGTGAAGATGGAGCCGAACGTCATGGTCAACGCAGTCGCCTGCACGGGCTGCCACGACTGGACGGGCAAGCACTCCCGCAAGGCTGTCGGCGAGAGGTGTCTCGCCTGCCACGACTCCGCCTACCTCGATTTCCTGACTCAGTGGACGGCGGGGATGGACACGCGGACGGGCGAGGTTCGAGACGCCCTCAGGCGCGCCGAGGCCTCGCTGGCAAGCGCACGGCGGACGGGGCGTGAGACCCGGGAGGCAGATGCCCTTTTAAAGCAGGCGCGCGAGGCGCTGGCTCTCGTGCGGACCGCGCGGGGCGTCCACAATCCATCCACGGCTGATGCGCTTCTCGACGCGGCCCGCAGCAAAGTCGAAGAGGCGCTCGTCCAGACCGGCAGGCGGAGTCGAGGTGGCTCGGGACAGGAGTCAGCGCACTGAAAAGTATTCGGCTGCCGACTTTCTGGCGCGGGCTGGAATGTTACGGCGCCATCTACTGCATCTGGACGGGGGCGAGCCACGTCCCCCATTCGGAGCCGCCCTCGATCCGCGCGTACTCTCCCGCCACCCAGACCGTTGTTGAGTCGGAGGGGTCGAACGCCGCCCCCGAGTAGTCGCCCCAGCGGCTGGCGAACGGCTTGTAGGAACTCTCGCCCGTCTTGATCGGAAGCGGGTTCTGAAAGGTGTTCTTCTCAATTGTGGTGGGCCGCTGGCCGCTTGCGTATACGCCGGCGTACGTCCCAGCCGAGGACCCCGAGAAGACCGAGACGAGGTTCCCGCCGCCGTCGATCTGGATGGCTGGGTAGTAGTAATAGAACCCGGACTGGCCGAAATCAAAATCCTGCGCTTTGGCGAGGCCGCTGCTGTTGGAGAACTGGATAAAACGGAGACACGCGCGCGTGCTGGTATCCGAGGTCGGGACGCAGGCGGAGTTCGCAGAAACCCAGAGTTTGCCGTCCCGGTAGACGGCATCCAGTAAGCGGTTGTCGTTCGTCTGGATCAGCGTGCTGGTCCCCTGCTGCTTGGCGTCCGGAGGGCTGGTGAGGGTCCCAATGGAGGAGTTCGCGGTCGAGAGCGTGACTCCGACCCCGACCCCCGGAACCCCCTTGACCGACCAGACCCGGATGCTCGTCGCCGAGTTGTAGGCGACCGCGGCCATATAGAGGGTGCAGACCGACGGAGTCCCGCTGCACGTGGTGGAGAGCGAGTGGGCGGGCTGGATCGTGAAGAGTCCCTGGGGTGGCGGGAAGTAGGTCGAGGCGGCGCTCGTGCCAGCGACGAGGCTGTCCTTGTTGATGACCAGGAACTCCGTCCCGAGGAAGCTGTTGCCTCGGAACGCGTTGGCCGTGAGGACGACCTTGTCGTCGTTGATGCCGATGGCGGGGAAGTCGGGAGCGCTCTTGCTCGTCGAGGCCGTCCAGTGAACGAAGGAACCTGTTGGATCCGAAGTCGTGGACACGGCCAGACGCCAGGCCCCTGCTGTGAACGAATTATTATAGCTGATCGCGGCGATGAACCAGCGCTTCGACACCGGGTCGAAGCGGATCTTCGGGTCGCTGAGCTGGGCGGAGGTCTGAAAGAAACTGTTCAGGCTCGAGGTAGTGACCTCTCCCGTGGTCCTATTCCAGATCCGCATCTCGAGGTTTACTGCCTCGACGATGTGGTTGGGGCCTACGCCGATCTGGGTGTCGGGGGGAATCCAACCTCCGCTCTCAGAGAGGCGAAGGCCGATGATGCCTGCCGTCGGAGGAGACGCAACCCCAGTGGAGGTCACGTTGGCGGATGCGGTGGGCGCCGGCTGGGTCTTGGCCTGGTGCTGCGCCTTGGTGTCCCGGAGCTGTTGAAGGTCCGGGACGCGGAACGGCATCTCGCGGTGGACGGGAA
>JAHFDN010000016.1 GCA_023248995.1 Candidatus Rokuibacteriota bacterium
TCGGCCAGACCGGTCCCTACCGGGAACGCGGCGGCTTCGACCTGATCGCCCAGGGAATGTCCGGCCTCATGTCCATCACGGGGGAGGAAGACGGACCGCCGCTTCGGGTGCCGATCCCCCTGTCGGACATCGGCGCCGGGATGTTCGGCGCCATCGGCGTCCTGGCCGCCCTCAGGGCGCGCGACCAGAGCGGCCGGGGGCAGTGGGTCGACACCTCGCTCCTCGAGACGCCGATCGCCTGGTCGGTCTACGAGGCGGCCAGCTACTTCGCCACCGGCGAGATCCCCCCGCGGCTCGGGGCCGGGCACCGGGCCAGCGCCCCTTACCAGCCGTTCCGCACGAAAGACGGCTGGCTGAACCTGGGGGCGGCGGGCCAGCAGTTCTGGCCGAAAGTCTGCGAGGTCCTGGGCCTGACAGACCTCGTCAGCGATCCTCGCTTCGTCACCAACGCCCTGCGCGTCAAGCACCGGAAGGAGCTCGCCGCACTCCTCCAGGAGCGGTTTGACCGCGCGACCACCGCTCATTGGCTGTCCCGGCTGGAGGCCGAGGGAATCCCGGCCGGCCCCATCCTGACCTACGACCAGGTCTTCGCCGACCCGCAGGTCCGGCACCGCGAGATGGCGGTGGACGTGGACCACCCGGTGGCGGGGCGCACGCGCGTCCTCGGAGTGCCCATCAAGCTGGGAAACACGCCGGCCGGCGTCCGGCAGCCCGCCCCGACCTTGGGCCAGCACACCGAAGAGATCCTGAAGGACTTGGGTTACTCCGAGTCCGAAGTGCGCCGACTGAGAGCCGAGGCCGTCATCGGCTAGAACGACGCCCGCGTCGGCCCGCGCCGCGCCGGGCTTTGGCCCGGGGGGCGGCCCGCGCCACGGGGCGCTTGAGGCTCCCGGGGTAGACAGGGTATTCCATCTGCTGGCTGATACGCTCGCGCGCGTTCGCCCCCCAGAACCGTTCGACGAGGTAGAGTCCCAGGTCCAGCGCCGACGACACCCCCCCGGCGGTGATCACGTTGCCCTCGTCCACGATGCGCCGGTTGCGCACGACCTCGCCGCAGTACGGCGCCAGCAGCTCGTAGGCGTTGTGGTGCGTGGTGGCGCGCTTGTCCCGGAGGTACCCGGCCTTGCCGAGCAGGAGCGACCCGGTGCAGACGCTGGCGACGGGGCGCTCCGACCCCCATTTCTTGAGGTACTCCATGCACCAGCCGTCTCCCATCAGCCGCCGGGTCCCGAGTCCCCCCGGGATGTAGAGGAGGTCAAAGGCCGAGAGGTCATCGTAGACCCCATCGGGCGAGAGCTTGATCCCGGACTCGTCGGAGATCTCGGAGTGGGTCCCGACGAATCGGTGAGTCACCTCGGGGTCAATGCCCATAAGGGCCACTCGCCGGAGGCTGTCGTACGCGCCGACCAGGTCGAGGAGCGTCAGCCCCGGAAAGACGAAGAACGCGATCCGCTTAACGGGCCGCACGCCGGTCTCCTTACGCGTGCCGCGTGCGCTCGGCGCGCTCGATCACCTTCCGGGCGCGCGTCAGGTGAGGCATGTCCATCATCCGTCCCCGCAAGGCAAAAGCGCCTCGACCCTTCCGCTGGTGCTCCTCGAAGGCGGCGATCACTTCCCGGGCCTCTTCGACCGCCTCCTTCGAAGGGGTGAAGACCTCGTTGATCACGGGGATCTGGTTCGGATGGATGGAGATCTTCCCCGTGAACCCCATCAGGACCGCGTCCTGGCACTCCCGCCGGAGCCCGTCCAAATTGGGAATATCGGTGAAGACGGTATCAACGGCCTCCACCTCCGCGGCGGCAGCCGCCACCGCCGTCATCACCCGCGCGTACCGCGGAATGTCGAGATACCGCCCGTCCGCGTCCCGGGTTCTCTCGAGCCCCATAGCGGCTCCCAGATCCTCGACCCCCCAGGAGACCGCGGCGATGCGCGGGCTGGCCTTGGCGACCTCCGCGATGTTGAGTAATCCCTCGGGAGTCTCAGTCGCGATGAGGAGAAGCCTGGCCGATCCACGCGGCAGGCCGTGCGCTCGCTCCAGCTCGTCGAGGATCGCGGCGACGGCCCGGACGTCCGCGGCGTTCTGCGGCTTGGGGACGACGTAGCCATCGGGACGTCCGGCAATCGTGCCCTCCAGGTCGGCCCGGCCGAGCTCGGTGGACGGCGGGTTGACTCGAACCCACCGCTCCCTGCCGCCGAAGTCCAGGGTCTGGAGCCAGCGGAGCACGATCCCCCGGGCCTCAGCTTTTTTCTCGACGGTCACCGCGTCCTCGAGGTCCAGAATCAGCGCATCCGCGGGCAGGGTGCGCGCCTTGCCCATCATCCGCTCATTGCCGCCGGGAACGAAGTGAAACGAGCGCCGCAGGCCCGTCACGCCGGCGGACCCGGGATCCGCCGCCGCATCATCGCCGCGCGTCGGCAGCGCATAATGAGCTCGCCCCGCTGATTCCTGGCGCGGTGCTCGAAGATCACGATCCCCCACTGGGGGCGCGAGCGCGACTCGCGCTTTTCGATGACCTCGGTCTCGGCGTAGACGGTGTCGCCGTGGAACACCGGCTTGGGAAATTCGACTTTCTCGAAGCCGAGGTTACCGACCGTCGTGCCCAGTGTCGTGTCCCGCACCGAGAGCCCGACCGCGAGGCCGAGGGTCAGGAGACTGTTGACCAGGGGCTTGCCGAACTCGGCCTTCGAGGCCGCCTCGAAGTCGAGGTGGAGCGGCTGAGGGTTCATGGTGAGGCAGGTAAAGAACACGTTGTCCGCCTCCGTGATGGTGCGGCCGGGCTCGTGCTGGAACACCTGCCCCACGGTAAATTCCTCGAAGAGCTTCCCCGCCACGGTATCTCACTCGACGGCGACACCGGCCACCGTGAATGTCCCGTCGCGCTCCTCGAGCGTCACCGTCCCCTTCCCTTTTCGCTCGGAGCCCCCCGCCTTGACCGTGATCTCGTCCACGGTCACACCCTTCACCCTACCCTCCACGCGGACCGCCGAGAGGCCCCGGAACGGGAAGATCAGTTCGGCGTCCGCTTTCTTCGCCTCCGCCTCCAGCGCGTACTCTGTCCCGCCGACCTTCACCGTCACCTTGCTGCCCGCCCGGGCCTTGACGGCTTCCCAGTCCTTTTTCCCCCAAGCCAGCAGAAACTCTTGGGCCGTCTGGATGTGCAGAGTCGCCCCGGGCGCGGGAGCCTCCTTCTTTTCCTGGGCCCAGGCGGGATTCGACCCAAGAAGGACAGCGAGCCCCATCACGAGAATTGCCGCGAGCCAAGCCATGGTCGCCTTTCCTCCCTTCCTGCTGTGCTTCGTCTCCATTTTCCCGAACGCCCCCGACTCTACTTGTGCCCCGAGCACCTTGTCAATTGCCCAAGTCCCGGAAATTTCAGCACTCAACCTAGCTCCAAAACACGGTTCCGCTCCAAAAATCAGCTTGATTTTATCCACAAATTAGCCACAACTTGTGGATAATTGCGCCCATGAGCCCTAGATCTGGTGTCAAGACAGAATGGCAAGCCAAAAGCCCTTCTGTTGACAGGGGTTTGGGCTTCGTCTAGAGTGAGGGTTCGGGAAAAAGCCCATGATCACTGTTCCAGCGCATCGGGTAAAGCAATTCGGTCTGGAATTCTACCAGGCCTCGTTTTCGGCCAAGGACATCGATCGCCTGGTCAAGTTCGAAGTCCTGGACTATTCAGGCGGCTTGCCCGAGGAGGCCCCCAAACCGAAGCGCGTCTCCCGCTCCCGCGTCAACTGGGAGATGCTGGAAAAGCGGATCGGCGAGAGCGAGGCTGCCTACCAGCGGCCGGTCATCCGGCGAAAGATCGAAGAGCTCGTCTCGTACTACCGGGATTGCAGGGAGGCGGGGACCCTGCCGGCGATCCCAGGCGCGGTCATCATCACCTCGGAGAAGCGCTTCACGTTCACGCCGCTGGCGAGCCACCACGACCTGGGCCTCCTGCAGATCCCCGAGGAGCACGGCGTGCTGAGGGTCCTGGACGGCCAGCACCGACTCCTGGCTCTCCACGCGCTGACCCAGGCCGGCGAAGTGTTGGGGATCGAGGTGCCGGCGGTCTTGTTCGACACGCTGGACGCGCGGCAGATCGTGGAGCTCTTCGTCACGATCAACGCCAAGCACACCCGTCTCAACCCCTCCCACATCGTCAGCCTGGCCGGACGCAAGCTCTACCCCGACCCCAACCAGGCCATGGCCCACGATGTGATCCGGTCCCTGAACGAGGACGACACGTCTCCGCTCCACGGCGACATCAAGATGCTCGGCACGGGGCGCGGCCGCGTTTCCCAGGCGCCCCTGGCCGAGGAGATCGTGGATTTCCTGGAGACGGTCCAAAACGTCGGCGGCAGCGCCCGGATCCAGGAACTCCGCCAGGGTGCCAAGCGGTTCTTCCTGAACTACGTGAAGGCGATGGGCGGCGTCTTCGCGACCGCCTGGGCGGGCCGGAAGTACTCGATCAAGACGGGCGCGGCTCTCCGAGCGTTCATCCGGGTGGCGCCGGACGTCATGGCGCGGGCGCGGGAGCTCCGCAAGGATCCGTTCGACCTTCACGCCATCCGCGAGGCGATCAAGCCCTGGGGCTCCCGGCTCGGCGACCGTCGTTTCGAGACCGAGGGCGAGTGGAAGCAAAAGCTGGCGGGCGGCACCCGGGGGACCGTGGAGACGCTGACGCGAGAGCTCCGCGAGGCCCTTCGAAGCTAGCTATCGCCCCACCGGAAGTTGGCCGCCAGGATCTCGTAAGTTTTCCTCCCGCCCGGCACCTGTGCAATCACCCTGTCACCGACCTCTTTGCCGATCAGCGTGCGCGCCAGCGGGGACATGATCGAGATCTTCCCCTTGGCAGGCTCTGCCTCATCCGAGCCCACGATCTGGTAGCGGACCTCCTTGCCCTCCTCATCCTGGAGGCGGACGGTCGAGCCGAAGGTCACCCGGTCGCCATTGGTCGGCAGGTCAATGACCTCAGCGTGGCCCAGCTTGGCTTCCAGCTCGTTGATGCGTCCTTCGATGAAGGACTGCTTCTCCCGGGCCGCGTGGTATTCGGCGTTTTCGGCCAGGTCGCCGTGGCTGCGGGCCTCGGCGATCGCCCTCGTGATCCGGGGGCGCTCCTCCCTCTTCAGCCGTTCGAGCTCGGCCTTGAGGTGAGCGAAGCCCTGCCGGGTCATGGGCGTGCGCTGTAGAGCCATGGATCCTAGAGCCTCACGAAGCCTTAGTGTACGGCAAGTCCCCTTGACACAAAAAGATTTAGATGATTAACTAATTGAACCTGCGGGGATGGGACGATGCAGGATGACCTCGCCGACACGAGCCGTCACCTAGTGGATCTGCTCACCACGCTTTTGTCCTCGACCTTCCGCCAGATCCTCTGGAAGCAGGCGCTCGAACTCGACCTCAACTACTCCCAGGCCCAGCTCCTCTTCCACGCGGCGCGCCATCCGGGCGCCCTCATGGGGGATGTGGCCCGGAGCTTCGGCATCACGCTTCCCGCCGTCACCCAGGTCGTGGACCGGCTGGAAGCCAAGCAGTTTCTCCGCCGCGCCGACGACCCCCGAGACCGGCGCCAGGTCCACCTCTTCCTCACCCGGGACGGGGAAATCCTGGCCCGGAAACTGGAAATCCTCCAGGTGAAAGGCCTCTCCCGCGTCCTCAGGCGGCTTACGCCTGCCGACCGCAAGGACGTGATCCGAGGCATCGAGCGGTTGGTCTCCGCCGCGCGGGACACCGTATGAAACGGGTGGGATGGGCGCTGCTCCTGGCACTCCTGCTCACGGCCTGCGGCCAGTCCCAGGCGCAGGACCCCAAGAGGAAAGAGCAGGCGGAACCCAAGCCGTTGCCCGTCACGGTGGCCCGCGTGGAGACCCGTGCGGTCCAGCGAAGCGTCGAGACCATCGGCAGCCTCCTTGCCTGGGAGGAGAGCCAGGTCAAGGCGGAAGTTGCGGGTACCGTGGACAAGCTTTTCGCGGATCTGGGAGACCGGGTGAAACCCGGCCAGACCCTCGCCACGCTGGATGCCCGCGAGTTCATCCTGCAGGTGCAGCAGGCCGAGGCCGGCCTCCGCATGGCTCGCGAGACCGCGGGGCGGACGCGCGCCGAGCAGGAGGAGGCCAAAGCCAACGCGGAGCGGGCGGAGGAGCTGTACGGGCGAGAGCTGATCGCCGCCCAGGAGCGCGACCGCTGGCGCACCCAGTACCGGGTCACGCAGGCTCTGGCCCAGTTGAGCGACGCCGACATCCAGCGGATGGAGGCCGCCCTGGGCGTCGCGCGGAAGAAGCTCCAGGACGCGACGATCCGCGCGCCGATCGGCAGCGCGGTCGCCAAGCGCCACGTCAACGTCGGCGAATTCGTCAAGGACGGCACCGCCCTCTTCTCCCTCGTCGTCGCCGACCCGCTGAAGTACGCCGGCACGGTCACCGAACGGTATGCCCCCGAGCTTCGGGGCGGCCAGGCCCTCCAGCTGACGGTGGAGGCTTATCCGGGGCAGACCTTCTCGGGCCAGGTGACCCGGGTGGCGCCCGCGGTGGAGGTGCAGACGCGCAACCTTTCGCTGGAGGCCCGAGTGCCGAATCCCGACGGCCGCCTCCGTCCCGGTTTCTTCGCCAAGGGATCCGTGCTGACCCGAAAGGACGAAGCGATCGCCTTCGTTCCCGCCGAGGCCGTCACGTACTTCGTCGGCATCAACAAGGTCTTCGTCGTGTCCGACGGGAAGGTTCAGGAGCGCCTGGTGAAGCCCGGCGCGCGCCAGGGCGGCTGGGTCGAGATCGTCGAAGGCGTCAAGGCCGGCGAGGTCGTGGCCACGACCAACCTCCCCCAGCTCTTTCACGGCGCGTCCGTCACGGTGGTTCAGAAACCATGAGCTTCCTCGAGGTCTTCGTCCGGCGTCCGGTCTTCACCACGATGCTCATCACCGCGCTCGTGGTGCTGGGGGTGGCCTCCTTCATCCAGCTGGGCGTGGACATCTTCCCCAAGGTGGACCTCCCCACCATCACCATCACGACGCGGCTGCCCGGCGCCAGCCCCGAGGAGATCGAGAGCCAGATCACGAAGCCCATCGAGGAGGCCGTCAACACGATCAGCGGCCTCGACGAGCTCCGTTCCAGCACCATCGAGGGACAATCTCAAATCTTCGCGACCTTCGTGCTGGAGCGCAACGTCCAGGAGGCGGCCAACGACGTGCGGGAGAAGGTCGCCGCGGTAGTCTCCCGCTTTCCGGCAGGCACCGAATCGCCGATCATCGAGAAGGCCGACCCGGATTCGGCCCCGATCATGGCCCTGGTGGTCTCGGGCCAGCGCTCGGCCCGCGAGGTCACCGAGATCGCGGACAAACGCATCAAGCGCCAGCTCGAGACCGTGCAGGACTTAGGCGCCATCACGCTGGTGGGCGACCGGAAACGCGAGATCCAGGTGCTTGCGGACCCGAACAAGCTGACCGCCTTCGGCCTCTCCATCCAGCAGATCAAGGACGCCCTCCTCCGTCAGAACGTCGAGATCCCGGGTGGGCGCGTCACCGAAGGCGGCCGCGAGGAAGGGCTCCGGACCCTCGGCCGCCTCGAGTCCCCCGCGGCCTTCAACGACCTGATCGTGGCGGACTTCAAGGGGGCGCCGGTCCACGTCCACGACATCGCCACCGTGCTGGACGGCGAAGAGGAGCCCAGGACGCTCTCGCGCCTGAACGGCCAGAACGCCGTCAGCCTCCTCATCCGCAAGCAGTCGGGCACCAACACCGTCGAAGTCGTGGACGCCGTGAAGAAAAAGCTCATCGAGGTCCAGAAAGGATTACCACCGGACATCAAGTTCGAGATCGTCCGAGACCTTTCCCGCTTCATCAAGCGATCATTCCACGAGGTCCAGGATCACGTGCTCCTGGGCGGCCTCCTCGCCAGCCTCATCGTCGCCATCTTCATCGGCAACCTGCTCTGGTGGGAATCCGCGGCCATCGCCGCCATCGTGGCCGCGGTGGGGACAGCCTTCGCCGCGGGCGACCCCGAGGTCCTGCTCCGGGTCACCGGCGCGGCGATCGTCGTCACGATGATCTTCTTCCTGGCCATCAACAGACTCCGCCCCGCGTTCGTCGCCGCCCTGGCCATCCCCTGCTCCATCATCGCCACGTTCACGGCCATGCGCATCGCGGGATTCACGCTGAACAACCTGACGATGCTGGGGCTTTCCCTCTCCACGGGCATCGTGATTGACGACGCCATCATCGTCCTGGAAAACATTTTCCGCCACCACGAGGAGGAGGGCCGCCCGCCGTTCGAGGCCGCGATCACGGGCACCCGCGAGATCGCGCTCGCAGTCATGGCCACCACACTCTCTCTCGTCGTGATCTTCCTCCCGGTGGCCTTCATGGGCGGGCTCGTCGGAAAATTCTGGAACTCCTTCGGGCTGACGGCGACGTACGCCATCATGGTTTCCCTGGTGATGGCGTTCACGCTGACCCCGATGCTGACCGCCCGGATTCTGTCCGCCCGCACCGGGGAGCATGCCCCCCACGCGTCGAAGGAGTCCCGGTTCTACCGGATGATCGAGCATTCATACGAGGCCCTCCTCGCGCCGTGCCTCCGTCACCGTCTCCTCGTGCTGGGAATGACCGCGTTCATCCTGGTGGGCGGCGTGTATCTCCTGAGCCGCTCCAAGCTGGAGTTCGTGGTGGACGACGACATGAGCGAGTTCGAGGTGCTCGCCGAGGCCCCTCCCGGCTCGTCGCTCGAGCGAAGCACCGAGATCGCCCGAGCGCTGGAAGGGGAGATCCGCAAGGTTCCCGAGGTGCAGACCCTGTTTGCCACCATCGGCGTCCGCGGCCAGTACCAGTCGAACGTCACGGACATTTCCGTCTACGTGGGCCTCAAGCACCTCTCCCAGCGCCAACGGTCCCAGGAGGAGATCAAACAGGACGTCCGGCAACGGCTCACCGCCTTCCCCGGTCTCCGCATCAGCGCCCAGCAGATCGGTCTGGTCGGCGGCGGTGGTTTCCGTCAGACCCCCTTCAACCTAGTCCTCCGCGGGCCAGACCTTCAGCAACTCGAGGGGTACGCCACCGCAGTGATCAGGAACCTCTCGACCAAATCCGGCTTCGTAGACCTGGATACCGCTCAGACCCAGCGCCAGCCAGAACTCCAAGTGGTCATCGACCGAAAGAAGGCTTCCGACCTCGGCGTGAAGGTCGAAAGCATCGCCTCCGCCCTCCGGACCATGGTCGGCGGAGAGAAGGCGGGATTCTACCGCGAGGCGGGCGAGCAGTATGACGTCCGCGTTCGCCTGAAGGAAGATTACCGGAAGGACGCCTCGGTCATTTCCGAGCTCATGGTTCCGGGAGGGGACAGCCAGCTCGTCAAACTCTCCAACGTGACCACGCTCGCGGCCGGGATGAGCCCGGGCCAGATCGAGCGCTACGCCCAGGAGCGGTCCATCACCGTCATTTCGAACCTCTACCAGAAGCCCCTCGCCGACGCCCTCAAGGAAGCGTCCGCGGCGGTAGGAAGGCTTAAGATGCCGCGGGAGTACGGCACCGTCACCATCGGGCGAGGAAAGCTACTCGGCGAGACCATCCAGAATTTTCTGATTGCCTTCGTCCTCTCGCTGGCCTTCATCTATATCGTGCTGGCCGCCCAGTTCGAGTCCTTCGTCCATCCCATCACGATCATGGTCTCCATGTTCCTGTCCATCCCATTCGGTCTGCTCACGCTCCTGCTCGTCGGCAAGACCCTCAACATCTACTCGATCATGGGCCTGTTCCTCCTGATGGGAGTCGTGAAGAAAAACGCGATCCTGCAGGTCGACTACACCAACGTGTTGAGGGGGCGCGGGTTGCCGCGCTTCGAGGCTCAGATGCAGGCCGATCGGGCCCGGCTGCGGCCCATCCTGATGACCACGCTCGCGATCATCGCGGGGATGCTCCCGGTGGCCCTCGGGCGGGGGGACGGGTCGGCGTCGCGCGCATCGCTCGCCACCGTGGTAGTCGGCGGCCAGGCACTCTGCCTCCTCGTCACCCTCCTGGTCACGCCAGTGATCTACTCCATGTTCGACGACCTCCGGGGGCTCCGCGCCTTCTCCCAGGTCCGGTTCCCCCGGTGGAAGGAAGCGCTCGCCGCCCGCTGGCAGTGGGTGAACAGCCGCGCCGCCAACAACCGTCGCCCCACCAGATAGCCCCGAGCTTGTTCGAGCGCCGGCTTTGCCGGCGCAAACTGTTCGCGGGGGAGGCATCGGAGGGGGTCGTCGAGACCCCCTCCGACTTTAAAACCCCCAGGAAAAGACGTGACTCGGGGTGACCTCGACGACCACGGACTCCTTTTCGTCGAGGGCGGCTTCGGTCGGATACTGAGGATACTTCGCGTAGAGAAGCTTGCGCACCTGCCTGAAGCGGGGTCCCCGGTCGATGAGCTTGGCGATTCCCTGAACCATGACCCCCTTCAGCGTCGCCCAGTGGTCCGAGTAGAGGTCAACGGTGAGCGCGACGCGGGGGGTCGCCCTGAGGTTCAACACCTTCTTGGCGTCGCTCGCTGAGGCGAAGTAGATCCGACCGCCCTTGAGGACGTGGCAGACGGGCACACTGTGCGGCCATCCGTCGGCACCAACGGTAGCCACCCGGCAGACGCGCTCCCACTGGATGAACTGCGCCTCGGCCTTTTTCAAGCGCACCGTCGTTTCCTCCCGAGCTAAGGAGCGGCCGGCGAAAGACTGGACGAGACCTGGATCTTCGCGGCCGCCCGGAGGCTCAGCACCCAGCCTTCCCACGCCTGGTTTCGCTTCGCCTCCAGCGCCTGCTGGCGGAGCTCCTCCCGCTCCTTTTCGAGCCCGGCCGAATCCGGCGGCCGACGCTCCAGCGTCCTGACCACGAAGACCCCCTGCGGGGTCGTGACCGGCTCGGCAACCTTACCTGGGGCCAGCAGGAGCGCCGCGCGCATCACGTCGCCGGGAACGCGGCGATCCGCCGCCGGCTCGGAGCGCGAAAAGAACCCGGTGTCGCCTGAGGCGAGCCCCTGCCTCTTGGCAGCGGCCAGCAGGTCCTCCCCCTTTTCGACCGCTTGAACCAGCGTCCGCGCGCGGGCCCAGGCCAGGGCATCGGCCTTCTGCCGCTTCACCGCGTCGGTGACCTTCGTCTTGACCTCGGCCAACGCCGGGACGGCGGCGGGAAGGGTCTCGACGACTTTGACAAGCACGTAGCCCGTCGGGATCTTGATCGGGCCTGCGACCCCTCCCATCGTCAAGGAAAAGACGGCCTCCTCCACGGACTGGACAGGGCCGGTTCCCTCGAGGGACTCCCCGCGCGCCACGAGCGCTGTCTTGGGCTCCAGGCCGCGCCGCCGGACCTCGGCGGGAAAATCCTTGGCGTCCTGGAGCGCGCTCCTGATCTCTTCGACCTTGGCCAGGGCGGCGCGGTCGCTCCGTTCGCCCTCCAGCTTTTCCTTGATTTGGCCCGCCACCTCTTTGAGCGGACGCCTGCCGGCCTCCTGGATACCGAGCGCCTTGAGCGCGTGATAGCCGAAGGGAGTGCGCACGGGCTCCCGGGAGATCTCGCCCTTCCTGAGCGCGAAAGCCGCCTGCTCGAAGGCCGGAACCAGCTCCCCGGGGGCAACGTATCCGAGATCGCCCCCGGCCCCGGCCGTGGCGGGATCCTCAGAGAGCGCCTTGGCGAGCTTGGCGAAATCCTCTCCGGCACGCGCCCGCTTGATGGCGCCCTCCACCTTGGCCCTGGCCTTATCCTCCGCTTCGCTCCCGCCCACCGGCGGCACCCGAGCCAGGATGTGCGCCACCCTCACGCGTCGCGGCCGCTCAAACTCGGATGCGTGCTCCTTGTAGTACGCTTGCACCTCCGCGTCCGTCACCGGGGTCGCGAAAGCCTTGGCGCTCACGACAGCGTACTGGACGCGCCGCCGCTCCGCTTGCTGGAACTGGAGGGAGTTTTGCTTCAGGAAGGCCTCGAGCTCGGCGTCGGTGGCGCTGACCTGCGCCATGAAGGGCTGAACCTCGACCTCCGCCCAGGCGGCGCGGACCTTCTCCCGCCGGAACTCGTAGGCCTGCCTGAGTTCCGCTTCGGACACTTTGACTCCCTCCTTGAGGGTCGCCTCCATCCTCTTCCGAAGGAGCTCCCGCCGCTGGTCCGCCTCGAAGGTGGCCGGGGTAATCTTCGCCCGGTTCAACAGGATCACGTAGCGTTCCCGGGAGAACCGGCCGTTTTCCTGAAAGATCCGGATCCCCTCGATCTGGGCGCGCAGCTCGTCGTCCCCCACGCGGATCCCCTCGGTGTTCGCGCGCTGGAGGATGAGGGTCTCGCGCACCAGGTCGTTCACGACCCGCTGGGAGATGGCGAGGCGCTCCGCCAGCTCCGGGGTGAAACGCTCCTTGTAGAGCTGCCGGTAAAAATCCACGTAGGAGCGATAGAGCCGCTGGTAACGCTCCAGGGGGATCTCTTCGCCGTTCACCGTGGCCACCCCGCCGGGAGCGCTCCCGGTGATGCTCCCCTTCCCCCAGACGAGGAAGGTCGTGCCAACGAAGGCAACGATGACGATAATCAGGAGAATTTTCGTGTTGCGACGCAATGCCTGGATCATCCGAACCTTCCTGAACTCCTCAAGACTGCCGCCTGACCGTCCTCACTCGCGGGGGTTTTCCTCCTCGGGCACCACCCGGCGGGCCACGGTAATGAACCCGGTATGGGCCACCATCCGATGGAACGGGCGGACGGAGGACGCCTCGATGTTCCACGGGCGGAAGAGGGTCTCGAAGGTCTCCACCAAGCCGTAGGCCGGGTGCCGGCGGAGCGCCTCGCTGAGCTGGTGGGACTGGATGATGGTGGGCACATAGGACAGGAAGATGCCCCCGGACCTGAGGGTCTTCGCCACACGTTCAACCAACTGCCAGGGTTCGGGGAGGTCCAGGATCACGCGATCAACGGGCGCCTCGTCGGCGATCCCCTCCTCCACCGGGCAAAACCGGACGACGAGGTTCGTGACCTCTCCCAGGCGCGCCCGGATGTTGGCCAGAGCCCGTCGGGCGAACTCCTCGCGCTGCTCATAGGTGATGACCTTCCCCTCGGGCCCGACCGCCCGGAGCAGCGCCAGGGTGAGGGCGCCCGATCCGGTCCCCGCCTCCAGCACCCGGCAGCCCGGATAGACGTCCGCCCAGAAGACAATCATCGCCAGGTCCTTCGGATAGATCACCTGGGCCCCCCGCGGCATGTCGAGGACATACTCGGCCAGCGTGGGGCGGAGGGCGAGGTATCGCATGCCGAGCGACGAGCGCAGCCAGCGGCCGTCAGGATGACCGATGATGGCGTCGTGGGGGATCCAGCCGCGATCGGAGTGGAAGGTCTCGCCCTTTCTCAGAAGGAGAAGGTGCCGATTTCCCCGCTGGTCGATGAGGAGAACCTGCTCGCCGTCCTGGAAGGCTTCAAGCACGCTCATCGCACGACCCGACGAGAGTTATAACACATGGCGACCGGCGGGGGGAAGTCGTGGGTCAGGCGCGCCGGGGCTCGGGCAGGAAGAGCGCCGCGACGAAGCCCAGGAGCGGCAGCAGCGCCGAGATCCAGAGGGCGCTCATCAGCCCCAGGTGATCGGCCACCCAGCCGAGCGCGGTGACCCCCAGGCCCCCCGCGCCGATGGCGAAGCCCACGATGAGCCCCGAGGCCATGCCCGGATTGCGAGGCATGTAGGCCTGGCCGAGCACGACCGAGACCGTGAAGGTGGACACCAGGACGAACCCCAGCGCGCCGAGGATGACGAAGCTCATCGCGCCCCGGACGGCAAGGAACGCGATGGCGAGCGGGGTCGCGAGCAGGAACACGCTGACGACGTAGCGGCGAACCCCCACGCGGTCGGCCACGGGCCCGGCGACGAGCGTCCCCGCGGCGCCGGCGCCCAGAAACACGAAGAGCAGCGTCCCGATCAGGCGCGGGTCGCCGTGCAGGACGTCGAGATAGTAGAAGGGCACGAACGTCGCGAACCCGAGCTGGGTCCACGAGCGGAGCGCGACCACGAGGAGCAGCAGGCTCATGCCTCCGACCATGGTTCTGGGCGCGGACGCGACGCCCGCCTGTGCGCGGGAAGCGGGCGGTGCTGACAGTCCGGGGAGCGCCGCCATGAGCACCGCCGCCACGACAATGCCCGGGAGCAGAAGCCCCACGCTTCCGGGGAGGCCAAAGCCCGTCACGAGCGCTGTGATCAGCGGCGGGCCGATTGAGATTCCGATGTTGCCCCCCGTGGAGAAAATGGACAACCCCGTCGCCTTGCGATCGCCCGCCACGCGCGTCGCCGTCCGATAGCCTTCGGGATGGTAGGCGGCGATACCGAAGCCCGAGATGACCACCAGCGCCAGCACGAGGCCGTAGGACGGCGCGAGCCCTGTCAAGCCGATCCCGAGGGACGAGAGGAACACCGAGATCGGCAGGAGCCACCGGCGTGCCGTCCGGTCGGCCAGGTAGCCGAAGAGAGGCTGGATGAGAGAGGAGGTGACGTTGGCCATGAGCACGATGGTCCCCGCGGCCGCGTAGGACAGACCGAGAGCTGTTCTGAGGAACGGCAGGATCGCGGGGAGCGACCCCTGGTTGGTGTCAACGACCAGGTGCCCCACGGCCAGGAGCCCGAGCAGGCGCATGTCGGGCCTGACGCGCTCCGCCGGCGCCGCGGCCATCGGGGCGGGCAGAGGGGCCGCGCGGTCGGGCGTCATAGGCCCATATCCTACACTAAACCTCGCGTCCTCGGACCGGATGATGTACCTGCCAGATCCCCGCAATGCCCGCCAGCAGGACCAACACCACGAACCCGAACGCCCAGAGGTAACTCCCGGTCAGATCGAAGAGCGCGCCCCCCGCCCAAGCCCCGATCGCCTCGCCCGGACCGGCGGCCAGAACAATCCAGCCGTAGATGGCGCCGAAGTTCTTCCCCGCGAAAACGTCGGCCGCCCGCGACGCCGTGACGATGCCGCTCGACCCTTGGGCCAGGCCGTAGAAGAGCACGTAGCCCGCCAGCCACCCCGGCCAGCCGGTCCACGCTAGGAGCCCGAGGTTCGCGATCCCCACCACGGCGCTCGCATAGGTCAGGGTGAGCGTCTCGGCCCGCCCGAGACGATCGGAAAGCCATCCGGTCAGGAGTCGACCGGCAAGGCTCACCAGGCTCACGGCGGCGAAGGCGGCCGCGGTCGCACGCGGCGAAACCCCCACTCCGACGGCAAAGGCCACCATGTGGACGTTCATCAGGGGAAACCCCATCGCCGAGAAGAACCGGACGGCCACGAGCCACCAGAAGGCCGGCGCCCGCGTCGCGCGCGCGAGCGTCCACGCCTCCTGGGGCCACGGGCCGGCGGCGGCCTTGTCCCGGCAAGCGCGCCGGGCCGCCGCCGCGGGCAGACGCTGAAAGGCGTTGGCCGGAATCACGAGGACGACGAGGAGCGCCGCCCACACGAGGAGCGATGACCGCCAGCCATACCGGCTCACGAGCCACTGGGCGAGGGGGATGAAGAGAAAGGCGCCGAGGCCGGTGCCCAGGTCGGCCACCGCGATCGCCCGCCCCGAAGCGCCCGGGTACCAGAGTGCCGCCACGACCATGTTAGGCTGGCTCCCGAGGGCCGCGAGGCCGAGTCCGCCGATCAGCCCATAGGTCACGAAGAGGGCGGAAAGGCTCCCCGCCTGGCTCGCGAGGATAAACCCCGCCGCCGCCAGCAACGCCCCAGCGTGGAACAGCCGTCGCGGGCCCAGCCGGTCCAGGGCGTGGCCGATCAAAGGCCCGCCGAAGCCGCCCAGGAGCAGGACCGCCGACTGGATCCCCGCGACCTCCCCCCGCGAGGCGCCGAACTCTTCGATGAACGGCAGGTACAGGAGGGCGAAGGCGATGACGATGCCGTTCTGGATCGCCATCGTGAGCGCGGCAATGGCGAGGCTCCAGGGGCCGCGCGTGGAAGCGTCCGGGAGGTCGTTCAGTGGCTAGGCGTCGCCGAACGCCGACAGGCCTGTGATGTCCCGGCCGACGATCAGCGTGTGGATGTCGTGGGTGCCCTCGTACGTCACGACCGTTTCCAGGTTCAGCATGTGGCGGATGACCGGATGCTCGTCCACGATGCCCGCCGCCCCCAGGATGTCCCGGGCCATGCGCGCCGTCTCGAGCGCGATCGAGACGTTGTTCATCTTCGCCATGGAGACCTGCTGGGGCCGGACCTTGCCCTGGTCCTTCAGCCGCCCCAGCTGGAGCGCCAGGAGCTGCGCCTTCGTGATCTCCGTGACCATCCACACGAGCTTCCGCTGCACCAGCTGGAAGGACGCGATGGGCTTGCCGAACTGGATCCGCGCCTGCGCGTACTGAAGCGCCCAGTCGTAGCAGGCCATGGCGGCGCCGATCGCCCCCCACGCGATGCCGTACCGGGCCTGGGAGAGGCAGTTGAGGGCACCGCGGAGCCCCATGGCGTTCGGCAGCTTGTTCTCGAGCGGGATCCGACAATCCTGGAACGAGAGCTCGGAGGTGACGGATGCGCGCATCGAGAACTTCCCGTGAATGTCAAGGGTCGAGAAGCCCGGAGTCCCCTTCTCCACCAGGTAGCCACCGATCTCGCCGTCGTCACCCCTGGCCCAGACCAGCGCCACGTCGGCAATGGACCCGTTCGTGATCCAGAGCTTCGTGCCGTTCAGCACGTAGGCATCGCCCTTCCGCGCCGCCCGCATCTTCATGCTGCCCGGGTCCGAGCCGTGATCGGGCTCGCTGAGCCCGAAGCAGCCGACGGCGTCGCCGCGCTGGAGCCGGGGCAGCCAGCGCTCCTTCTGGGCCTCGGAGCCGTACGCGTGGATCGGGTACATGACGAGCGCGCTCTGCACCGACGCGCACGACCGGAGCCCGGAATCCCCCCGCTCCAGCTCCTGCATGATGAGACCATACGCCACGTTGTTGAGCCCCGGAGAGCCGTGGCCCTTGAGGGTGGCCCCGAAGACCCCCAGCTCCCCGAGCTTCGGAATCAGGTGGAGGGGGAAGGACTCCTCGCGGTGGTGCTTGGCCACGATGGGGAGGTACTCGGCCTCGACCCAGTCGCGGATGGTGTCCCGCACCATCCGCTCCTCCTCGGTCAGGAGCTCCTCGATCCCGTAGTAGTCAACCCCCCGAAACTTCTCCATGCCGAGCCCTCACACGTTGGTGGGGACGGCCGGCGCGTCTTCGCCGAGGGCCTGCTCCAGGGCCTGGGCCAGGAGTTCGTCGTGCTCGTGGCTCGCCGCGAAGATCCGGCACTGGGCCACCTTCCCCGGGAGGTACTTGAAGAGCTCGGTGAGCCGCTCCTTGGAGACTTTCTTGGAGGCGGAGTCGTAGATGTAGATCTGCCGGTCGCCCATCGCGAGCGGGTTCAGGGGGCGCGGGTCCTGGAGCGCCATGTCGATCTTGAACGGAAACGTCCTGAGGGCCGCCGGCAGGCGCTCCCGGACACGCGCCTCGACCTCCTCGGCCTTCATGAAATCCATGCCCCGCTGGAGCTGGTGCTTGTCCAGGGTCACCTCGTGCGACATGCGCCACTTGAGCCGCCGCTCCAGGATCTGCCGCCATTCCGCCCCGAGCGCCTTCCGCTCCGGATCGTCCGCATCGTGCCAGCGCCCCACCTCCTCCAGGAGCGTCCACTCGGTCAGGTGCAGATAGGGGTGGAGCTCCCTCCTGGGGTCCCAGGGAAACGCGATCTTCATCGTGTCCCGGAAGATCTCCTTCAGATGCAGATCGATCCCCCGGGTCGTCCGATGGTAGTAGACGTTCGTGTACATGTAGAACCGGGCGTTGAGGAACATGATGAAGGCCTGCGTACCGCCGCGATCCAGGGTCAGCCCCTCGTCGGTGAAGAAGGAGTAGTAGATGATCCGATCGATGTCTATGGGCCCGACCGCCACACCGCACATGTACGAGTCACGCAGGACGTAGTCCATGTTGTCCGCGGTGTAAATGCCGGAGAGGATCGGCTTCAGGAACTGGAGCCACCGTGGATGGCCCGCCTCGGGCCGGGTGAACGCCTTGCCCATGAGGTAGCAGATCCAGTCGGGATCGATCCTCTCGCCCGGCGCGAACGTTCCCGACGGGCTTCGCCTCAAGCCCCGGACGATGTCGCCCAGCTCCTCCCCGATAATGCGCTGACCAACTCTTTCGTGAGTCAGGTCGAAGTCCACGAGAAAATTCTCGTCGAAGAAGTGCCCGAAGGGCCCGTGGCCGACGTCATGAAGCAACCCGGCCATGCGCAGCAGCTCCTCGATGAGCGGCGCCGAGGGGCAGTCGGGGAAAACGGCTTTGAGCGAGGGATACAGCTGCTGGGCGAAGCGGCCCGCCAGGTGCATGGCCCCCAGCGCGTGCTGGAAGCGGCTGTGCTCCGCGGCGGGGAAGACCCACCGCGCGGACTGGAGCTGCGGGATCCGCCGGAGGCGCTGCACCCAGGAGGTATCCACCAGATCTTGCTCGGTGCTCTCTCCGGGCACGCCGTTCGGACGGGTGTAGAGAATATAGCGGTGGATCGGGTCCGCGATGAGGCCGCGCCCCTGGTAGGTGTCCACGCCCTTCATCTCAGCGGTGACCTCCGGATGCCAGTCTACCCCCCGAGTTCCGGGTGCGCCAGATAGTCGCGCAGGGCATCGGCCCAGGGGCGGAGCGGCGGCCACCCCTCGAGTTCCCAGCAGTAGTTTCGTAAGACGGAGTTCCGCGGGCGACTGGCCGGGCGGTCCAGGTTCTTGGACGTGATCGGCTCCAGGCGCGTCCCCGTGAGGCCGGTATTCTCAAGAACGGCGGCGGCGAGATCGTACCATGAGCACGAGCCGCTGTTCGTGATATGCCAGATGCCGTAGTGGGGACCCCTGACGAGCCGCGAGATGGCCCGCGCCAGATCGTGCGCGTAGGTGGGCGAGCCGACCTGATCGTCCACCACCCGGAGGTCGTCACCCGCCCGGGCCTTGGTCAGGATCGTCTTCACGAAGTTCTTCCCGCCCGGCCCGAAGAGCCAGGAAGAACGGACAATCCAGTGGCGCGGGGTCAGGGTCTGGACGTACCGCTCTCCGGCCAGCTTGGAGCCGCCGTAACACGAGAGCGGGTTCGGCACATCGAACTCGGTGTACGGCCCCGACTTCTCGCCGTCGAACACGTAGTCGGTGGAAAGATAGCAGCAGGCCGCCCCGAGCTCCTGGCAGGCGACGGCCAGGTTCCGGCTGCCCAGGGCGTTGACGCGCCAGGATCGGTCGGGGTCTTGCTCGCAGCCATCCACGTCGGTCCACGCCCCGGCGTGGATGACGACGTCGGGCCTCGCCCGGCCCAGCGCGGTCCGGGTCGCTCTGAGGTCGGTGATGTCCAGGTCCGCGTGGGCGAGGGGAACCAGCTCGAACTCCAGGCTCAGATTCTCCCTGAGCGCCTGGCCCAGCATGCCCGTGGCCCCCGTGAGGAGGATCGTCATCAGCGGTCGGCGTACTGCTTGCCGTAGTAGGTCTTGAACTCCCCCGACTTGATGGGGCGCCACCAAGCCTCGTGCTCACGGTACCACCGAACGGTCTCCGCCAGCGCCGCCCCGAACTCGTGCGCCGGCTTCCACCCGACCGCCCGGATCTTGTGGCAGTCCAGCGCGTAGCGGCGATCGTGGCCAGGCCGATCCGCGACGGACTGGATCAGGCTTTCGGGCTTGCCGAGGAGCCGGAGGATCTGCCGGGTGAGGACGATGTTCTCCACCTCCGTGTCGCCCCCGACGTTGTAGATCTCGCCCGGGACCCCCTGGTGGAGCACCAGGTCAATGGCCGCACAGTTGTCCAGGACGAACAGCCAGTCCCGCACGTTCCTCCCGTCGCCGTAGAGCGGGAGCGGACGGTCCTCCAGGGCGTTGGTGATGAAGAGCGGAATGACCTTCTCCGGGTACTGGTTCGGACCGAAGTTGTTGGAGCTCCGCGTGATCAGGACGGGCAGCCGGTAGGTGGTCCAGTAAGCGCTGACGAGGAGGTCCGCAGCGGCCTTGGAGGCCGAGTACGGGTTGGACGGGCGGAGCGGTGCCTCTTCCCGGACCGCACCCCGGTCGACGGAGCCGTACACCTCGTCCGTCGAGATCTGCACGTAGCGAGGAATCCTGAGCTCCCGGGCCGCATCCAGCAGCGACGCGGTTCCCAGCACATCTGTTTTCAGGAACTCCCCCGCGCCCAGGATGGACCGGTCCACGTGGGATTCGGCGGCAAAATTCACCACCGCGTCCGACCCGCGCGCCGCCTCACGCACCAGCGCCCGGTCGCAGATGTCCCCGTGGACGAACTGGTAGCGTGGATCCCGCTCGACCTCCCGGAGGTTTTCGAGATTGCCCGCGTAGGTGAGCTTGTCGAGGTTCACGACCGAGTAGGACGGGTACTTCCTGAGGACCTGCCTGATGAAGTGGGAGCCGATGAACCCCGCACCGCCCGTCACCAAGAGCTTCATGCGTTCTTATTCACGGGCGATCTCCCAGACGTCGGCCCCGGCGAAGTCCCAGGGGAGGCGGCCCTCGTCGGAGGAGTCGGGCGCGGGGGAAAAGTGCGTGTCGGTGAAGTAGATGATCCGGGCCCGCGTCGGCCCGACATTTCGACAGCCGTGGGCCACTCCCGGCGGAATCCGCACCAGGCGCGAGTGCCCGTCGCCGAGCACGAATCGCATCCGGGTCCCTTCCGTGGGGGAACCGGCGCGAACGTCGAGGAGCACCAGGAGCACCTTGTCTGACGCCGGGACAAACCAAAGATCGGTCTGCCGCTCGTGCAGGTGAAAGGCCTTGATGGCTCCGGGCTCCATCTCGCTCCAGTTCGCTTGGGCGAGGACGAAGCCTCCAAACACCGCCGAGGCGCCGGCCTGGAAGCGGCCGAGCTCGGTGAGCGAGCCGCCGTCGTCCGTGTGGCGGGCCAGCTCGACGATCTCCACGCCCTTGATCGGGGGCTTAGGAGCGTAGTCCTGAACCCGGAAGGTCCGCTTGGCCTCGTCGCTCAGTTCCATCGAGGCGCCCCCGCCGCTCAGACGAGGCCCACCTGCGAGCGGTCGCCGAGCATCAGGTTATACGACTTGGGCTTCGACCCGGAGCGATAGATCATCACGTTGCGCCCAACCAGGCTGGACTCGATGCGCCCCGCCACGTCCGAGATGCTCGAGCCCTCCAAGATGATCGAATGCTCCACCTCGCTGCCTCGGACTACCACCTGGTCCCCCACCGCGGTGAAGGGTCCGATGTAGGCGTTCTCGATCATGGCGCCCTTGCCGATGATCGCGGGGCCGCGGACCACGCTCCGGACGATCTTCGCGCCGACCTCGACGATCACCTTGCCGTGGATCTCCGAGGCCTCGACCTCCCCTTCGACGCGGGCTTCGAGCATTTCGAGGACGAGGCGATTTGCCTCCAGCAAATCCTCGAGGCGGCCCGTGTCCTTCCACCATCCCTCGATCACGTGCGGCCGGACCGTCCGGCCCGTGTCAATCAGCCACTGGATCGCGTCGGTGATCTCCAGTTCGCCGCGGGCCGACGGCCGTATCGCCTTCACCGCCTCGAAGACGCTCCGATCGAACATGTAGACGCCGACCAGCGCCAAGTCCGACGGAGGGATTCTGGGCTTCTCGACGAGGCGGACGACCTTCCCCTCCGCGAGCTCCGCCACGCCGAACTGCTCCGGGTTGGGGACGTGGGCCAGCAGGATCTGCGCGGCCGGCCGTTCTTCCCCAAAGCGCCTGACGAGCGCGGAGAGCTTTTGCCGAATCAGGTTGTCGCCGAGATACATGACGAACGGGTCGGCGCCGAGGTACGGCTCCGAGACGAGCACGGCGTGCGCCAACCCGAGCGGGGCCTCCTGCTCGATGTAGCTGACGGCCACCCCGAAGCGCCCGCCATCGCCCACGGCGTCCCTGATGTCCCGCCCCGTGTCCCCGACCACGATGCCGATCTCCCGGATTCCCGATTCGGCCAGGGCCTCGATCCCGTAAAAAAGGATCGGCTTGTTGGCGACGGGCACCAACTGCTTGGCCGAGGTGTAGGTGATCGGGCGGAGACGGGTGCCCCGACCGCCGGCGAGGATGAGCCCCTTCATCGAAGTTCCAGAATCCACTAGGTTTTCCCTGCTGAGGCCCCTAAAATGAGGCGAGTATAACAGCCACCCCTCGGGGGAACAAGGGTCAAGGTGATTCTACCTTGACTTGATCGGGAATGGTGGTATTCTATTTTCGCTAACGTTGGCGGGGGACCAGGGCATGAAAACGCTGAGGGAGATGCTGGCGGAGGCTCGGCGGGTCGTCCCGGAGCAAGGGCCGGCCGAGCTCAAGGCCCAATTGGACCGGGGGGAGGCGCTCGTCCTGATCGACGTGCGCGATCCTGACGAGTACCGCGACGGCTACATCGACCCTGCGGTCAATATCAGCCGCGGCTTTCTCGAATTCAGGGTCGCGAGCGCAGCCGCCGACCCCAACGTTCCCATCGTCCTCTACTGCCAGACCGGCCTCCGCTCGGTCCTGGCCGCCAAAGCGCTCAAGGAGCTCGGATTCACCAACGTGACCAACCTCGCGGGCGGCTACCAGCGGTGGGTGCAGTCGGGCCTGCCGATCGCCAAGGACTCGCCGCTCAACACCGATCAGATCCAGCGGTACAGTCGCCACTTCCTCCTGGGTCCGATCGGCGAAAAGGGCCAGCGGAAGCTCCTCGGCTCCAAGGTGCTCCTGATCGGCGCAGGTGGGCTCGGCTCGCCGACCGCGTACTACCTCGCCGCCGCCGGCGTGGGCACTCTCGGCATCATGGACGGTGACCGCGTGGACATCACCAACCTCCAGCGCCAGATCCTCCACAAGACCTCGGACATCGGCCGGCCCAAGGTGGAATCGGCGACCGAAACCATCCGCGCCTTGAATCCCGATGTCACCGTCGTCCCCTACCCGGTCCGGCTCACGGTGGACAACGTCGAGGAGATCCTCAAGGACTACGACCTGGTCATTGACGGCTCGGACAACTTCGAGACTCGCTACCTCGTCAACGATGCCTGCTATCTCCAGGGCAAGACCAACGTCCACGGCTCCATCTTCCAATTCGAAGGGATGGCGACGGTCTTTGCCCCGGACCGGGGGCCCTGCTACCGCTGCCTCTACCCCACACCGCCGCCGCCGGGTCTCGTCCCCTCCTGAAGCGAGGCTGGCGTCCTGGGCGTGCTCCCAGGCATGATCGGGCTGGTGCAGGCGACGGAAGCGATCAAGCTGCTCGTCGGCTTCGGCGAGCCCCTGATCGGGCGCCTCCTGACCTACGACGCCATCGGGATGAACTTTAGGGAAGTGAAACTCCGCCGGGATCCCAACTGCCCGCTCTGCGGCCAGAACCCGAGGATCAAAGACCTCTCGATTCACATGGAAGGCGCGGGGGGCCAGGTCTGCGCCGTCGGCGACGACGGCCAGGGCGCCCCGGCAGCCTCTAGCGCCCCCGCGGCAAAGCCGGGCGGTTAGGGTCGTCCGCAGCCTGCAGCCTACGGGTGCGGCCCGGGCGGCGACGCCGGACGGACCACCGGTTCGCGGTAGGGCCCCACGGTCACCGCCAAGTCTGCCTCCTGACCTCCTCGAACGATCGTCAGCTTCACGATCTTGCCCACGGGGGCGGTGGCGATGATCCGCTGGAGGTCTCTCGGCGCATCGACGCGGGTACCGTCCACCGCCAGCACCACGTCGTTCGGCCTGAGCCCCCCCTTTTCGGCGGGCTCGCCCGGCATCACCCGGCGGACCACTACCCCGCGAGACTCCTTCAGACCGAGTTTGGCCAGATCCTCGTCGGAGACCTCGTCGATCCCGACGCCGAGCCATCCCCACTCGACCTTGCCCTTCTCGATGAGCTGGGGCAGGAGCGATTTTACAAGGTTCACAGGGATCGCAAAGCCGATCGAGCCGTTTCGCGCCGCCATGCTGTTGACGCCGACGACCTCCCCGGCCATGTTCACCAGCGGGCCGCCCGAGTTCCCCGGGTTGACGCTGGCATCGGTCTGAATGAAGTCGAAGCCCGGGGCGGCGACCTGGAGGGGAGGGCCCTTCCGGCTGACGATCCCCAGCGACACGGTCTGCTCGAGCCCGAAGGGATGACCGAGGGCCAGGACGAACTCCCCCACCCGGAGGCGATTGGAGTCGCCCAGCGACAGAACGGGAAGCCCACGGACACCCTCGACCTTCACGAGAGCCAAGTCCACGCGGGTGTCCTTGCCGATCACCTTCCCCTCGAACCGACGACCGTCCTGGAGACGAACCTGGATCCGCGTGGCGTCGGAAACGACGTGCGCGTTGGTCACGACCAGCCCATCCTCCCGGATCAGAAAGCCGGACCCGGACGCGCTGCGGGGCTCATCGGGGAGCACTGGCTCGGAGCCCTCCCCTGCGGGTGCCTCCGCGCGGCGCACCCGCACCTGCACGAGCCCCGCCCGGAGACGTTCGGCCAGCTGGCCCAGGTGCTCATTGAGCCGAGCGATCTCGGCTGGCACTACCCCAGCCGTCCCCTCCGGCCAGCGGCCTTCGCCGGCCGGCCCACCGCTGGCACACCCGGCGAGCAAGAGGACGGAAACGATGACCGAAGCAACTCTTCGAAAGGAATCGGCGCGCAGCGGCTGCTCCTTCAGGACCATGCTCTGCAGAGCCTCCACGGGTCAGTATACCCCCAAAGTCTATCGCGACACTTCCCGCACGAGGTGGCCCAGTTCGGGGATGATCAGCTTCCCGAGGGCGAGGCGGCACGCGTTGGGTGATCCGGGGAGGGAGAAGATGATCCGCCCCTGGCGGACACCGGCCTGGGCGCGGGAGAGCATGGCCGCTGCGCCGATCTCCTCGTAGGAGAGCAGGCGAAAGAGTTCGCCGAAGCCCGGGAGGCGCTTGTCCAGCATCCCCGTCACCGCTTCGAACGTCGAGTCCCGGGAGGTAATCCCCGTCCCGCCGGACAGGATCAGCACCTGGACTCCGGGGTCCTCACAGCCTCGACGGATCACGTCTTGCACCTGGGCGGGCTCATCCTTGACGATCGCCGATCGGACGACCTCGTGCCCGGCCTTGCTCAAAAGGTCCCGGATCAGCTGACCGCTGACGTCAGTCTCGGCAGTCTTCGAGTCGGAAATGGTCAGCACGAGGCAGCGGACCCTCCTGGGCGCCTGGGCTTTGTGTTCCTGAGGGACGGAGGCTCGGTCGGTCACGCCGATCGCCCGTTTCGGCCGGCCGCCTCTCGGTAAGGCTCGTCCACTGCCCTGGCCAGACGGTGCACGGGGCCCTTTCGCCGTTCGCTGCGGAGCTACGGCGTGTCGGGGAAGGCCTCGGTAGGGCCGGGCTCGAACGGAAACTCCGGCTGAACCAGGGGCTCGTAATCGTTCACGGGGAGCGGGAACGTCAGGAGCTCGTAGAGGCCCACGGCCGTGCGGATTGCCCCGACGCCCATCCCCTTGAACAGTCCGATCGGAACGCCGTACAGCGCGCCGTGCTCTCGCGACTCATAGTACATCGTCCTCGGCACATCCGTCACGAGCCCGAAGGCGAGGTTCTGGCCCCCGCGAATCGCCTTCTTGAGCATCTTCCCTGGCGTTCCTTCCTCTTCCGTCTTGGGGACCGCCGCGTTCGACGCTTTCGCCTCCTGTGCGAGCGCCTGGCCGGCCGCTTGACAGAGCACGAGCGCGACGCCCGCTCCGATCAGCCATCGCCGCCCCATCCGCGGCCTCCCTGTTCTCGGCTGGATGAAAGCTGGCTCCCCGGGCAGGACTCGAACCTGCAACCTTGTGGTTAACAGCCACCTGCTCTACCGGTTGAGCTACCGGGGAACAACTTTTTATGTTACCCCATCTCCTTCCGCCCCTCCAACGCCTTGCCCAGGGTCACCTCGTCAGCGTACTCGAGATCCCCTCCCACGGGGAGCCCGCGCGCGATCCGGGTGACCCGACCGACGAGGGGCTTCAACAGCTTGGCCAGGTAGATCGCGGTGGCCTCGCCCTCCACGTTGGGGTTCGTGGCGAGGATCACCTCGTCCACCGGCTGGCTCTCGAGGCGCGCGAGGAGTTCCCGCACGCGGAGGTCCTCCGGCCCGATGCCGTCCAGCGGTGAGAGCGCCCCGAGGAGCACGTGGTACCGGCCCCGGTATTGGCCGGTGCGCTCTATCGCGAGCAGGTCGTTAGGCTCTTCCACCACGCAGAGGCTCGTGGGGTCCCTTCCCGGGTCCGTGCAGATCCGACAGGGATCCTCCTCGGTCACGTTGAAGCAGACGGAGCAGGAGATGATGTGGGTCTTGACTCGCGCGATGGCCTCGCCGAGCGTGGCGACTTCTTCGGGCGGACGCTTGAGCAGGAAGAACACCAGGCGCTGGGCCGTCTTGGGACCGATGCCGGGCAGTTTTTGTAGCGCGTCTATCAACCGGGCAACCGGCTCCGGGTAATACGCCACCCTGTCCCTCTACGGAGTGAGCCCCGGGATCTTGAGGCCGCCGGCGATCTTGCCCATTTCGGCCTGCATCATCTCCCGGGACTTCCGGAGCGCCTCGTTGCACGCGGCGAGGACGAGGTCCTCCAGCATCTGAGGATCCTCGGGGTTGATCACCTCCCGATCAATCTTGATAGAGAGGATTTCCTGGTTCCCGTTGGCCTCTACCGTGACCATGCCGCCGCCAGCAGTCGCCTCGACCTTCTTCTTGGCCACCTCCTCACGGAGGGCCTCCAGTTGGACCTGGAGCTTCTGGGCCTCCTTCAGCATGTTGCCGAAGCCCTTCACTGGCCTTCCCCCCCTTCCGCCGATCTCGGCCTGACCGCCACCACCTCGCCCTGGAACACCGACAGCGCGGCCTGGACCACAGGATGCCCTTCTGCCCCGGTGGCCTCGGCGGGCCCCACGCTGATCTCGAGTCGGCTCGCCCCCGGAATGTGGCGCTGCACCGATTCGGTTACCAGGTCGTGGTTCGCCCGATCCGCAAGGAGCTCTTTGTGAAAGTGGTTGCCCTCCAGCGCGACCGTGAGCTTGCCCTCGGCGAGAGCCACGGGTGCGGATTGCTCAAGGACCGCGCCCAGCGCCGGTTTGCGGCGGACGACCTCCTCGACCACCCGTTGCCATCCGGCCTCGAGCCCCTCCGGCGCAGCCGGCTGAGGCGCGGGCGCGCGGGATGGACCTCCCGCCGAAACCCGGGGCAGGGGCGGGACACCGCGGGACTCCGCGGCAGACGGCGGGCGCGCCGGCGGCTCGACGGGCAGAAGGCTCGCCTGAACCGGCCCGGGTGCGGGCGCTCCTCCGCCGATGAAGGCCATCTGGCGGAGCCGTTCCTCGGCTTCCTCCACCCGCTGGAGCACGCTCTCGATCGCCGCGGGGACGGGGCGCCGGGTGACCTTGACCGCGGCGATCTCCAGCTCCACGCGGGGATGTGGAGAGCGCCGGAGCTCGGCCTCGGCCTCCACGAAGACCCGCAGGAGATAGAGCAGCTCCTCCACGCTCGCCTCCGCGCCCGCGGCGCGAAATTCCTCCACCTCGGCGGCCGTCAAATCCGGCGGGGCCAGGCGTGGCGCGACTTTCAGGAGAAGCGCGCGGCGCAGAACCTCGACCGCCTCACGCGCGAGGAAGGTCAGATCCTCTCCCCCCCGCGCAGCCCGGTCAATAGCCCCCAGCGCGGCCGCCCCATCCCGGGCGACGAGCGCCTGGACGAACCCCCGCACCTCGGCTGGCGCGCTCGCGCCGAGCAGGTGCGCCAGCGATCCGGCTTCCAGGCGACCACCCCCGTAGGCCAGCGCGGTGTCGAGCAGAGAGAGCGCGTCCCTCAGGCTCCCTTCAGCGCTTCTGACCAGGAGAGGAAGGGCATCGGGCTCGAACTCCACCCTCTCCGCCCGGAGAATCCGCTCCAGGCTGGCCGCGAGCAGCTCGGGGGCGATGGGCTTGAAGTCGAAGCGCTGGCAGCGTGAGAGAACCGTCGGCGGCATCTCCTGGGGGTGGGTGGTCGCCAGGACGAAGACCACGTGGCTGGGCGGTTCCTCGAGCGTCTTCAACAGCGCGTTGAAGGCGGCTTCGGTGAGCTGGTGAACCTCGTCAATGATGTACACCTTGTACCGCCCCCGGGCCGGCGCGTACTTGACGTTTTCCCTGAGCGTGCGGATCTCGTCAATGCCGCGATTGGAGGCGCCGTCAATCTCGATGACGTCCACGAGCGTTCCCGCCGCCAGCTCCTGGCAGGCCGGGCAGGCGCCGCAGGGCTCGGGCCCCTGGCGGGCGCCGCAGAGCAGGGCCTTGGCCAGGAGCCGCGCCGTGGTGGTTTTTCCCACTCCGCGCGGTCCGGCAAAAAGATAGGCGTGGGCAATCCGGTTCGCGGCCAGCGCGTTTTTGAGTGTCCGCGTGATCGGCTCTTGCCCGACGACCGCGTCGAAGGTCTGGGGCCGCCACTTCCTCGCCAGCACCTGATACGCCATCTCTTATTCTCTAAAAAGGCCGTGCACCCTCAATCGACCTCTCTCGCCCTGCGATCTCCCCACGGAACCTGCTCCGGTCAGGTACTCCCACGGCACACGGGAGGGTCGCCTTACCGTTGCTCCCTTCCGGGCCTGGCGGGGTTCGACGATTCCCGTTGCGTGAGGCCCAACCCTCAACGCCGTCCCGTGAGGCTCAATTCAACGCGAGGAGGCCTCGAGAGGGGATTCAACCCCGCTGTAGCGGATTGCGGGCTACAGGGCACCGCTACCTCCCCGTCTAGCACGGCCACGCTGTATGTCCCAAATGGCGGAGAGGGTGGGATTCGAACCCACGGCACAGGGTTTACCCGTGCACGGCATTTCCAGTGCCGCACCTTCGGCCGCTCGGTCACCTCTCCAGGCCTCAGCAGAATACGCAAATGGCGGAGGGGAGAGGATTTGAACCCCCGAGGGACCTTCTGGGCCCCTATCCGATTTCGAGTCGGACGCCTTCAACCGGGCTCGGCCACCCCTCCGGTCAACCTTAAACACGTTTTCCCTCAAAGAACGCGGTCACGAGCCGCCGGCACTCCTCGCCGAGCACGCCGCCCGCCACCTGCGCCCGGTGATTCAGGCGAGGATCGTCGAGCAGCCGGTAGAGCGACACGGCAGCCCCCGACTTCGGGTCCGAGGCGCCGTACACGACGCGCCCCACGCGGGCCAGGAGCGCCGCCCCGCAGCACATCGGGCACGGCTCCACCGTGACATAGAGGGTGGCTCCCAACAGCCGATAATTCCCCACCTTCAGCGCCCCCTCTCGGAGCGCCAGGATCTCGGCGTGAGCCGTGGGGTCCCGGAGACCGATGGGCCGGTTGTGGCCACGTCCGATCACCTCGCCCTCGCTCACGACGACGGCGCCCACGGGGACCTCCCCCGCGGCCAGCGCGCTCTCGGCCTCGGTCAGCGCTTCGCGCATGAACGCCTCGTCGCTCGCGCCCTGCCCGTCATTCGCTCGACCCTCGACGCCGGCCACAGCCTTCCAATGCTAGCACACCTGGTAGCTCCCGACGCCCGCGGGCGGAAGCGGCGACGGCCTCAGGCAGGCCCCCCGAGAGGCATGGCCTCTCGGGGGGATGAGATGGCGCGCCCAAGAGGATTCGAACCTCTGACCTTCGGATTCGTAGTCCGACGCTCTATCCAGCTGAGCTATGGGCGCCGTGGCGGAGAGGCCGGGATTCGAACCCGGGACAGAGGTTTTGCCCCTGTAACCGCTTAGCAGGCGGCTGCCTTCGGCCAACTCGGCCACCTCTCCCAAGCGTTAAGCCCTACCACTATAAAGCATTCCGCCCCGGCGGCAAAGCGCACAGCGGGCCGTGTCACGCGCTGGCTTTGCCAGCGCAATCTGTTCCGGGGGGAGGAATCGGAAGGGGGGCGTAAGCCCCCCTCCGAGCCTTTGGCGGAGGGGGAGGGATTCGAACCCCCGATCCCTTGCGGGATTCCGGTTTTCAAGACCGGCGCCTTCAACCGGGCTCGGCCACCCCTCCGGCGCCTAGACACTCGCGGGCAAGATGCGGTCGATCCCGTCCATGTACGGGCGGAGCGCCGGCGGGATCGTGACACTCCCGTCGGCCTCCTGAAAGTTTTCGAGAATCGCGATCAACGTCCGGCCTACAGCGAGACCGGAGCCATTCAGCGTGTGAACGAACTCGGCCTTGCCGGGGGCGGCCGGGCGATAGCGTATACCCGCGCGGCGCGCCTGAAACGCCTCGCAGTTGGAGCACGACGAGATCTCCCGGTGCTTCCCCTGCCCCGGCAGCCACACCTCCAGATCGTAGGTCTTCGCCGCCGCGAAGCCCATGTCGCCCGTGGCCAGGAGCACGATCCGGTAGGGAAGCTCGAGCCGCTTCAGCACCTCCTCGGCATTTTTCACCATGGACTCCAGCTCGTCGTAGGAGGTCCTAGGCGTCGCCAGCTTCACCAGCTCCACCTTGTCGAACTGGTGCTGCCGGATCATCCCCCGCGTGTCCTGGCCCGCCGCCCCAGCCTCCCGGCGGTAACACGGCGTGAACGCGACGTAGCGCTTCGGCAGCTCGTGTTCCTTCAAGATCTCCCCGCCGTGCAGGCACGTGAGAGGTACTTCGGCCGTGGGGATCAGGTAAAACGCGCGCTCCCCCTCGGGCTCGAGCGTCTTAAAGAGCTGCTCCTCGAACTTTGGCAGCTGCCCCGTGTTGGCCATGGTCTCGGCGTTGACCAGGTGCGGCACCCAGACCTCCCGGTAGCCGTGCTCCCGCGTGTGGAGGTCGAGCATGAACTGGGTGAGTGCCCGCTCGAGGCGCGCGCCTGCACCCCAGAGGACGACGAACCGGGATTTCGCCAGCTTCGCCGCCCGCTCGAAGTCGAGGATGCCCAACCGCTCCCCCACCTCCCAGTGGGGCTTCGGCTCGAACGAAAAGCTCCGCGGCGTCCCCCACCGACGGACCTCCTGATTGTCGTCGGGACCGCCGACCGGCACGCTCGGATGCGGCAGGTTCGGCAGATGGAGGAGAACCGTCTCCATCGCCCGCTCCACCTCCGCGATCTTTTGGTCCTCCTCCTTGATCTCGTCGCCGAGTTTCCGCATTCTGGCCATCTCGTCGGTCGGGTTCTCGCCCCGCCGCTTGGCCTGGGCAATCTCCTCCGTCGCCTTGTTCCGCTCCGCCTTGAGGGCTTCGACGGCCGTGACCCGGCGGCGCCGGTCGGCGTCCAGCACCAGGAGCCGCTGGATGGATTCCACCCCGCCACGGCTCTCGAGGGCCCGCTCGACATCCTGGGGGTGCTCACGAATCGTCTTCAGGTCCAGCATAAGGCTAAAAAAATGGGCCGCCGGAGCGGCCCCTGTCACACCCCGTCGCTGCGGGGCACGCTATGATTCGCGCTCGCTTGGCTCCGCCTGCTCGGCCTCCACCCGTGCCACGCTCCCCACCTGGTCGTCGGGATCCAGGTCAATCACCCGGACCCCCCACGTGTTCCGGCCCTGCGACGACACGTCGTCCGCGTGGATCCGGATGATCTTTCCCTTGGTCGTGATGACCAGGATATCGTCACCCGGTCGGACCTGGACTCCTCCCACCACGCTTCCGTTCCGTCCGCCCGTCTTGATGTCGATGATCCCCTTCCCGGCCCGGCCCTGGAGACGATACTCCTCCAGCGGAGTCCGCTTGCCGTAGCCGCGCTCGGTCACGGTCAGGATGGCGGCCCCCTCCTGCACCACCTCCGCGGCGATGACCTCGTCGCCCTCCTCCACGTCGATCCCGCGTACCCCCGCCGCCACCCGGCCCATGGGTCGGACCTCGTCCTCGGAGAAGCGGATGATCAGGCCCTTCTTGGTGGACAGCACGACCTCGCGCCGGCCGTCGGTTCTGCGCGCCGTCATGACTTCGTCGCCATCCTCCAAGGCAATGGCCTGGATCCCCCCCGCTCGCGGATGCGAGTAGGCTTCGAGCTCGGTCTTCTTCACTTTGCCCTGCTTGGTGGCGAACAGGATGAACCTCCCGGCGTCGAACTCCCGGATCGGCAGGACGGTGGCGACCCGCTCGCCCTCGGCCAGCGACAGGAGGTTCACCATGGCCTTGCCTTTCGCCTGGCGGCCCCCCTCGGGGACCTCGTGAACCTTCAGCCAGTGGACCTTACCGCGGGAGGTGAAGAAGAGAAGATAGGAGTGCGTCGTGGCGATGAAGAGGTCCTCGACGACGTCCTCCTCCTTGGTCTCCATCCCCGTCACGCCCTTACCGCCGCGGCGCTGGCTCCGGTAGAGATCCACGTGCGTCCGCTTGATGTAGCCCGAGCGCGTGATTGTGACCACCATCTCCTCGTCGGCCAGGAGATCCTCGATCGTCAGCTCCGTGGTCTCGGTCAGGATCTCGGTCCGCCGCTCGTCCCCGTACTCCGCCTTCAAAGCCAGGAGCTCGTCCTTGATGATCCCCATCAACCGGCCTTCGGAGGCCAGGATGTCCCTCAGGTCCGCGATCAGCGCCAGGGTTCGCTCGTGCTCCTCGACGATCTTGTGGCGCTCGAGCTGCGTCAGGCGCTGGAGCCGCATGTCTAGGATCGCCTTGGCCTGGATCTCCGTGAGGTCCAGCCGCCGCATCAAGGCATCCTTGGCGGTCTCGGGGCTCTCCGCCCCCCGGATCAGCCGGATGACCAGGTCCAGGTGCTCCACCGCCTTGCGAAGCCCCTCCAGGACATGCGCGCGCTCCTCGGCCCGCGCCAGGTCGAACCGCGTTCGCCGCGTCACGACCTCACGCCGGAAGCGGATGAAGGCCTCCAGCATCTCCTTGAGGTTCACCACCTGGGGGCGCCGGTCCACGAGAGCCAGCATGATGACACCGAAGGTGGACTGCATCTGCGTGTGCTTGTGGAGCTGGTTCAGGATGATCTGGGGGATCTCGCCCCGCCCGGTTTCGAGCACGATCCTGATCCCCTCGCGGTTGGACTCGTCCCGGATCTCGGAGATCCCCTCGATCTTTTTCTCGCGCGAGAGCTCGGCGATCTTCTCGATCAGGGAGGCCTTGTTCACCTGGTAGGGCAGCTCGGTCACGATGATCGCCTCGCGCCCGCCCCGCATCTTTTCCGCGTGCGCCTTCGCGCGCATCGTGATCATCCCCCGCCCCGTCGTATAGGCCTCGCGGATCCCACCGGTGCCGTAGATGTACCCGCGGGTGGGGAAGTCGGGTCCCTTGATGACCGCCATGAGATCATCCGCGGTGGCCACCGGGTTATCGACCAACATCACGAGCCCGTCCACGACCTCAGAGAGGTTGTGCGGCGGGATGTTCGTGGCCATTCCTACCGCGATGCCGGCGGAACCGTTAACCAGGAGGTTCGGCAGCTTCGTGGGGAGCACCGTGGGCTCACGTGTAGACTCGTCGAAGTTCGGGACGAAGTCCGCCGTATCCTTGTCAATGTCCGCCAGCATCTCGTGGGCGATCTTCGCCAGCCGGACCTCCGTGTAGCGATAGGCGGCCGGCGGGTCGCCGTCCACAGAGCCGAAGTTCCCCTGGCCGTCCACCAGCGGGTAGCGCAGGGAGAACTCCTGGACCATCCGGACCAGCGCCTCGTAGGCGGGCGAGTCGCCGTGGGGATGGTACTTGCCCAGGACATCGCCCACGACCTTGGCAGACTTGCGATACGCCCGGTTCCACGCGAGCCCGAGCTCGTGCATGGTGTAGAGCACCCGGCGGTGGACCGGCTTCAGCCCGTCCCGGATGTCCGGCAGGGCCCGCCCGATGATGACGGACATGGCGTAGTCCAGGTACGACCGACGCATTTCCTCTTCGATCGGGATGGGGACTTGGCGATCGTTGGGAGACATGGGGGGCGGGGGGCTAGACGTCGATGTTCACGGCATCCAGTGCATACTTCTCGATGAACTCACGTCGGGGCTCGACGGCGTCGCCCATCAACACCGTGAACATCTCGTCGGCGCCCACGACATCCTCCATCGTCACCTTGAGGAGCGTCCGCGTCTCCGGGTTCATCGTCGTTTCCCAGAGCTGCTCGGGGTTCATCTCTCCGAGCCCCTTGTAGCGCTGGATCGTCGCGCCCTCCTTGGCGAAGTCGAACACTGCCGTCACGAGTTCGCCGAGCGTCCGTACGCTGACCTCTTTGCCGCCGCCGTCCACCACGAGGCAGGGCCCCTTGTGCACCGGCGGGATCTTCTCGTGCAACTCGTAGAGAAGCTGATAGTCCGGAGACCGGAGCGTGTCGAGGCTGATCCGGGCCGCCAGGTCTCCGGAAAGGTCAATCGCGGTTTCGTCGCCGTTATCCCCCTCACGGATCTGAACGTCGAACGTGGGGAGCCCGAGTTCCGAACCCGCCGCCTGAATCGCAGCCCGGATGTCCTCGGGCCCCACCCCCCGCTTGGTCGCCCTGAACCTCGCCTTGAGCAATCCCTCCGCGATCTGCGGCGGAACCCCGCGCTTGACGAACTTCTGAAAGAGATGCTTGAACTCCAGCGCCCGCTTCAGGGCCTCCAGGAGCGCCTCTTCCCGGAGCGGCGCCGATTTGCCCGGCACCTTCAGGCTTGCCTTCTCGACCCAGGACGCCAGGAGGAATTCCTCCATCTCGCGCTCGTTCATCAGGTACTTCTCCGCCCGCCCCTTCTTGACCTTAAAGAGCGGTGGCTGGGCGATGTAGAGGTGCCCCCGCTCAATCACCGGCACCATGTGCCTGAAGAAGAAGGTGAGAAGGAGCGTTCGGATGTGGGCCCCGTCCACGTCGGCGTCTGTCATCAGGATGACCTTGTGGTAGCGGAGCTTGCCGACGTCGTACTCCTCCGGGCCGATGCCGGTCCCCAGAGCCGAGATCAGGAGGCGGATCTCCTGGTGCGCGAGCACCTTGTCGTACCGCGCCTTCTCCGCGTTGATGATTTTCCCCCGGAGCGGCAGCACCGCCTGCGTCCGGCGATCCCTGCCCTGCTTGGCCGAACCCCCGGCGGAGTCGCCCTCCACGAGGAAAAGCTCGCGGAACGACGGCTCGCGCTCCGAGCAATCCGCCAGCTTGCCGGCGAGCGTCTCGTCGTCAAGTCCCTTCTTCCGCGTGAACTCCCGGGCCTTGCGGGCCGCCTCCCTGGCCTGGGCCGCCCGCACGCACTTGTCCGCGATCTTCCGGGCGGTCGTCGGGTCCTCCTCGAAGGCCTCCGCGAGCTTGTCGTTGACGATTTGCTGGACGAGCCCCTTCACCTCACTGTTGCCGAGCTTCGCTTTCGTTTGCCCTTCGAACTGCGGCTCGGGCAGGCGCACCGACACCACCGCGGTCAGCCCCTCCCGGACGTCGTCCCCGCTGACCGCCCCCTTGAAGCTTTTCAAGAATCCGTTGGCCTGGGCGTAGGACCCGATCGTGCCGGTGAGGGCCGCCCGGAACCCGGTGAGGTGCGTGCCCCCCTCCCGCGTATTGATATTGTTGGCGAAGTTGAAGACGTTCTCCTGATAGCCGTCGTTGTACTGGAGCGCCACCTCCACCTGAATGTCGCCCTTGCTCCCCTCGAAGAAGAGCACCTTCGGGTGGATCGGGGTCTTGTTCTGGTTGATGTGCTTGACGAACTCGATGATCCCTCCGTTGTAGTGGAAGGCGTTCTTTCGATTCTCCCGCTCGTCCTCCAGGGTGATCTTGAGCCCGCGGTTCAAAAATGCGAGCTCGCGAAGGCGGTTCGAGAGGGTGTCGAAGGAGAACACGGTGTCTTCGAAGATGGTCGAGTCCGGCTTGAAGCGAATGAGCGTCCCGTGCTTGCTGGTTTTCTCCCCCGGGGCGAGGTCGCCTTTGGGCTCTCCGCGCTCGTAGCGCTGGGTGTACACTTTGCCCCCGCGACGGATCTCGAGCTCCAACCACTCGGCGAGCGCGTTCACCACGGAGATGCCGACCCCGTGGAGGCCACCTGAAACCTTGTACGCCGAGTGCTCGAACTTCCCCCCCGCGTGGAGGGTGGTCATCACCACCTCGACGGCCGATTTCCCCGTTGCCTCGTGGATGTCAACCGGAATGCCGCGCCCGTTGTCGCCGACCGAGCAGGAGCCGTCGGAGTGCAGCACGGCCCGAATGTTGTCGCAGGAGCCGGCCAGCGCCTCGTCCACGGAGTTGTCCACCACCTCGTAGACCAAGTGGTGCAGGCCGTAGGCGCCCGTGTCGCCGACGTACATGGCCGGGCGCTTCCGGACAGCCTCCAGGCCCTCCAGGACTTTGATGTCACTCGCGGTATAGGTCTCGAGGCTCATTCGGCTCCCGGACCGGAGACGGGCGGACTCGGCCCCCCGAGGGGTTTCCGGCACCGGACCAGCGACCAGGTCAGAACGTCTGGAGAGGGACTCGGATTGCGGAGGAGCGGGTCAACGAAACGGGCTTGTTGATTCCATCGCACGCGCACCCTATCCTGCTCCCATTCCGCACTAAATCCTCATAGGCATTATAACACAGAAGTACTCCTCGCCCTCCCAGCTTCTGAAGATCCCGGGGCTCATTGCGTCTTTTAACTCGACGACGACCTGCTCGGCGTCGAGCGCGCCCAGCGCATCCAGCAGGTACCGGGAGTTGAATCCGATGGTCATCTCCTCGCCCGTGTAGTCCACGGACAGCGTCTCCTCCGCCTCCCCAAGTTCCGGATTGTGCGCCGCCAGCTTCAGGGCTCCTGCCGCGAGGACCAGTTTCACGGGTTTCGTCCGTTCCTCGGACAGGACCGACACCCGGCGAAGGGCGGCCGCGAGCGCCGTCCGGGAGAGGACCAACCGGCAGGGATGCCCTTTCGGCACCACCTGCTCATAGTTCGGGAATTGCCCCTCGATGAGACGGGCCAGAAGCAGGAAGTTCGGCATCCTCAAAATGAACTGATTTTCCACCAGCGCCAGCTGCACCTCCTCACCGACGCCCAAGACCCGCACAATCTCCTGCACCGCTTTCCGCGGCACAATGCCGCTTCCCGGAGCACCCTCGGCGAGGGATCGAGAACTGACGGCCAACCGGTGCCCATCGGTTGCAACCAGCCGGACCCGCCCGGCCTGGATGATGAACAGCACGCCGTTCAGCGCGTACCGGCTCTCATCATGCGAGATCGCAAACGCCGTCTGCGCGAGCATCTCCTTGAGCACCTTCCCATCCAGCGAGACCCATCCCGGGGGCGATGTCGGGACCACGGCGGGAAAATCCTCGGCGGCCAGGCCGACCAGCTTGTAGGACACTCCCCCGCAGCGAAGCAGAACCCAGGCATTTTCCTGCACCTTCAAGGACAGCACACCTGACGGCAACTCCTTCACGATCTCACCAAGCTTCCGCGCGGAAAGGGTAATCGCACCCCTGGCCGCGACCTTGGCCGGGACCTCCACGCGCGCCCCGACGGCCAGATCGGTCGCGCTCACCCGCACAGAGTCCCCCTCAGTCTCGAGAAGCACATTTGCCAGGATGGGAAGTGTCTGCCGAGGCTCCACGATGTTCTGCACCATCTGCAGCCCCTTCGAGAAGGCGTCGCGCTCGATCTCCACTTCCATGGCATCCTCCGGATTCCTAGTTTTTTAGAAAAGTACTTATAAGAACTTAGTCATAAGCGTAGGCGTAGGTGACGGGACAACGGGGAAAACGTCTAAGGGCGCGTCCTGAAAGCGCGGTCGCCAGGCTCGGGCTGGGGAGGGCGCGGGGGGAAGCCGTTGGATAGCTGTGGATCACGACGTGATCGCCTGGGTGAGGGTGTCGATAGTCTTGCGCAGTTTGGGGTCTTCCTGGAGGAGTCCGTTGATTTTCCCCACCGCGTGCAGAACGGTGGTGTGATCCTTCCCGCCGAAGGCGCGCCCGATCTCCAGGAGCGAAGCATGGGTGAGCTGCCGGGAGAGGTACATGGCCACCTGTCGCGGGAAGGAGATGGCGCGGGTCCGGTTCTTCGCCTTCATGTCGGAGGGCTTGATGCTGAAGAACTCCGAGACCTTACGCTGGATCTGGTCCACGGTGATCGGGCGCTCCTCTTCGCCCCAGAGGTCTGAGAGGACCTCCTGGGCCAGGTCCACCGTCATCTCCCGTCCGGTCAGGGCGCAAAACGCGATCATGCGGGTGAGGGAGCCCTCCAGCTCGCGGATATTGGATTTGATGCGGCTCGCGATCAGGTACGCGACATCGTCCGAAAAGCGCACGCGCTCGATCTCCGCCTTTTTCTTGAGAATCGCAACGCGAGTTTCGAAGTCGGGGGGCTGGATGTCGGCGATGAGCCCCCATTCGAAGCGTGAGCGGAGACGCTCCTCGATTTCCGGGATTTCTTTGGGCGTGCTGTCGCTGGAAACGACGATCTGTTTGCGAGAGTCGTAGAGGTCGTTGAACGTGTGGAAGAATTCCTCCTGGGTGCGCTCCTTCCCAGAGATGAACTGGATGTCGTCGATCAGCAATAGATCAATGGTGCGGTATTTGGCCCGGAACTCGGCAGTCCGGTCGTAGCGGATGGCGTTGATGAGATCGTTGGTGAACCGCTCCGAGGAGAGGTAGAGGACGGCCATGTCGGGGAACAGCCGGCTGATCTGGTGCCCCACGGCATGGAGGAGGTGCGTCTTGCCGAGGCCGACGCCGCCGTAGATGAAGAGCGGGTTATAGGCTTTGCTCGGGAGCTCGGCGACCGCCTGGCAGGCGGCCTGCGCGAACTGGTTGGAGGAGCCGACGACGAACGTCTCGAAGGTGTAGCGCGGGCTGAGCCCGCGGGCCGCCGAGCGGGATGTCCGGGAGGCCGGGGCCTCGGGCGAAGGCTGGCGGGCCTCAAACTCTTGGACAACGATTGAGACCTGGGGGTTTCCGCCCAGGCACTCCTGGGCCGCCGCGGTGAGCGCGCCCAGGTGGTGCTGCGCCAGCCAGTCCCGGGAGAACGTGTTCGGGGCCCCGATCTGGACGTGGTCCCCCTCGATGGCGACCAGGCGGCTGGGACGGACCCAGGTTTCTAGGGCGGCGGCGGGCAGTCTTTGCTCAAGGGCGGACAGCAATCGAATCCAGAGGCTTTCAAGCATTTAAGTCCTCTCCAGAACAGGCGCGAGGCAGAGTTACGCACAGAGTTATCCACAGGTGTGAATAACTGGGGCGTATCCCGGCGACGAAGGGGTGATGGACGGCGGGGCGACGACCCATCGAAATTCGAACCCTCGTCGGCTCCGGTCGGAACGGAAAGAAACGAACACCCGGCGCAGAGGGCCGAGACGGCGCAAGGCGAGCCTGGCCATACGCGGGCCGAAGAATGCACGGTACCATAGCACGGCGACAATCGGCCAGGCAACCCCCTTCCTGGGGGGCGCGGGTCCGTCGGCCGCCTTGACTTCAAAGTTTCTGGTCAGTAGACTGGACAAGTTTTTCGACGAAGAGGAGGAGCCCTCCGATGAAGCGCACGTATCAGCCGAATCGCCGTAAGCGCAAGGGCACGCACGGCTTCCGCGAGCGGATGAAGAGCCGCGGCGGACGGAAGGTTCTCAAGCGCCGACGCGCGAAGGGGCGGAGGCGTCTCACCGTTTAGGAGGAGGGGCGAGGTCGGTGGGGGAACGGGCCCTGCCTCGCGGGGAGCGGCTCACGTGCCCGCGGGAGTTTCAGGCGGTCTTCCAACGGGGGGCACGGGTTGAACGCCCGTCGGTTCTCATTCTCTGGCGAGGGGCGGATGGTCTCCGGAGGGCCGGGTTCGCTGTCAGTCGTCAGGTGCAGGGGGCGGTGCGCCGAAACCGCGCTCGCCGGCGGATTCGGGAGGCATATCGTGCGAGTCGGCAGCTCGTCCCCGAAGGGATCCGCCTAGTGGTCGTGGCCCGGCCTCGCGCCGGGGACGGACCCTTTAGCGAGGTTCTCCGCGACATGCAGGACGCATTGGGAGCCGTCGCTAGGGAGCGGCGGCGGGCAGCCGAGGCGTGACGCTCTTCGGACTGGGACTCGTTCGGGGATACCAGCGGTTCGTTTCGCCGCTCTTGCCTCGGGCCTGCCGCTTCGTCCCGACGTGCTCCGAGTATGCGCGGCAGGCGCTCGCGGGACACGGGTTCGTGCGGGGATGTTGGCTCGCGGGGCGCCGCCTGCTCCGGTGCCATCCATTTCATCCGGGAGGATACGATCCCCTCCCGCCGGCGCGGCTAGGGTCATCCGCAAGGAACACAGTGAGGACATGGAAAAGCGAGCGATTCTGGCCGCCGTCTTGATGGCCGGCCTCCTGATTCTCTACCAGACGCTCTTCGCTCCTTCCCCTCCCCCACCCGCTCCGGTTCAGGCCCCGGTTGAGTCGAAACCGGCCCCGCCGCCGTCACCGCCGGTGGCGGTGCCCCGGCGGGTCGAGCCGCCGCGCGCCATTCCTCAGCGCACGGTCGTCGTCGAGGCTCCACTGTTTCGCGCGGCGATCGGGAGCGACGGCGGGAAGCTTCAAGAGTGGACGCTCCACTACCGTGGCGACAAACCCATGGTCCTTCCCGGAGCGCTCGGGCCGGCCGGCCTCGTGGTGCAGCGGCCGGGCGCAGGTTCCGAGCGCGTGACCTTCGACGTGAAGGAGCAACCCCTCGCGCTGGGCCCGGCCCGGCCCCGCGGGGAGCTCCTCCTGGCGGGGCAGGACGCGTTCGGTCTGAAGGTAACCGAGGCGTTCCAGTTTCACGCGGAGGGCTTTCACGTCGAGCTCGCCCTGCGCGCGGAAAACCATCAGGCGGTTCCTCAGGCGGTGGAGCTGCTCCTGCCGTGGTCGACCTTGAAGAAGTGGCCCGACGACCAGAAGGAACAGTTTCAGGGGCAGCGACCCACCCGGGTCGTGCGACTGTCTCGAGGGGAGGTTCACCGGGACGAGCTCGCGAAGGTTGCGGATCTGAGCGAGCAAGGGACATGGATCGGATTCGAGAGCGAGTGGTACATCGCCGCGCTGGTGCCGCTGACGCCCGATTTCAAGCTCACGACGTCCGCGGAGGCCGACGGGACGGTGCAGATCGCCCTCAGAGCCACTCCCCCGCCCCTTGCCCCCGGCCAGGCGTGGGAGGGTCGGGCGCTCCTCTACGTGGGGCCGAAGGAACACGACCGCCTGAAAGCCCTGGGGGTCGGCCTCGAACAAGCGATTCACTTCGGACACCTCCTGTGGATCCTACCGATGGAGTGGATCGCCGTTCCCATCCTCTGGCTCATGAATTTCCTCTATCGCCAGGTCCCCAACTACGGCATTGCCATCATCGTGCTGACTGTGATCACCAGGATCCTGTTCTACCCACTCACACTGAAGAGCATGGCATCCATGAAGGGCATGCAGGCCCTTCAGCCCCAGATCAACGCGCTTCGGGCCAAGCACCAGAAGGATCCGCAACGGCTGCAGCGGGAAACCATGGAGTTGTACCGAAAGCACAAGGTGAACCCGATGGGCGGCTGCCTGCCGATGGTCGTTCAGATCCCCATCTTCTATGCCCTCTACGTCGTATTCTCGCTCGCGGTGGAGTTGCAAAACGCCGTCTTCCTCTGCTTCGGTACGATCTTCCACACAGCGCTCTGGATTTGTGATCTCGCTGAGCAGGACCCCACATATATCCTGCCGATCCTGATGGGCATCTCGATGTTCGTCCAGCAGAAGATGACCCCGACCGTGGGCGATCCCCGCCAGGCGAAGATCATGCTGATCATGCCCGTCGTCTTCACCTACATGTTCTTGTACCTGCCGGCCGGCCTCGTTCTCTACTGGTTTGTCTCCAACGTCCTTCAAATCCTCCAGCAGTACTACACGAACCGCCGGGGCCGAGCGGCGAAGGCCGCGGGCTAAGAGGCGAAAGAGATCCAGCGCGAATGAGGGTGGTGGAGGAGACGGCACGGAATCTGGACGAAGCCATCGGGCCATAGCCAGGAGCGAACTAAGAGGGTCGGCCGCCGCCGACAGCGCTAGCTTGTCATACGATCAGCCCTGGCCATCTTGAGGGTCAATAGAGCCAGAAAAGCATTTAACTAAAGGTAGTTGCAAGCCGCTCGCGTTTCTGGCCAGGACACGTAGAATGAAGGGGATGCCCCCCCAACGGTGGGACTTCTCGCACGCTCTCGCCCAGGGTTTTGTGTCGCTCCTCGGGCGGGCCCCGGCCCCCGAAGAACTTCAGGCTTTCTCGCGCTACCTAGCTCTTCTCCTCAAATGGAATCGCGCCCAGCGCCTGACTGGGTATCGCTCCGCGCAAGAGATCACCTCTAAGCTCTTTCTGGATTCTCTCCGGTTTCTCCGATGGATTGAGCCAGGAGACGAAAAGGTTCTGGACCTCGGAGCTGGCCCGGGCATCCCGGGGGTTCCGCTCAAGATTGTCGAACCGCGAATGCACCTGACGCTCTTGGAGGCCCGCCGCCGCCGCGTGTCCTTCCTGGCGACCATCGTGCGAGAACTGGGGTTTACGGAGGTCCGCTTGCTTCACGGCCGAGCCGAGGCGCTTAGTGAGTCGGAGCCCGGGCTGCGGGCCACCTTCGACGTGGTGGTCACCCGGGGGGCAGGTCCGCTGCGGTCCATCATCCCGATTGCACTGGCCTTTCTCAGGCCGGGAGGACGCTTCATTGGGTCCGGTCCACCCATCGGCAGCCCCACCCCTTCTCTCCATCTCCAGGCCCCCCATCGATGGGAGTCGTTCCCCACCCTTGGGGGTATCGGGGGACGGCGCTTCCTAATTGCTGAAAAAACTTGATTGACTCCCCCGCCCCGGGGCAAGATGTTCCACGTGAAACGGTCGCATTCGTGTTTCACGTGAAACGGTTGGCTGGAGGGCCTGCTTGGGACGCGTCATATCAGTCGTGAACCAAAAAGGGGGGGTTGGCAAGACCACCACGGCGGTCAACCTGGCCTCGGGTCTCGCCGTCGCGGAGCACCCCACCCTCCTTGTGGATCTTGACCCCCAGGGCAACGCAACGACGGGTCTCGGCGTGGCGAAGGACGGGCTCTATCCCACCGTCTACCATGTCCTCTTGGGCGGCGAGCCGCTAGAAAAGGCCGCAAGAGAAACGCTCGTTCCCAACCTATTCCTGGTGCCGGCTGACATTGATCTCGTCGGGGCGGAGGTCGAGCTGGTGGGCCTTTCAGCAAGAGAGTCCAGGCTCAAGAATGCATTGGAGGCCCTACGGGAGAAGTTTGAGTACATCCTGCTGGACTGCCCGCCCTCCCTGGGGCTTCTGACCGTGAATGCCCTCACCGCCGCGGATTCAGCCCTTGTTCCGCTCCAGTGTGAGTACTACGCTCTCGAAGGGCTTGCCCAGCTCCTCAAGACCATACGTCTCATCAAGGAGCGGCTTAACCCACGGCTCGAAGTGGAGGGGATCGTACTCACGATGTTCGACGGCCGCACGAGCCTCGCCACCCAAGTTAAGACCGAGGTCCACCGGTACTTCAGCGGCCAGATCTTCCAGACGATCATTCCGAGGAACGTCCGCCTTTCCGAAGCGCCGAGTCACGGCAAGCCCATCCTGCTCTATGACGTCCGCTCGACCGGCGCGCTGGCCTACCTTGAACTGACCAAGGAGGTGCTCGCCCATGGCTAGGCGGGGGCTGGGAAGAGGGCTCGGAGCTCTCTTGTCTACGAGCCCGGAGGCAGGGGATAACCTCCGAGAGATCCCCATCGGGGACATTTCTCCCAATCCGCAGCAGCCACGAAAAACCTTCAATATTGATAGGTTACGTGAACTCGCCGCCTCGATGCGGCAGTCGGGGGTTCTCCAGCCGATCGTTGTGCGGCGGGCCGGAAACGGCTATGAGCTGATCGTGGGGGAGCGCCGCCTCCGCGCGGCGCAGATGGCGGGCATGGAACGGGTCCCAGCCGTGATCCGAGAGGCCACCAATGCCGAGGCGCTTGAGTTGGCACTCGTGGAAAACCTCCTCCGGGAGGACCTGAACCCCATGGAGGAGGCCGAGGCGTACCAGCGGCTCTTGGCCGAGTTCGGGTGGACGCAGGAAGAACTTGCCGGTCGGGTAGGGAAGGACCGGAGCTCCATCGCCAACTGTCTTCGACTCCTCAAGCTTCCCGCGATCATTCAGGAAGACCTGAGAGCCGGGCGCCTGACGATGGGCCACGCTCGGGCGCTGCTCTCGTTGACAGGGGAAGCGGCCCAGCTCAAGCTCAGGGAGGAAATTCTCGCCCACTCGTGGTCGGTCAGGACGACGGAGGAGGGAGTACAGCGGAGCCACATCCCACGGCGAGCTCCGCGCCGGTCTCCGGAGCTGACCGCGCTCGAGGATCAGCTCCGCGAGCGCTTGGCCACCCGGGTGCGCTTGGTCGGCTCGGAGCGCCGGGGGCGTATCGAGATCGTATATGCCTCGCGCGAGGAACTGGAACGATTGGTCGAGCAGATCTCGAGGAGGTCCGGTCTGGGCCGATGAGCGCGCGCATCGTCGTCGGGATGAGCGGCGGGGTGGATTCCTCGGTCGCGGCAGCTCTGCTGGTCGAGCAGGGGTTCGATGTGGTGGGGGTCACGCTTCGCGTCTGGCCCTGGCGGGAGGCTGCCGAAGCGCCCGGGCGCTTCGGCAGCTGTTGCTCGCCCGAGACCGTGGAGGACGCCCGTCAGGTCGCGCGGCACCTGGGGATTCCGTACTACTTGCTGAACACCGAGCGCGAGTTCGACCGGACGGTGATCGAAAACTTCGCCAGCGAATATGGGTCGGGGCGGACGCCGGTGCCCTGTGTCGTCTGTAACCAGAAAGTCAAGTTCGGCTCGTTGCTCGGTCGGGCTCGCGCGTGGGAGGCGACGGCGGTCGCCACTGGCCACTACGCCCGCGTGGCGCAGGACCCGCAGACGGGACGCCACCTCTTGTTCAGGGGACGGGATCGCCGGAAGGACCAGTCCGATTTTCTGTGGCCGCTGACCCAGTCCCAGCTGGCGGCTGCCAGGTTTCCCGTGGGCGACCTCGCGAAAGACGAGGTGCGCGCCAAGGCCCGGGCCCTCGGGCTTCCGGTGGCGGACAAGCCCGAGAGCATGGAAATTTGCTTCGTCCCCGACGACGACTACCGGGGGTTTCTGCGGAGACGGATTCCCGCGGCTTTCCAGCCTGGGCCCATCGTGGATCGCGCGGGGAAGCAACTGGGCGAGCACGAGGGGCTCGCAGCCTACACGATCGGGCAGCGGCGCGGCCTCGGCCTGGCGGCAGACCGCCCTCTGTATGTTCTGGCGTTGGACCCCGATCGCAACGTGGTCGTGGTAGGGGATCAAGAGGCGCTGGACACTAGGCGCCTGGTCGCTGTCGAGGCGAACTTCATCCCGTTCGATTGGCCCGCGGACGAGATCCGGGTGCTGGCCAAGGTTCGTCACAACCACGCGCCGGCTCCGGCCCTCGTGCGGCCAGCAGGCGATCGACGCGTCGAGGCGATCTTCGACGCGCCCCAGCGGGCGATCACGCCGGGGCAGTCGGTGGTCTTTTATCAGGACGAGCTGGTGGTGGGAGGAGGGATAATCTCCAGGGCTTGACAGTTTTCACGTCGTCGTGATATTCGTCTAGTGTTTTGCTTGCTCCTCTTTTCACAACACCTTCAACCCGGAGAATTCACGAATGTTTAGGGTCTTAGGCAGGGTCAGCCTTCTTGTCGGGTCGCTCCCCGGCGTGGCGGCGGCGTCCGAGGGGGGCGGCTTCATTAACCTCGACCGGTCGATGCTTATCCAGGCCCTCAATTTCGGCCTCCTGCTGGCGATTCTCTGGCGGCTTCTCTACCGACCGTTCATGGCTAAGCTCGAGGAGCGCTCCCAGGCGATCAAAAAGTCTCTGGCCGAGGCCCAGGCGGCTCAGGCCGAGGCCGTGCGCCAGCGGGAAGAGCACAGGAAGCAGCTGGAGGCTGCCTACGCCGAGGCCCAGAGCATTCGCGGCGCGGCCGTGCAGGAGGCCGCGGTGGAACAGCGGCGCCTGGTGGAGGCCGCCCGGGCCGAAGCCGGGCGTCTGGTGGAGGCCGCCCGGGTCGAGATCGAGCAGGACGTTCGGCGGGCCAAGCAAGAACTCCGTCGTGAGGTCGGAGACCTCGCGGTGTCGGTCGCAGAGCGGCTCGTCCGCAGGAGTCTTCGGGGTGAGGATCACCAGAAGATCGTCGCCGACGCCATCGCCGACCTGGAACGCTCGCGATGAGGAAGCAGGAGGCGACGGCCAGGCGGTACGCTAAAGCGCTCTTCCTGGCCGCGCGCGAGGCCGGCCGCCAGGAGGCCATCGGACAGGAGCTCGAGAGCGCGCTCAGGGTCGTGGCCACCAACCGCCGCCTGGAGGAGGTCTTGACCCGGCCCTGGATCACGGGGGCGACCAAGAAAGCGATCGCGACGGCGATCGCCGAGCGGCTCGGGTGCTCCGCGCTGGTCAAGAACTTCCTGGGGCTCTTGGCCGGCCGGGGACGAATCGACCATGTGGCAGAGATCGCGCGGGCGTATCGGGACCTGCTCGATCAGGCCGCCGGCCGCGTGCGGGCTCAGGTGAAAAGCGCCGTGGCCTTGGGCGAGCGAGAGCGGCAGCAGCTCGGTACGGGGCTGGGGAGGATCGTGGGCAAAGCGGTGATCGTGGAGGATTCGGTGGACGCGACCCTCCTCGGGGGGTTCGTGGCCCAGATCGGTAGCCTCGTCCTGGATGGCAGTCTCGACGGGCAGCTCGCGCGGGTGCGCGAGCGCGTCGTGAGGGGATAGCGGATGATCAAGGCCGACGAAATCAGCGAGCTCATTCGGCGCCAGCTCCAAGGCTACGAGCCGCAGGTGGACCTCCAGGAAGTGGGGCGCGTCATCGAGGTCGGGGACGGGATCGCCCGCATCTACGGTCTGCAGAACGCGATGGCGGGCGAGCTCCTCGAGTTTCCCGGCGGCGTGTACGGGATGGTGATGAACTTGGAGGAAGACAACGTGGGCGCCGTCCTCCTCGGCGAAGACACCCTGATCAAAGAAGGCGATCAGGTGTCGCGGACGAAGCGGATCTCGCAGGTCCCGGTGGGCGAGGCCCTGGTCGGCCGGGTGGTGAATGCCCTCGGCCAGCCGGTGGACGGTCAGGGGCCCATCGAGACGAAGGAGTTCCGGCCTATCGAGCGGTACGCGCCGGGGGTGGTGGATCGGCGCCCGGTGAAGGAGCCACTTCAGACCGGGCTCAAGGCCATTGACTCGATGATCCCCATCGGGCGGGGCCAGCGGGAGCTGATCATCGGCGACCGACAGACGGGGAAGACGGCGATCGGCGTGGACACGATCATCAACCAGGCAGGGCAGGGGGTCCACTGCTTCTACGTCGCCATCGGGCAGAAGCGCTCCACGGTCGCCCAGGTGGTCAAAGTCCTGGAGGAGGCCGGCGCCATGGCCTACACCACGGTCATCACCGCCTCGGCCTCCGAACCGGCCCCGCTCCAGTACCTGGCCCCCTACGCGGGCTGCGCCATGGGCGAGTACTTCCGGGACTCGGGGCGCCACGCCCTCTGCATCTACGACGACCTGTCGAAGCACGCTCAAGCGTATCGGCAGCTGTCGCTCCTGCTCAGACGCCCACCCGGGCGGGAGGCCTACCCCGGCGACGTCTTCTACCTCCACTCGCGCCTGCTCGAGCGGGCTGCGAAGCTCAACGACGAGCTGGGCGGCGGCTCCCTGACCGCGCTCCCGATCATCGAAACCCAGCTGGGCGACGTCTCCGCCTATATCCCGACCAACGTCATTTCCATCACCGATGGCCAGATCTACCTTGAGACCGACCTCTTCTTCGCCGGGGTTCGCCCGGCGGTCAACGTCGGGCTGTCGGTGTCGCGGGTTGGCGGCAGCGCCCAGATCAAGGCGATGCGGCAGGTGGCCGGAAAGCTGCGCCTCGACCTTGCGCAGTACCGCGAGCTGGCGGCGTTCGCCCAGTTCGGTTCCGAGTTGGACAAGGCCACCCAAGCGCAGCTCGCACGCGGCCAGCGAATGGTGGAGGTCCTCAAGCAGGGACAGTACGTGCCGTTCCCCGTGGAAAAACAGATCGTCGTCATTTATGCGGGGACCCAAGGGCTTCTGGACGACCTCCCGATCGACACGATCTGCCCCTTCGAGGAGTTCCTTCATTCCTTTGTCGAAAGGCGCTACAAGCAGGTCTACGCCGAGATTCGGGAGAAGCGCGAGATCTCCGATAGCCTTCGTCAGACGTTGGGCACGGCGATCTCGGAAGCCAAGGCCGAGTTCGTCCAGACCAAGGGCAGCCGCACCGCGTGATGACTTGGCCGGGGTCGCGCGCGGGCATCACTCGCGCAGCCCGGGGGGGGAGGTTCGGAAGGGGGGCGTAGCCCCCCTCCGAGGGATATGGCGACGCTCCGGGACATCAGGCGGCGGGTTCGAGCCGTCCAGTCCACCCAGAAGATCACGCGCGCCATGAAGCTCGTGGCCGCGGCCAAACTGCGCCGCGCCCAGGAACGCATCCTCGAGGCGCGACCCTACGCACAGAAAATGTCCGAGCTCCTTGGCAGCCTGGCGCTTCGGGCCTCTCCGGAGAGCCACCCTCTGCTGGCGCAGCGCGACGGGCGCCGCCGGCAGATCGTGATCATCACCGCCGACAAAGGCCTGTGCGGGGCGTTCAACTCCAACATCCTCCGTCGCTCCTTGGAGTTCATCCGCGCGAGCGGCGAGGCGGCGCTCACGCTGGTTATCGTAGGCCGGAAGGGGCGGGATCATTATCGGCGGCGCGCGTGGAGTATCAAGTCGGAGATGGTCGGATTTTTCGATCGGCTTGCGTACGCTCATGCGGTCGAACTGTCGGGGGGCCTCGTCGAGGACTATCTCACCGAGCAGACCGATGAGGTCTATCTCATCTACAACGAGTTCCGTTCCGTCGCGGTCCAGCGCGTGGTGCGCGAGCGGTTGCTCCCGATCACCCCGGCCGAGGTAGCGGCCGACGCGGTCGCGGCGGATTACCTCTACGAACCCTCTGCCGACGCGATCCTGGCCGACCTGCTGCCGCGGCACATTCGGACGCAGGTGTACCGCGCCCTGATGGAGTCGCTGGCCGCCGAATACGGTGCCCGAATGACGGCGATGGAGGCCGCAACCCAGAACGCGCAGGAGATGATCGAGCTGCTGACGATCCAGTACAACAAGGCCCGTCAGGAACGGATTACCAAGGAACTGCTGGACATCGTGGGCGGCGCCGAGGCCCTGAAGCAGTCGACCGGGGCGTGACGGCCACCATGGAGACAGCGATGATCGGGCAGCGGCGCGACAGAGGGTTTGAATCTGACGGGGGCGGGCGCTCGGCCCGAATGAAGGAGATCCGATGAGCGAAGGCAAGATCGTGCAGGTGATCGGCCCCGTGGTGGACGTGGAGTTCGATCCCGAGCGGTTGCCGTCTATCTACAATGCCCTCGAGGTGTCGGGCGTCGAAGTGAAGGACATCTTCACGTACTCGCAGCGGCTCGTCCTCGAGGTGTCTCACCATCTGGGCGAGGGACGCGTGCGCGCCGTGGCTATGGCCTCCACGGACGGGCTCACCCGCGGGATGACGGTGCGCGACACCGGGGGGCCGATTTCGATCCCGGTCGGCCGGGAGACCCTGGGGCGGATCCTGAATGTCATCGGCGAACCCGTGGACAAGCAGGGGCCGGTGAAGACCGCCAAGACCTACCCGATCCACCGGCCGGCGCCGTCCTTCGAGGAGCAATCCACCACGGTGCAGATGATGGAGACCGGCGTCAAGGTCATCGACCTCCTCGAGCCCTACACGCGGGGCGGCAAGACCGGGCTTTTCGGCGGGGCCGGTGTCGGGAAGACGGTCATCATCATGGAGCTGATCCATAACATCGCCACGCACCACGGCGGGATCTCGGTCTTCGGCGGGGTGGGGGAGCGGACCCGCGAGGGTAATGACCTCTGGCTCGAGATGAAGGAGTCGGGCGTCATCGAGAAGACCGCGCTGATCTACGGGCAGATGACCGAACCCCCGGGGGCGCGCCTGCGTGTTGGGCTGACGGCGCTCACCGCCGCGGAGTATTTCCGCGACGAAGAGGGGCAGGATGTCCTCGTCTTCATCGATAACATCTTCCGGTTCACTCAGGCCGGCTCCGAGGTCTCCGCGCTCCTCGGCCGGATGCCGTCGGCGGTCGGGTACCAGCCGACGCTCGGCACCGAGATGGGGGCGCTGCAGGAACGGATTACCTCCACGAAGCGCGGCTCTATCACCTCGGTCCAGGCCATCTACGTCCCCGCCGACGACATTACGGATCCGGCGCCGGCGACCGCATTCGCCCACCTGGACGCGACGACCGTGCTGTCCCGGCAGATCGCCGAGCTCGGCATCTATCCGGCGGTGGACCCGTTGGTCTCCACCTCGCGGATCCTCGATCCCCGGATCCTGGGCGACGAGCACTACCAGACCGCCCGCGGGGTCCAGCAGGTGCTCCAGCGCTACAAGGACCTCCAGGACATCATCGCGATTCTGGGAATGGAGGAACTCTCGGAGGAGGACAAACTCATCGTGGCGCGCGCCCGGAAACTCCAGCGGTTTCTCTCGCAACCCTTCTTCGTGGCCGAGGCGTTCACCGGCCAGCCGGGCAAGTACGTCTCGATCAAGGATACGATTAAGGGCTTCAGAGACACCCTGGAGGGTAAGCACGACGACCTTCCCGAGCAGGCCTTCTACATGGTCGGGACGATCGAGGAGGCCATGGAAAAGGCCAGCAAGCTTCGCGAGGGGGCGTAGCCGGGTGCCCGACCAGAGACTCCGTTTCGAGCTGGCGACGCCCACCCGTCTCGTCGTCTCCGAGGAGGTGGACGAGATGGTCGCGCCGGGCGTCCGGGGCTACTTCGGCGTTCTCCCCGGCCACGTACCGTTTCTCACCTCGCTCGAAAGCGGGGAGGTCTCCTACCGGGTCGGCCGCGTAGAGAAGTTTTTGGCCGTCACCGGGGGCTTTGCCGAAGTCCAGGGCGACCGGGTGATCGTCCTGGCTGAGCACGCCGAGCGTCCCGAGGAGATTGACCGGGAGCGGGCCGAGCGGGCGCGCGCGCGCGCCGAGCGGCGGCTCCACGGGAAGACCACCGAGGAGATCGACTACCAGCGCGCCCTGGCTCAGTTCTCGCGGGCGCTGATCCGGCTCCAGGTGGCGAGCCGGCCTCCCTCGCGCTAGCTTCTCGCGCTGTTCCTGCACACTCTGGGGGGCAGCCGCGTTCCCCGTCTGCACAGCCGGGAGTGCAGGCCTTGCTGTCGTCGTGCGCTATGTCCCCGCCACTTGAGCCTCCAGGTCCTGGCACGGCGATTGCGTCAGGACATTCGAGCCCATGGCCACCGTGCTCATCGTGGACGACGAGCCGCCGATCGTGGAACTGCTGCGCTTTACGCTGGAGGACGAGCATGTCCGCGTCGTCGAGGCCTGCGACGGGCTGGAAGCGTTGGACGTCGCGCGGGCCGAGCGCCCGGACCTCGTTTTTCTCGATGTCCAGCTGCCGTATGTGAACGGGTTCGATGTCTGCCGCCGCCTCCGCCGGGAGCCCGGGCTGGAAAAGACGAAGATCGTCATGCTCACTGCGGCCGGCCAGGAAGAGGACGTTGCGCGCGGGCGGGCCGCCGGCGCCGATCTGTACCTGACCAAGCCTTTTTCTCCGCTCCGCCTGCTGACCCTCGTTCAGTCGCTTCTTCCGGAGGTTCCGCTGTGGCCGGAGAGGTAGAAGTCGCGCAGGTGCTGCTCTACGCCCGAGACCTGAAGGTGCAGTACGACGCCACGCGCGCCCGGGAGCAGGACCTCAGGCTGGCGTATGGTCGCCTCCAGGCGGCGCACCGGCAATCCCTCCGGTATGCGGACGACCTCAAGGGCACCCACGACCGGCTGCAGCGAGCGTTCTTTCAGAGTCTCCTCGGTTTGGCCAACGCGCTCGAGGCAAAGGATCCGTACACGCGCGGCCACTCCGAGCGGGTGGCGCGCCTGGCCGAACAACTTGCGCTTCGCATCGGATGCTCGAGGAGCGAGGCGCGGATCATCGCCCAGGCCGGGCTGCTCCACGACCTCGGGAAGATCGGGATGCCGGAGGCGGTCTTGCGGAAGGCGGGGCCCTTGACGGAGGAGGAGTGGAGGCTGATGCGCGAGCACCCCGTCGTGGGAGCCCAGATCGTGGCGCCGCTCGAGTTCTTCTCGGAAGGGGCCCGCATCGTTCGTCACCATCACGAGCGGAGCAACGGGAGCGGATACCCGGCGGGACTGTCGGGAGAGGCGATCCCGCTCGGAGCCCGAATCGTGGCCGTGGCCGATGTCTACGATGCCCTGACGTCGGACCGCCCCTATCGTGGTAGCCTCGGGCGTGCCGCAGCGCTCGACCACATCGAGGAGGCAGCGGGGCATCTCCTCGACCCGGAGATCGTTTCTGCATTCCTTCGGCTGGTGAGTGATGGATGTCCTGATCCGCGCCTTTGACCCGACCCCACCGATCCACCGTCCGCTCATTCCGTTCCCGTTGTGGGTGTTCCTTCCGTTCGCGGCGGTATGCCTGGTCGCCCTCGTCACCAGCCGAGCCAGCGGGCCCCCGGGGATGACCGTGCGGATTGTCGGGCTGCCCGCCTTCCACGGGGGGATGCTCGCGGCTTCCCTGGCGGCAGCATGGGAGGGCACGAGCGGCTGGGGGCGGCATGCCTCGGGGGTGGCGCTCGTGCTCCTGGTCGCGTCGTCGGCGTGCGCTTGGATGCCGTGGGGGTGTCTGGCCTATCTCCTCCCGCCGCTCGCCGTGGCGGTATGTGCCGTTGGCCACGCCGAGTGTCGCAGGATGGGGCTGGCTCCGCCGGCTGACTGGCGCGCGCTGGGGGGCGGGGTGGCGGTCGGATGTTTTCTTGGCGGCCACCTGCTCCTGTCGGCGTCGCGGACGTTCGGCTATCCGGTGCGCTTGGAACTGCCGGCTCCCTACCTGACGGGGGTTCTCTATGACCTGGGCGCGAACGTGTTATCGGCGGAGTGCTTCTTCCGGGGCACCTTGTTCAACCGCTGGCACCGGCTTTGGGGCTTCTGGCCGGGCGCGCTGGCGGCCACAGGGCTCTGCCTCCTCCGCTATCTCGGCGACCCCGCTCTCCCACCGACCGTGGAGGTGATGGCGAGCGCGATCTTTTACCTCGCGCTCCTCTCGCTGTCGGGTTGCGCGCTCCTGTGGTACTCGGGGAGCCTCCTGCCCTCCCTCGCGGCTTCGCTCCTCTTCTTCTCGGCCTACCGGATGCTCCACGTGTGGTGAACGGAGCGCCCGGGATCCTCTGCGCGTTTGCGGCGGTGACGGCGGCCCTCGCGTGGAGCGACGCCGGTCCGGCGGCAGGGCTCCGACACCTCTATCTCCTGCCGACCTTGTGGGCCGCACTCCGCTTCGGCGGTCTCGGCGGTGGCAGCGGCGGCCTGCTGGCCGCCCTGCTGCTGGCGCCGTTCGTGCTCCCCGCCATCGAGCGCCGCGGTCTCACGGGGGAGACCGTGGAGGGACTCATCAGTCTCGGTCTCTTTCCCTTCGTCGGGAGCGTGACCGGCCTCTTGGCTCGTCGCGCGAGGATCCAGACCGCCCGGTATCGCGCGCTCCTGGCGCTCCACCGGACGCTTACCGGGAGCGCAGCCCTGCCCCGCCTCCTCGAGGAGCTTGCCGAGCAGCTCAGGGACGCGCTGGAGGCGCATGCGGTCGCAATCGTGCTGGTCCCGCTCGCCACTGGGCGGCCGGTGGTCGTCGTGCGAGAGCCTGCGGCCCCGGCGTCCTCCGCCTTCGTCGCCGACTCCGCGGCCGGCTGGGTGATGCGCTCAGGGCAGCGCCTCTTCCTGGGCGATATGGCCAGCGACCCGCGCGTCCGATCAGCCGAACCAGCCGCGGGGCCTCCCCGGCGGGTGCTCCTGCTGCCGCTTGAAGCCCGCGAGGGGCGCCTGGGCGTGCTGGCCGTCGAGCGGCGAGGGGAGTTCCCGCGCGAGCTGCGCGCCACCGCGAGATCGCTGGGCCTTCAGCTCGCGCTCGGCATCGAAAATGCTTGTCTGGCCGACCGCCTCCGCCGATTCGCCGAGGAGCTCGAGGAGAAGATTCAAGCGGCCACCCGACGGCTCAGGGAGCTGGATCGGGCGAAGTCAGACTTTGTCTCGATCGTCTCCCACGAGCTTCGGACCCCCCTGACGTCAATCCAGGGATTCAGCGAGCTGCTCCTCAGCCGCCCGACATCGGAGGACGCGAGCGGCCGCTACCTGGCCGCCATCCATCGGGAGGCGGAGCGTCTGGGACGGATCGTCGCCGACCTCCTGGATCTCTCGCGGATCGAAAGTGGCCAGGGAGACGTCCTGCGCGTGGGGCCGCTCGCCCTCGCCCCGCTCATCGACGCCAACGTGGAGCTCTTCAGATCTCAGAGCGACTCGCACGCCATAGATCGAGAGATGCCGGATGGGCTCCCGGCGGCCCTCGCGGATCACGACGCGCTGGATCGGGTGCTGAAAAATCTGCTCTCGAACGCCATCAAGTACTCCCCGGCCGGCGGCAGGGTCCGCGTCTGGGCGCGCCCCTGTGCCGAGGAACCGGACCGCGTGGAACTCGGCGTTGAGGACCAAGGGGTGGGGATCCCCGCTCAGGTCCGGGCGCAGATTTTTGAAAAGTACTGCCGCGTCCCTCACCCCGAGACGGGACACGTGCGGGGACTCGGCCTCGGGCTCGCCCTCGTCAAGTCGCTGGTGGAGTCCCAGGGCGGTCGGATCCGGGTCGAGAGCGAGGTGGGGGCAGGCAGCCGTTTCATCGTGAGCCTCCAGATGGTCCGGCCTCCTGCGGAGATGCACTCCGCGTAGATTTGTCGCGGACTTCGCCTTGACACCCCGAAGGCCTCCCGTGTAGTCTGTGGGCGGACAGGGATCTGGTTTGACCGAGCGAGATGCCTCGACGCGAAGCGATGGCTGACCGGATGGCCGCCGCCGTGCTGAAACGGCTCCTGGTGAAAAAGCTCGTGGAAGCCCGGGACGAAGCCACGGCCCGGGCGGCGGTCCGCAAGGTTCTCCTGGAGAACCTCGAGGCGGAGGAACGCCTCGATGCCGAGGCGCGGAAGATCCTCCTGGAGCATACCCAGGAGATCCGGGAGACGGCGGTGGATTATCGTCGGCTCCTGACTCTCGTGAAGGGCAAGCTGGCCCGCGAGCGGGGGTTCATTCTTTGATGCGGATGAGCCGCGAGCGCATCTTCTACTTGGCTGACCGGATTGTCGCCGAGCTTCAAGCCACGTCCGGAGTCGTGGTGCGGAACGGGGACGAGGAGGTTCGGAGGGACGTGAGGAACGAGGTCGTCCGGACCCTCACCGACGAGGCCAAGCTCGAGGAGACCATTGACCAGGAGGTCCGCCGGATGCTCTCTTCCTACGCCCGGCCCGCCCCCGAGGGCAGCCCGGAATGGAAGGTGCTCTACGCGCAGAAGCGCGAAGAAGTGTTCAAGAAGCGGTTCCGCCTCTGAGCCCGGAGAGCGCCGAGTGGCCGACGCCAGACGGATCGTGGTGGGCATCACGGGTGCTAGCGGGGTGATCTACGGCATTCGCCTCTTGGAGGTGCTGCGGGGCTTTCCCGATGTCGAGACGCACCTCGTGATCTCGAACCCCGGCCAGCGCACCATCGTGGAGGAGACCGACTACTCGATCGGCGAGGTCGAGGCGCTGGCCCACCGGAGGTACGACAACAAGGACATCGGGGCTGCGCTGGCGTCGGGCTCCTTCCGTACGGACGGTATGATCGTGGCCCCCTGCAGCATCAAGACCGCTTCCGCGATTGCCTACTGCCACTCGGACACGCTCATCTCCCGCGCGGCCGATGTCACGCTGAAGGAGGGGCGCTCGCTGGTGCTCCTGGTCCGCGAGACGCCGCTCCACGCCGGCCACCTGCGGTGCTTCCTGGCTCTGGCCGAGATGGGAGCGGTGCTGTTGCCGCCCGTGCCTGCCTTCTACCACCGTCCCAAGCAGATCGACGACCTCATCACCCATACTTTGGCCCGCGTGCTGGACCGTTTCCGCCTCCCCCACCGGCTCGCGGGGGAGTGGATGGGCACGCAGCCGAGGTCGCCCCGGCCCGATCCTTCCGGTGCCTAGTCTCCCGCGCCCCGGCTGCCGGCCGTGCCGCGCCGCCCTCCGCCCGTGAGCCTCGCCGAGCTCGACCTCTCGCTCGTCATTCCGGTCTATAACGAGGAGGAGAACCTCTCGCTGCTCTGGCCGGAGATCCGGGAAGTCCTGGATCCGACGGGCCTCCGGTACGAGATCGTCTTCGTGGACGACGGGAGCCGCGATCGGAGCCCCGAGCTGATCCGCGGGTTTCGCGAGCAGGACGTTCGCGTTCGCCTCGTCCGCCTGAAGAGCAATTCGGGCGAGACCGCCGCCACCGACGCCGGGTTCAAGGGCGCGCGCGGCCGCTGGGTCGTGACGATGGACGCGGATCTGCAAAACGATCCGCACGACATCCCGCTGCTGCTCTCGCACCTGGAACGCTGGGACGCCGTGACGGGATGGCGGACGCGGCGCGAGGACCCGTGGATTCGGCGGATCTCTTCCCGCATTGCCAACGCGGTGCGGAACGTGATCAGCGGCGACTCGGTCCAGGACAGCGGGTGCACCTTCCGCGCTTTCCGCCGCCAGTGCCTCTCCGGGCTGACGCTCTACCGTGGGTTCCATCGGTTCCTTCCCACGCTCCTGCGCATGCAGGGGTACCGCGTCCTCGAGGTGCCGGTGAGCCACCGCCCGAGGCGATTCGGGCAGTCAAAGTACGGGATCGCGAACCGCGCCTTCAGTGCCTTCCGGGACCTCTTGGTCGTTCGCTGGATGGCGGATCGGCAGCTCCGTTACCAAGTGGTGGAAGACCTGGGTGGCGGCTTTCGCGAGGAGTGAGCCGGTGAACGTCCTGCTGATTGGCCTGGGGCGCTGGGGGGAAAAACACCTGCGCGTCCTCGACGAGCTGGGGCTCAGCGTGTGGGCCGCCGACGTCTCGCCCGAGCGCCGGGCGATGGCGACGAAGAGCGGCCTTGATCCCGCGCGGGTCGTCTCCGACTTCACCTCGGTCCTCGACAACGTGGATGCGGTGGACATCGTGACCCCGGCGGACACGCACCTCGATCTGGCCAGGCGGTGTCTCGAAGCGGGCAAAGTCTGCTTCGTGGAGAAGCCGCTGACGCTGACGGTTGGCGAGGCGCGACAACTCGTGGAGGTCGTAGAGCAAACCGGTGGGGCGCTCCAGGTCGGCCACATCTTCCGGTTTCACCCCGTGAGCGACGTTCTGCGGCGTTGTCTCGCCGAAGACCGGATCGGCGGGGTCCGCTACCTGACCGGTCGCTTTGCCGGCTTCAAGCGCCCCAGGGTGGACGTCGGTGTCACTCAGACCGATGCCATCCATTATTTCGACCTCTTCGCCCATCTCCTGGGACGGACCCCGACGGCGGTGACGGCCACGCTCCGTGATTACCTGGCGCGTGGGATGGATGACCTTTCCTTCGTCACCGTCGAGTACGGCGGGGTGCCGGCGTTCGTCGAGGCCGGCTACTTCGTGCCGGGCACCCACCGCGACTGCGTCCTCGTCGGCGACCGCGGGAGCCTCGTCGCCGACTTCGGCCGGTCCGTCGTGACGGTTTTCGACCAGGAGCACCGGCGCGTCGGCGGGGAGTGGACGGCCCGGGAAGGGGAGCCGCAAGAGGTCAAGGCCTCGGGCGAGGAGCCGCTTCGCCGGGAGTTGCGGGAATTCGTGGAGTGCGTGACCGGCCGCCGGCGGCCGGCGGTGGATGTCCACGACGGACTCCAGGCGCTCCGGGTCGTGGAGGCCGCCCAGCGCTCTTCGCATCTGGGTCGCCGCGTCACCCTCGACGAAGTGCCGTAGGTCGGCCACCACGGCCGATTGGCCGGGCGCCGACGCGTGTTCGAGCGCGGGCTTTGCCCGCGCAAACTCATGTTGGGGGGAGGTGTCGGAAGGGGGGCGAAGCCCCCCTCCGAGATTTCAGGCGGGCTTGAAAAGGCGGACGAGCTCGTAGGCGACCACGGGCTTGGACCGGCCCCGAAGCTGGACCTCCCCGAACTTGCGGGTGACCACCAGGTCTTCGACCAGCGCGTGCGTGGCCTGGCCGATCAGGATCTGGCCGGGGCCGGCCAGCTCTTCCAGGCGGGCGCTGATGTTGACGGCGTCCCCGATCACGGTGTAGTTCATCATCCGCTCGGAGCCCAGGTTCCCGACGATCGCCTCCCCCGAGTTGATCCCGACGGCCAGGCCGAGTTGCGAGCGGGGGCTGTCGCCCCACTCCTGCTTGAGTGCCTCGAAGGCGACGCGCATCTCTACAGCGGTCCGCACGGCGTTTAGGGCGTCGTTGTCGGAGCTGATGGGCGCCCCGTAGAAGGCCATGAAGCCGTCGCCGAGATATTTGTCGAAGGTGCCGTGGTTGTCGGCGACGATCTTGGTGAGGCGCGAGAAGGTCTGGTTGAGGGTCTCCATGACGTGCTCGGGCGGGACGGAGTCGGCGAACGTGGTGAAGCCCGTGAGGTCGGCGAAGAGGATGGTAACGAAGTCCCGCAAGCCCCCGAGCTTCAGGAGGCTCGCGTCCTCCAGGACCTTGGCGACCACCTCGTCGGGCAGGTAGCGGTTGAGGATCTTTTCCAGCAGCGCGTTCTTCTCGATCACCTGCTGGCGGTAGAGCTTGGCCTTCACGAGGGCCTTGACCCGCGTCTGGAGCTCCACCATGTCCACGGGCTTGCTGAGGAACTCGTCGGCGCCCGCCTCGATGCCGCGGACCTTGTCGGCCACCTCCTGGAGGGCCGTGAGCATGAGCACTGGGATATTGCGCGTCTGCTCCCACTTCTTGAGGCGGCGACAGACTGCGAACCCGTCCTTGCCCGGCATCATGACGTCGAGGATGATCAGGTCGGGATTCGTCTCGGCGACCTTGAGGAGCGCTTCGTCCCCGTCGTAGGCGGTCACCACCGTGTACGTCGCCGCCTCCAACATCTCGCGCAGGAGTGCGACGTTGTCGGGGTTGTCGTCGGCAACGAGGATGGTCGCCGTGAGTTCCTCAGCCATTCTTCCGCTCCAGGATCTTGGTGATGGTTGGGATGAAGTTGGGGACGTCGATGGGCTTCGTCAGAAACTCGTCGCAGCCGGCCTCCAGGGTTTTCTCGCGATCCCCGGGCATGGCGTGGGCGGTGACCGCCACGATAAGCGTGGAGGCGAACTCGGGCATCCGTCGCAGGATGCGGGCCACCGTCCACCCGTCCATCACGGGGAGCGACATGTCCAGCAGGATGAGGTCAGGACGGTGGGCGTGAGCCTGGCTGAGCGCCTCCCGGCCGTCACGGGCCTCGACGACCTGGAACTCCGCCATCTCGAGGAGATTCTTGATGAGGGCCAGGTTGTCTTCGATGTCTTCCACGATGAGCACCCGGGGGGGCATCACACGCCCGCTGGGTGCCGCGTGATGGCGCTCTGCACGTCGCTGATGAGTTTCTCCAGCGAGACCTGCCCTTTCTGGAAGAGCGCGTCGATTTTCCCGTCCAGCGCGGCCCGCTCGCGCTGGGTGAGATCCTTGGCGGTGAGGATCACGACCGGAATGTCCTTCGTGCTGGGCTCGTTCCGGAGATGCGTGAGCAGCTCGAAGCCGTCCATCACGGGCATGATCAGGTCGAGGACGATAAGGCGAGGGGCCTGCTGTTTGATCGCCTGCAGGGCTTGCTTGCCGTTGTAGGCCACTGCGACCGCGAAGTCCTTGAGCTCGAGCGCTTCCTTCACCACCACGGCCGACTCGTGGTCGTCGTCCACCACCAGAATGTATCCGGAGCCCGGGATGATGGAAAGGCGGGCCAACGCCTGGAAGAGCCCGTCGCGATGGACCGGCTTGACGAGATAATCGGCCGCGCCGAGCGAGAAACCGAGCGACTTGTTGTCCACTGAGCTCATGATCACCACGGGAATCCCGGCGGTGATGGTGTTGGCCTTGAGGTCGTGAAGGACCTCCCAGCCGTCCTTGTTGGGCATGCGGACGTCCAGCATGATGAGGTCGGGCCGCGAGTCACGGGCAAGCCTGACCCCTTCTTCGCCGTCGAGCGCGCGCAGGAGCTGGAAGTCGGCGTCCTTGAGGTTCTCCGCGATCAGCGTGTGGATTTCTGGGTCGTCGTCGATGACCAGGATCTTGCGCTTCCCCCTGAGGATCGGCGCCAGGGCTGCCACCCTGGCGGGCGCGGGCGACGGAGGGAGCACGATGGTCTCCGCCGCCGCGCTCGCGGCAACCACCGGAAGGATGAGGGTGAACGTGGACCCCTCGCCCAGGCGGCTCTCGACCGAGATCGTCCCACCCATGGCCTCGACCAGCCGCTTGGTGATCGCCAGGCCGAGGCCGGTTCCCTCGTACTTGCGCGTCCGCGAGGTGTCGGCTTGGTAGAACTCCGTGAAGAGGTTGGCCAGGTCCTTGGCGTCCATGCCGATTCCCGTGTCCTGCACGGCGATGGTCACGCGGCCGCCCGAGACGAACTTCGCCCTGAGGGTCACGCTGCCCTCGTGCGTGAATTTCACCGCGTTCGACAGCAGGTTATTCAGGATCTGCAGAAGGCGAACCTCGTCGGAGGTGAGCGTCGGAATCGTCGGATCCACGTGGGCTTGGAGCGAGATCTTCTTCTCCACCGCCTTGAATTCGAGGTTGCCGATCGCGGAGTCCACCAGCATCTTCAAATTGATGGGCGCGAGCTTCAACGTGAGGCGATCGGCTTCGATCTTGGAGAGATCGAGGATGTCGTTGATCAGCTGCAGGAGGTTCTTGGCGTTGCGCACCACCCGCCCCAGGGCGTCGCGCTGCTTGTCGGAGACCTGCCCGAATGAGCCGGAGAGCACGAGGTCGCTGAAGCCGATGATGGAGTTGAGGGGCGTGCGGAGCTCGTGGGACATCTTGGCGAGGAAGTCCGACTTCATCTTGCTCATGCGGATCAGGTCTTCGTTGGCGCGCGCCACCTCTTCGGACTTCAGGGTGAGCTCCCGGGTGCGGTCGTTGACCTTCTGTTCCAGAGTCCTGAAGCTCTCCTTGATCTGCTCGGCCATAGTCCGGAAGCTCGACGCGAGGCGGGCGATCTCGTCCTTCCCTCTGAGGTCGATGGGCGTATCGAGGTGGCCGGCCCCGATCTCCTCCGCCGCCGTGGTGAGTACGCGGAGGCTCCGGGTGAGTCGCGCGGCCAGGAATAGGGCCGCGAGCCCCGCCAGGATGATGAGGATGGCCGACACGACGATGTAGTTGCGGAGCGCGCCGAAGACCCGGGTCTCGGAGGGGAGGTCCAGCGGGAGCAGCGTGAGCACGCGGAGGCCGCTGCCTGGGATGGGCGCGTGGGCGAAGATGTATCGCGTGCCGGCCAGGACGCCCCGGCCGTTTCCGGGCCGGCCCTCCCGGAGGTTCTGCAGCACGCGATTGCGCTGGTCGGCATTCTCCAAGAAGAAGTAGGAGAGGAAGACGCGATTCCCCTCCACGGACTCTGCCCGCAGCTCGAGCGGGATGAGGAGCCTGCCGCGCTCGTCGCCGAGGATAGTCCGGTAGAAGGTGCCCGACAGCACCCCCTCGAAGGGCGCCGTGAAGTCCCGGGTGGTGGTCCACGCGATGAGGCTCCAGCCGGGAGCCTCCCGAGGAGCGACGCGCGTGGCAAGGATGGAGTCGGGCCCCACGGCGATCGGCTGAAGCGTCACTCTCTCGCGCGCCCGGGCCAGGGGAAAGAGCGCGGCCTGGATGGCAGCGATCCGCTCCGCTGAAAGCGCGCGGGTCTGGATTTCGGTGATCCGCGTGCCCGGCGACGCCAGGAGCCCCTCGAGGTCGGGGTGGAGGCCCAGGAATTCCCGGATCAGGGAGCGGCAGGCGGGCGGGAGCTCCCCGCTGGGAGTGAAACACTTGCCCTCCTGCAGGCGCGCCCCGAGGAAGGTCAGCTCGCGGTCCAGCCGCTGGCCGACCGGGGTCAGGGCCCGGGCGACGGAGTCGTTGTGGGCGACCGCCGTGTTCCAATACCGGAGAGCGGCGCGCTCTTCAACTTCCTCCCGGCCGTGCCAGAGCAGATCCGCCCAGCCGAGGCCACCGAGAGCGGAGACCAGCGTGTTGATCCAGAAGAGGGCGGAAAACAAGAGGGGGGCGCCGATCAGGAGAAGAATGACGATCGTCAGCTTCGTTCGGATTGACACGGGAGACCGGTCCCCTAGGTCTTCTCTTGTCTCTCCCCGACGGGGAGCCGCGGCGTCAGTGTCGCCGGGGTGTAGAATGGTGCCGAAGCGGGGACTCGAACCCCGACACCCTTGCGGGCACTAGACCCTGAATCTAGCGCGTCTGCCAATTCCGCCACTTCGGCTCGCATCCTTACGATATCTTTAAACCTTACTACATGGCAGGGTTATCAAGTCAAGGAGACAGGATGGCACCGGATCGGGTGGTGGTCACCAACCGCAAGGCCACCCATCTCTACGAGATTCTGGAGACTTACGAAGCCGGCCTCGTCTTGCGCGGGACGGAAGTGAAATCGCTCCGGGAGGGCCAAGCCAACTTCAAGGACAGCTATGCCTTGGTCGAGGGGGGGGAGGCGTGGCTGGTGGGCTGCCACATCAACCCGTACCATCACGGGTCCGACGCCAATCACGACCCCGTGCGGCGGCGCAAGCTGCTGCTGCACCGGGGCGAGATCAGCCGGCTCCTGGGCAAGGTTCAGGAGCGCGGGTTGACTCTGGTTCCCCTTCGCTTGTATTTTAAGAATGGGCGGGCCAAGCTGGAACTGGGCCTGGGGCGCGGCCGGAAGCTTCGCGACAAGCGCCACGCCATCCGCGAGCGGGAGATGCGGCGCGAGATGGACAGGGCCGTGCGGGCCCGCCAGCGCGGCTGAGCGCGATGGTGTTCACAACACAGGTGCCCGCGCCCGGTCGGGGCGACGGGCGAGATATGGGGGTGACTGGTTTCGACGGGGATCAACGAGGCGCAGGTGGCATCTCGAGGTTCTCTCCCCTCGTAAAACCGAGAGAACGGTTATAGCTGCCGACACTCAGCTAAGTCTGGCCGCCTAAGAACGGCTAGCGTCCCGCCGGGTTGAGCCATCAGGGCCTGGACTTGGGGCGCCATATTCTGGTGGCTGGTCCTGAGCCCTGCCTCGGGGTGAGGGGCGAGAACTTTTGAGGCTGGCGGCCCAGGGATCCTGTCGGCAGGAGCCTCGGGTGGCGAGACTGAAAATACCGACTATTGATGTAGAAGCCTGACGCTGAGGGTTTCCGGACGAGGGTTCGATACCCTCCA
>JAHFDN010000054.1 GCA_023248995.1 Candidatus Rokuibacteriota bacterium
ATCCTCTCACCCCGACCATACCGTATAATCGCCCTGATGCGCCTGTAGCTCAGCTGGATAGAGCGTCGGACTTCTAATCCGAGGGTCGGAGGTTCGACTCCTCCCAGGCGCACCAACAGTTACGGGACGGCCGGGGGGGTCCACTCGGCCGGTTTCCAGAGAGCGGCTGCTGAGCGTCGATCTCGCGCCGGCCGAGGTCTACGCCACCCTGGAGGGCGAGCCGTGAACGACCCGTCGATCCGCCGGTTCTTCGACGCCATGGCGGTCGGACGCGATGCCTTCATCGACGCGGATCCCGTCTACCGCTTCGAGCAGGCGGCTCGGCAGCGGGCGGTCCTTTCGCTGCTGCGCCTCCAGCCGCGCCTGTCGGTCCTGGATATCGGCTGCGGGAATGCCCGCGACGTCGCGTGCCTGCTGCGGGAGCAGCCCGAGGCCCGGCTGACGGGCGTCGACCTGTCCCTGGGCATGATCCGCGAGGGCCGCGCGGGGCTCGGCGCGTCCGGCACCCGCGTGGGCCTCGTCGCGGGCGACGCCGCGCTACTGCCGCTGCGCTCCGAGAGTTTCGACCGCATCGTATGTAGCGAGCTGGTCGAGCACGTGCCCGCGTGGCAGGCCGTCGTCGCCGAGGCGGCACGCGTGTTGAAGCGCGGCGGCCTCCTCGTCCTCACGACGCCGAACCGGCGCGGGATCTACGGTCTCGACCGCGCAACGCTCGGGCGGATCGAGGCCTGGTTCCGCCCGGCGACACACCCCTACGACGAGTGGAAGAGCCCGGCCGAGGTCGAGGCCGCCCTCGCCGACGCCGGGCTCAGGATCGTCGAGCGGCGCGGCATCTGTTATCTCCCCGGCTATACCGTGACCTACCGGCTTCCCGTTGCAGCGAAGCGCGCGCTGGTCCGCCTCGCCATGGCCGGTGACGCCGCGCTCGGCCGACGCCTTCCCCGCCTGGGCTACATGCTCGGGCTCTCGGCCGCCAAGGAGTAGGCCCTGCAGCGCACCTGTTCTTGGGGTCAGATCTTGCAATCCAACACCCTCCAGGGAGATATTGGGTGAGATGAGGCCAGCCTGGTTTTTGGTGATGGCGGTCCTGCTCGCGCTGATGGCCCCGGCCGGGGCCCTCGCAGCCGAGAAGGGTGAGCCGCTCGCCGAGGTGGACGGGCAGGCGATCACGGCTGAGGAGGTCGAGAAGGCTGTGGGTGCCCAGCTCAACCGCCTCCAGGAGCAGATCTACGCCGTCAAGCGCCAGAAGCTCGAGCAGTTGATCAACGAGCGGCTCGTCGCCAAGGAGGCGGCCCGCCGCGGCGTGTCGGTCCCGGCGCTCCTGGACGCCGAGGTCATCTCCAAGGTCGGCCTCGTCACCGAGCAGGAGGTCGAGAACTTCTACCAGGTCAATAAGGCCCAGCAGAAAGGCGAGGAGGCTAGCTTCCGCGAGCAGATCCGGAGCTACCTCCAGAACCAGAAGCTCGCCGCCCGGGGAGAGGCGTTTGTCAGGTCGCTCCGCGCCAAGGCGAAGATCGTGATGAATCTGCCGCCCCCGCCGGTCTTCAGGGTCCAGGTCGCCGCCGACGGGGCGCCGTTCAGGGGGGCGGCCGGGGCGCCCGTAACGATCGTCGAGTTTGAGGACTTCCACTGCCCGTTCTGCAAACGCGTCCAGTCCACGGTTGGCGAGGTCCTGAGCCGGTACGGGGACAAGGTCAGGGTCGCCCACAAGGACTTTCCGATTGATCAGCTCCACCCCCAGGCGCGGAAGGCCCACGAGGCTGCGCGCTGCGCCGCCGACCAGGGGAAGTTCTGGCCGTACCACGACCTCCTCTTCGCCAACGCCCCGAAGGCGAGCCCGGAGAACCTGAAGGCCTACGCCCAGGAGGCGGGCCTCGAACTCCCCGCCTTCGAGCAGTGCCTGGCGAGCGCGAAGCACCAGGCCGCGGTCCAGAAGGACATCGAGGACGGCGTGCGCGCGGGCGTCACCGGCACGCCCACCTTCTTCGTCAACGGCCGGCCCCTCGCGGGCGTCCAACCCCTCGAGAGCTTCGCCCGCGTGATCGAGGAGGAGCTGGCGCGCCAGTAGTCGCCCGCTCACGGCGTCACACGCTCGACGCCCTGTCCGTTCGCCTTCCACCAGATCAGAGCGCTTGCCTTTTCAAGCGCCTGTTTTCTTAGAGCCTCCCTCTGGCCCGACATTTGCTGCCTCTGGAGGCCGACGGCTAGAAAAACCCGGTTGAAAGATCTCCTCCCTGGAACACATGGGCGGCGGCGAGCGGCCCGGGGCCGGTCTCGGCCGTGGGCGCGGCCGGTAGCCTGAAAACCCTTGCTTTGGGTCCCGCGGATTCGTAGACTATTCGAGTTCTCAAAAGGGGGCTTGGCATGAGGAACGATCACTTCCGGTTCGCCCGCGCAATAGTCCTCGTCGTGTTCTTCCTGTTGCTCTCTCTTGTCGCCTGGACAGGTGGCTCGCCCGCCTGGGCCCAGCTGCCAAGTCCGGAGCCCGAAACCGTGCTCCTTCACCCCGAAGGAGTGGTGAATGTCCAGGATCTCCCGCGGGTGGGCCCGCGTGTTCCCGTCCACCGCGAGATGCCGTTCCGGGTCCCGGACCTTCAACAACTTCGGG
>JAHFDN010000028.1 GCA_023248995.1 Candidatus Rokuibacteriota bacterium
TATCCGGATGCCCTGGTGCGGACGTTCCGCTACACTGCGTTCGGGGCCATCTACGAGGAGACCACGCGCGTTGTCACGCCCGGCGGCCTGTGGGACTTCGTCCTCGGCAAGTACCTCTCCGGGGAGCGGACACGCCCTCCGTGGGCGGTGGGCGAATCCGGCTTTCACGGCTATCTCGGAGACAAGCGGCTGGGCACGGTTCAAACAGTCTTCCTCGTCCCTGAAAAGACCGAGTCCGCGCTCCTCGAGAGCTTCCGTGCGGGGCGGATGTACGCTCTCAGCCGGACTCCCGCATATGGGCTGGTGCTCCAGTCCTTTGCCGTTCGCCAGGGTGCGGCCGAGGCGATTTCGGGCGGCACGCTCAGGGCTCTGGCCGGGCGGCCGCTCGAGGTCCGGGTCGCCGTGAGCGCCTCCGACGGCGGGCAGTACCCGATCCGCGCGATCCTGGTGCGGAACGGAGGGATCAGAGAGATCTGGGCCGGAAAGACTCCGCTCGACGTGGTCTACCGGGAGTCCTTCGCCGGAGCGCCGGCATACTTCCGCCTGGAGGTCCGAGGACCGGGCCCGCATCAACTCCTCACGAACCCGATCTTCGTCAATCCGTCGTGAGGGTCCGGTGAAGGTCGCCATCCACCAGCCGCAGTATCTGCCCTGGCTCGGCCACTTCGCCAAGCTGGCCGCGGCCGACTGCTGGATCTTCCTCGACACGGTCCAGTACGAGAAAAACGGCTGGCAGAACCGGAACCGGATCAAGACGTCGCGCGGCGCTCAGTGGATCACCGTCCCGGTGCGGGCCCGGCTGGGGACCCTGATTCGCGACGTGGTCATTGACGAGGCTCAACCCTGGGGGCGGAAGCATCTGGAAGCCCTCAGGGTCAACTATGCCCGCGCGCCCCACTTCAGGCGCTACTTCCCCGAGCTCGAGCGCCTGCTCGCTCGCCCCTGGCGCCTCCTCGCCGATCTCAACGTCGAGCTCACCCGCTTTCTGAGCGACGCGCTCGGGGCTTCCCCCCGGATCGTCAGGGCCTCCGAGCTGGTCGCATCGCGCACCGATCCAACCGGCAGGCTCCTGGACCTCTGCCGGGCTGTCGGCGCGGAGACCTACCTGGCCGGGCAGGAGGGCGCCCGGTACATGGCCCTCGCCGAGTTCCGGGAGGCCGGGATCGCCGTCTTGGGGCAGGAGTACCAGCACCCGACGTACGCCCAGCTGCACGGGGATTTTCTTCCGTTTTTGTCGGTAGTTGACTTATTATTGAACCACGGTGAAGCGAGTTTCCAGATCCTCCGTCAGGGGGATCGGTGGACCTCTCTGGTGACGACCAACCCATGAACATTCTGGGGATCGGCGCGCATCCGGACGACATCGAGTTCGGGTGCGGCGGGACCCTGGCGGCATACGCGGAGGCCGGGCATCCGGTCTTCCTCTTCGTCGCCAGCGGGGGGGAGTACGGGGGCGATCCAGAGGTGAGGCGGAAGGAACAGGAGGCGTCGGCCCGGATCATCGGCGCCCAGGAGGTCTTCTGGGGCGGCTACGCCGACACCGAGGTTCCCCTGAACCGCGAGCTGATCGTCGCGCTCGAGAAGGTCATCAAGCAGGTCCGCCCCGAGATGATCTTCGTGAACTACTTCGACGACACCCATCAGGATCACCGCAACCTCGCTCAGGGGACGCTCTCCGCCACGCGCTACATCCCCAACTTCCTCTTCTTCGAGGTCCCCACCACGCAGAACTTCACCCCCAACTGCTACGCGGACATCCAGCGGGTGCTGGCCAAGAAGCTGGCCTGCCTGGAAGCCCATCGCTCCCAGGTTGGCAAGACCAACATCCAGGACCTCACCATCCTCGAGTCCGCGGTCTCCTGCGCCAACTTCCGCGGGATCCAGGGTCGCGTGAAGTACGCCGAGGCGTTTCAGTCGGTTCGGCTCTTCCTGCCGATCTAGCGGTCCGGGGCGACCCGCCGACCCCATGATTGTCCACTCGCGGCCCACGCTCTCCGAGGCCGATGCCCAGGCAGTCGCCCGAGTCGTCCGCTCCGGGTGGATCGCCCAGGGTCACGAGGTAGAGGCCTTCGAGCGGGAGCTGGCGGCGTTCGTCGGGCAGCGCGACGCGGTGGCGGTGGGCTCGGGGAGCGCGGCGCTCCACCTGGGGCTCCTGGCCCTCGGCGTGGGCCCAGGCGCCGACGTGATCATACCGACCTACGTCTGTGACGCGCTCCACCACGCCGTGAGCCACACCGGGGCGACCGCGGTGCTGGCCGGCGCCGACGCCGGGACGCTGAGCCTGGAGCCTGACGACGTCAAACGCCGGCTGACGGCGCGGACCAAGGCCATCATCCTCCCCCACGCGTTCGGGCTGGCCGCCGGCGCCGAGGCGTTTTTAGCCATGGGAGTGCCGGTGATCGAGGACTGCGCCCAGGCGATCGGCGCCCTCGATGCGGGGCGGCCGGTGGGGAGCCGCGGGGCCCTCGCGGTGTTTTCCTTTTACGCGACGAAGATGCTGACGACCGGCGAGGGCGGCATGGTGGCGGGGGGCGATCCGGCCCTCCTCGCCCGGATACGCGACCTGCGGGAGTACGACGAGCGGACCGACCTGTCCCCGCGCTTCAACTACAAGCTGACCGACCTCCAAGCGGCGCTGGGGCGCTCCCAGCTCGGCCGGCTCCCGGAATTCATCGGGCGCCGCCGGGCGATCGCCGAGCGCTACCGTCAGGCGCTGGCCGAGACCGCCTGCGCGCTCCCCCCCGACGCCGCGGGCGGCCGCCACGTGTACCACCGCTTCGTGCTCGGCGTCGAGCCCCCCCTGCCCCCGCTCCTCGAGCGGCTGGAGGCGCGGGGCGTCCAGTGCCGTCGCCCCGTCTTCAGGCCGATCCACCGCGCGCTGGGCTGGGGGCCGTATCCCGACGCCGACAGGCTCTGGGATCGGTCGCTGTCCATTCCCTGCTACCCGTCACTCACCGACGCCGACGTCCAGCGGGTGGCCGAGGTCCTCTCGGACGCCCTGGAGAGACGATGAGCCGCGTGGGCTCGACCGTCTCCTCGGAGCGGGAGCTTTCCACGGCCGCCTGGGTCGGTTTCTTTGCAAGCCGGCTGGCTCTGCCGATCGTCCTCTTGCTGCCGTCCGTGCGGCGGGCGGCCCTCGAGGGGCGGCTCCTCTGGCCGTACCTCGGGCTGCTGGCTTTCTCGCTCGCCTTCCTCTTCGTGCCCGTCGTCCGCACGCTGGCGCTCTGGCGCGGGATCCTCGACCAGCCCGATCCGAGGAAGGTGCACGCGGTGGCCACGCCGCTGCTCGGCGGCGCGGCGGTCTGGGCCGCGTTCGCGCTCACCGTGCTCTACAACTTCAACTTCTCGCGCGAACTCAAGGGCGTTGCGGTGGGCGCGACCATCGTGGTGCTGGTGGGGCTCCTGGACGACGTGTTCAACCTGCCCGCGCCGGTCAAGCTGGCAGGGCAAGTCGTCGGGGCAATGGCCGCGCTCGGATACGGGGTGACGTTGCGGATTGTCCCGTCCGCGTGGCCGGCCGCCGTCTGGCTCAATCTGCTCCTCACCGTCCTGTGGTTCGTCACCGTGACGAACGCGATCCAGTTCCTCGACGGGATGGACGGTCTCGCCGCGGGCCTGGGCGCCATCGCGAGCTTTTTCGTCACGATCACGGCGATGCAGACGGGGCAGAGCTATCTCATGTTCCTCTCGGCGGCGCTCCTGGGGGCCTGCCTCGGGTTTCTCCCGTACAACTTCCGCCCCGGCGGCGCCGCGCAGGTCTTCCTCGGGGACGGGGGATCGAGCTTCATCGGCTTCGCCCTGGCGGGACTGGCGGTCATGGGCGAATGGGCGCGGGACAACCAGCTCATCGCGCTTTGCACGCCGCTCCTGATCCTGGCGGTCCCCCTCTTCGACATCAGCTTCGTCGCAGTGAACCGCGTCGTCACGGGCAGAGTGCACTCGTTCCACGAATGGCTGGCCTACGTCGGGAGGGACCACATCCATCACCGCTTCGAGGCGATCGGATTGACTAAAACCGAGAGCGTGCTCCTGATCTTCTTTATTTCTTTCACCCTCGGACTCTCGGCCATTCTCCTGAAGGATGCCGCCCCGCACGAGGCGACCCTGCTCCTCCTCCAGGCGGTCTTCGTGCTTTCCATCGTGGCCGTGTTGGAATCCGTGGGGCGGCGGGGCGGGTGAGATGCTCCTGTCGAGGCCGGACCCGAAGCGGGAGGGCTGATGGAATCGCTGGCTGAGATCCTCGGACGCTTGCTGGCTCGAGTCCTCAGGTTGGAGGGCCCGGTGGTAGCCCTCCTGGCGCGGACCCTTGCGATCGCCGGGGCGGTCCTTCTCGCGGTGATCGCCTACCGCCTCATCGGCCACCTCATTGACCGCCTGCTGCGTCCCCTCGAGGGGGCCCAGGACTACCCCCAGAAGGTCCAGCGGGCGCGAACCCTGGGTCCGCTGCTGAAGAACGCGGCCCGCTACCTCACGGGCTTTCTGGCGCTGGTCGTGGTGCTCCGCGAGCTGGGAATTGATATCCAGGCGATCCTCGTGTCGGCGGGCGTCGTGGGACTCGCCATTGGTCTCGGAGCGCAGAGCCTGATCAAGGACGTGATCACCGGGTTCTTTCTCCTCTTCGAGGGGCTCATCGCGGTGGGGGATGTGATCGAGATCGGGACCAGCGTGGGCACGGTGGAAGCCATCGGTCTCCGCGTGACCCAGCTCAGAACCCTCAACGGGGCCCTCCGCGTGATCCCCAACGGCGAGCTCACCCAGTTCGCCAACTACAACCGCGGCTGGGCCCGCGCGGTGGTGGACGCGGGCGTGGCCTGGGAGGAGGACGTGCGACGCGCTCTGGGCACGCTGGAGGCTACAGGCCGCAGCTGGGCCCAGGAGACGGGGCAGGCGCTGGAAGCGCCCGAGGCCCAGGGGATCGTCCGCTTCGGCGACGCGGAGGTCGTCCTGAGGCTTCAGGTCAAGGTCCGCCCGGCGGAGCGGTTTGCCATCGAGAACGACCTGCGGCGGAGAATTCTGGAGGAGTTCCGCGCCGCGGGGATCAGGGAGCCGAGGAAGACCCTCTACGTGGTCCAGGAGCGCCCGGGGGGAGTCCTATGAGCCTGCGGAAAGCCGTATTTCCCGCCGCGGGGCTGGGGACCCGGTTCCTGCCGGCCACCAAGGCCCAGCCGAAGGAGATGCTCCCGCTGGTGGACAAGCCCACCATCCAGTACGTGGTAGAGGAGGCCGTGGCGTCGGGGCTCACGGAGATCATCATCGTGACCGGCCGCGGCAAGCGCGCCATCGAGGATCACTTCGACGCGGCCTTCGAGCTGGAGTACTACCTTCAGGACCGCGGCAAGCTGGACGAGCTGGCTGAGATCAAGACGATCTCCGAGCTCGCCTCAGTCTCCTACGTGCGCCAGCGGGAGCCGCTCGGCCTTGGCCACGCCATCCTCTGCGCCCGCCCGCTCGTGGGCGAGGAGCCCTTCGGGGTGTTCCTGGGCGACGACGTGATCGTGGGCGCGACGCCCTGCATGCGCCAGCTCCTCGAGGTTTTCGAGCGCTACGGCGGTCCCGTGGTGGGCGTGGAGCGCGTGCCGCGAGAGGAGCTAAGCCGCTACGGGGTCATCCGCCCCAAGCCCCTCGGCGGCAACGTCTATGAGGTCCTCGACCTGGTGGAGAAGCCGGCCGCGCTCGAGGCCCCGTCGGACCTGGCCATCATCGGGCGCTACGTCCTGACGCCGGACGTCTTTCCCGCGCTCGCCGAGACCCAGCCGGACGCCCGCGGGGAGATCCAGCTCACCGACGCGCTCCGCGCCCTCCGCCGCGCCCGTCCCCTGTACGCGGTCGAGTTCGAAGGCAAACGCTACGACACCGGCGACAAGCTGGGGTTTCTAAAGGCCACCGTCGAGTTCGCCCTGGCCCGGCCCGATCTCGCCGAGCCCTTCCGCGCCTATCTCAAGAGCCTCGGCCTCTAGCCGGAAGGACGATGCGGCGCGCGCTCACGCTATAAATGCCCACGCTTCCTTGACTTTGCGCGAGGCATCTGGGAGAATCGGGCTCACCCCTGAGCCCGACGGAGGAGTGCCGTAGTGTCGAAAGATCCCGCCGCGCGGCCGTTCCACCTCGCCACTGACGCTCAGATCAAGGCCGGTGAAGTGCACGACGTGTACTTCAGCCGGACGGTCCAGATCCTGCGTCAACGCGGCGACCGGAAACGGGCGAAGGCGGAGATCAGGCTGAAGGCCTTCCCCCAGGCCGACTGGCGGTGGGGAATTCTGGCCGGCATCGAGGAGGTCGTAGCACTCCTGGAGGGGTTGCCGGTGGACGTGTGGGCGATGGACGAGGGGACGATGTTCGGCGCCTACGAGCCGGTGCTGGTCATCGAGGGGACGTACGCGGAGTGGGCCCAATTCGAGACCGCGCTCCTCGGGCTCCTCTGCCAGGCCTCGGGGATCGCGACCAAAGCGGCGCGCTGCAAGAAGGCGGCCGGCGACCGCCAGGTGATCTCGTTCGGCGCCCGGCGGATGCATCCCGCGCTGGCGCCCATGATCGAGCGCAACGCGTTCATCGGCGGCTGCGACGGCGTCGCGGTGACCAAAGCCGCGGAGCTGATCGACGCCGACCCCATGGGGACGATCCCCCACGCCCTCGTGCTCATCGTGGGAGACACCGTCGAGGCCCTCCGGGCCTTCCACGAGGTCATCGATCCCAAGGTGCGGCGCGTCGCCCTGATTGACACGCTCCAGGACGAGAAATTCGAGGCGATCCGGGTCGCCGAAGCCCTCGGCCAGGATCTCTACGCCGTGAGGCTCGACACGCCCTCGTCCCGTCGCGGCGATTTCTACCGGCTCCTCGAGGAAGTCCGGTGGGAGCTGGACTACCGGGGCTTCGAGCACGTGAAGCTCGTGGCCTCAGGCGGGATCGACGAGTACGAGATCTTGAGGCTCCGCCCGCTCGTGGACACCTTCGGGGTCGGCACCTCCATCGCGAACGCCCCCGTCCTGAGTTTCGCCCTCGACATCATGGAGATCGACGGCAACCCCATCGCCAAGCGCGGCAAGCGGTCGGGGTCCAAGCAAGTTTACCGCTGCCGCGCCTGCGGCCAGAGCGTGGTCGTCCCGGTCCACAAGCCGCGCTCGCGCTGCGAGTGCGGAGGCGCGGTGGAGGCGCTCTTGAAGCCGCTCCTCGCCAAGGGGAAGCTCGTTCGGGATCTCCCCCCGCCTCGCACCATCCGCGAGCATGTCCTGGAGCAGCTCGCGCGGGTAGAGCTGACCGTCGAGCGCGCCGAAGGGCTCCGGCGCGACTACTGAACGGCGCCATGGGCGTGCTCGACACGATCGTCCGAGACAAGCGCGCCGAGGTCCTCGGTAAGAAAGGCGAGGTCTCCCGGAGCGAGCTCGAGGCCCGCGCCAAGCATCTGGCGCCGGCGCGGGACTTCCGGGCGGCGCTCGCCCCCGAGCCCCCCGCGCGGGTCAGGCTGATCGCCGAGATCAAGAAGGGTTCGCCCTCGCGGGGCGTCTTGGCCGAGTCGTTCGACCCGGTGGCGCTCGCCCGGACGTATGAGGCGAGCGGCGCGGCCGCCCTCTCCGTCCTCACCGACGAGAGATATTTCCACGGCCGCCCGGAGCACCTGGAGGCCGTGCGGGCGGTGGTGGCCCTGCCGCTGCTCCGGAAAGATTTCATCCTGGACGAGTATCAGCTCTGGGAATCCCGCGCCCTGGGCGCGGACGCGGCCCTCCTGATCGTCGCGGCCCTCGAGCCGCCGCACCTCCGGGATCTGCTCCAGGCCGCCAAGGGGATCGGTCTGGGGGCTCTCGTCGAGGTGCACACGGGGCGCGAGCTGGACGTGGCGCTTTCCCTCGACGCGTCGCTGGTCGGGATCAACAACCGGGATCTCCAGACCCTGCAAACGCGCCTCGAGACGTCCCTCGAGCTGATTCCGCGCGTCCCGCCCGGTCCGGTGGTGGTCAGCGAGAGCGGCTTCTTCACCCGGGCCGACGTGGAACGAGTCGTCGCTGCCGGCGCCCACGCTGTCCTCGTGGGCGAGGCGCTGGTGACGGCCGCGGACGTCGCCGCCAAGGTGCGCGAGCTGGCACTGCTGGAGACGAGCGCATGAGGGCTGAGGGGGGACGTTCCGCAGAGCGAGTTCGACGAGCTGTAGGAGCCGGCGAAGCGCAGCGCTGCGCAGCGCCCGGAGGAGCCCAGCGGAGCTGGGGGACGACGGCAGCCCCCCGCCGCGGGGGGATGGGGGGGCCAGCGGAGCTGCGCGAGCGAGCCAGGCTGTCGAGGCGAGGAGATCCGAGCGAACGGGACGTCCCCCTCAGTCACTCGAGGTTCGTATGGTGCGGGTGAAGATCTGCGGGATCACCAATGCGGACGACGCGCGCCTCGCGGTGGAGGCCGGGGCCGACGCCCTCGGCTTCATTTTCGTGGAGAACACCCCGCGCTTCATCGCCCCCGCGGCCGCGGCGTCCATCATCCGCGACCTCCCGCCGTTCGTCACACCCGTGGGCGTCTTCTGGGATCCCCCGGCCGGCCATGTCAAGGCCGTGGCCGAGCAGTGCGGGCTCGGGGTGCTCCAGTTCCACGGCGACGAGTCGCCGGAGGCGTTGGCGGACTACCGGCTGCCGATCATCAAGACGATCAAGCTGGCGGTGGCGGCCGATCTCGCCCGCATGGACGGTTACAGGGTTGCCGCGTTTCTCCTCGACAGCCCCGCCCGCTGGAGCGAGGGGGAGCGGCGTGAGCCGATCGAATGGGCGCTGGCGCGGCAGGCCGCCGTTCGCGGCCCGATCATCCTGTCGGCCGGCCTCACCGCCGAGAACGTCCGGGAGGCGATTCGTGTCGCCCGCCCCTACGCCGTGGACGTGAATTCGGGAGTGGAGGCCGAGCCGGGCAGGAAGGATTCCGACAAGGTGCGCCGGTTCATCGCCAACGCCAAGGAGGGGGCATGACGGCCACGCGGGCCCCACGCCTGCCCGACGCGAACGGCCACTTCGGCCGCTTCGGCGGGCGTTTCGTTCCCGAGACGCTGATGGCTCCGCTCATCGAGCTCGAGCGGGCGTACAGGGCCGCCAGGCGTGACCCGGCGTTCCGGCGGCGGCTGCAGGCGCTCCTGGCCGACTACGCAGGCCGCCCGACGCCGCTCACCTTGGCCCGGCGGCTCAGCGAGCGCTGCGGCGGTGCCCTGATCTACCTGAAGCGGGAGGACCTCTGCCACACCGGCGCCCACAAGATCAACAACGTGCTGGGGCAGGGGCTCCTGGCCGAGCGCATGGGCAAGCCCAGGGTCATCGCCGAGACCGGCGCCGGCCAGCACGGCGTGGCCACTGCGACCGCCGCGGCGCTCTTCGGGCTCGAGTGCGAGGTCTACATGGGGAGCGAGGACGTCGAGCGCCAGTCGCTCAACGTCTTCCGGATGCGGCTGCTCGGGGCCAAGGTGATCCCCGTGGAGGCCGGTAGCCGGACGCTGAAGGACGCCATCAACGAGGCGCTCAGGGACTGGGTCACCAACGTCCGCACGACGTATTACCTGCTCGGCTCGGCGATGGGCCCGCATCCGTACCCGATGATGGTGCGGGACTTTCACTGCGTGATCGGGGAGGAGGCCAAGCGCCAGGCCCGGGGGGCCTTCGGCCGGCTCCCGGACTACCTGGTCGCCTGCGTCGGCGGCGGCTCGAACGCCATCGGCCTTTTCCACCCGTTCATCGGCGACGACAAGGTGCGCATCGTCGGCGTCGAGGCGGCCGGGCACGGCATCGGCACCGGGCGGCACGGTGCCTCGCTCTCCGCGGGCTCGGTGGGGGTGCTCCACGGGAGCATGTCCTACGTGCTCCAGAACGACGACGGCCAGATCGCGACGGCCCACTCCATCTCGGCGGGCCTCGACTACCCCGGCGTGGGCCCCGAGCACAGCTACTACAAGGACGTGGGCCGCTTCGAGTACGCCTCGGTCACCGACGCCGAGGCGCTCGAGGCGTTTCAAGCGCTGGCGCGCCTCGAGGGGATCATGCCGGCTCTGGAGTCCGCCCACGCCGTGGCCCACGCCATGCGGCTGGCGCCGACCTTGTCGCGCGAGCAGGCGATCGTGGTGGGGCTGTCCGGGCGCGGGGACAAGGACGTCCAGGTGGTGGCGCGGGCGCTTCAATGACGCGCTTGAGCCGGACGTTTTCGGAGCTCCGGCGCCGCGGCGAGCGCGCGCTGATCCCGTACTTCACTGCCGGCGATCCGTCGCTCGGGGCGACGCGGGCGCTTGTCCTGGAGGCGGCGCGGCGGGGCGCCGACGTCCTCGAGCTCGGGATTGCCTTTTCCGACCCGCTCGCGGACGGCCCGGTGATCCAGCGCGCCTCGCAGCGCGCGCTCGCGACCGGGGTGACGCTGGCGCAGGTCCTCGACCTGGTGCGGGAGGTGCGCGGGGAGGTCCGGATCCCGATCGTGTTCCTCACCTACTACAATCCGGTGCTCGCCTTCGGCCTGAAGGCGTTCGCCCACGCCGCCGTCGAGGCCGGCGTGGACGGCGTCATCGTCGCCGATCTGCCGCCGGAGGAAGCCGGGCCCCTCTCCACCGAGGGGCGGGCGGCCGGTCTGGACCTGATCCACCTGGTCGCGCCCACCTCGCCCCCGGACCGGATGCGCCTCATCGCCCGACGGAGCCGCGGGTTCATCTACGTCGTGTCGTTGACCGGGGTCACGGGCACCCGGGGGACGCTGCCCCCCGACCTGGTTCTATACCTGCGCCAGCTCCGGGCGGTGACGACGAAGCCGATCTGCGTCGGGTTCGGCATCTCCACGCCCGAGCAGGTGGCCGCCGTGGCCCCGCACGCGGATGGGGTCATCGTGGGCTCGGCCATCGTCGGTCTCATCGAGGCCCACGCGGGCTCGGAGCGTCTCGTCCCGGAGGTGGGCGCCTTCATCGCGGCGCTCAAAGCGCCGTTGCGGAGCCGTGCATGACCCGGCGCCGGGGTGCTCTCCCTCGCTTCGGACCTCGTCGCCAGGGCGGCGTTGGGAGGGCGTGATGGCGGCGTGGTTCTGGAAACGGGACAAAGGAGACGAAGAGCGGCCCCGGCGGGTGGTCATCGCCGAAGGGCTCTGGATCAAGTGCAACTCGTGCAAGGAGATCGTCTACCGGGCCGAGGTGGAGCGCGCCGGGCGCGTCTGTCCCAAATGCCACTATCCCTTCCGCATCGGCGCCCGCGAGCGGCTGGCCCTGCTCGTGGACGAGGGCTCCTTTGAGGAGCGCGAGGCGGGCCTCGCCTCGCAGGATCCGCTCGGCTTCAAGGACACCAAGCGCTACCGTGATCGTCTCCGGGCCGCCAAGGAGAAGACGGGCCACGAGGAGGCCGTCCTCTCGGGCCTTGCCCGCATCGGCGGCTTCCCCGTGGTCCTGTGCGTCTTCGATTTCGACTTCATGGGGGGGAGCATGGCCTCGGTGGTGGGCGAGAAGATCGCGCGCGCCGTGGAGCTGGCGATCGTCAAGCGCCTACCGGTCGTCATCCTCTCGGCCTCCGGGGGCGCCCGGATGCAGGAGGGCATCCTTTCGCTCATGCAGCTCGCCAAGACCGCGGCGGCGCTCGGGCGGCTGGGCGAGGAGCGCCTGCCCTATCTCTCGATCCTCACCGACCCCACGACGGGCGGCGTCACCGCGAGCTTCGCGATGCTCGGCGACGTCATCCTGGCGGAGCCGCGGGCGCTCATCGGCTTCGCCGGGCCGCGGGTGATCGCCGAGACGATCCGCCAGCCGTTGCCGGAGGGTTTCCAGCGTTCCGAGTTCCTCCTGGAGCACGGCCAGCTGGATCTCGTCGTGGAGCGACGTGAGCTCAAGGCCACGGTGCGCCGTCTCCTCGCCTTCTTCGCCGATCGCCCCTCGCTCCCGCTCCCATGACCTACGAGGAAGCCGTCGGCCGGCTCCTCTCGCTCCGGGGAGGGGAGCAGGCTGGGATGCGGCCGGGCCTTGAGCGGATCGAAGCCCTCGTCGAAGCCCTCGGCCATCCCGAGCGGCGGTTTCAGATCGTCCAGGTCGGCGGGACCAACGGCAAGGGATCGGTTTCCGTCATGGTCGCCTCCGCGCTTCAGGCCGCGGGGCTCCGCGTGGGTCTCTACACCTCGCCCCACCTCTGCTCGTTCCGCGAGCGGATCCGCGTCAGCAGCCGGGCGATCTCCCGGGAGGCGGTCGTCGAAGGCGTCCGGGAGCTCTGGCCGCTCATCGAGCCGGTGGATCCCACCGTTTTCGAAGCCGTCACGGCACTGGCGCTCGCCCACTTTGCCCGGGAGCGGGTGGACCTCGCCGTCCTGGAAGTCGGCATGGGTGGGCGCGGTGATGCCACGACCGTCGGAGACCCCGTTGTGTCGGTGCTCTCGCCCATTGACTTCGATCACCAGGCGTTTCTCGGATGGAGCCTGGAAGAGATCGCGGTGGAGAAGGTCGCCATCATCCGGAGCGGCCGGGGGGTGGCCGCGGCCCAGGCCGAGGTCGTCACGGCGACACTCCGCCGCCGCGCCCAGGCGGTTGGCGTTCCGCTCTGGCTCGAGGGAGCGGAGCTGTCGGCGCGGGTCCTGGCGCGGGATCTGTCGGGGCAGCGCCTCAGGCTCGCGGGACCGGGCTTTACCCTGGACGACCTCTTCCTGCCGCTCCTCGGAGCGTTTCAGCCCCAGAATGCGCTCTTGGCCGTGGCCGCCGTGAAGGCGCTGGCCTTTGCCGGGATCCGGGTGCCCGAGACCCGGATCCGCGACGGGCTCGCGCGCGTCCGCTGGCCCGGCCGCTTCGAGCTTGTCGGTCGGTCCCCCTGGGTCGTCCTCGACGGGGCCCACAACCCCGCCGGCGCCCAGGCCCTGGCGCTCTCGCTTCGGGATGCCTTCGGGGAGCAGCCGAAGACCGTGATCGTCGGGGTGTCCCGGGACAAGGACAAGGCCGGCATCCTGAAGGCCCTTACCCCTGTCGCCTCGCGACTGATCGTGACCGCCTCCCGCCATCCCCGTGCCACGCCTCCGGAGGAGCTCCGGGCGTTTCTGTCCCCCACCGAGGCTCGGGTGGAAATGGCTCATTCCGTCGGCGAAGCTCTATCAATCGCCCTGACTCCCCCCAGGACCCCCATCATCTGCGTGACCGGGTCACTCTTTACCGTCGCAGACGTTCTGACACAGAGTGGCGGTGGAGGCGATATTCCTTGCGAAATCGAAAGGGGGCGTGATAGCGTAGAATCCCTTTTTTCATAGGTACTCACAAGACACTCGATGATGCGAACCCGCGCGGGGCTCCTCCTGGTTTCCGCCTACCTTGTTCTGGCTCTCCCTGCCTTTGCCCAGACCCCCCTGAACCTTCAAGGAGATGGGGGGGGCGTGAGCATCCTCGCCGACCAGATCCAGCAGGTGGGGCCGGACGGTCTTGTCATCGCCACCGGGAACGTGGAGATCACCCGGGGGACGAGCCGGCTCACGGCCGACCGGGTGGAGATCAACCGGGAAACGGGCGAGGCGGTCGCTCAGGGCAAGGCGATCTTCTTCGACGGGAAGGACCGGCTTGTCGGGGAGCGGATCGACTATAACCTGAAGACCGGGACCGGGGTCGTGCACAACGGCTCCGCCTTTTCGGCCCCTTACTACCGGATCTCGGGAGAGCGGCTGGAGCGCGTGGGCGAGGGTGTCTACAGCGTCCGTCGCGGCGTCTTCACCACCTGCGAAGCGGATCCTCCGCTCTGGTCGTTCAAGCTCGGCCGGGCTACCGTCGAGCTCGACGACAAGATCGTGGGACGGGATGCTTCCTTCTGGGTCGAGAAGGTCCCCGTGATCCCGTGGGTGCCCTTCTTCGCTGCGGCGCTCCGCCGCGAGCGGCAGACGGGGTTTCTCCTGCCGACGTTCGGCACGTCGAGCCAAAAGGGGTTTTTCGCAAAGGTTCCGTTCTTCTGGGCCATCAGCGACAGCCAGGACGCCACGTTCACGCTGGCGCCATACTCCGAGCGCGGGGTGGGGCTGGACGCCCAGTACCGCTACATCCTCTCGGAGACCAACCGCGGTTTCTTTCAGGGCTTCGGCATCCGCGAAACGCAGAAGGACAACGACGACCGGGGGAACTTCGCCCTCAAGCACGACTGGCAGATCCTGCCGCGCCTGTCGTTCAAGGCCGACGTCAACAGGGTCTCGGACGACAACTTTTTTCGCGAGTACGCGGACCGCCTGCTCGACCGGAGTGTGCAGCGGGCGCAGTCCACCGTGTCCGCCACCTGGCGGGGGGAGTCCTGGAACCTGGTGGCCAACACCTTCTGGTATCAGGACCTGACTCAGAAGCAGTCCGTGGAGCTCCAGCGCCTGCCCGAGATCAAGCTCCAGGGGATCCGGCAGCCCGTGCCGGGCGCCACCGGGCTCCTCTACGACCTGGAGTCGAGCTACACGAACTTCGTCCGCGACGTGGGGTCGGACGGCCAGCGGATAGATTTCCACCCCCGCCTGTTCCTCCCCATCCCGGTCGGCGGCTACTTCACCGTCACCCCGTTTCTGGGTGAACGGGAGACGTTCTACAGCAAGCGGGTGATCGGCTGGAGAGAGACGCGGGACGGCGGTATCGTGGTGGAGGAGACCAAGGACCAGTCCTTTGTCCGCTCCCAGATCGAGTGGGGCGCCGATCTGGAGGCGCGCGCCTCGCGCGTCTACGACATGGGCGGAACCTGGGGCATGTCCGGCCTCCAGCACCTCATCGAGCCCCGGATCAACGTCACCGAGATCCGGGGGGAGAACCAGCGAGGCACCCCCCAGTGGGACCCCGGTAGCGGGAGTGTCGGCGCGCTCTCGGCGCCCCTGGCGGACCTGGGCGTGGATCGCATCGCGAGGATCAGCCGTCTCACGTACTCCCTCACGAACCGGCTCAACGGCAAGACGGTCGCGGGAGAGGGGCAGCAGCCGGTCCGGTGGGAGCTGCTCCGCTTCGTGCTCGCCCAGACGTACGACCTTCCTCCCAACGACACCTCCAAGCAATTGGGCAACCTGACCGGCGACCTGATCGTCCAGCCCAACCAGTTCTTCCGGCTTCGCGGAGACTCCGCCTATAACGTGTACGGGCGGGGTTTTCAGAGCCTGAACACCGACATCTCGGGCACCTATCAGGACGTCACGGTCACCACGGGGACCCGGTTCGACAACCAGGCGAAGATCGAGTTCGTGACGGGGGGGGTTCAGGCCAAGCTTACCCGCTACCTCGCGGCGCACGGCTCCACCCACTGGGACGTCCGGAGCGGCCGGCTGGTGGAGTCGCGGGTCGGCGCGGACTTCCTCTGCCAGTGCGCGACCGTGAGCATCGAGCTCGTGGACCGGTCCGGGGTCGGCCTGGGGCGGAACGAGCAGGAGGTGCGGTTTTCGGTGAACCTGCTGGGCCTGGGGCAGGTAGGCACGAAGACGGGCCTGAGCGCTGGCCGATGATCCCGCAGATCGACCTGACCCGCCAGCACGCCCGGCTCAAGGCGGAGCTGCTCGAGGCGGTCGAGCGGGTGCTGGTCTCGAGCCGTTTTATCCTCGGCCCCGAGGGCGAGGCGCTGGAGGCCGAGGTGGCGGCGCTCTGCGGGGTTCGCCACGGGGTGGGCGTGGCCTCGGGGACCGACGCGCTCCACCTGGCGCTCCGCGCGCTCGGCGTCGGGCCCGGCGATGAGGTCATCACGCCCGCCTTCTCCTTCGTCGCCTCCGCCTCCGCCGTCCTTCACGCGGGCGCGCGTCCTGTCATCGTGGATATCGACCTCCGCACGTTCACGCTCGACCCGGCTCAGGTGGAACGCGCGGTCACGCCGCGCACCAAGGCCGTCCTCCCCGTCCACCTCTACGGCCATCCCGCCGACATGGAGGCGCTGGGGGCGCTCGCGCGCCGGCACCGGGTGGCCCTCGTCGAGGACGCGGCGCAGGCCATCGGGGCCTCCTACGCCGGTCGCCCGGTGGGAAGCTTCGGCGACCTGGCCTGCCTCTCCTTCTACCCGACGAAGAACCTCGGGGCCTGCGGGGACGCGGGGATGGTGGTGACGGATCGGGAAGAGCTGGCGGAGCGCGTCCGGCGGCTCAGGGACCATGGCTCGCGGGCCAAGTACCAGCACGCGGAGCTCGGGTGGTCGAGCCGTCTCGACGAGATCCAGGCCGCGCTGCTCCGGGTGAAGCTCCGCCACCTGCCCGCCTGGACGCGGGCGCGGCGCGGGCTCGCCGCGCGGTACTCGGCTCTGCTCGCCGACCTGCCGCTGACCTTGCCCCGAGAGCGGCCGCCGGCGGTGCACGTGTATCACCACTACACGGTCCTCTCGCCCAAACGCGACGCGCTCCAGAAGGCGCTGGCCGACCTGGGCGTCGGCACGACGCTCCACTATCCGCTGCCGATCCCGGGCCAGCCGCTCTTCAGGGGGCTGGGCGACTCCCCCCCGCCGGAGTGCCCGGCGGCCTGGCGGGCCTCGCGCGAGGCCCTGTCCCTCCCATGCTTCCCCGAGCTGACGGACGCCGAGGTGGAGGCGGTGGCGAAAGCGATGCATCAGGCGCTGAATCGGATCGGGTAGAATGAAAGACGTGGGCGCTCTGAGCCAGCGGCTTCGGCAGTCCCTCGAGCAGCGCTCGGCGCGGATCGGGGTCATCGGCCTGGGCTACGTGGGTCTGCCGCTCGCCGTCGCCTTCGGGAAGGCCGGCTTCCCGGTCGTCGGGGTGGACGTGGACGCCGGCCGCGTGGCCCGGCTCCGCCAGGGAGAGAGCCCGGTGGAGGACGTCAGGAGCGACGACCTGGCGACTCTCGTGGCGGCGGCGCGGCTCTCTCTCACGAACGACGCCTCCGCGCTCGGCGCCGTGGACGTGGTCATCATCTGCGTGCCGACGCCGCTGGGGAAATCCAAGGAGCCAGACATCTCCCACATCGTGGCCGCCGCCGACGCCGTGGCGACCGTCCTGCGTCCCGGCCAGCTGGTGGTGCTGGAGTCCACCACGTACCCCGGCACGACGGAGGAGGTGCTCCTGCCGCGCTTCAGCGCCCGCGGGCTCAAGGTGGGAGAGGAGTTTTTCCTCGCCTTCTCGCCCGAGCGCATTGACCCGGGCAACAAGCGCTTCGACCTGCGGGCCATCCCGAAGGTCGTCGGCGGGATGACGCCCGCCTGCTCGGAGCTGACGCAGGTCCTCTATGGCCAGATCGTTGACCGGGTGGTGCCCGTCTCGGGGCCCCAGACGGCCGAGATGGTCAAGCTCTTCGAGAACATCTTCCGGAGCGTCAACATCGCCCTCGTCAACGAGCTGGCGATCATGTGCCGGCGTCTCGGGCTGTCCGTCTGGGAGGTGATCGCGGCCGCCGCCACGAAGCCGTTCGGCTACATGCCGTTCTACCCCGGACCGGGCATCGGCGGGCACTGCATCCCGGTGGATCCCTACTACCTCACCTGGAAGGCGCGGCTGGCGGGTTACGAGCCCAAGTTCATGGCGTTCGCGGACGAGATCAACCGCCAGATGCCGAGCTACGTGGTCCAGATGGTGGCCGACGCCCTGAACGACAGGGGGCGAGCCGTGCGCGGGGCGAAGGTCCTCGCCCTCGGCGTCGCCTACAAGGCGGGAGTCGGCGACATCAGGGAGTCGCCGGCGCTCGAGATCCTGGAGGCGCTCCTGGCCCGGGGCGCCCAGGTGTCGTACGTGGATCCGCACGTTCCCCGGCTCACCCTGGGCGACCATCGGTTGACGGCCGTTGCCTGGCAGAGCGCGAGCGTCGACTCGCAGGACCTCGTCCTGGTTCTGACGAACCATCCCGAGTTCGATATGGAGCAAGTGGCGGCGCGGGCCCCCCTCATCGTGGACACCCGCAACGCCACAGGCTTCCTCGGCCACCGCGCCAACATCATCCGGCTCTAGAGGCGGGGGGTGGGACTGGCGCGGGCGGTCTGGGTCTCGCTCCGCCCCCACCAGTGGGTGAAGAACCTCTTCGTCTTCGCCGGGGTCGTCTTCTCCCAACGCCTCTTGAGCCCGCTCTTCTGGCCTGCCCTGGCGGCCTTCGCCCTCTTCTGCGCCCTGTCCGGAGGGGTGTACCTGGTCAACGACGTTGCCGATTACGACAGGGACCGCCTCCACCCGACCAAGCGGGCTCGCCCCGTGGCCTCGGGCGCGCTCCCGCGCGCGACCGCGCTCCGGATCGGCGCGGGGATCCTGCTCGGGAGCCTCGCGCTCTCGTTCCTCCTCTCGAAACTGTTCGGCTGGGTGGCGCTCGGCTACGTCGCCCTGCTCGTCGCCTATTCCGCCGGGCTCAAGCGTGTGGTGATCGTGGACGCCCTGGCGGTCTCGGTCGGCTTTGTCCTGCGCGCCGTCGCCGGAGCGGTCGTCGTCGGGGTGGAGATTTCTGGCTGGCTCCTGATCTGCACGATCCTCCTGGCACTCTTCCTCGCCTTCGGCAAGCGCCGCCACGAGCTGCTCACGCTGGAGGGGGACGGCGTGAACCACCGGCCCATCCTGGCCGAGTACAGCGCCGGGCTCCTGGATCAGATGATCGCCGTGGTGACGGCGTCCGCCGTCACCGCCTACGCGCTCTACACGATGTCCGCCGAGACCGTGGCCAAGTTTCACACGCGCCTCTTGCCGCTGACGCTCCCCTTCGTGCTCTACGGGATTTTCCGCTACCTCTACCTCCTCTACCGGCGGCAACTCGGCGGCAATCCCTCGGAGCTGTTCCTCTCCGACCGGGCGCTGCTCGTGAACACCTTCCTCTGGATGGTCGCCGTCTTCCTCATCCTCTACCTGCCCGGTCGGTAACCCGGCAGGGCAGCAGAACAAGCACCCCGTGCTAGAATAATCGTCTAATTTCAAGGGGGCTTTCGGGACCCATGCGGGCGCAGGTGGCGGTGCTCAGGACACGGCCGGAAACGGTGCTGGAGGACTACGGCCGGCTCATGCGCCTGGCGAAGTACGACCAGGTGCTCGCCCGCGACCAGGACTGCCTCCTCAAGCTGAACCTCTCCTGGACGAAGTACTTCCCCGCCTGCTCCACCCAGCCGTGGCAGCTCGAGGGGGTGCTCAACACGCTCTTCGAGGACGGCTACGAGGCGCGGCACCTCCTCCCGGTCGAAAACCGGACGGTCGTCACCGATCCGCGTCGGGGCGCGATCAACAACAAGTGGATGCCCGTCCTCGAGCGGTACGGGCTGCCCTTCATCCCGCTGATGGAGGTCGAGTGGATCCGCTACGAGTTCAGGTCGCCCCTGCTCAGGTTGAACCGCATTTTTCCCGACGGGATTGAGATCCCGAAGATGTACGTGGGCAAGAACGTCTGCCACCTGCCTTGCGTGAAAACGCACGGCCATACAGTCACCACGGGCGCCATCAAGAATTCTTTCGGCGGGCTCCTGAAGGAGGTGCGGCATTACGCCCACGAGTACATCCACGAGGTCATGGTGGATCTGATGTACATGCAGCGGGAGCTCCACCCGGCGGTGTTCGCGGTGATGGACGGGACCGTCATGGGGGACGGCGCCGGGCCGCGCACGATGGTCCCGCGCGAGGGGAACCTGATCCTCGCCGCGGCCGACCAGGTCGCCATCGACGCCATCGCCGCCAGGATCATGGGCTTCGACCCGCTCGGGATCCCGTACCTCCGGATGTGCCACGAGCGTGGCCTGGGCGTGGCCGATCCGCGTGAGATCGAGGTCGTCGGGGACGACGTCACGAACCTCCGCCTGGGCTTCCGGACGCGGCGGAGCCTCGTGATCTGGGGGGATCAGTTGATCCGCAAAGGGCCGCTCTCCCCGCTGAAGAAGCTGCTTCTCCACTCCCCGCTGATGGTCTGGGCGCCGTTCGCCTCCAACGTCTATCACGACTGGCTCTGGTACCCCACGATCGGTCGCGCGCGCATCCGCGCCTTCGGCCGGACCGCCTGGGGCCGTCTCTTCGCCGGGTACTGATCATGGCCGAGCCGGTCAGAGTCCGCTTCGCGCCGAGCCCCACGGGGCATCTGCACGTGGGCGGGGCGCGCACCGCGCTCTTCACCTGGCTCTTCGCCCGCCACCACCGCGGCGTCTTCATCCTCCGGATCGAGGACACGGACCGCTCGCGCTCGACCGAGGAGTTCATCGTCTCCATCCTGGAGGCGCTCCGCTGGCTCGGTCTCGACTGGGACGAAGGTCCGCCGACGCCCGGCTACCGGCAGACCGAGCGGCTGGAGATCTACAAGGCCCACGCCGAGCGCCTCCTGGCGGAGGGGAGGGTGTACCGCTGCGTCTGCCCGCCGGAGGAGCTGGAGGCGCAGCGGAAGGCCGCGCAGGCCGGCGGCCAGACCTTTCGCTACGGGGGAAAGTGCCGGGACGCGAACGTTCCGCCGAGCGTTCCCCACGCGCTCCGGTTGAAGATTCCGCTCTCGGGCCAGACCGTTGTACAGGACCTGATCCACGGCAGGGTGGTGTTCGACCACAGCCAGCTCGACGACTGGATTCTCGTCCGCACCGACGGGAGCCCCACGTACAACTTCTGCGTGGTCGTGGACGATGTCACGATGAAGATCACCCACGTCATTCGCGGCAACGATCACCTCTCGAACACGCCGAAGCAGATCCTCTGCTACCAGGCGCTCGGCTACCCGGCCCCGGCCTTCGCCCACATCCCGATGATCCTGGGGCCGGACCGGACCCGCCTCTCGAAGCGCCACGGAGCCACCTCCGTGCTCGCGTTCAGGGAGGAGGGGTTTCTCCCGGAGGCGATGGTGAACTACCTGGCGCGGCTCGGCTGGTCCCACGGCGATCAGGAGATCTTCACCCGCGAGGAGCTGATCCGGCATTTCGACTTGGCGCACGTGGGCTCCGCCGGGGCCGTCTTCGACCGGGCCAAGCTCGAGTGGCTGTCGAACCACTGGATCCGCCAGGCGCCCGCCGATCGGCTGGCCGGCGATCTGGTCCCGTTTCTCGAGCGCGCCGGCCTGCCGGTGCCGGCCGACCGGGCGTGGCTGGCCCGCGTGGCGGAGAGCCTCAGGGAGCGCGGGAGGACCCTGGCGGAGATGGCGACGATGGGGGCGTTCTACTTCGCCGAGCCGTCGGCCTGCGATCCCGAGGCCGCATCGAAGTTCTTCACGGTCGACGCCGTGCCCCGGCTCAAGCTTCTCGGCAAGCGGCTCGAGACGCAGGAGCCGTTCACCCCCGAAGCGCTTGAGCTCCTGTATCGTGGCCTGGCGGCCGAGCTGGGGCTCAAGCTGGTGGACCTGGCCCAGCTCACGCGGCTCGCGCTCACGGGTCGGACCGTGAGCCCGCCGATCTTCCAGGTCGCGGCGCTCCTCGGAAAAGACAAGACCCTCGCCCGCCTCAAGCGATGCCAGGCCGTGGTCGAGGGGAAGGGATGAAGGGCTGACGCCGTGGTGATCCTCGCCCTGTTCGGCGGCATGGCCCTCCTCCTCTACGGGATCCAGCTGGTCGGCGAGGGCTTCCAGCGCGCGGCGGGAGGACGGCTCCGCTATCTCCTGACCCACCTCACCCGGAACCGTCTCACCGCGGTCCTCTCCGGCGCGGCCGTCACGGCGATCATCCAGTCGTCCTCGGCGACCACGGTGATGCTGATCGGTTTCGTCTCCGCCGGGCTCATGCCCTTCTCGCAGACCATGGGCGTGATCCTGGGGGCGGACATCGGCACCACCTTCACGGTCCAGCTGATCGCCTTCAAAGTCACCGACTACGCGCTCCTGCTGGTCGGCGTGGGGTTCAGCCTCATCTTCCTCGGCAAGCGACGCGTGGTGAAGGATCTGGGGACCGCCGTTCTGGGCTTCGGCCTGATCTTCCTCGGCCTCAAGCTGATGATGGACGGCATGGGCCCGCTCAGGTCGAGCGCCCTCGCCCGGCAAGTCCTCGTCACGCTGGCGGGCACCCCCCTGGCGGGGATCCTGACGGCGGCGGCCTTCAGCGCGCTGATTCAGTCTTCGGCGGCCACCATCGGACTCGCCATCGCGCTGGCCAGCGAGGGGCATCTGCCCCTGGACGGCGCCGTCGCCATCGTGCTGGGCGCCAACATCGGCACCTGCGCCGCCGCGCTGATGGCCTCCATCGGCTCGCGTCCGGACGCCAAGCGCGTCGCGGCGGCCCACATCGCCTTCAAGGTCCTCGGCGTCGCGCTGATCTTCCCGTTCATCGACCCCTTCACCCGCTGGATCGCGACGACGGCGACGGACCCGGCTCGCCAGATCGCCAACGCCCACACGATGTTCAACATCGGCATCAGCGCGCTCTTCGTGCCTTTCCAGGGCCTCGCCTCCCGGCTCTTCTCCGCGCTTGTCCCCGACGAGGAGGAGGAGGGAAGTCCCTTCAAGACGCGCTACCTCGACGAGCGCGCCCTCGATCAGCCGGCTCTGGCCATCGGCCAGGCCGCGCGCGAGGCCCTCAGGATGGCCGACGTGGTCCAGGGCATGCTTCGCGACGCGATGACGGTTTTTCGGACCGACAACCGGGACCTGCTGGAGGACGTCGAGCGGCGGGATGACCAGGTGGACTACCTGGAGCGGGAGATCAAGCTCTTCCTCACGCGCCTCGGGCGCGAGACCATGTCGGCGGACCTCCCGCGCCGGTCCGTCGCGCTGATTACGTTCAACGCGAACCTGGAGAACATCGGGGACATCATTGACAAGAACCTGATGGACCTGGCCCGCAAGAAGACGTACCAGGGGCGGCGCTTCTCCGGCGCCGGCGAGGCCGAGATCATCGAGTTCCACGCGCTGGTGACCAAGAACCTGGAGCGGGCCATCGCCGCCTTCGCGGCCAACGACCGGGGCCTGGCCCAGGAGGTATTGGACCAGCGGCCGCTGATCCGCCAGCGGGAGCGGGAGCTGCGCGAATCCCACCTGGCGCGCCTGCGCGCGGGATTGGCGGAGTCCCTCGAGACCTCGGAGATCCACCTGGACGTCCTGACGAATCTCAAGCGCATCTCCTCTCACGTGACAGCGCTGGTGTTCACGATCCTCGAAGACGTCTGACCAGCTCGCGGTTGACAAGGACAACCCCGGGTGGGGATAATGGCAGCGCACTCCCACCCGGAGGTCGATCGTGCCCCAACGCTTGCGCATCCTGCTGGTCTCGTCGGAAGTGGAGCCCTTCGCCAAGACGGGCGGCCTCGCCGACGTCGCCGGCGCGCTCCCCAAGGCCCTGGCGCGGCTCGGCCATGACGTCCGCGTGTTCATGCCGAAGTTCCGCGGCGTCGAGCGCCAGGCCGGATCGCTCACCCCGGTCGTCTCCCGCCTTCGCGTCCCCATCGCCGACCGCACCCAGGAGGGCGCGCTCCTCGAGGGGCGGCTGGGCGGCGGCATCCCCATCTACTTCCTGGCGCAGGACCACTACTACGACCGCGACGGCCTCTACGGCACCGCCGAGGGCGACTACTGGGACAACTGCGAGCGATTCATCTTCTTCTGCCGGGCCGCCGTGGAAGCCATCAAGGGTCTCGGGTGGATTCCCCAGGTGATCCACGCCAACGACTGGCAGACCGGGCTCATCCCGGTGTACCTCGAGACGCTCTATCGGAACGACCCGGCGCTCGCCCGGATCGCCACGCTCTTCACCATCCACAATCTGGCCTACCAGGGCGTCTTCTGGCACCACGACATGCCCATGACCGGGCTGGGCTGGGATCTCTTCACGCCAGCGGGGATCGAGTTCTACGGGAAAATCAATTTCCTCAAGGGCGGGCTCGTCTTCGCCAACCTCCTCTCCACGGTCAGCCGGACGTACGCCCGGGAGATCCAGACGCTCGAGCTCGGCTGCGGGCTCGAGGGGGTGCTCCGGGAGCGGAGCGAGGCGCTCCACGGTGTCGTCAACGGGATTGACTACGAGACCTGGAATCCGGCGAGCGATCCGGCCATTGCGAAGGGCTACACGGCCGACGACCTCCAGGGCAAGAGCGCCTGCAAGCTCGCGCTCCAGGAAGAGCTGGGGCTGGCCCAGGACCCCGCCCCGCTCATCGGGATGGTCACGCGCCTGGTGGAGCAGAAGGGGCTCACGCTCGTTCTCGACGCGCTCCCCGGGCTCCTCGCCGAGGGCGCTCAGCTCGCGCTGCTCGGGTCGGGGGAACCCGCGCTCGAACAGGCCTTCCAGCGGGCGGCCGGCGCGCACGCGGGGCGGATCGCCGTCCGGGTGGGTTACGATGCGACGCTGGCGCGGCGGATCTACGCCGGCGCGGACTTCTTCCTGATGCCCTCCCGCTACGAGCCGTGCGGCCTCGGCCAGCTGATCAGCCTCCGGTACGGCACGGTCCCCTTCGTGCGTTGGACCGGCGGACTGGCGGACACCGTGACCGAATTCGATCCCGGCCAGCAGTCGGGGACCGGATTCGGGTTCGCCCCGTTCAGCGCCGAGGCGCTCCTGGCCTCTGCGCGCCGG
>JAHFDN010000017.1 GCA_023248995.1 Candidatus Rokuibacteriota bacterium
GGCGGCAGACCTCAACCGCGACGGCATCGTCACCCTCCAGGAGCTCTACGAGTACTTGGAGCAGCAGGTCACGCAGAAGTCCCGGGCCGTGGGCGGCAACCAGCACCCCATCATGAAGGGCGAGCTGGAAGGGGTCCTCCCTCTGGTGAAGGTGGGGCGCTGACGTCGAAGCCCCCGTCGGAGTCTCAGACAGGCGCCTCACGTGGAGAGGGTTTGAGGAAGGTGTAGACGGACGAGAAATCCTTCCGCCCCAGGCCGTGGCTCGAGGCCAGCCGGTAGAGCTCGAACGCGGCGGACGCCACGAAGACGGGCTGGCGCAGTTCCCGCGCGGCGTTGACCGCCAGCCCCAGGTCCTTCGCCATGAGGTCGGTCATGAAGCCCGGGGCGTAGTCACGGTTCGAGGCCGCCTTCGCCACGAGCCCCGGGACCGGGTGGTTGTGCTCCATCGCCCACGTGTGGCCTGAAGATTTGGAAATCACCTCGGTCAGGATCTTCGGGTCCACGCCGAATGCCTCGGCCAGGCGAAAGGCCTCGCTCACCGCCACCGTGGCGACCCCCGCGATGAGGTTATTGCAGAGCTTCGCCACCTCCCCGCTCCCCACCGGACCCACGTGGATGATGTTGGAGCCCATGGCGGCAAGCGCCGGCCGCGCCTCCTCCAGATCCCTGGAATCGCCGCCCACCATGATCGTCAGCGTCCCCTCGACGGCGCGCGGCACCGCCCCCGACACGGGCGCGTCCAGGAAGCGGACCCCCTTGGCCTTCGCCCGCTCCGCGACACGGCGTGATGTCGACGGATCGATCGTGGACATGTCCACGCAGAGACGGCCCGCGGGCGCGCCGGCGAGCACGCCGTCGGGTCCCAGGTAGGCCGCCTCCACGTCGGAGGAGGACGGGAGCATGGTGATCACGAGGTCGGAGTCCCGCGCCGCCTCGGCCGACGACGCGGCCACCGCCGCGCCCCGCCGGCGCGCCTCCTCCAGCGCCTCCGGCCGGGCGTCGTAGGCCAGCACGGAGAATAGGGCCTTCACGAGATTCGTGACCATGGGAATGCCCATGGTCCCTGTCCCGACGAACCCGATCCGTTTCATTCTCTGTGTCCTCCGTTGAGGAGACGGGTGAGCGGGCGGTGCACTGCCCGGCTGAACGTCGAGTTCGGGACGACGGCCGAGTGTTTGCCGGCCCCGCCCGCGACGATCACGAAGATCTCTTCCGGCGAGGCCACGATCGGCAGGAGCGTCCGGTCATCGGTGACGGCCCTCATCCATTCCGGCCAGTCCTGAATCCCCCACATGCCGCCCAGCTTCAGCGTGCCGAGCGGGAGCCGCGCGTGCTCGAAGACGAACCTCTTGACCTCGCCCTTCGACAGGCCGTCCCCCGCGATCGTGGCGGCGTGCTCGGGCCCGAGAACCAGGAGCAACTGGCTCTGGGAGAGGTACCACTTGACGTTGGAGCCGAGCGTCGCCGCCGTGTCCGACACCGTGTGGAGGATCCCCGCCGCCCCCGTAGAGACGTGGTCGTTGACGTTGTGGGGCGCCTCGCCCCCGAAGACGGTGACCACCGACTGGTCGGGGGCGTACCCGAGCTCGACGTGGAGCGGCGCCCACGGGCACGCCGCCTCGTTCTCGGCAATCGCGTAGGCGAACTTGGCCGGGCTCCCCTGGGTCGCCATGTCGTGACGCCCGGGCCAGCCCCCGCCGACGTTCATCAGGATCAACCGGATCGCCCGGCCGATCGTCGCGTTGGCGCGGAAGCCCGGGCCGAAGCAGCCCGAGCCCCCGTGCATGCCGATGGCACGGGCGTACGGGCCGCTCAGGATCAGGAGCGGCGCCACCGGGTGGGTCGTGGCCTGGACCCCGTAAAGGTTGAAGGCGGGATCGAGCATCGCCTCGACCGCGGTCAGGACGACCGGGAAGTGAGCGGGCAGGCAGCCGGCCATCACGGCGTTGACCGCGAGCTTCTCCAGCGTCGCCTCGCGCCAGAGCGGCGGGAGCGCGCCCAGGGATTCCTGGGGATCCCCGGCCACGGCCCCGAGCATCGACTCCACCCGCTCGAGGGTCGGCGGGATGATCGGCAGGCCGTCGCACCACTCGCGCTCGCAGAAGGCCGAGAAGACGGCCTCAGGAGAGTCGGGGAGCTCGAGGATTTCCGAAAGAAGCGTCACGGTTTGACACCGATCAGCGCCACGAGCTCCCGCACCGCCTGCTGCGCCCGGCGGAGGACGCCGTCGGGTTTTTCGCCGCCCAGCGGATGGTCAATGACCAGGAGCGGCAGCCCTCCGATCCCGCGGGCCCGGAGCTCCGCCGCCGCCAGCGGCTCGAACGTCGTCGTCGCGATCAGCCCGGCCGGCGTGCCGCCCTTGGCCAGCTCCACCGCGTCGTGGAGACTCCACGACGTGCAGGAGCCTCAGTCGGCCGAGCCGGCCAGGACGAGATCGCAGGCCTTGGCCAGCGCCTCCAGGATCTCCGGCGCGGCGGGGGAAGAAGCGTTCGCCTTCCTCCGGTGGACGACGTCTTGGACGCCGAAACCTCGCCGGAGGAGCTCGCCCATGTCGGCCGCGAGACGATCGAAGTTCGCCTTGGTATTGTCGAGAAAGCCGATGGTCTTCCCCCGGAGGTCCGAGGGGAGCGCAGGCGCCGTCAGGACGCTTGGACGCGCCTCCCCCACAGGGCTCAGCACGCGAATAGATCTGGACTCGGACATGGAGGGCGTCTCCCGGCCCATTCTACGTCCAAGGCCAGGAGGACCTCAAGCGAACGCCGCTGGAAGTCCGCGCGCCGCCCCAGCCTCTGGGCTCCCCCCGGTCCCCAGGGGGCGCACCATCCATCCCGATCCGGGGTGGCATCAGCGGTACGAGGAGGCCCCCAAGCGCCAGGGCCGCCTCTACGATGAGTTTGTAGGATTGTCCCGCTCCTGACATACTAGAGCCCGGCAGGAAGACTGACCGATGCGCATCGCCTTCGGCTGCGACCACGCTGGCCACCCGTTGAAGGAGCCGATCATCTCGGCTCTGGAGGAGGACGACCATCACGTCCTCGATCTCGGGACCTTCTCCACCGATCCGGTGGACTACCCGGATTTTGCCCGAGCCGTCGGCAAGGCGGTGCGCAACCAGTTCGTCGAGCTGGGGATCCTGGTCTGCGGCAGCGGGGTCGGCGCCGCCATCGCCGCCAACAAGATCCCGGGCGTGCGCGCGGCGCTCTGCCAGGACCTCTTCACGGCGCGCCAGAGCCGCGAAGACGACGACGCCAACGTGCTCTGCCTGGGCGCCCGCGTGCTGAACGCCGAGACCGCCATCGAACTCGCCCGCGAATGGCTCGCGACGTCGTTTTCCGGTGAGGAGCGGCACGTTCGCCGCCTCGCCAAGATCGTCGAGCTGGAGCAGGGAGCTCTCCACCCAACGGCCGAACGGACGGTCCGCCGCGAGTCCGCCCCCCGGCTCACCGTCCCCGCGCCCGTCAAAGAGCCCGCGACCCCTCGGGCCAGACCCGAGCCGCGGCCAGTCCCGACCCCAGAGGAAGCCCCGGCGCGGCCGATTCCCCCCCCCGCCCGGGAACGCCCGGCTCCTCCCCCCCCACGGCCCGACGAGGAGCGCGTGGATCTCGATCCGTCACTCGCCGACGAGGTCGCCAAGGTCATCGAGGAGTTCGACCGGGAGACCGGCGTCGTGGAGCCGAGGCCGCGCCCCGCGCCAGTGCGGCCGGCCCCCAAGGCCGCACCACCCACCTCCCCGCCGCCACCGCCACCGCCTCCTCCACCGCTCCCACCGCCGACCCCGGCCGAGCGGACGGCCCAGATGGCGGAGGCCACCCTCGCGGCCCTCGAGCGGAGCGGGTTCGTCGAAAGCCTCTGGATCAAAGACGCATCCATCTGGTCGGAGGACAGCGCCCAGCAGGCGGTGATCCGAAATCGCCTCGGCTGGCTCACGTCGCCGACCTTGATGCAGGGGCACGCCGACGAGCTCAAGGAGTTCGCCGACGACATCCGCCGCTCTCACTACACCCACGCGCTCCTCCTCGGCATGGGAGGGTCCACCCTCTGCCCCGAGGTCCTCTCGCTCACCTTCGGTTCGAAGATGGGATTCCCGGACCTGGTGGTCCTCGACTCCACCGACCCGGCTGCCATCAAGGCCACGTTGAACCGGATCAACCTGCCTCGCACCCTGTTTGTGGTCTCCTCGAAGTCCGGCCTCACCACCGAGACGCTCGCCTTCTACTCCTTCTTCCGCGAGCAGGTGGAGCGCGGCTCGCGGGGGAAGCCCGGCCTCCAGTTCGTCGCGATCACGGACGGCGGCACGCCCCTGGAGAAGCTGGCGAAGAGCCAGGGTTTCCGCAAGATCTTCCTCAATCCGCCCACCATCGGCGGCCGCTTCTCGGGGCTCTCCTACTTCGGCCTCCTGCCTGGTGCGCTGGTCGGCATCGACGTGACCGGACTCCTGGAGCGGGCGGTCGCGGCGGTGGAAGAGGCCAGCGATTCCGTCCCCGTCCGGCAGAATCCCGGCGTCGTCCTGGGCGCCAAGCTGGCCGCCTGGGCCAAGGCGGGTCGCGATAAGGTGACCTTCGTCTTCTCCCCCGCCCTCGCCCCCTTTGGCGCCTGGGTGGAGCAGCTCCTCGCCGAAAGTCTCGGAAAGAACGGGCGCGGCCTGATCCCGGTGGACGGCGAGCCTCTCGGCCCCCCGACTGTGTACGGCTCCGACCGTCTCTTCGTGGCGATCACCTTGGCCGAAGAGGCCGTCGCGCTCGAGGCCGGCCTCGCGGCGCTCGAGGAGGCCGGCCACCCGGTGATCCGGATCCGCCTGGAGGAGATCCTGGACCTGGGCCGCGAGTTCTACCGGTGGGAGATCGCGACGGCGACTCTCGGGGCCGTCCTGGAGGTCAATCCCTTCGACGAGCCGAACGTCCAGGAGTCCAAGGACAACACGGCCAAGCTCCTGGCCACGTACCGCACCAGCCGCCGGCTGCCCGAGTGGCCCGTGGACCGCGAAGAAGACGGCATCGCGCTGCTCACCGGCGCGGGCACGAAACCCTCCACGGTCGCCGAGGGGCTCGGGGCCCACCTGGGGCTGGCGCGGCCGGGGGATTACCTGGCTTTGCAGGCGTACCTGCCGCCACGACCGGAGATGGTCGAGGCCTTCCAAGAACTGCGCCGGGTCATGCGTGACAAGTCCAAGCTCGCCGTGACGTTGGGCCTCGGTCCGCGCTACCTGCACTCGACCGGGCAGCTCCACAAGGGAGGTCCCCCGAGCGCCCTCATCATCCAGATCACCGCCGACGATCCTCACGATCTGCCCATCCCGGGGGAGACGTTCACGTTCGCCGTCTTGAAGAACGCCCAGGCCCTAGGCGATCTGCAAGCGCTCCGAAACAAAGGCCGGCGGGTGATCAGGGTCCACCTGGGCGGAAAAGACCCGGTGGACACCCTGAAGAAGTTCACCGCGATTCTGGCCCGGGTCGTCCCCGCCCGCTAGCCACCGCTCGTCGTCATGGATCTCGGGTTCGTGGGCCTCGGCCGGATGGGGGCCAGCATGGTGGAGCGGCTCCTGGGCGGGGGGCACCGCGTCGTCGCCTTCGACCTGTCGGCGGAGGCGCGGCGCGCGGTGGCGGCCAAGGGCGCGATCGACGCCGCCTCCCTCGACGAGCTCGTTCGGGCTCTGACCCCGCCCCGCGCCGTCTGGATCATGGTGCCGGCCGGTCGCCCCACCGAGGAGACCATCCGAGAGCTCGCGGGGCGTCTCGGCCGGGGCGATGTCCTCGTTGACGGCGGCAACACTCACTACAAGGACGACCTCCGCCGCGCCGCCGAGCTCACGCCGCAGGGCCTCCACTACGTGGACGCGGGAACCAGCGGCGGCGTGTGGGGACTCAAGAACGGCTACTGCCTGATGGTGGGCGGCGAGCGGGCGATCTTCGATCGCCTGGAACCCATCTTCCGAACCCTGGCGCCGCCCGACGGCTACGCTTACGTGGGCGGCCACGGGGCCGGCCACTACGTGAAGATGATCCACAACGGCGTCGAGTACGGGCTGATGCAGGCCTACGCCGAGGGGTTCGAACTGCTCCACGCGTCGGAGTTCCGGCTGGACCTGACGGCCATCGCCCACCTCTGGAACCAGGGGAGCGTCGTCCGCTCCTGGCTCCTGGAGCTGGCCGAGATGGCGTTGAAGGCGGACCCGAACCTCTCGGCCGTCCAGGGGTACGTGGAGGACTCGGGCGAGGGGCGGTGGACGGTCGAGGCCGCCCTGGAGAAGGACGTCCCCGCGCCCGCGATCGCGCTTTCCCTCTTTGCCCGCTTTCGCTCCCGGCAATCGAACGCCTTCGCCGACAAAATGCTGGCTGCCCTCCGCCACGCCTTCGGCGGGCACGCCGTGAAACGTAGCGGCCCGGCCGGCCGCTGAGCCCCGATGCCGGACGACCCCTTTGCGCTGGTGATTTTCGGCGCCTCGGGCGACTTGACGAAGCGCAAGCTCGTCCCCGCCCTCTGGGGCCTCTTTCAGGGGCGCGTGCTCCCCGAGCCGTTCGTCATCATCGGCGTGGCCCGATCGGAGATGTCCCACGAGGTCTTCCGCGAGCGGATGCGGGAGGCGGTCGCCGAGTTCGCGCGGGTCCAGCCCCCCGCCTCTCACGTCTGGGACCGCTTCGCGTCGTCCCTTTACTACTGCGCCGGGAGCCCGGCGGATCCGCTGCTCTACGAGCGGCTCGGCGCGCTTTTGAAGGAACTGGAAAAGGACACGGACACCGGCGGCAACCGGTTGTTCTACTGCGCGACCCCTCCGAGCCTCTACCCGCAGATCGTGACGCGGCTGGGCACTTCGGGGCTCCACCGGGAGAAGGCCGGGTGGTCGCGGATCATCATCGAGAAGCCCTTCGGCCGGGACTTGGCGAGCGCGAGAGAGCTGAACCGCATCGTCTCCCTAGTCTTCAGGGAAGACCAGGTCTATCGGATCGACCACTACCTGGGGAAGGAAACGGTCCAGAACATCCTGGTCTTCCGCTTCGCCAACGGCATCTTCGAGCCGCTCTGGAACCGCAACCACGTCAATCACGTCCAGATCACCGTGGCCGAGAGCCTCGGCGTCGAGGCGCGCGGCGCCTACTACGAGGAGGCCGGCGCCCTGCGCGACATGATCCAGAACCACATCCTCCAGCTCCTCTGCCTGGTGGCGATGGAGCCACCGGTCACCTTCGACGCCAGCCCGGTCCGCGACGAGAAGACCAAAGTGCTCCGCGCCATCCGGCCCATCCACCCTGATCAGGTGGATCAGGTGGCAGTCCGCGGCCAGTACGGCCCCGGCTTTCTCGACGGCCAGCGCGTCCCCGGCTACAGGAGCGAACCGGCCGTGTCCCCGGATTCCCGGACCGAGACCTTCGCCGCGCTCAGGCTCCACGTGGACAACTTCCGGTGGGCCGGAGTCCCCTTCTACCTCCGCACCGGCAAGCGCCTGCCCAAGCGGGCCAGCGAGATCGCCATCCAGTTCTGGGGCACCCCGCACCTGCTCTTCCGGCGGACCAATCCCTCAGACCGCATCGAGCCGAACCTCCTGGTTCTCCGGATCCAGCCCGACGAGGGCATGGCGCTGACCTTCGGGGCCAAGCTCCCCGGGCCCGAGATCAACATCCGCTCCGTCACCATGGACTTCCGCTACGGCGCCTCTTTCGGCGGCGAGCCGCCCGAAGCCTACGAGCGCCTCCTGCTCGACGCCCTTCGCGGGGACGCGACCCTCTACGCGCGGGGCGACTGGGTGGACGTGGCGTGGGAGATGTTGACACCGGTGCTGGAGGCGTGGGGCGAGGGGCTGGCTCCGAAGTTCCCCAACTACGAGGCGGGGACCTGGGGGCCACCGGAAGCCGACGCCTTCGTCGAGCGCGAGGGCCGGCAATGGCGGCGCCTGTAGCCGATGTGCTCGTGGTCTCCAGCGCGGCCGCGCTCGCGGAAGAGGCCGCCGAGCGCTTCGCCGGAACCGCGAGCAGAGCGCTCAACGACGCCGGTCGGTTCAGCGTCGCCCTGTCAGGCGGCGCCACGCCCCGAGGGCTCTACGCGCGGCTTGCCGCCGAACCCTTTCGCTCCCGCGTGGACTGGAGCCGCGTCCGCGTGTTCTGGGGCGACGAGCGGTGCGTCCCGCCCGACCACCCCGATTCCAACTACCGCCTCGCCCACGAGCTGCTCCTCTCGCGGGTCGCCATCCTTCCCGACAACGTCCACCGCATGCGAGGCGAAGCGGCCGACCCGGACCTGGCCGCCGCCGAGTACGCAGCCGAGCTCCAGACCGCGTTCGGCCTCAAACGGGGCGAGCGGCCCCGCTTCGACCTGATCCTCCTCGGCATGGGAGCGGACGGGCACACCGCCTCGCTCTTCCCCCATTCGCCGGCGCTTCGTGAAGTCACCCGCCTGGCGCTCGCCGCGTACGTGGACGCCGTGAGAGGCTACCGCCTGACGCTGACACTGCCGGTCCTGAACACCGCCGCCGCGGTGCTCTTCCTGGTGGCCGGGAGCGACAAGGCTCAGCGCCTCCGGGCGGTCCTCAGGGACAAGCCCTCACCCGAGACGCCGGCCTCACTCGTGAGGCCGGAGCGCGGCACGCTCTCTTGGATGGTGGACCGCGCGGCGGCCACCGGGCTCGCGGATGCGCTCGGGAAATGAGCGCGGAAAGGCGGGAGAAGGACTAGCGCGGAGAGGGCGGCATGCCGGGAGCCGAGAGGACCCGGGTCGTGCTGACCTCCGCGACCGTCCACCAGAACCGCTCGTAGATCCACACCTGGAGGGAGTTCCCGCCCTTTTCGTAGACCTGGTTCGTGCCCTGGCCCGGCGCGGTCGTGGTGGTGATATGCCGCCAGCCGTTGGCTTCGAGCGTGGTCCGGAACGCAGTCGCGAGGCTCTGGGGCTCCACCCGCCCCGTATAGATCTGGCGGGCCGCCTTGACCGACGGGGACTCGATGATCGTCGACTCGTCCATCTTGAACTCGAGACCCTTGGGGACCGGGATGTCTTCGAACCCGCTCTGCACCACGCGCGGCGGCACCGAGGCGCAGCCCAGGACGGCCAGCACGACGAGGGCGAGGATGGTGTACCGCACAGTCGTTTCCTCCTTCGCTGAGATGGACGGATCGGACTCAGCCTAGCACGGCGGGGAGGGCGCGGCCCAAGAGAATTTGCGCCGGGTGGTATAATTGCCCTACGGCGATGAGGCTCCGGCGTCCGTTCGCGCGTTCGGTCGCGGTCCTGCTGGTCGCGGCGCTCCTCGGCGGGTGCGCGAGCGCCAACGTGCCCCCGATCGGCGCCGAGCGGCCTTTCAAGATGGCCGCCGACGAGCGCCGGATCTGGGCCCAGGCGGAGAAGGAGGAGGAGAAGCTCGAGAAGTCGGGCAAGGTGTACGACGATCCCCTCCTCGAGGAGTACCTCGCCCGGATCGCCGACCGGCTCGTGGGCGATGAGGTGAAGGAGGCCGGCGGCCCGGGCATCCGCGCCACCGTCTTCCGCGACCCCTCCCTCAACGCGTTCGCGATGCCCAACGGGCACGTGTACATCCACACCGGCCTCCTGGCCCGCGTGGACAACGAAGCGCAACTCGCGATGATCCTCGGGCACGAGCTGACCCACGTCACGAACCGGGACGCGCTCCGCTTCGAGCGGGACGCCACGAACAAGATGATCGCCCTCAACGTGCTCGCCATCGCGGCCAGCATCGGCGTGGCGGTGGCGGCCGGCAAGCAGGCCGAGAAGGGGAATCAGGTGGGGGCGGCGGTCCTGAGCCAGACCGCCAGCATCATTCTCGGACTGGGGCTCCAGCTGGCCGCCCTCGCCGCCATCAACGGCTACGGGCGGGACATCGAGCGCGAGGCCGACGAGAAGGGCCTGGCCCGCCTGGTCAGGGCCGGCTACGACCCCAAGCAGGCGCCCCGGGTCTTCGAGCTCCTGAAGAAGGACGGAGGCGATCCGAGCCGGCTCGAGAACTTCTTCTTCGGCAACCACCCGCGCCTGGACGAGCGCATCGAAAGCACGAACCATTTCCTCCAGACCCGCTACGCGGGCGAGGCTCGGGAGCCGGGGCGGGTCGTAGACACCCCCGAGTTCGGACTCCGCATCCGCACGGTGGTGCGGGAGAACGCCGCGCTCGACGTCCGCGCCGGCCGCTTCAACCTGGCCCGGGCCCAGCTGGATCGGGTCCTGGCTCTGACCCCCCGCGATCCCATCGCGCACGTGTACTACGGAGACCTCTACCGGATCCAGTCCCAGCGCGCCCGGGCGCTCGGCGACAAAGAAACACTCGTCCGCCAGGCCATCGACCAGTACACCCAGGCTGCGGGCCTGGACCCGACGTACCCGGACCCCTTCCGCCAGCTCGGCTTCCTCTACTACCAGCAGAACGAGCGGGGCCAGGCGCGCGAGGCCTTTCAGAAGTATCTGGCGCTGAAGCCCGACGCTCCCGACGCGCGCCGCATCAAAGAGTACCTGCTCGAACTCGACCGCTGACGTCGGCCCGGCGGCCGGGTCGCTCTCCCCCGCGCGGCAGACCCACTGTACCCGATTCTGGACGTTGACCCTTCCCTCGGAACGGCCGGACAATCCCGCCCATGCTGGCCCGGGTCCTTTCGGCGGCGGTGACCGGGATCGACGCGTCGGTAGTCTCGGTGGAAGTGGACGTCGCGCCCGGGCTTCCCGCCTTCACCATGGTGGGCCTCCCCGACTCCACCATCCGCGAGAGCCGCGACCGCGTCAGGAGCGCGATCCGGAACGCCGGCTACATCTTCCCCATGGAGCGCATGACGGTCAGCCTGGCGCCGGCGGACCTGAGGAAAGAGGGCGCTGCCTTCGACCTGCCGATCGCCCTCGGCATCCTCGCCGCCACGGGGCTGGTGAAGAGCGAGGCCCTCCGGCGTTTTCTGCTGATCGGCGAGCTGTCATTGGACGGGGAAGTCCAGCCGGTGCGGGGCGTGCTGCCCATCGCCCTCGCCTGCCGCCGGGAAGGCCTGGCCGGTCTCCTTCTCCCCGCCGCCAACAGCCGCGAGGCGGCGGTGGTGTCAGGCCTCACGGTGCTGCCCCTCCGACGCCTGAGCGACGCGGTGGAGTGGTTGGCCGGCGAGCGGGTCATCGAGCCGATCCACATGGCCGCGGAGGGGCCGACGGGCGCCGAGAGCGCGGACGAGGTGGACTTTTCCGAAGTCCGCGGCCAGGCCCATGCCAAACGAGCCCTCGAGATCGCGGCCGCCGGGGGCCACAACGTGCTGATGATCGGCCCGCCCGGCGCCGGGAAGACGATGCTGGCCCGGCGACTGCCGACGATCCTCCCCCCGCTGTCGCTGGACGAGACCATCGAAGTCTCGGCGGTGTCGAGCGTGGCCGGCCTCCTGCCTCCCGACGGGGGCCTCGTGACCGTTCGGCCCTTCCGCGCGCCCCACCATACGATCTCAGACCGCGGCCTCATCGGCGGGGGAAGCGTTCCGCACCCGGGCGAGGTGAGCCTGGCACACCTGGGAGTGCTCTTTCTGGACGAGATGCCCGAGTTCCCCCAGCATGTCCTGGAAGCCCTCCGGCAACCGCTCGAGGACGGTCACGTGGTCGTCGCGCGCGCCGCCGGCTCCTCCCGCTTCCCCGCCCGCTTCCAACTCCTGGGCGCCGCCAACCCATGCCGCCGGGGATGCCCGAGCCTCCAGGCCTGTCTCTGCACGCCCGGGGAGCGCGAGCGCTACCTGGCCCGTCTCTCGCGCCCCCTGCTGGACCGGATCGACCTCCACCTGGAGGTGCCGGCGGTCTCCTACGTTGAGCTCTCCGCCGAGGCGGCGGGCGAATCTTCCGCGGCCATCCGCGCGCGGGTGCTGGAGGCCCGGGCGATCCAGGCGGCCCGCTTCGGCAAGTCCCCGATCCGCGTGAACGCGCGGATGAGCGCCAGCCAGGTCCGGCGCTCCTGCCCCGTCCCCGCCGACGGGCGGCGGCTCCTGGCGCTGGCCATCGACCGCCTGGGGCTCTCCGCCCGCGGCCACGATCGGATCCTGAAGGTGGCCCGCACTATTGCGGACCTGGAGGGTCGTGAGACAATAGCCGCCGAGCACCTCTCCGAGGCGATCCAGTACCGAGGCCTGGACCGGTGGCTCTGATCCCGACGCCAGGAGGCGGCGATGGCGCACCCGATGAGGCTCCCACGGGAAGGAAGCACCCTCGTGGTCGTGGACGTCCAGGAGCGGCTCTTCGCCGCCATGGACGCCGAGCACCGGGAAGAGGTAGTCGGGAACCTCAAGGTGCTCGCCTCCGCCGCCCGGAGGCTCGGACTTCCCATCCTGGTGACGGAGCAGTACCCCAAAGGACTCGGCCACACGCTGCCGGAACTGCGGGAAGCGCTCGGCCCGATCGAGCCGCTCGAGAAGCTGGCGTTTTCGTGCTGCGATGCCGAGGGGTTCGTCGCCCGACTGAAGGCCGCCAAGACCAAGCAGGTGATCCTGGCCGGGATCGAGGCCCACGTCTGCGTGCTGCTGACCGGGCTCGATCTCCTGGCGGCGGGATATCCTGTTCACGTGGCCGCGGACGCGGTCACTTCGCGCACGCAGGGGAGCTGGCGGATCGGCGTGAACCAGCTGCGGCAAGGCGGGGCGGTGATCACCACCACCGAGAGTGTGCTCTTCCAGCTCCTCGGCAAAGCGGACACCGACGACTTCCGCACCCTCTCCAAGCTCATCAAGTAGGTGCCCCGGTACTTCGACGTCCGCTCGACGATCCTTCTCGTGGTGGGGTACGGCATCCTGCCAGAGGAAGAGGATCGTCCGATCGCTTACGACCTGAAACACCTCATCAACACGCGGGGACGGGGAGGCGACCGCTCGGCGGTGGTTCTCACGGACATGTGGGTGATGAACCAGGAGATGGCCGAGTTCTTCCCGGTCATCTCCATCGGCGGACCCGGCGTCAACGCCTTCACCGCCCAGATCTACGAGGAGCTACCGGTGGCGTTTACGCGGGACCAGCAGATCTTTATCCAGTTGAATCCGGAGGGCGGCAAGCGGGCGGCCGTCTGGGGGATGGATCACCGGTCCACCCGGGACGCCATGGACGTCTTCGTGAAGGACGGCTTCCTGGACCGCTTCCTGGATCTGGTCTGGCACCGCGACTAGCGGGCGAGCGAGCGCGGGGAAATCGGTGGGATGTTCGTGTAGACGACGGTGCCCTGCGCGTCTTCGTACCGATAGATGACCTGAGAGGTGGCTCCCCCCGACCCGCCCCCGTAGAGGGAGAGAATCCGCCGGACGTACTGCTGGGTTTCCGGGTACGGCGGGATCGCACGATACCAATCCACCGCCTGGGCGCCGGCGTTGTACGCGGCCAGCGCCAGCGGCAGATTGCCGCCGTAGCGGTCAATCAGGCCGCGGAGGTGCCGGACGCCACCGTCGATGTTCTGGCGGGCGTCGAAGGTGTCGCGGACCCCGAGAGAGAAGGCGGTCTGGGGCATGAGCTGCATCAACCCCTTCGCTCCCTTGCGCGAGACAGCCCACGGATTGAACGCGGACTCGACGCGAATGACCGAGTGGACGAGGCCCGGGTCTACGGCGTAGCGGTTGGCCGCGTCGTTGATCTCCTCGGCGTAGCGGCCGTGTACACCGCTCCCCGGAAGCTGAAGCCACCCCGACGAGGTACCGGTCCACCCCGACTGGCGTTGGTACCGGGGATCGCTGGGAGCGTTGGTGAAGTGGATAACTCCCTCCCGATCCACCATGCGGAAGGAAGCGGCGGACGCCGGCCCGGCCCAGCCCAGGAGTCCCAGCGCCCCGACCGAGAGGACGAGGAGTGAACGTTGCACAGTGCTCTTCATGCTAGAAGTTGGCGCTTCAGCCTGTCAAGTTTTTGGCCCTTTTCAGAGAGAGCAAACGGCGTGCCAGAAGCAGCGGGTCGACAAGTCGAGAGGTTAGCGTCTCTCCGTGTCAAAAGGCCGGCAGACGCCTGACAAAAAAGGCTGCCCCGAGAGGGGCGGCCGTCGAGAGCGGAAGTCGGCTCGGCTAGTTGCGCCAGGGCGTCGCTCGGTCCGCCAGCGCGGCGACGACCTCCCTCGGGACCACCTGTTCGGACCGCCCGGACGCTTCGCCGAACGCCACGTCGATCACGTCGTGGATGCTTTCGACCAGGTGGAACGTCATGGAATCCCGCACCGGAGGCGGGACGTCCTCCACGAGATTCTTTTCGTTCCGCTTCGGCAGGATCACGGCCTTCAGCCCGGCGCGCTTGGCGGCAAGGACCTTTTCCTTGATCCCCCCGACCGGAAGAACGCGGCCCGACAGCGTGATTTCCCCCGTCATGGCCAGGTCGGCTCGAACAGGGCGGCCGCGCAGAAGCGATACCAGGGCTGTTACCATGGTGACCCCCGCGGAGGGCCCGTCCTTGGCAATGGCGCCTGCCGGCACGTGGAGGTGGATGTCGGAGGACTCCCAGAAGTTGGCGGCGATCCCGAGCTCGGACGCGTGAGAGCGCACCCACGAGAGCGCGGCCTGGGCGGACTCCTTCATCACGTCACCGAGCTGGCCGGTGAGGGTGAGCGTCCTCCCGCCCTTCATGCGAGTCGCCTCCACGAACAGGATGTCTCCCCCGGCGGCGGTCCAGGCCAGTCCGACGGCGACCCCCGGCACGCGCGTCCGCTCCTCCAGCTCTTCGAGCACGTGCTTGGGCGCGCCGAGACACTCGGTGACGACCTCCGGGGAGACGAGGACCTTGTCCCCTCGCCCTTCGGCCCGCCGGCGCGCGACTTTCCGGCAAAGGGTCGCGATCTCCCGCTCCAGGTTCCTGAGCCCGGCTTCGCGCGTGTAGTTGCGGATGAGCAGGCGGAGCGCGTCCTCCGTGAACTCGATCTGTTCGCCCGCGACGAGACCGTGCTCCGCCGTCTGTTTCGGGATCAGGTGCCGCCGGGCGATGGCGACCTTCTCTTCCTCGGTGTACCCGGGCAGCTCCAGCATCTCCATCCGATCCCGGAGGGCCGGTGGGACCGGGTCGAGGATGTTGGCGGTCGTGATGAAGAGCGCCTGGGAGAGGTCGAAGGGCACGTCCACGTAGTGGTCGCGGAACGAGCTGTTCTGCTCGGGGTCCAGCACTTCGAGAAGGGCCGAAGCCGGGTCCCCCCGGAAGTCCATGCCGAGCTTGTCGATCTCGTCGAGCATGAAGACGGGGTTCTTGGACTCGGCCCGGCGGAGACCCTGGATGATCTGGCCCGGAAGCGCCCCGATGTAGGTGCGCCGATGACCGCGGATCTCGGCCTCGTCCCGGATGCCGCCGAGGGAGATCCGCACGAACTTCCGGCCGAGCGCGCGCGCGATGGATTTCCCGAGCGACGTCTTCCCGACGCCGGGCGGGCCCACGAAGCAGAGGATCGGATCCTTACCACCAGGGTGGATCTTCTTGACGGCCAGATACTCCAGCACCCGGTCCTTGACCTTCACGAGCCCCAAGTGATCCTCGTCCAGGATCCGGTGGGCCATACGGATGTCGAGCTGATCCGCGGTCGCCTTCTGCCAGGGGAGCGCGATCAGCCAGTCGAGGTACGTCCTGGCCACCGTGTACTCGGCGGCGGCCGCCGGCATCTTGGCGAGCCGGTCCAGTTCGCGCAGCGCTTCCTTTTTCGCCTCATCGGTCATTCCAGCCGCTTCGATCTTCCGCCGCAGCTCGTCAATTTCCTGGGTCCGCTCGTCGGCTTCGCCCAGCTCCTTCTGGATCGCTTTCATCTGCTCCCGCAGGTAGTACTCCCGCTGGGACTTCGACATCTCTGACTGGACCTGCGACTGGATCTTGGAGCCCAGCTCCAGCACCTCGCTCTCCTTGGTGAGCGCCGAGACCAGCTTCTGAAGCCGGAGCTTGACGTCGGCCGCCTCCAGCAGCTCCTGCTTGGCGGCCGTGCCGAGGGCCGGCAGCGACGCACCGATCACGTCAGTCAGCCTGCCGGGATCCGAGATGTTGAGGGCGATGCTGGCGAGCTCGTCCGGAAGCATCGGAGAAAGGGCGATGATGTTCTGGAAGAGCGCCGCCACGCTGCGGGTCAGCGCTTCGACCTCAAGGTCTCCGGACGGCGAGCCGGGCTCCTCCACTTCCGCCACGCGGGCTCGAAGGAACGGTTCGCGTTGGATAATCTCCAGGATGTGGAAGCGGGCGATCCCCTGCACCACCAGGCGCAGCGTCCCGTCGGCCTGCTTCAGCACCTTGTGGATGACCGCGGCGGTTCCGACTCGGAAGACCTCGTCGGGGCGAGGCTCCTCCACCGCCGGTTCCCTTTGGGTCACCACCCCGATAAGGCGGGATTCCCGGACCGCTTCCTCCAGGAGACGGACCGACGGCGCACGCCCGACAGTCAGCGGGAGGACGGCCTGCGGAAAGAGCACCGTGTCCCGCAGAGGGAGGATCGAGAGGACATCGGGGAGCATGAGCTCCGAGCCAGCCTCCAGCTCCCGCGTTTCCGGATCAACGGACCGTGTAGTCATCGTGAACTCCCAGCGTCAAAAGACGTCCAGCGCCCGCAGCTGCCCGGAGGCTGCCCGCACCAGCGCCTCTCCGGCATCCCGGTCCCGATGGTCGTGGGAGCGGGAGACGCCTTCTCGGACATAGGCCAGCAAGTCTTCGATCTGCTTCTGCATCTCGAACATGCGGCGCCTCATCTTTAAGATGATCTCCACGCCGGCGAGATTCACCCCCAGGTCGCGGGTGAGCCGGACGACCCGTGCGATCTCCTCCACGTCTTCGGCCGAGTACATGCGGGTCCGGCCCACCGTGCGGCTCGGCTGAATCAGCCCCTTCTTTTCATAGAAACGGAGGGTTTGGGGGTGCAATTTGAGCATGTCGGACACCACACCGATCATGTAGAGCGGCTTGCTCTTACTCGTCACGCCGCGCCTCCCTGAAATCGCCCGTAGCCCGCGCGCGGCGCCTGGGGCAGAAGACGCTCGAGGTCACGGAACATCGCCTGGGTCCTCGCGTCAAGCCCCTGCGGGATCGTCACGCGCACGGTGACGTAGAGATCCCCGGTGCCCTCACCGTGGAGCCGTCGCATGCCCTTGCTGCGGAGGCGGAATACCTGCCCGCTCTGCGTCCCGGGCGGGAGGACCAGCGCCGTTTCCCCGTCCACCGTGGGCACGCGGATCCGCGCCCCGAGCACCGCCTCGCCGAGCGTCACCGGTACCTCGCAATGGAGGTTGTCGCCCTTGCGGGTGAAGAACGGGTGCTCCTGCACGCGCGTGATCACGATCAGGGCCCCGCGCCGCCCGCCGAAGCGGCCGGCGTGTCCCTCGCCCGGCACCCGGATCTGGGCGCCCGTGTCCACGCCCCCGGGGATCACGACCGGGAGTTCCACGCTCTCCGATTGGAGGCCACGGTCGTGGCACGCCGCGCAGCCCGCTCCCTCGCACTCGGAGCAGGCCCGCAATCGCTCGACGTTGAGAGTGACACCGACCCCGTGGACCGAGTTGGCGAACGAGAGCTCCATCGCGACGTACAGATCGTCACCCCGCCGTCCGGGCGATCCTTCCGCCTGCTGTCGAAACGGGCGATGGCCGAAGCGGTCGTAGAGGGACCGCGCGCTGGGATCACTCAGGATGCGATAGGCTTCCGCGATTTCCTCGAAAAGTCCCTGCGCCTCCCGTTCCCAAAAGTTGACGTCGGGCGAGTACTGCCGCGCGAGCCGCCGGTATGCCTGACGGATCTCCCGCGGGCCGGCGCCGATGCTCACCCCCAGCACCGCGTAGTAATCCCGCCGCATTTACTTCTTCTCGCCCAGGTCCTCGAACTCGGCGTCCACTACGTCTCCCTCGGGACCCTTGGACTTCGCCTGCCCGGCCGCTCCGCTATCGGGGCTGGCGGCGCCAGCCTTGGCCTGGGCCTCGCGGTACATGATCTCCGCGAGCTTGTGCGAGGCCTTGGTGAGGTTCTCCTGGGCGCCCTTGATCCGGGCGAGGTCACCCCCTTTGAGGGCCTCGCGCGCCTCGTTGAGCGCCTCCTCGATGGGCTTGCGCTCGCTCTCGGGAACCTTGTCCCCGTGCTCCTGGAGCGTGCGCTCGGTCGTGTACACCAGCGAGTCCGCCTGGTTGCGGACCTCGATCTCCTGCTTGCGCTCGGCGTCCTCCGCCGCGTGCGCCTCCGCCTCCTTCATCATGCGGTCGATCTCCTCCTTCGTGAGACCGGACGACGCGGTGATCGTGATGTTCTGCTGCTTACCGGTCGCGGTGTCCCTGGCCGAGACATTGACGATTCCGTTCGCGTCGATGTCGAACGTCACCTCGATCTGCGGCACGCCCCGCGGGGCCGGAGGGAGGCCGACCAGGTGGAACTTGCCTAGCGTCCGGTTGTCCCGCGCCATAGGCCGCTCGCCCTGGAGCACGTGCACTTCGACCGACGTCTGGCTGTCCGCGGCCGTCGTGAAGATCTCCGACTTCTTCGTAGGGATCGTGGTGTTGCGCTCGATGAGCCGCGTCATCACACCCCCCAGCGTCTCAATGCCGAGCGACAGCGGCGTGACGTCGAGGAGGAGCAGATCCTTCACCTCGCCGGTCAACACCGCCGCCTGCACCGCCGCGCCCACGGCGACGACCTCATCGGGGTTCACGCCTTTGTGGGGCTCTTTGTCGAAGAGCGACTTCACGACCTCCTGCACCTTGGGCATCCGGGTCTGGCCGCCGACCAGCATTACCTCGTCGATATCCTTGGCGCTGACCCCGGCGTCCTGCATAGCCTGCCGGCAGGGACCCAGCGCTCGCTCCACTAGGCCGGCGACCAGCGACTCCAGCTTGGCCCGCGTCAGCGTCAGCACCAGGTGCTTGGGCCCGCTCGCGTCCGCGGTGATGAACGGGAGGTTGATCTCGGTCTGGAGCGTGGTCGAGAGTTCGCACTTGGCCTTCTCCGCGGCTTCCTTCAGCCGCTGGAGCGCCATCCGGTCCTTCTTGAGGTCGATGCCGTTCTCCCGCTTGAACTCTTCCGCGATCCACTCGATCACCCGCTGGTCGAAGTCGTCGCCCCCCAGGTGCGTGTCACCATTGGTGGCTTTCACCTCGAAGACACCCTCACCAATCTCCAGGATCGAGATGTCGAAGGTGCCGCCGCCCAGGTCATAGACCGCGATGGTCTCGTCCTTCTTCTTGTCCATCCCGTAGGCTAGGGACGCGGCCGTCGGCTCGTTGATGATCCTGAGCACTTCCAGGCCGGCGATCTGCCCCGCCTCCTTGGTGGCCTGACGCTGGCTGTCGTTGAAGTAGGCGGGGACCGTGATGACCGCCTTCGTGACCTTCTCCCCCAGGTAGGCCTCGGCGGCCTCCTTGAGCTTGCGAAGGATCATGGCGGAGATCTCGGGCGGCGAATACACCTTGCCGCGCACCTCGACCCGTGCGTCTCCGTTGTCGGCCTTCACGACCTTGTACGGGACGAGCTTGCTCTCCTGCAGGACCTCGTCGAAGCGGCGGCCCATGAAGCGCTTGATGGAAAAGATCGTGTTCTCAGGATTGGTGATGGCCTGGCGCTTGGCCACCTGGCCGACGAGAATCTCCCCCTCCTTCGTGAACCCCACCACCGAGGGCGTGAGTCGGCTCCCTTCCTGGTTGGCGATGACGGTCGGGTCACCGCCTTCCATCACGGCCACCACGGAGTTCGTCGTCCCGAGATCGATGCCGATGACCTTCGCCATGTACGCTCTCCTTTCCTCCAATGAATGAGCGGCAGGGCGAGGGCGAAGCCCCCGACCCCACCGCCACGACAGCTGAACGCCATTTAGAGGATGTCGATCTTGATTTCCTTGGGCTTGACCGCCTCCGCCTTCGGGAGCTTGATCTCCAACACGCCGCCCCGGTACGTCGCCTTCACCTTGTCGGTCTGGACGGGCATGGGAAGGGAGAGGCTCCGCTCAAACTTGCCGTAGCAGCGCTCCAGGCGGCGGTAGTTCTGGTCCTTGGGCTGCTGCTGCTGGGCGCGCTCCCCCCTGATCGTCGGGACATCGTTGGTGATGGAAACCCGGACTTGCTTCTCCTCAACCCCGGGCAGCTCGCACGTGACGACGAGGTCATCCTTCGTCTCGTACATGTCCATGGCTGGAGCCCAGACCCGCTCAGAAACGCCCAGGCTCGTCAAACGGCCGAAGAAGCCATCGAACAGCCGGTTCATCTCGGTCTGGATGTCGCCGAGGCCACGGAAGGGATCCCAGAGGTCAAGGGTTGACCCGAAAGGGCGCCATCGCTCAATTGCCATAGACACGGCCTACTGTAGTGAAGTTGTGACTCAGCTTATGAGCCTAGTTAACTTATATCTTATGAGTCTATGCTTGTCAAGTTATAATCTGATTATGGACCTTTAAATTCAAAATATTGTCTATTTTTATTGACCCTTATGAGGCGCCAGTGCTAGGTTGGCAGCATGAAGTTGGGCTGTCTTGGCTTCCTCGCTTTGCTGCTCGTTCTGGCTGTCGTGTTCGTCGGGGGGGCCTCCGCGATCTTTCTAGCCGGGGGGATGTTCGAAGTCCCGACCATGCCCAGGGCCATCTCCTACACGTTGTCCGACGGCTACCGGGCCCAGGATAAGATCTTCGAGTTGATCCTGCGGGATTCAGGACGGTCCTCCCGGCACGAGCCCGTCCTCATCACGGAGCGAGAGGTGAACGCCTATGTCCAGCGGCACTTGGAGGAGAAGGAAGGCATACGCCTGTCGCCGCTCGTCGTGAAACTCTGGGACGACGAGATCCACCTGCAGGGGAAGACGGTCCTGCGCGACCTCTTCAAGGGCTTCCCTTCCTATCTCTTGCCCGACTATCTGCCGACCTCCGCGCTCGACCGCCCCGTGTGGGTGACCGTCCGGGGAACGATCCGCCTGGATCGGGAAAGGGGCATGGCGTCCCGCGAGTACACACAGCTCGAGGTGAAGACATTCAGCCTGGGCAATCAGGGTCTGGGGGCCTGGCTCCTTTCCCTCCTGCTCGGACGGGAGCGGCTTCAATGGCGGGTGCCGGCCGTCGTGGAGACGATCAAGGTTCAGGAGGGAGCCATCGTCATCAGCACGCGGAGGTGACGTTCCCCCTGAGGGCCGTCCTCAGCCGCGGCGAAGAGACCGGACAAAGCGCATCTGGAGGTCGTAGAGAATCCCTTCCAGCAGTCGGCTCTCCGCCGGCGTACGATTCCCCTCGGTCTTCTCCTTGAGCAGCCTCAAGAGGTCGATTGTGAACCGGGCCTGGGGCGGGTCCACCGGTGGCGCGCCCGCCGCCGCTTCGGGTGCCTCGCCCAAGTGGAGGAGCGCCGAGTTCGCCAGGAGGACAAACAAGGCCGCCAGGTCCGCCTCGGCAGGCAGGTCGGCTGATCCGGGTGAGACAGCCCCGCGGAACTCCGACGTTGAGGAGGGCTCTAGGGGGCTGGGGGAGGAGTCAAGGTGCGCCGGGCGAGCCAGTGCCGGGTCGTGGGCCTGCCCACGGCGGTCTCTGACCTGAAATCCCTCGTCGGGGGTGTCCCCTGGCGCCACCGGCAACCTCAGACCGACGGCCCGCACTGGCCCCTGAGGGGCACCCCTGCTGGACGAAATTCCCGCGGGGAAACCATGGCAGCGCGAGCCTAACACACCGGGCGCGAGGCGGACAAGGCACGGCTGGCGAAGGAGGTTGGAGGGAGGATTTCTCCTTGTGTATAATGCAGTTGCTGTTCTTGGGTGCCCGACATGCCAGACTCCTCTGGGACTCTCTTCGACTCTCTCCTTGATCTGATGACCCGCCTGAGGGCTGCCGACGGCTGCCCCTGGGACCGCGAGCAGACTCGCCGTTCGCTCCAACCCTACCTGATCGAAGAGGCGTACGAGGCCCTCGAAGCCATCGACGGAGGCCAGCGCGACGCCATGCTGGAGGAGCTCGGGGATCTGCTCTTTCAGGTCGTGTTTCACGCCCAGATCGCCCGGGAACTGGGTGAGTTCACCATGACCGACCTTCTCGAGCGGCTGGTCGCCAAAATGGTGCGTCGCCACCCGCACGTCTTCGGCGAGGGCAAGCTCGCGACCCCCGCGGAAGCGCTCGCCCAGTGGGAACGCATCAAAGGCGAAGAGGCGAGCAGCGGGGGTAAACAGCGCTCCGCGTTGGACGGCGTGCCGCGGAGCCTTCCCGGACTGCTCAGAGCCCAGCGCATCCAGGAGAAAGCCGCGCGCACCGGCTTCGACTGGAAAACCGCTGCGGAAGCATGGGCGAAAGTCGGCGAAGAGGCCCAGGAGGTCGAGGAAGCCCTTGGCCGTGGTGATGAAGGGAAGATCCGGGAGGAGCTGGGGGACCTGCTGTTCGCCACGGTGAACGTTGCTCGGCTGCTCGGCGTCGACGCGGAGGGCTGCCTCCAGCAGGCCGTCGAGAAGTTTCGGCGTCGTTTCGCGTTCATCGAGGCGGACTTCGCCGCACGGGACAAGCGCCTCCCCGACTCGTCGCTCGAAGAGATAGACCGCTCCTGGGAGAAGAGCAAGGACCACGAACGGGATTCCGCCGGGCGGGAGACTGGAAGCGCATGAAGGTCAAGATCGGGCAGACCGACCTCGTCATCGAGCGCGGGGACATCACTGACCGAGAGGTGGACGCCATCGTCAACGCGGCCAACTCTCACCTCTGGATGGGAGCCGGGGTGGCCGGCGCCATCAAGAGGAAGGGAGGAGTCATCATCGAAGAGGAGGCAGTGCGCCAGGGCCCCGTGGAGGTCGGTGAAGCCGTCATCACGACAGCCGGCAATCTGGTCGCTACACACGTGATCCACGCCGCCGCAATGGGGCAAGACCTGAAAACGGACGGGCAGAAGATCGCCCAGGCCACCCGCTCGAGCCTGGCCCTCGCCGACAAGCACAGGCTCTCATCCATCGCCTTTCCGGCCCTGGGGACCGGGGTCGGAGGCTTTCCGCCCGCCCAGGCGGCCGATGCCATGTTGACCGCGGTCCTTTCCCATATTCGCGGCGGGAGCACCACGCTCAGGAAGGTCGTTTTCGTTCTCTATCAGGAGGAAGCGTGGAAAGCATTTACAGATACCTTGAATCGCCTTCGTGGGGTAAACTAAGGGGAAGTATCCTAAACTAGGCCATTGTGTCCCATGGGAGAAGGTAAAGTCGGACAGCCAGTTAGCCGACGCTTGGGCGATCTGCTCGTCAACGAAGGGCTGATCAACCAGGAGCAGCTCCACCGGGCCCTTTCCGAGCAGAGGGGCTCTAACGAAAAGCTCGGGACGATCCTCGTCCGGCTCGCGCTCATCCAGGAAGATCAGTTGATCGGGTTCCTGTCCCGCCAGTACGGCATCCCGTCCATCACCCTTTCCCAACTCGACATTGACCCCGACGTGGTGAAGCTGGTCCCCAGCCAGATTGCCAGGAAGTACGAGGTCCTCCCCGTGAAGCGGACGGGGAACGCACTGACCCTGGCCATGGCCGACCCGACCAACGTCTTTGCGCTGGACGACGTGGCGTTCATGACCAACCTCCAGGTCCTCCCGGTCGTGGCTTCCCAGGGCGCGATCCGACAGGCCATCGAGCGCATCTATGAGCCCCAGGCTTCCGCCCTCACGGAGGTCATCAGCGCCATGGAGGGGGAGACCCCCGACGTCGAGTTGGTCGAAGGTGGTGAGGACGTCGCCCCATCCAAGGTGGACATCTTCGAGCTCAAGGACGCGTCCGAAGAGGCCCCGGTCGTCAAGCTGGTCAACCTCATCCTCACTGACGCAATCCGCCGGGGTGCCTCCGACATCCACCTGGAGCCGTACGAGAAAGTGTTCCGGGTCCGCTACCGCATTGATGGGGTGCTCCAGGAGATGATGGCCCCGCCGAAGCGGCTGGAGGCCGCGCTCCTGTCGCGCGTGAAGATCATGGCCAACCTGGACATCGCCGAGCGCCGGCTCCCTCAGGACGGCCGGATCAAGATTCGGTACTCGGGCCGGGAGATCGACCTCCGGGTCTCCTCGCTCCCCACCATCTTCGGCGAGAAGATCGTCATGCGGATTCTGGACAAGGAGGCGCTCACGCTGGATCTCTCCAAGCTCGGCTTCGACGACTGGAGCATGGAGAACTTCAAGAAGTCCATCCATAGCCCGTACGGGATGATCCTGATTACGGGACCGACGGGATCCGGGAAGACGACGACACTCTACTCCGCCGTCCACACGATCAACTCCCCCGACATCAACATCATGACCGCCGAAGACCCGGTGGAGTACAACCTGAAGGGGATCAACCAGGTCCAGATCAACGACGAGATCGGTCGCACCTTCTCGGCGGTCCTGCGATCCTTCCTCCGCCAGGACCCGGACGTCATCCTGGTGGGCGAGACCCGCGACCTCGAGACCGCCCAGATCGCCATCCGGGCTGCGCTCACCGGCCATCTGGTATTTTCCACCCTCCATACCAATGACGCTCCCAGCACCATCGCGCGGCTCCAGGACATGGGGATTCCGCCATTCCTCGTGGCGTCCTCCGTGCTCTTGGTGCTGGCCCAGCGCCTCGCGCGACGGGTCTGCAAGGAGTGCCGAGACCCCTACGAGGCCGACGAAGAGAGCCTGACGCCGTACGGCCACGTGCCCCAGGGGCTCGGGAAGGTGACGATCTACAAGGGAAAGGGATGCCAGGCCTGCAACTTTACCGGCATGAAGGGCCGAACCGCCATCTACGAGGTGATGGCGGTCAGCCCGGAGATCCGGGAACTGATCCTTCGCGGGGCCAGCACCACCGAGCTCCGTGAGCTGGCAGTCCAACAGGGCATGAAAACTCTCCGCCAGTCCGGGCTCCTGAAGGTCCTTGAGGGACAGACCACCGCGGAGGAAATCCTCCGGGTCACAATTGGCTAGCGTGATCGGGGGGGCGAGGGACTCCGGTTCCCGCGCAACGCCCGACCGCCGAGCAAGGGGACGGTGAGACATGGCCGCGACGATGCACGAGTTGCTGACGATCCTGGTTGACCGTGGGGGGTCGGACCTTCACCTCACCACCGGGACGTATCCGCAGATCCGGCTGCACGGCAGACTGGCCGCGCTGACCGAGTTCGAGGTGCTGACGCCCCAGGACACGCAGCGGCTCGCGTACAGCGTGCTGAACGAAGCTCAGAAGCAAAAGTTCGAGGAGGAGAACGAACTGGACCTCTCGTTCGGCATCCAGGGGCTGGCCCGCTTCCGCTGCAACGTGTTCCGGCAGCGCGGCGCGGCGGCCGCGGCCATCCGCGTGATTCCGTTCAAGATCCGTTCCTTCGACGAGCTGGGTCTCCCCCCAGTCGTCGCGCAGCTCGCCGACCGCCCGAAAGGCCTCGTGCTCGTCACGGGCCCCACCGGGGCCGGCAAGTCCACGACGCTGGCGGCGATGATCGACAAGATCAACAGCGAGCGCTCAGAGCACATCGTCACCATCGAGGATCCCATCGAGTTCGTCCATCAGCACAAGAAGTGCATGGTGAATCAGCGTGAGGTCAACGCCGACACCCAGTCCTTCACCCAGGCGCTGAAGTACGTCCTCCGCCAGGACCCCGACGTGGTGCTGATCGGCGAGATGCGCGACCTGGAGACGATCGCGGCCGCCCTCACCATCGCGGAGACCGGGCACCTCACACTCGCCACCCTGCACACGAACTCGTGTGCCCAGACCATGAACCGAATCATCGACGTCTTCCCGCCCCACCAGCAGCCGCAGATCCGGTCCCAGCTCTCGCTCGTCCTGGAGGGCGTGCTCTCCCAGGCCCTGATCCCCCGGACTGACGGACGGGGCCGCGTCATGGCCCTGGAGATCATGATCAACACCCCGGCGATCCGGAACCTGATCCGCGAGGAGAAGATCCACCAGATTTACTCGGCCATGCAGGCGGGGACGAAGTTCGGGATGCAGACGATAAACCAGTCGCTGGCCGGCCTGGTGCAGCGAGGTCTCATCACGCGCGACGAGGGGCTCAACCGGTCCACGCTTCCCGACGAGCTCAACCAGCTGCTCGCCACGGCGGGGGCACGTTCTGTCGCCGAAGCGACCCCGTTCGCGAGGCGCTGAGGAGGAGCCGCCATGCCGGTTTTTGCCTACCAGGGACGGACCATGCAGGGCTCCACGGCGGGCGAGATCGAGGCGCCCGACCGCACGGCCGCTGTCGCGGAGCTGCGGCGGAAGGCCATCCTCGTCACCTCGATCAAGGAAAAGGCCGGCGGGTCGGCGCGGGCCGCCGCCACCGCGCGCTTCAGCGGGAAGGTCAAGGACAAGGAGATGGCGATCTTTACCCGCCAGTTCTCCACCATGGTTGACGCGGGCCTTCCCCTCGTGCAGTGCCTGACGATCCTCTCAGAGCAGAGCGATTCGAAAACCCTCCGCGCCGTGACCTCCAAGGTGGCCGGGAGCGTCGAGGCGGGATCCACCCTGGCCGACGCGCTGCGCCGGCATCCAAAGACGTTCGACGAGCTCTTCGTCAACCTCGTGGAGGTCGGCGAGGCCGGCGGTATCCTGGACACGGTCCTCCAGCGCCTGTCCGTGTACATCGAAAAGGCGGCCGCCCTCAAGCGCAAGGTCAAGTCGGCCATGGTCTACCCCGCGACGATCATCAGCGTGGCCTTCATCGTCGTCCTCTTCATGTTGACCTTCGTCATCCCGACGTTCGCGACGATGTTCAGCTCAATGGGGGCCGACCTCCCCCTCCCCACGGTGATCGTGATCAAGCTGTCCAACTTCGTGTCGAGCTACTGGTGGCTCGTCATCGCGGCGGTGGCCGGCGTCGTGTTCGGGATCCGGGCCTACTACCGGACGGAGGGCGGGAAGTCGGTCATCGACGCGCTCCTCCTCAAGCTCCCGGTCTTCGGTACGCTGATCCGAAAGGTGGCGGTCGCTCGCTTTACCCGGACCCTCGGGACACTAGTCTCTTCCGGTGTCCCCATCCTCGAAGGGCTCCGCATCACCGCCCGAACGGCGGGAAACCGGGTCGTGGAAAGGGCGGTCTTGGAGACCCGCGCCTCGGTGACCGCCGGGAAGACGTTGGCGGAGCCCCTAAAGACGTCCACCGTCTTTCCACCGATGGTGGTGCAGATGATCTCGGTGGGCGAGCAGACTGGGGCCCTGGACGCGATGCTCAACAAGATCGCCGACTTCTACGACGACGAGGTGGATACCGCGGTAGGAGCCCTTACCGCTCTCCTCGAGCCACTGATGATCGTGTTCCTGGGCGTGATCATCGGCGGGTTAGTGATCGCCATGTACCTGCCGATCTTCCGGCTGGTGACCCTGATCAAATAGCGCGCGGCAGTGCTCGAGGTTCCCAGCCTCTCGGCGGCCCTGCGCGGACTCAGCCGAGCCCGGTTGCTCGCTGCCGGGCTTCTCATAGGTATCGGCGGGCTGCTGGACGCATGGGAGGCCGCGCTTTACCGCTTTCTCCCGTTCGCCCTCTGCCTCCTGGGGGCAGTGGCAGTTTCCAGCATCTTCCTGCTGGTCAAGCCGAGAATCTCCAGCCTCCGACGGTTCGCGTGGCTTCAGTTGATCCTGGACACGACGCTGGTCACGGCCATCGTCGCGCTCACCGGCGGACCACGGAGCATATTCACATTCCTTTACGTGCTCGTGGTGACGGCGGCCTGTGTGCTTCTCGCGCGCCCGGGAGGGGTCGTCATCGCCGGCCTCTCCAGCCTCCTGTACACTGGTCTCGTGCTGGGCCGCTGGGGGTTCTCCGTGAGCACGCTCCTGGAACACGCCGAGAGCTCCGGCCTCGAAGTCATGACCATCTTCCTCAACACCGGCGCCTTCCTCGTGGTCGCCATCCTTGCCGGCTCACTGGCGGAGCGGTACCACGTCATGCACCGGACGCTGGAGAATCAGAGTGAGAATCTTTCGGACCTTCAAGCCTTCAAGGATCTGATCTTCGAATCCATGGGTTCGGGCCTGGTGGGGATGGACCTCCAACGGCGGATCACCGCCCTGAACCGCGCCGCCGAGGAGATCACCGGATATGAATCCGACAAGGTGGCGGGGCACCTCTGGGAGTCGATGTTCGGTGACGGGATCCCGGCGGAAGAGATCGAGCGTTCGATGCGCGTCGAGGGGTGGCAGGTCCCGCGGCATGAAATGCAGTTCCGGCGCGCAGACGGACGCCTGGTCCCATTGGGAATTTCGTTCTGGCCCGTGCGTTCGGGCCGGGGAGAGCTGGTAGGGAGCATCGGCGTGTTCCAGGATCTCTCCACGATCAAGGAGATGGAAGAGCGGATGCGGCAGGCGGACCGGTTGGCCGCCATCGGGCGCCTGTCCGCCAACATCGCACACGAGATCCGCAATCCGTTGGCCTCGCTTTCCGGCGCCATCGAGGTGCTCAGTCGAGAACTGCCTCCCGACAAGAACCGAGATCACCTCGTGCAGATCGTGCTGCGGGAATCCGATCGGCTGAACGGCATCATCAAGGACTTCCTGGCGTATGCGCGCCCATCCCTTCTTCATCGCCTGCCCGTGAAAGTGGGAGAGGTGCTCGACGAGGTGCTGCTTCTCCTCGAGCACCGCCCCCTCCCGGCCAATCTCAAGATCATGCGAGACTACGGCGGGAGCATTTCGGCCAACCTCGATCCGCTGCAGTTCCGACAGGCCATCTGGAACCTGTGCCTCAATGCCGTAGAGGCCATGCCGGAGGGCGGGGAGCTCCGCATCGGTGCCGGGATCGTCAGTCGGCAGAAGACCCGCTGGCTCGAGGTCTGGGTGGCCGACAGCGCGAACGGGATCGAGCCGGAAAGCCTGCCGCACATCTTCGAACCCTTCTTCTCCACCAAGCCCGAGGGAAGCGGGATGGGCCTCGCAGTGGTCCACCGCGTCATCCAAGATCATGGCGGCGACGTCGACGTGCGGAGCGCAATGGGCAGCGGGACGACGTTTACCCTGCGTCTTCCCCTCGCCGGCCCGCCCTCACACGCCTGAGGAACCCCCCGATGCCCGACGCCCGAATCCTGGTCGTGGACGACGAACGGAGCATGCGGGAGGTCCTCTTCAGCATGCTCAAGAACGAAGGATACGATGTGAGCATCGCCGAGGGAGGCGAGGCGGCCATCGAGGCGGTACGACGCGAGAGCTTCGACGCCGTTCTCACGGATGTCCGCATGCCAAAGGTGGACGGCCTTCAGGTGCTCAAGGCCACCAAGGAGCTCTCCCCGAACACGGTGGTCATCATGATCACGGCTTTTGGCTCGTCCGAGACCGCCGTGGAAGCCATGAAGCTCGGGGCTTACGATTACATCACCAAGCCGTTCAAGTACGACGAGATCACGCTGAACATCAAGCGTGCCCTCGAGCGCAAGCGCCTCCGGGACGAGAACCTCAACCTGAAGCGGCGGCTCGAAACCCAGTACCGGTTCGAGAACATCGTCGGCAAGAGCGCCAAGATCGTGGAGGTCTTCGATACGATCCGGAAAATCGCCGACAGCCAGTCGACGGTCATGATCACGGGCGAAAGCGGGACCGGCAAAGAGCTGGTCGCCCAGGCGATCCACGTCAACAGCCAGCAGCGAGACAAGCCGTTCATCTCGGTCAATTGCGGCGCGATCCCCGAGGGCCTGATGGAGTCGGAGCTCTTCGGCCACGTCAAGGGCGCCTTCACGGGCGCCGTGGCCAACAAGGTCGGCCTCTTCTCCGCTGCGGACGGCGGCACGCTGTTTTTGGACGAGATCACCGAAATCCCGTCCCTGCTCCAAGTCAAACTTCTCCGCGCGATCCAGGAGCGGGAAATCCGGCGGGTGGGGGATACCAAAGACATGAAGGTAGACGTGCGCCTCATCGCCGCCACCAACAAGGACCTGGAATCCGCCGTCGGGGACGGTACCCTCAGGGAAGACCTCTTCTACCGGCTGAACGTCATTCCCATTCGCCTTCCATCGCTCCGGGAACGCTCCGATGACATCCCGCTCCTCGTCGCCCACTTCCTCCAGAAATTCGGAAAGGCACTCGGCCGCGAAGTGCGGGGCGTGTCCCCGGAGGCGCTGGCCCTGCTCGAGCAGTACCACTGGCCGGGCAACATCCGCGAGCTGGAAAACGTCATCGAGCGGGCCCTCGTCCTGGGGGCGGGGGAGATGCTCGGCGTCGAGTCGCTCCCAGAGTCGGTCCGCCGGCAGCGCCAGCCGCGGGGGATGGAGCCCGACCTGCCCGAGACGGGGCTGGACTTGGAGGCGACGCTCGACCAGCTCGAGCGGCGGCTTCTCGAAAAGGCCCTCGAGCGAACGAAAGGCGTCCAGACGCGGGCTGCGGAACTCCTCCGTCTCAGCTTTCGCCAGTTCCGCTACAAACTCCAGAAGCACAAGTTGGGGCGTGATCGCGACACCCAGAAGTGACGTTTTTGGGCGCCCGCGGCACAGATCGCGTCAGTTCCCTCGGCACACCGTACCCAGGAACCCCGGGCAAGTCCTATAGTTCTAAATCTTTCCAGATAGTTACTTCGTCCAGAACCCATGGCATTGAACCTGCATAGAGTCCGGGTATGGGTAAGGGGTCTCTTAAGTCCCTTAAATTCCCGAGACCGGGCCAAGCGACCCGAGAGAGAAAAACAGGAGGATGACTCAGATGATGAAGTGGTGGGGACAACGCATCAAACTCGGTAACCAGCGCGGCTTCACGCTCATCGAGCTGATGATCGTCGTGGCCATCATCGGAATCCTGGCCGCCATCGCCGTCCCGCTCTTCCAGAACATCCAGGCCAGAGCGCGGACCGCAAAGGCCCAGGCCGACACGCGGTCGATCGCCTCGGCGATGGTCCAGTACTCGGCCCACTGTGGCGGTCTGCCGGGAAACGGCGTCGCGGGAGGTGATACCTGCACCCCCGTACAAGCCACTTGGAACGCAGGCCTGGTCGCCCAGGTTACGAACGCAGGTGGCCAGGTAGCCGGTCCGTTCTTCGTCGCGATTCCCCAACCGCCGGCCGGCTGGAACGCGTACGTGGTCAACAGCCCGGCGGTCGCCCTTGCGCCTGTCCTCGGCTGCCTCCCAGCCGGTTCCGGTACGCCCGCTGGCCCGGTAGGAACGTTCGACGTCCGGACGCAGGCGACCAACGGCGACATCGCTGCGGGGACATTCGTGGTCGCCCCCGGGTGCTAGGAACCATCAGCAGCGGATAGCTCACGAAGAGGGGAGGCCACCGGCCTCCCCTCTTTTTTTCTCCTGACGAGGAAGCGCTGAACGTCATTCCCATTCGCCTTCCATCGCTCCGGGAACGCTCCGATGACATCCCGCTCCTCGTCGCCCACTTCCTCCAGAAATTCGGAAAGGCACTCGGCCGCGAAGTGCGGGGCGTGTCCCCGGAGGCGCTGGCCCTGCTCGAGCAGTACCACTGGCCGGGCAACATCCGCGAGCTGGAAAACGTCATCGAGCGGGCCCTCGTCCTGGGGGCGGGGGAGATGCTCGGCGTCGAGTCGCTCCCAGAGTCGGTCCGCCGGCAGCGCCAGCCGCGGGGGATGGAGCCCGACCTGCCCGAGACGGGGCTGGACTTGGAGGCGACGCTCGACCAGCTCGAGCGGCGGCTTCTCGAAAAGGCCCTCGAGCGAACGAAAGGCGTCCAGACGCGGGCTGCGGAACTCCTCCGTCTCAGCTTTCGCCAGTTCCGCTACAAACTCCAGAAGCACAAGTTGGGGCGTGATCGCGACACCCAGAAGTGACGTTTTTGGGCGCCCGCGGCACAGATCGCGTCAGTTCCCTCGGCACACCGTACCCAGGAACCCCGGGCAAGTCCTATAGTTCTAAATCTTTCCAGATAGTTACTTCGTCCAGAACCCATGGCATTGAACCTGCATAGAGTCCGGGTATGGGTAAGGGGTCTCTTAAGTCCCTTAAATTCCCGAGACCGGGCCAAGCGACCCGAGAGAGAAAAACAGGAGGATGACTCAGATGATGAAGTGGTGGGGACAACGCATCAAACTCGGTAACCAGCGCGGCTTCACGCTCATCGAGCTGATGATCGTCGTGGCCATCATCGGAATCCTGGCCGCCATCGCCGTCCCGCTCTTCCAGAACATCCAGGCCAGAGCGCGGACCGCAAAGGCCCAGGCCGACACGCGGTCGATCGCCTCGGCGATGGTCCAGTACTCGGCCCACTGTGGCGGTCTGCCGGGAAACGGCGTCGCGGGAGGTGATACCTGCACCCCCGTACAAGCCACTTGGAACGCAGGCCTGGTCGCCCAGGTTACGAACGCAGGTGGCCAGGTAGCCGGTCCGTTCTTCGTCGCGATTCCCCAACCGCCGGCCGGCTGGAACGCGTACGTGGTCAACAGCCCGGCGGTCGCCCTTGCGCCTGTCCTCGGCTGCCTCCCAGCTGGTTCCGGTACGCCCGCTGGCCCGGCAGGAACGTTCGACGTCCAGACGCAGGCGACCAACGGCGACATCGCTGCGGGGACATTCGTGGCCGCCCCCGGGTGCTAGGAACCATCAGCAGCGGATAGCTCACGAAGAGGGGAGGCCACACCGGCCTCCCCTCTTTTTTTCTCCCGACGAGGAGCGGCGAGGGTTTTCTATCTCTCGAGGGTTTTCTGCTATCATAATCTCCTACATTTGGCGTGGTTCTTGCTGCTGCTTAGCGATGAGGTCTTATGACACGATCAAGCCATCGGAAAGCAGGGCGACGGTTTCAGGCGCGGGATGAGCGCGGCTTCACGCTCATCGAGCTGCTCGTCGTGGTCGCCATCGTTGGCATCCTGGCTGCCATCGGCATCAGCCTGTACGCCAACATGACGGTGCGCGCGCGGGTCGCCAAGGCCCAGGCCGACACGCGGACTCTCGCCTCAGCGCTCACCCTCTACATGGGTCACTGTGGAGTCTACCCGCCATCCGGGGCCGAGGTTCCGGGGGGCCAGTGCAACGGGAACGGGCTCACCGCGCTCACCGTCCCCCAACTGAACATCTCGGGCGCGACGATGGGACCTTTCCTCAACAGCGTGCCCGCTTCGCCGCAGGGCTGGACGCCTTATCCCGCGGGGTACGTGGTCAACGCCAACGGCACCTTTGGCGTCACGACCAGCGGTGACGGAGCCGTCGCGACGGCCCCATGATGGCGGCCGGCATGCTTACCCTGGGCGCGGTCGTGGGAAGTTTCCTGAACGTCTGCGCCTCGCGCCTGCCCAAAGGGAAAAGCCTCTGGATGCCCGGCTCGGCCTGCCCGGCCTGCCAGAGCCCGATCCGGTGGCACGACAACATCCCGGTTTTGAGCTTCGTCCTTCTCCGAGGGCACTGCCGCGACTGCAAGGTGAGGATCGCGTGGCGGTACCCGGCCGTGGAACTGGCGACAGCCCTTTTGTTCGCCCTTGCCTATGTCCAGATCGGATGGCGATGGGAGCTCGCGCTCGCTCTCGTCTTCCTCTCCGCCCTGACCGTCATCACGGTGATCGATCTCGAGCACCAATTGATCCCTGACCGAATCACCCTTCCGGCCATCGCGGTCGGCTTTGCCGGGAGTGTCGCGGTGGGGAAGAATTCCTGGCTCGAATACGCGCTCGGCGTCCTGCTGGGCGGCGGCATCTTCTTCGTGATCATCGAGCTGAGCCGAATCGTCCTGGGGGTGCCCGGCATGGGCGGCGGCGACATGAAGCTCGGCGCCATGATCGGAGCATTCGTCGGCTGGAAGCTCTTGCTGCCCGGCCTGTTTCTGGCTGTCTTCTTCGGGGGCGTCGTTGCCGTGGCGCTCCTGGCCGCTGGCCGGAAAGGGCGGAAGGATCCGCTCCCCTTTGGTCCGTTCCTAGCCTTGGGGGGCGCGGTCAGTCTCTTTTGGGGGGAGGGAATCGTTCAATGGTATGTCAAAGCGTTCGCCGGCTAGACCAGCGAGGCTGGACCCTCGCCGAACTCCTCGTTGTCATCGCAGTCATCGGGATCCTCGCCGCGATGGCGATCCCGCTCATGATGACCTATGTGCGGAGCTCAACGGTGAGGGCAGGCGCCCAGGAGCTCAGAACCGGCCTGAACCGGGCCAAACAGCTTGCGATCACTCTCCGCCAGAACGTCTGCGTCCAACCGGCCGGAACCGGCTACCAGTTCCGCAACACGTGTCCAGGCGGAGCGCTTCTACCGACGGCCAACATAACTGGCGCCGACCCAACGGGGACCTTCAGGCTCCAGAATAGCGTAACGGTGACCTCGGGTGCTCCCGTGACGTTCACTCCTCTCGGGAACGCGACCCTGGCAGGAACGTACACGGTGACCGGCCCCCCGCCGCCGCCGAATACCCTCAACGTCACGGTATCGGTGGCCGGCCGAATCCAGTGCGTCAACCCGGTGTTGCTGACACCGTGCTGACACCTGCTCGACGCGCAGAGAGGGCCCTTCGCTAATCGCCTATTTTCCTTGATGTTCCTCCCGCGTAGGGGGGCTGGCATAGGGGATGCACTCTCGCTCGCCTACGGACCTGCCTCAATGCCAACGACCGAATGCGCCACGCTCGCTCCGACCTGTGGGGGAGATATGGACCTGGCAGGACCCCTAGCCCTAGCCCTTGCCCCTGCCGCGGAGGCTTCCAGCGCCGGTAGTGGTTACGGAATGTCCAGAGAAAAGTTGACACGAAATATTCGAACTCCCTATAATTCCTGCATTGCATAATTTTGCTTATTTTAAGAGGAGTTTTGTCCGCTCCTTTTGACGGGAACTCCTAAACGGGTTTCGCGGGAGTAAAGCGCTCCCGCCACAGCGAAGCCAGGAGAAGGAATGGGCTTATTTTCTCGTAAAAAGGCGGCCTTCGGTCTCGACATCGGGTCGAGTGCCGTGAAGCTGGTCCAGCTCGATCAGGGGACGCAAGGGTACGCGCTCAGCCGATTCGCCATGGTAGAACTGCCGCCCGACGCCATCGGCGAAGGCATGATCAAGGACCCCCCTCTGGTCGTGGAAGCGATCAAAGAAGTCGTCGGCAAGGCCGGCGTTGCCTCCAAGGAGGCGGTCATCTCGGTGTCAGGCCGAGAGCTCATCATGAAAAAGATTCAGCTCCCGAAGGTCACCCCGAAGGAGCTCGAAGACGCGATCCTGCTGGAGGCCGAGCATCACATCAACCTGCCCATCGAGGAAGTGTACCTGGACCATCAGGTGGTGGGACAGTCGGCGGGCCAGAGCGGCACGATGGACGTGATGCTGGTGGCGGTGAAGAAGACGAAGATCAACGAGTACGTGGCCGTGGTCGAGGAGGCGGGGCTCACCCCGGTGGTGGTGGACGCGGACGCCTTCGCCATCCAGAACCAGTACGAGATCAACAATCCGGAGGCGGGAGCGGAGGCGGTCGCCCTCATTGACATCGGCGCCTCGATCATGAAGACGAACGTGGTCCGCGGGGGCTTTTCCATCTTCGCCCGCGACATCACGTTCGGGGGGAACAACTACACCCGGGCCATTGCCCAGCGCCTTAACGTCCCGTTCGAGAAGGCGGAGTCGGCGAAGCGGGGAGAAAGCGTTCCGGGAGTCAACTGGGACGAGCTGGTTCCCTCTCTCGAAGCGGTCTCCCGCGAACTGTCTCTGGAGATCCAGCGGACCTTCGACTACTTCGCTTCCACGACGGAATCGGAGCGGATCAGCCGGATCGTCCTCTCGGGCGGCTGCGCCAGGCTGCCGGGGATCGATGAGTTCCTCTCCTCCAGTTGGGGAATCCCCGTCGAGGTGGCCAAGCCGTTTCAGAACATCCGGTTCGACCCGAACCGCTTTACCGCCGACGACCTTTACGCCGCCGGGCCTGTTCTCACGGTGGCCGTGGGCCTCGGGATCCGCCGAGACGGCGACAAGCCCGCATGATCAAGATCAACCTCCTCCCGGAGCGCCCGCGCAGGCGGTTCGCGATCACCCTGCCGACCCTGCCGGGGCTGGGTCTGCTCTTCGGCGCGCTCTACGTCCTGGCGATCCTGGGAGTGGGCGGTTACTGGATCTTGCTCGTCCGGGAAGGTCGGGCGCTCACGGTGGAGATGGCGCAGATGGACAGGGAAATCGCCCAGTACCAGGCGGCCATCGCCGAGGGCAACCGGTACAAGAAGGAGAAGGAGGAGCTGGAGCGGCGCGTGGCGTTGATTGAACTCATCGCCCGCAACCAGAACCGGCCCGTCTACCTCCTGGATACCCTGCTTGATACCGTTCCGCCCGACGTCTGGCTCACGTCGATGGAAGAAAAGGAGCAGACGCTGAAAATCGTGGGGTCGGCGTTCTCCACCACGGCGGTGGCTGACTTCATGGCGAACCTCAAGAATTCCGGCAAATTCAGGGACGTGGACCTGGTCGTCTCGCGCCAGGACCTGGTCAAGATCCCCCGACTCGTGACCTTCGAGGTCACCTGCCGCTTCGACATCTAGACCCATGGCATTCGAGTTCATTACCCAAGCACCGCGCCCGCAGAAGATCATCCTGGGGGTCTTCGGGCTCGTCGTCCTCGTCGCCGGGGGGTTTTTCCTTTTGCTCTCTCCCAAGTCGCTCGAGGTCGGCGCCTTGAGGGATCAGCGGGCGGTAAAACAGGCGGATCTCCTGCAGAGCAGGGCGGCGGCGGCGAGCCTGGCGCGCTTCAAAGAGGAGGCCAAAGCTCTGCGCGCCAAGCTCGAAACAGCCAAGGGGCGCCTCCCCTCCGAAAAGGAAATCCCCGGCCTCTACCGGCAAGTTTCTGATCTGGCGTTTCAGTCCGGCTTGTCGGTGAGCCTGTTCCAGCCCAAGGACCTCATCACGAAGGACATATACGAGGAGGTCCCGATCACCGTCAATGCCGAAGCCAGCTATCATCAGCTCGGCTCTTTCTTCTATCAGCTCTCGCGACTTTCCCGGATCATCAACCTGACCGACCTCAAATTGACGGGGATCGCCAGACCGACAGGGACGGTACGGGCCGATCTCGTTCTCACCACCTACGTCTTCCGCCCCGAGGGGGCGCCTCCGCCGGTAACCACGGGAGTCAAGCGATGAGGATCCGGGGGTTGGCGGCGCTCGGGTTGGCCGGCCTCCTCGGGGGATGCGCCGGCGCTCCGCCTCCGGCCCCCGCCCCGCCCCGGACGGCGACGCCCGGGCCAGGCGCCCCCGGCAACGTGGCAGCTCCTCCGGTGGCCATGCCAAAGGAGCCGGAGCACCCTCCGCTCCTGGCCGTTGCGTACGAGCCCAAGGGGCGGCGGGACCCCTTCGCCTCGCTGGCTGCGAGCGAGGGGGCCAAGGGCTTCACGGTCGCCTCGGTGAAGCTCGTGGGCATCGTCGAGGGGCGACAGGGACGGCTCGCGCTCGTGGAGGCGCCGGACGGTCTCGGTTACATTTTGCGAAGCGGAGACCTTATCGGCGACGGCCGCGTGGTGGAGATCGGTCGCGACAACCTGACCTTCGCGGTCAGCCTTCGACCCGGCATGCCCACGACCCGCCTGGTGTTGCGACTCAGAACGGAATAAAGGGGGAGAGCGATGAAGCGGTTTGGCTGGATGTGGGGTTTCCTTCTCGGTCTCAGCCTGGTGGGCGGGCTCGCGGCCCCCGGCGCCGGGGAGTCTCCGACCGGCGAGTCGCTCGTCCAGCTCCAGGACGTCGCCGTGGAGCCGAGGGACGGCGGCATGGTCGTCCAGATCAAGACAAGCGGCCCGGCCGCCTACGAGACATCACTGATCGACACGCCGACACGGCTGGTCATTGACCTGGAGTCCACCGGCTACGGCTGGCGCAAGACCCCGCTGCCCGTGGGTCTGGACCCCATCCGCCAAATCCACGGCGGCCAATGGAGGAAAGGCGTGGCCCGCGTGGTCGTGGAGTTGACCCGAAAGGTGGGCTACCGAATCGAGGAAAATCCTGAAGGGCTCACCGTGATGCTGGAGCCCTCCACGACCCCGGAGGCGTCTTCCAAGGCCAAATCCGTGGAGGTGGCCAAAGTCGAGCCGTCGTTCGCAGAGGCCAAGCCGGCCGAGGCCAAGGCGGAAGACGCCGGGCAAGGCGCGGAGACTCCGCCGCCAGCGGTCGTGGCACCCCCCGCCCCAAAGCCCGAGGTGGCAAAGGCTCCTGAGCCGCCCCCTCCGCCCAAGGTCCGGACGCCGGAAGGCGAGGCGAAGAAGATGGCGGCAGTGGACCCGTCTCCGGTCCGGGTGGCTCAAACCACCCAGCCTCCGGCGCCGGCCAACGGCTCCCGGCTGATCTCGCTGGACTTCAAAGACGCCGATGTCGTGAACCTCCTCCGAATCCTCGCCGCCGAGAGCGGCAAGAACATCGTGGTCGGAGAGGACGTGCGGGGCAAGATCTCGATCTCGCTCCGCAACGTCCCCTGGGAACTGGCGCTCGAGACGATCCTGGAGGCAAAGGGGCTGCAGAAGGTGGAAAAGGATAACGTCGTCCGGATCGTGTCCACCGAGCAGCTCACCAAGGAGCGCGAAGCCAAGGCCAAGGCGGAAGAGGCCAAGATTAAGGGCGAGGCCGAGGCCCGGACCAAGCTGGCCGAGGCTCAGCTCAAGGAGGCCGAGGCCCAGCAGAGGAAGGCCGCCACGGAAGCGGCCATCGCGGAGGCCCTGGCCCGCGGGCCGCTCCGGGAGGACACGATCCGCCTCAATTACGCCGACCCCGAGGAGGTAGCCAAGACCCTCCAGGGGATTTTGGGCATTCCGGAAGGCGGAGCGCCCGCTGCCGCCCCCCCGACTTACCAGCCAGGGGTGACCCCCAGCATCGGCATGGGTGGGGGGGCCCCTCCGATCGCCCAGCCCCCATTCTCTGCGCTCTACGGCCCCCAGGCGGGCGCGCCGACAACCCCCGCGGCAGTAGGGGCTGCTAGTGCGGAAGTGCTCGCAAAGGGGCTGACAATCCGGGCCAACAAGTCCACCAACACGCTCTTCCTCCGCCTCTACAAGAACGATCTGGAACGGGTCATAAAGCTCATCAAGGAGACGCTGGACATCGCGCTCCCCCAGGTGAGGATCGAGGCCCGGATGGAGATCCTAGATCGGCCCTCCCTCATCGACATCGGTGTCCAGTGGGGGGGCGCCGGGGCCGCCCGCGACGGGCACAACATCCTCGTCGGCCAGGGATTCACGAGGGGTTCGGACCTGACCAGGACGGTCGGCATCGCGCCCAGTCCAGGCGCGACGCCCGGGGTTCCCGGGTTGTTCGGATTTCCCGGTGTCGTGAACCCCGCGGTGACCCTCGCGAACCTGCTCCCTGTGGCCGCAGCCACGGGATTGCCCACGGGTGGGAACCTCCTGAACCTTCCCCTCGAGAGTACAAACACTGCCGCCGGCGGCATCAACTTCGGGATCATCGGGACCCGGTTCAACCTCAACCTGGCTCTGCAGGCCCTGGAGAGGCAGCAGAAGAGCAGGTCGCTTTCGCGCCCTGAGATCGTCACGGTGGAGAACAAACCCGCCCAGATGTCAGTCGGCGCGGAGATTCCCTATTCCACGGTGAGCTCCGCCGGCACCTCGGTCCAGTTCAAGGAGGCCGTGCTGTCGCTCACGGTCACCCCGACGGTCATCCGCGAGGGAGATATTACCAAGATCAAGATGAAGGTCATCGTGGAGAACAACTCCCGCGCTCCGGCCGCACAGGACGTCGGCGGCGTCCCGGCGATCAGCAAGCGAAGGGCTGAGACCGAGGTGGTCGTGACGGAAGGCGAAGTTCTTGTCATCGGCGGGGTGACGCAGCGCGATAGTACCGAAACCATTACCAAGGTCCCGCTGCTCGGCGACATCCCGCTCCTTGGCTGGCTCTTCAAGAAGCGAACAGAGTCGACCGACCCAGACCGGGAACTCGTCGTCTTCATCGCCCCCTCCGTCGTGAAGGGCGGGAGCCCCTATCCCACCGTCAGGCCGCTAGCGGATAAGCCCAAGGGGCCATGAGCCTGGCCTTCCGCTTCCTCACCGCGGGCGAATCCCACGGTGAGGCTCTGGTCGCCGTCATCGACGGCGTGCCGGCGGGCTTCCCTCTGACCGAAGACGACATCAACGTGGATCTGGCCCGCCGCCAGCGCGGCTACGGCCGCGGCGGCCGGATGAAGATCGAGCGAGACCGGGTGCACATCACCTCCGGCGTCCGCTGGGGGCAGACGCTCGGAAGCCCCCTCACGATGACCATCCCCAACCTGGACTGGGAAAACTGGAAGGCCACCATGTCGGTGGCCCCTCCCGAGCCCGGCGCCGCCGCCAAGCAGATCACCCGACCCCGGCCCGGTCACGCCGACCTCGCCGGCGCCATGAAATACGGGCACAAGGACATCAGGAACGTCCTCGAGCGCTCGAGCGCCCGCGAGACCACCGCGCGCGTGGCGGTCGCCGGGGTGGCGAAGAAGCTCCTGGGCCAGTTCGGCATCGAGATCCTGAGCCACGTCACCGAGATCGGCGGAGTGCGGATCGGAGAGCTCGACCTGCCGTGGAGCGAGATCCGGCGTCGGGCTGAAGAGTCCGAGGTGCGCTGCGCCGACCCGGAGGCGGCGGAGCGGATGATCGCCGCGATCGACGACGCCAAGGCCAAGGGCGATACGCTGGGAGGGGTCTTCGAGGTCGTGGCCCTCGGCTGCCCCGTGGGGCTGGGCTCCTACGTCCAGTGGGACCTCCGGCTCGACGGCAGGCTGGCCCAGGCGTTCTGCGCGATCCAGGCCATCAAGGGCGCGGAGCTCGGCCTGGGCTTCGAGACCGCGCGCCGCCCCGGTTCCCAGGTCCACGACGAGATCCTCTACGATGCCGACCAGGGGTTCAAGCGGACCACCAACAACGCGGGCGGTCTCGAGGGAGGCGTGACCAACGGCCAGCCCGTCGTCGTCCGGGCCGCCATGAAGCCTTTGTCCACGCTCCGCACCCCGCTCCGCTCGGTGGACGTGGCAACCAAGGAGGCCGTGGAGGCCGTGGTGGAGCGGAGCGACGTCTGCGCAGTCCCGGCGGCCGGCATCGTCGGCGAGGCCATGATGGCCATCGTCCTCGCTCAGGCGTTTGTCGAAAAATTCGGCGGCGACAGCCTGGAGGAGATCCGCCGGAACTACAACGCCTATCAGGACTCCCTGAAGAGCTGGTAGCGCGACCCACCTGCGGTGGGTGCCCGCAAGGGACTGGGCCTCTATCTGCCTGCCGCGCCTCCGGCGCGGGTCCAGAAGAGGAGGGCCCTCTATCACCGAAATTACCGTCAACCTCGGTCCCCGATCCTACGCGATCCTCGTGGGGGCCGGAGCCCTGCGCTCGGTCGGGTCCCGGCTGTCCGCCCTGGGCTCGGGGCGGAGGACCGCCCTCGTGAGCGACCGGTCGGTCATGGCGCTTTACGGGCCAGCCGTGACCGAGAGCCTCCGCGCCGCCGGCTTCGCGGTGACGGAGGTCCTCGTCCCCGAGGGTGAAACAGCGAAGACCTTGGCGGTGGCCGAGCGGTGCTGGGACGAGTGCCTGGCAGCTGGGCTCGATCGAACCTCCACGCTCCTTGCGCTGGGGGGCGGCGCCGTGGGAGACCTGGCGGGGTTCGTCGCCGCCACGTACATGCGGGGCATCCCCTTCGTCCAGCTCCCCACCACCCTGGTCGCCCAGGTGGACGCGGCCATCGGAGGGAAGGTCGCCATCGATCACCCCCGGGCCAAGAATCTCATCGGGGCCTTCCACCAGCCGCGCGTGGTCGTCGTGGATCCGTCGGTCCTCCTGACGCTGCCGGAGGCGGAATTCAGGTCGGGGCTGGCCGAGGTGGTCAAGCACGGGATCGTGCTGGACGCGGCCTACTTCGACGACGTCGCCCTCCACGTCCCCGAGATCCTCTCGCGGGATCTCCCGACCCTGGAGCGGATCATCGCGGGCTCCTGCCGGCTGAAGGGCCGCATCGTCGAGGCCGACGAGCGCGAAGGAGGCCCCCGGGCGGCCCTGAACTACGGCCATACCGTCGGTCACGCCCTGGAAGCGGCGACCTCGTTTTCCAAGTGGCTCCACGGGGAAGCGGTGTCTCTGGGGATCGTCGCGGCCGCGCGGATCGCCGAACAACTGGGCCTGGCGGCTCCCGACACCGGCGCCCGGCAGGTCAAGCTCCTGAAGGCGATCGGGCTTCCCGTGGCGTTCTCGGCTCCGGCGCCCGAGGTCATCGTCCGGGCCATCGCCAGCGACAAGAAGGCGCGCGACGGCAAGGTCCCGTTCGTCCTGGCGCCGCGCATCGGGGAGTTCCGGCTGGTCTTCGACATCCCCGCCGATCTGATCGCTCAGGTCCTCGGAGAAATCCAACGAGCCGCCGCATGAGCGAGGCTCGGTTGACAAGCGCGGCCGCCCCCCCGTATAAAGGAGAGGCCATGGCCGACAGCGCCTCTCGATCCGGCGGGGGAGGCATGGCGGAGAACCCGGCAGCGGCCAGCGCGGTACGTCGCTACGAGGAGCGGCTCGCCAGAGACCCCGCCTCGCTGGCCTTCGCGGCGCTGGCGGATCTCTACCGGAAGGCCGGACGGACCCGAGATGCCATCGCCCTGTGCAAGGATGGGCTCCAGCGCTACCCCCAGTACGTGACAGCCCGGCTGATCCTCGCCAAGGCGTACCTGGCGGAAGGGGAACAGGATGCCGCGCTCGCCGAGTTGAGCCGCGTCGTGGCCCAGAGCCCAGACCACGTCGAGGCCCACCGCCTGCTGGCCGATCTCCACCGGCGGCGGGGGGCCGTGGACCTCGCGGCGCGGCACCTCGACCGCGTAGTGGCCTTGGACCCCGCCGATCGGGAAGCGGTGAGGCTCCGCGATCTCCTGAGAAGGGGCGGTGCGCTGGGGGAGGGATCGGGATTCGGGAAGATTCTCCAGGACGAGACGTTCGTCACGGTGACGTTCGCCGACATCTGCCTCGAGCAGGGGCTCCTCGACGAGGCGTCGGCGATCTTCCTGCGCATCCTGAAGCGGGATCCGGACAACTGGAGGGCACGGGAAGGTCTCGAGGAGGCGCTCGGGGGTCGGAGCCAGCGAAGACGAGGAGGCGGGGCGAGGAACTAGGGATGCAGGTGTCGACCAACGATTTCAGGAAAGGGCTGAAGATCGAGCTGGACGGTGCTCCCTACGCGATCGTGGACTTCCAGCACGTCAAGCCGGGCAAGGGCGGGGCGTTCGTCCGCACCAAACTCAAACACCTCCGCCTCGGAACAGTGATCGACAAGACGTTCAGGGCAGAGGAGAAGGTCCCGCTCGTCAACTTCGAGGAGAAGCGGATGCAGTTCCTGTACCGGGACGACCGCTTCCACTTCATGGACCTGGATAGCTACGACCAGATTTCCTTGAGCGAGGAGGAAGTGGGGGAGGCGCGCCAGTTCCTGAAGGAGAACACCGAGGTCGAGACCCTGTACGTGGACGGGGCGCCCATCGGCATCGAGTTGCCCAACTTCGTCGATCTGGTCGTCGTGAAGACGGACCCGGGAGTCCGGGGCGATACTGCCTCCGGCGGCTCGAAGCCCGCGACGCTGGACACGGGGGCGGTCGTCTCCGTCCCCCTCTTCATCAACGAGGGAGATCTCCTGCGAGTCGACACCCGCACGGGAGCGTACATCTCCCGAGCGGCCGCGGCGGCGGGATCGGTGTAACGACGTGACGAAGGCCAACCAAGGCGCGAAGCTCCCCCTCGACGAGCTGCGGCAGCTCGTCGAGCTCGCCCAGGCGCACGGCCTGGCGGAGCTCGAGGTGAGCCAGGGAGAAACGCGCATCCGGATCCGCCGCGACGTCGCGCGCGCCGAGATGCCGGTGGCAGCGGCCCTGCCGACCGGAGCGCCAGCCCCGGTCGGCCAGCCCGAGCGGACAGAAGCCGGCCTCGTCACTATCGAGGCGCCGATGGTCGGCACCTTCTACCGCGCTCCATCCCCCACGGCCGAACCTTACGTGAAAGAGGGAGACACCGTCAAGGAGGGCCAGGTTCTCTGCATCATCGAAGCCATGAAGCTGATGAACGAGATCGAATCCAAAGTGTCCGGCCGGATCTCCAAGATCCTGGTCGAAAACACCCAGCCCGTCGAGTTCGGTCAGCCTCTCTTCCTGGTCGAGCCCCGGCCCTAAGCGCGCGGACACCCCGATGGCGACCTGTCCCAATTGCGGGGCAACTTTCTCCGACGCCTTTTGTCGACGCTCCGCCTGCCGGCGGGTGGTGAAGCGCCCGGAGGGCTCCGCCGCCGAAGAGTCTCTCCTCCGGCATCGGCGCGGGTTCGCCCTCGCCAACCTGACGCTCGGAGCCGTCGCGCTCGGGTCCCTTGCCCTCTGGCTCGCCTGGACGCCGATGGCGTGGACGCATCTCCCGGGACCCGCGGACACGTCGGCGACGTCGGAGATCGAAAATTCCCGGCCCCAGGGAGCCACGCTCGTCAGGCTTCTCCCCGACCGACCCCACCTCCCCGAGGTCGCGCTCCTCACCGAAGAGGGGATTCGCTTCTACAGCGCCGCACAATATCCCGAGGCCTGCCAGCGTTTCAGCGACGCCCTCCAGAAGGAGCAGGTGAACCCGACCCTGAGGCAGAACGTCGCGCGCTGCTTCGAGGGCTGGGGCTGGCAGACCCTCAGGACCGGGAAGGCTGAGGAGGCCGGCCTCCTTTTCCGCCAGGGCCTCATTCAGGATCCTGAATCCCCACCCCTCTTGACAGGGCTCGCCCTGGCGGCCATCCATGCGGGCCACCCCGACGTCGCGCTCGAGCCGCTCGAGCGAGCGGTCGCGGCAGCGCCAGATGCCGAAGCCACGATACTCCTGGCCCGGCTCTACGACCAGCGAGACCAGGCCGACCGGGCGGCGGCGCACCTCCGCCACCTGCTGGAGCGGAGCCCCTCTCACACCGAGGCCCGGCGCCTCCTGGACAAGCTCGAGCGGGAGCTCCGGGTGGAGGCGGGATACCGGAAGGACGAGGGCAGACACTTTACCGTGAAGTATCGCGGGCCGCGGGAACTCGAAGCCCACCGGGCGGTGATGGAGAGCCTGGATCACGTCTACGAGGCTGTCGGTCGAGAGTTCAACTTCTTTCCTGCCGAGAAGGTCACGGTCATCCTCTACCCCGAAGAGCGCTTCCGGGAAGTGACCGGAACGAACCACTGGGCCAACGGGCTCTTCGACGGGAAGATCCGCCTGCCGGTGGGGGCGCTCCAGGGGCGCGCGCGCGAGCGGCTTCTGACCCACGAATACGCCCACGCGGTCGTCCACCTGCTCGCCAGGGGCCGGGCGCCCCGCTGGCTCCAGGAGGGCCTCGCCCAGCACGCGGAAGGCATCCCGGACGACCCCGACCTGCACCTGCCGGGGGGGATGACGCTGGCCGGCTTAGAGGCGCTCCTGGAGGGCGGCGACCTGGCCAAGGCCCGGATGGGCTACCAGATCTCGCTCTGGGTGGTGCGGGACCTCCTCCAGCGAGGAGGAATGGAGCGGATGCGCGAGCTGCTGACTCGTCTCGGCCGTGGCGAGTCACCGGCCGTCGCCCTGCCGAGGGTCTACGGCCTCGCGCTGGCCGAGCTCGAGCAGCAATGGCAGAGCGCCTTGGGCGGATAGGCAGATGGTGAGTAGGTCGCGTGTTCCATAAGATTCTGATCGCCAACCGGGGTGAAATCGCCCTCCGGATCCTCCGGGCCTGCCGCGAGTTGGGGATCCGGGCGGTCGTTGCGCATTCCAAGGTGGACGCGCATTCCCTTCCCGTCCGGCTCGCCGACGAATCCATCTGCATCGGACCTGACGACGCCCGGTCCAGCTATCTGAACATCCCCAGCATCATCTCGGCGGCGGCGGTCACCGACAGCGACGCGATCCATCCCGGCTACGGCTTCCTCTCCGAGAACCCCGCCTTCGCCGACATCTGCCGGGCCTGCGGGATCGTCTTCATCGGGCCCTCCCCGGAGGCCATCCGCCTGATGGGCGACAAGGCCCAGGCGCGCGAGATAGCCCGGCAGGCCGGAGCGCCGATCATCCCCGGCAGCGAGGGATCGCTGAAGGACGGCGACCAGGTGTTGAGCCTGGCCGAGACCATCGGATTCCCCGTGATGCTGAAGGCGGCCAGCGGAGGCGGCGGGCGCGGCATGCGCATCGTCCGCGATCGGGACGCGCTCGCGCAGGCCTTCGCGACCTGCCAGGCCGAAGCGGCGGCGGCCTTCGGGTCGTCCGAGGTCTACTTGGAGAAGTTTCTGGACCAGGCCCGGCACATCGAGGTCCAGGTGCTCGGGGACCGGGCCGGGACCCGGATCCATCTCGGGGAGCGCGACTGCTCGATCCAGCGCCGGCACCAGAAACTCCTGGAGGAATCCCCAGCCGCAGCGATCACGCCGGAAGCCCGCGCCGGCCTCCAGAGGGCGGCCCTGGCCCTGGCGCAGGCCGTCAACTACACGAGCGCCGGCACGGTGGAGTTTCTGGTGGACCGGGAAGGAGGCTTCTACTTCATCGAGATGAACACCCGCATCCAGGTCGAGCACCCGGTCACGGAGATGCTGACCGGGGTTGACCTGGTCCGGGAGCAGATCCGCATCGCGGCCGGGGAGCCGCTCGGCTACCGACAGGAGGCGATCCACCTCACCGGGCACGCCATCGAGTGCCGCGTCAACGCCGAGGATCCGGACACGTTCGCCCCCAGCCCCGGGCGTGTCACAGCCTGGGTCCCTCCGGGGGGACCGGGCGTCCGCGTGGACAGCCACCTCCTGGCTCCCTACACGATCCCGGCCGTCTACGATTCTCTCGTTGCCAAGATCATCGTCCACGGACGTGACCGCGGCGAGGCGATCGACCGCATGCACCGGGCGCTTGCCGAGACCATCATCGAGGGCGTCAAGACCACGATCCCGTTCCACCTGCGGCTCCTCCAGGACCCGGTCTTCCGGGGGAGCGGCTTCGCCCTCCCGAGGCTCGAGGTCACGCTTTGAGTTCCCCTCACCCTCCCCTACTCAAACGCCCCTCACCTCTTCTCCTCTCCCCAGAGGGGAGAGGCAGGGTGAGGGGGGGAGAGGATTAAGGTGAGGGAGAGGCGGGCCGAGGCGCAACCCAGGTGCCGCGGCTAGAGATCGACCTCTACGTGATCCTCGATCGCGCGGCCAGCCGCGGCCGCGATCTGCGCGAGATCCTCGACGGAGTGATCCGGGGAGGAGGTCGGATCGTCCAGTTCCGGGAGAAGGAATGGCCCTCCCGGCAGTGCCTCCCGCTGGTCGAGGATCTGAGGGCGCGGGCCAAGCGCGCCGGGGTCACCTTCGTGGTCAACGACCGGTTGGACCTCGCCCTCGCCGTGGAGGCGGACGGCTTCCACGTCGGCCAGGACGACCTGCCGGCGCCGCTGGCCCGCCGATCTCTCCCCCCCTCTATGTTCCTCGGGGTCTCCACCCACAGCCTGGCAGAGGCGCGACAGGCCCAGGAGGACGGAGCGGATTACATCGCGGTGGGTTCCATCTTTCCGACCGCCACCAAACCCGAGTCCCAGCTGGTCGGCCTCGACCTGCTCCGGGCGGCGCGGCGGGCCGTCACGGCTCCGCTTCTGGCCATCGGCGGGATCACGGTCGACAACGCCCCGGACGTGATCCGCGCCGGGGCGGATGGCGTCGCGGTCATCGGAGCCGTCTGCGCCGCTCACGACCCGGCCCAAGTCACCCGCCTCCTTCTGGAGGGCATTCGGACCTCCTTGACAGAGCGGGTTAAGCGACTATAATCAAGCCCTGCCGCATGGCCTTGTACAAAACCCACAGACTGAGGAGGAAGTCGATGAAGACCCGCCACGTTCGATCCCTGCTGGTGATCGTCGCTGCCCTGGCCCTCGGGCTCCCGGGCGCAACACTCACCGACGCCCAATCCAAGGGCACGATCAAGATTGCCACTCAGACCCCCCTCTCTGGTGGCCAGGCGTCCATCGGTGAATCGATCAAGCTCGGCGTCCAGCTCGCCATCGAGCAGAAGAAGGCAGCCCTCGAGAAAATGGGCTTCAAGGTTGAGCTGGTGCCCTACGACGACCAGGCCAAGCCCGACGTGGGCGTGGCCAACGCGAAGAACATCGTGGCCGACAAGAGCATCTTCCTCGTGATCGGCCACTTCAACTCGGGCGTCGCCATTCCCTCCTCCGAGGTCTACAAGGACGTCCAGCTCACGATGATCTCACCGGCCAACACCAACCCCGTCGTGACCGACAGGAACCTCCTGAGCGTCAACCGGGTCTGCGGGCGTGACGACGTCCAAGGGGAAGTGGGCGCCAGGTTCGCCAAGGACACCCTCAAGGCCAAGTCGGCCTACGTCGTCCACGACAAGACCACCTACGGCCAGGGTGTGGCCGAGTTCTTCCGCGATAGCTCGAAGAAGCTCGGCATCGAGATTCTCGGCTTCGAGGGGACCGAGGAGAAGTCCAACTTCGACCCGATCGTCACCCCGATCAAGGCCAAGAACCCCGACGTGGTCTACTACGGCGGGATCTACGACACCGGGGCACCGTTCTACAAGCAGGTCAGGGAAAAGGGCGTGAAGTCCACCTTCCTCGGACCCGACGGGATGGACGCCTCGGACCTGGTGAAGATCGCCGGGAAGACGGCAGTCGGCATGTACTACACGACGGCGGCCGGCCCCGTCGCGCTCTACCCGAAGGCGAAGGACTTCTCCAAGTCCTACAAGGAGAAGTTCAAGAAGGATCCCGAGCCCTACGCCGCCGAGGCCTACGATGCCACCTCCATCGGGCTCAAGGCCATCGAGGCCGCCATCAAGGATGCCGGCGGCAAGCTGCCCTCGCGCGAGGCGATCTCGGTGAACGTCCGGAAGACCAAGTATGAAGGGATCACCGGCCATATCGAGTTCGACGGCAAGGGCGACCGCAAGAAGGCCGGCTACTTCATCATGCGGGTGGTCTCCGACGACCCGGCCAAGTGGGGCGACAACAAGCTCATCAAGCAGCTGCAGATCGACCCCCCGGCCCTCAAGAAGTAAGCTGACCCATGCGTCCAGGGAGGGGAAGGGCCTGACCGGCCCTTCCCCTTTCTCGTTCCACCGATGGACCTTCCCCTCCTGATCAGCATCTTCCCCCAGGTACTCACCGACGGCCTGATCCTCGGGTTCATGTACGCCCTCATCGCCCTCGGCTACACCATGGTGTACGGCGTGCTGGAGTTCATCAACTTCGCCCACAGCGAGATCTTCGTGACGGGTGCCTTCGTGGGGGTGGAGATCCTCTTAGCGCTGAAAGCCCGGGGGACCCTCGATCTTCTCTCCCCCTTCCTCGTGCTGATCGTCCTGCTCGTGGCGGCAATGGCCGTGAGCGGCCTCCTGGCCGTCACCGTCGAACGGGTCGCCTATCGCCCGCTCCGGGGGAAGCCCCGGCTCATTCCGTTCATCTCGGCCATCGGGGTTTCTTTCTTCCTCCAGGACGCAATCCGTCTCTTCGAGAGCATCTGGCGCAACTCCTTCAACCTCGTCTATCCCACCATGGACCTGTTCAACCAGCGGTTCACGCTGACGGAGACCATTGACATCTCGGTGAAATCCGTCGTGGTGATCGTGGCGGCGCTCCTCATGCTGTGGGCGCTCCACCTCCTCGTGAACCGAACTAAGATCGGCAAGGCGATGCGTGCCGTGGCCGAAGATCAAGCCACGGCCAGCCTCATGGGAATCAACGTCAACCGGATGATCTCGCTCACCTTCCTGATCGGAGGTGCGATGGGCGGGGCAGCCGGGGTGCTTTTCGGCATTCAATACAGCCTGATCAATCCGTACACCGGCTTCATTCCCGGTCTGAAGGCCTTCACCGCGGCCGTCCTCGGCGGCATCGGAAACATCCCGGGGGCCATGGTCGGAGGGCTCGTCCTGGGTCTCCTCGAGGCGTTCGCAGCATCCTACTTCTCCCTCCTCACCCATGGGGCTTTCGGGGCCGAGTACAAAGACATCTTCGCCTTCTCCGTGCTGATCCTGATCCTGATCTTTCGCCCGAAGGGCCTTCTCGGGGAGGTCGTCAGGGAGCGCGCCTAGTGGGTTGGCGAAGCATCCGCGCGGCCCTCCTCGACCGGCCGGTCCCGGCAGCCGCCACGGTTATGGCGGTCATTGCCGTCTCCAGTTACGCCGTCGCGCACTTCCCCCGCTCGATCCTGGCCTTCATGCTGTTCCAGGCCTCGATCCTCCTCCTCTATTTCTCCCGGACCGCCCCCTGGCTCAAAGCGGCTCTCGCCGCCCTCACCCTGGGGCTCCTGATGCCGATCCTGGGAACGATCAACGGCTACTATCTGGAGGTGGCCATCCAGGTCGGCATCTTCGTGGCTCTGGCACTGGGTCTGAACATCGTGGTGGGGCTGGCGGGGCTTCTGGACCTCGGCTACGTGGCCTTCTACGCCGTGGGCGCCTACACGTGGGCGGTGTTCGGCTCCATCCAGCCCACCAGGTTCATGAGCGAGGGTTGGCTGCGGTGGTTCCCGCTGGGACCGGAGTGGTTCTTCGTCTTCCTGTTCCTCGGCGTTCTCACCGGTGCCACGACGGGAATCCTCCTGGGACTCCCCGTCCTGCGCCTCCGTGGCGATTACCTGGCCGTCGTGACGCTCGGGTTCGGCGAGGTGATCAGGGTCCTCGCCAACAACCTGGACAAGCCGATCAATATCACGAACGGGCCCAAAGGCATCACGCCGATCGAGCGTCCACCTCTCTTCTTCCGGCCGATCCTGAATGCCGTGGGCCTCGATGCGCCGCCCGCGACCCTCTACCCGCTCTACTTTTATTTCCTGGTACTTCTCATCGTGGGTGTCGTGATCCTGGTCAACCGCCGACTCGAGAACTCCCACATCGGCCGGGCCTGGGAGGCGATCCGCGAAGATGAGCTCGCGGCCCAGGCCATGGGGGTTCCGCTCGTCCGGATGAAGCTCCTGGCCTTTGCCTCCGGCGCCTCTTTCGCCGGCATCATGGGGGTGCTTTTCTCCGCCAAGCAGATCTTCATCAATCCCGAATCGTTCACCTTCCTGGAATCCATCGGCGTTCTCTCCATGATCATTCTGGGCGGGATGGGCTCCATCCCGGGGGCGATCCTGGGAGCGACGCTCGTGACGGTTCTGAACCTCCAGGTCCTCAAGGGGCTCTCGCTCTGGCTCAACGAGCTCCGGAACGCCGGCGTCACGATCCTCGGCTACAACCTGGCCGATCTCCCCACCCAGCTCGAGCCCGCGAAGTACGAGCGGATGATCTTCGGGATCATCCTGATTCTCATGGTGATCCTCCGCCCCCAGGGGATCATTCCGAGCCGCCGGCGCACCCGGGAGCTGAGGGACAGGTAAATGGCCGTCCTCCTGGACGCCAAGCAGGTCACCAAGCGGTTCGGCGGCCTGACAGCGCTGAACCAAGTGGACTTCGAGCTGGAGGAAGGTCGCATCGCTTCCATCATCGGCCCCAACGGGGCCGGGAAGACGACGCTGTTCAACGTCTTCACCGGGATGTACGCTCCCCAAGCAGGCTCGGTCGCTTTCCAGGGCCGGTCCCTCCTGGGATTGACACCGGATCAGATCACGGCCCTGGGGGTGTGCCGCACGTTCCAGAACATCCGGCTCTTCGCCAACATGACCGCGGTGGAGAATATCCTGGTGGGCATGCACAGCCGGGTGGCGCTCAGCCTCTGGGACGTTCTCTCCCGCGACCCCAAGTTCCACCGGGAGGAGACGCGCCTCTGGGATCATGCCACCGAGCTTCTCGACGTCGTGGGACTCAGGGCCAAAGCGAACGAGCTGGCCCGAAACCTCCCCTATGGGGACCAGCGGCGAATGGAGATCGCGCGCGCCTTGGCATCGGCCCCGACGCTCCTCCTCCTGGACGAGCCCACGGCCGGCATGACCTCGGGCGAGGCGCGGGGGCTCATGACCCTCCTCCGGCGGCTCGTCGCCGAGCGCGGCCTGACGATCCTCCTCATCGAGCACAACATGCGCGTAGTGATGGAGGTCTCGGACCGGGTCACGGTGCTCGACCACGGCGAGAAGATCGCCGAGGGCATGCCCGGCGACGTGCAGAAGAACCCGCGGGTCATCGAGGCGTACCTCGGCCGGCGGGCACCCGGCGACCCGTCAAAGACGGAAGGTAGCCGGGTCGGGGAACAGGCGCGCGAGGTCGAGCGTGCTTGAGGTCGAAAACCTCCACGTCTTCTACGGCGAGATCCACGCGCTCAAGGGCGTGACCCTGACCGTGGGAAAGGGCGAGATCGTCACGCTCCTGGGCAACAACGGCGCCGGCAAGACGACCGCACTCAAAACCCTCTCGGGGCTTCTCCCGGCGCGCGCCGGACAGGTGCGGCTCGAGGGCCGGACGCTCCTCAAGGTCCCTCCCCACGAGGTGGTCATGCGGGGGATCGCCCATGTGCCCGAGGGACGCCGGATTTTCAACCGGCTGACCGTTCTCGAAAACCTCGAGATGGGCGCCTACGCGCGGGCCGATGCCGGGATCGAGCAGGACCTGGAGCGGGTTTTCACCACGTTCCCGCGCTTGAAGGAGCGCCGCGCCCAGGTCGCCGGCACGCTGTCGGGAGGCGAGCAGCAGATGCTGGCGATCGGCCGGGCGCTGATGGCCGCTCCGCGCATCCTCCTGCTCGACGAGCCATCCATGGGGCTCGCTCCGATCCTGGTGGAGCAGATCCTCGAGACGATTCAGGGGATCAACCGTCAGGGGACCACGATCCTCCTGGTGGAGCAGAACGCGGCCATGGCCCTCTCGATCGCCCATCGTGGGTACGTTCTCGAGACCGGCACGATCGTGCTCTCCGGGAGCGCGGGGGACCTGCGGGAAAACCCCGAAGTCCGCCGCGCCTATCTCGGCGAAAGCTAGCGGCGGATGCTCGCCATCGGGAGGAGCGACCTCGAGCGTCTCCTGACTCCCCGGGCGACCATCGAGGCCATGGAGACGGCGTTCGCCCGGCATGCGCGAGGCGAGGACCGGGTCCCGCCCCGCGTGGCACTGACCGCGGAGGGAGGCGGCCTGTTCCTCGTGATGGCCGCCTCCCTTGGTGGCGTCGCACTGGGAACGAAGATCCTCAGCGTCTATCCGACGAACCGGGAGCGCGGCCTCCCCACGATCTTCTCCACGTACATCCTCGTGGAGCCGGGGACGGGTCAACCCCTGGCGGTGCTGGAAGGACATTTTCTCACGGGGATCAGGACAGGCGCGACCTCCGCGCTCGCCGCCCGATACCTGGCCCGCCCCGACTCGAAGGTCGTCGCGTGCTTCGGCGCCGGCGCCCAGGCCGCCTTGCAGCTTCGCTGCCTGGCCGCCGTCTTCGCCATCGAGCGCGTGGTGATCGTGGGGCGGTCGCGCGAGCGCGCCCAACGCTTCACCCTGGCCATGAGTGAGGAGCTCGGCCTCCCCGTCACGCTGGCTCCGACGCCGGCGGACGCGGTCAGGCACGCGGACCTCGTGACGTGCGCCACCACCTCCTCCACGCCGGTGTTCGCGGGAGTGGACCTGAGGCCGGGAACCCACGTCGACGCGGTGGGGGCGTTCCGTCCCGACACGCGCGAGGTGGACACCGACACGGTGGCCCGGTCCCGCGTGGTCGTGGACTCCTACGCGGGCGCCTGGGATGAAGCGGGGGATCTGCTGATCCCCATCAAGGAGGGGGCGATCTCCCGGTCAGCCGTCCACGCCGAGCTGGCAGAACTGGTAACCGGCGCGAAGCCCGGCCGGCAGAGCCCCCAGGAGATCACCCTCTTCAAATCCGTCGGGTTCGCGCTGGAGGACGCGGCCGCCGCCCACGTGGCCTACGAGTTGGCCCGGGCCGCGGGAGTGGGGGTGGAGGTGAATCTGGGGTGAGGGCGGCCGACGAGCCAGCCGAGGTACGCCACGCCGAGCGTCGTCGCAATGAGCACGATCGTGGTGGCGATTTTCGAGACTTCGGCCAGGACTAGGAGGGTACCGCTGGAGAGACCGGCGAACGCCAGGCCGATCACGGGGAGGACCGGAGCCCCACATCCCGTCACGGTGCACGGACCCGTGGTGAGTCCGAGCGTGCTTACCAGCGCCCCCGCCACCCCTCCCCGTTGGGCCGGCTGGGCGCCCCAGCCACCCTGCGCCAGCCGATCGCGGCGGTAGCACAAGAGCGCGAAATAGGCCCCGAAGAGCGCCGACATCAGCAGGAATCTCACAAGGTCGCTCACCGTGACCGCGAACCCCCACTCGGGGCCGTAGGGCCCGTCCGCCGTAAACCAGAAGAGGGCGAGGTTGGGGAGGAACTCGAGCTTCCGCTCCATCGTGACCTGGGTCGAGGCGAGGAACTCGGGGAGTCGCCTGAGCCAGGGGTTAAACATGAAGGAGTCCCAGGGCTTCCGGGTGACCGACAGGACGAGGAGAGGCAGAAACAGGTCCAGCGCGAAGACGGCGACGGCCACCGCCACGAACACCCCGGAGCGCGCCCGGACGGCCGCCCCGATTCCGCGGAACACTCTTGTGATGGCACTCACGAGCGCGGCTCGTCGGAACTTCTCAAGGTTATGAGGAATTATATAGAGGTGGATAACCTTGCGCAACCTGCGCGAAGGTCCAAAGCCCCAAGGAAGATCCCCGCCGCGCGAGCCATATTTCGTCTTGACACGTGCAAACACCCCGTGTATACACGGGGATACCAGAGATCGCCCTCAACGATTTTCTCAATCCTACTAAGGAGGCGCAAACATGGCGGAAGTGAGCCGCAGGGATTTCCTGAACGCATTGGGAGTCACGGTGGGGGCTGCCGCGGGAGCCTCGGCGGGAATCCTTCCGGGCCCGTCAAAGGCCGAAGCCGCTGAGCCACCCAAAGGAAAAATCCCCGACACCCCGTACAAGATCGGCCACATGACGTTTTTCACCGGGCCGGCGGCGGTGCTGGGGGAACCTTCCTACAAGGGCCACATCCTCGCTGCCGAGGAGATCAACGCCCAGGGGGGGCTCTTGGGGAAGCGGAAGATCGAAACCCTCAAGGCCGACGAAGCGGCGGGCACCGACGCCAACGTCAAAGAGCTCAGGCGGATGAAGCTGTCTGAGAAGATCGACCTCTTCACCGGCGTCATCTCCAGCGGCAACACGCCGGCCCTCGGGCCCGTGGGCGAAGAGCTGAAGCTCCTGACGATCTTCGTCGACGGCTGCACGGACTTCCTGTGGGACAAGGCGGTCCCGAATCCCCACTACATTTTCCGCATCACGAACATGCAGTCGGCCGACGGGGTGACCTGCGCGGTCGCCACCGCCATGACCTGGCCCCAGGTGAGGAAGATCGCCCACATCCACCCCGACTACTCCTACGGGCGCAACGCCCGCGATCACTTCACCGTGGCCATCGAGAAGCTGATCCCCGGCACCAAGATCGTCTATGAGGGCTGGCCCAAGCTCGGGACGACCGACTTCACCTCCCACATCACGGCGGTGCTCGCCGCCAAGCCGGACCTCTTGGTCTCCTCGGTGTGGGGCGGCGACTACATCGCCATGTACAAGCAGGCCCTCCGGTACGACCTCTTCAAGAAGATGAAGTTCTCCAGCACCATTGCCTTCGGCGTGGCGCCCCACGCGATCGGCAAGGATCATCCCGAGGGCGTCATCGCCGGCGTCCACTCCAACTACTACTTCAACTACCCGCCGCAGGGTCGCTGGCCCGCCAACGACACCTTCGTCAAGAAGTACTACGATCGGTGGAAGGAGTACCCGAACTTCCAGTCCGAGGGCTCGTACGTGACGCTCCAGCTGCTGAAGCAGGTCATCGAAAGGGCGAACCGGCTGGTCGGCGGGTGGCCTGACGACGAGGCAATCATCGCCCTGCTCGAGGGCGCGTTGACCGTAGGCCCCGCCGGCTATCTCCAGATGCGCGCCGACAACCACCAGGGATACAAGGACGCCGTGACGGGGTTCAGCATGAACTCGCCGGACTACCCGTTCCAGATCCTCGATCCCAAGAAGATAATCACGATCCCGATCCGGAACATCACGGCCCCTCCCGGCTGGGGCGATGCGCACGGAAAGGAACCGACAGCTACGTACACGTGGATCGAAAAGACCTGGCCGAAAGTCGCCTAAGCATCTCCTGATCCGGAGATCCATGACCTGCCCCCCGGGACCGGGCAACCCACCCGCGGGGGCAGGTCTTTTTCTGTGACCCGCCGACTGATCATTCTGGCTGCTCTCGCCCTCTGCTGGGCCTTGACGCTCACGGACGCCCGAGCAGACCACGCGCTGGAGTTCTACCCGTCCTTTTATCCCCACGAGATCCGCATAGAGGCGGTGATGCCGGCTTCGGCGGCGAAGCTGCTCACCAACAATTCCATCCATGCCTATATCGGGAGAGATCCATTCGCGAAGGGGGCAGTCCCCTCCCACCTGGGCCACGCCGAGTCTCTCGGCTCCTACCTCGTCGTGACGTTCAACCCCGCGTCGGGAGCGCTGGATGATCGGGACACCCGATGCGGCATCGGCGGCAAGCTGGTCGGCGCGCTGGCTCGAGAGCAAGGGGGCTACCTCTTCCACCCCTACCCGGTCACGCCCTACCACATGGACTACCTCCAGCACTTCGACCTCGCCGAATCGGCGAAGAAGCGATATGCGCCCCGATCCGATCAGAGAATCTCCCCTCTGGCCCTCAAGATACGCGCCAAAGGGACGCTCGCGGAGAAAGTGGTGCCGTCGGCGTGGCGGAGCACCGAAAAGGAATGGGACGCCGCGGTCGAGGAGATCACCACCGACGACCTTCTGGCCTCGGCCCAGACCGGCTTGAACGGGTGGCTTGGCCCGCCGTGGATGAAGGAAGGGTGGTTCCAGACCTACCTCCTCCTCGCCCGAACGCTCCGCGACGGCAAGACAAAACAGGCCGCGGCAGCGATCTACCAGCGACTGGCGACGGGCGCCTACGAGAGCGACACGGAACGGCTCAACCTGGAACGGAAGCTGGTCTCGCTCCTCCTCGGTGGCTGCGAGCGGATGGTCGTCGGATACACGGTCAAGCGCGAATACTTCAATAACTCGGATTACAGCGAGGGCGTCGAGAACATCGCGTATGACTCCCAGGGCGGCCTCAACTCGCCGATCTTCATCAGGACCGTGAAGTTGAAAGACTTCCTATGGAACGGCTGGCTCCGGTTGGGCGTCGAGACGAAGCCCCGAGCGTCCTGGAATCCCCTGGGCGGTTTCACGGACCCGGGGGGACGACTGGTCTGGTCGGCCGTCTCAGACCCCGCCCTGTTCCCCGCCCCGTACGGGGGTAGTTGGATCCCCAGCCGGGTGAGACCGACGGTCACGTCCGGAGCTTCGGCCTCCGACCTCGTCGCGATCCCGACCGATGCGCTGCTTCCCGAGCCCGGGACAGGAGCCCTCAGGCCTGTGGGAGAGGGGAAGTTCGCCAGGGCGAGGTTCCACTACCGGGTCCTGGTGTCGAACTTCCACGACAAGACCTCGATGACCGCCGCCGACCTTCTCTACCCCTTCGCCTTCGCCTACCACTGGGGCGTGAGACAGCCCCAGCGCGGGACCGAGTATGACCCCTTCGTGGACGCCTCCACCACCCTCCTGAGGGGGTGGCTTCAGGGGGTGAAGGTGCTGGGGGTCACTCAGGAGGTGAAGGATTTCGGCGAGGCGAAGTACGCCTTCCAGGTCCAACTCGTCGACGTCTACGTGAAACACTGGCTTCCGGACCCCACCCAGGTCGCGTCGGTGGCCCCTCCGTGGAGCACGCTCCCGTGGAACCTGATCGTACTGATGGAGGAGGCCGTCAAACGGGGGTTCGCTGCGTTTTCCCAGGAGGAGGCGAACCGCCGGAGGGTTCCGTGGTTGGACCTCGCCCGGGACAAGGCGCTGAAGGAACGCCTGGCCGCACTCGTCGAAGAGTTCCGGCGCCAGGGGTACGTCCCCGTCCCCTTGAAAGACTTCGTAACCCCCGACCAGGCGAGGGCGCGATGGACGGCCCTCAAACAATTCTATGACAAGCACGGCCACTTCCTCGTCACCAACGGGCCCTACCAGCTCACCAAATGGACCCCCGACGCCGTGGTCCTCCAAGCGTTCCGAGACTTGTCGTACCCGCTGGGGCTTGGATCCTTCAACCAGTACCCGATCCCTCGCAGGGCCTACGCGTCCAAGATCGAGCTTCGGGGTGGACGGCTGGAGATCCAGGCCGAAGTCGAGAAAGTCTTCGCGTTCCAGCGGTCCTACAACATCGTGAGAGAACCGCTCCGCCCCCGGTCTTCCAAAGAAGAGACGGGGGACCGCCCCGTCTGCCGTTACGTGGCGGTCGGTCCGGATGGTGAGGTCTCGAGCGTCGGAACGGCGACGTATGACGACACCGGCGTCTTCTCCGTGGATCTCAGGGGCAAGTTGAAGCCGGGCCTCTACACGGTCCTCGTGGCACTGTACCTGGGGGAGAACTACGTCAACCCCGAGGTGAAGGCAGTCACGTACCGGCTCGAGAGCGGAGCGTAATTCGGGGCTTGACGGGACTCGCTTTTTGAGGCACTTTATCCGCTCATGGACGTCCTCATCATTCATTTCCTCAACGCGCTTCTTTACGCATCTGTCCTCTTTCTCATTGCCGGCGGGCTAAGCCTCATCTACGGGGTCATGCGGATCGTCAACCTAGCGCACGGCAACATCTACGCAGTCGGCGCCTACACGACGGCGTGGGCGGTGGGCCGCATGCTCGGCAGCGCGCCGGCCATCACGCTCTACGCCCTCCTCCCGGTCGGCGCCGTCGCCGCCGCCGCACTCGGCGCGGTCCTGGAACCCACGCTGCTCCGGCCGCTCTACAAGCGCGCTGAGGAGTACCAGCTACTGATCACCTTCGGGCTGCTGCTGATCCTCGAGGACCTGCTGCGCCTCATCTGGGGGCCGTATCCGCTCTCGGCCAGCTCCCTCTACGAAGCCCTCGGAAGCCTCTCCATCGGCGAGTCCATCTACCCGACCTACAACCTGGCGGTGATCGTGGTGGGCGGCATCGCCGCGGCGGCCCTGTGGGGGTTCGTATACAAGACGAAGTTCGGCGTGATCCTGCGCGCGACGTCACAGAACATGAGGATGGCCTCGGCGCTCGGGGTGAACGTCAACCGGGTCTACGTCCAGGCGTTCACCCTCGGCTGCTTCATGGCCGGCCTGGGCGGCGCCATCATCGTCCCTCAGCAGGGCGCCGTCCTGGGCATGGGGGTGGACGCGCTCGTGCTGGCGTTCGTCGTGGTGGTGATCGGCGGGCTCGGGAGCCTGGAGGGCGCCCTGCTCGGCGCCCTGATGGTCGGCGTCGTCCGCGAGTTCGGCATTGCCTTTTTCCCGGAAATCGAGCTGGCCGTGCTCTACCTCATGGCGTCCATCGTCCTCCTGATCCGGCCCGCCGGCCTCCTCGGCCGCGCATGACTTCTATCGCCGCTCCGCCCAAGCGCCTGCTGCTCTACGCGCTCCCCATCGTCATCCTGCTGCTGGTCCTGCCCTTCGTGGTGGAGCCGTACCAGACCGTCCTCCTCTCGTACGGCCTGATCTTCGCCATCGCGGCGCTCGGCTTCAACCTGCTGCTCGGCTACACGGGGCTCCTGTCCTTCGGCCACTCCGCCTACTTCGGCATGGGGGCGTACGGCGTCGCGTTCATCGTCAAGTACCTCAAGATCACGTCCATGGAGGTCTTCCTCCTCGGCGGAATCCTCGCCTCGACGCTCGTGGCCGCGCTGTTCGGCTTCCTCTGCGTCCGCTACACCCGGATCTTCTTCGGCATCCTCACCCTGGCCCTCTCGCAGGTGCTGTGGAGCCTGGCCTTCAAGTTCTTCTGGATCACCGGGGGCACCGACGGCCTCCGGGTCCCAACGCCGAGCCTACTGGGCGGCCAGGTGACCATCGCTCTGGGAAAGGCCCAGGACAAGATGGACTTTCTCGCCCACCGCTACTACTACTACGTGCTGGTGATCTTCTGCGTATGCGTCGCCGTCATGTGGGTGATCGTCCACTCGCCCTTCGGCAAGGCGCTCCAGGCCATCCGCGATAACGAAACCCGCGCAGAGTTCATCGGGGTCCAGGTCTGGCACTACAGGTATGTGGCCTTCCTGGTCTCGGGAGCGTACACCGGGCTGGCCGGGGCGCTCTGGGTGCCGCTGAACGGGCTCACGACCCCGGACATCCTGGTCTGGACTTTCTCGGGCAAGATCGTCTTCTTCACCGTGCTCGGCGGCTTCCAGACGTTCTTTGGGCCCATCATCGGCGCGGTAGTCTTCAACTATCTGGAGACCTACGCCGTGGGACATACCGTGTACTGGCAGCTCGTGCTAGGGGTGGTCCTGGTGGTGCTGGTGCTCGCCCTGCCGGCGGGCATCGTGGGGACCGCGAACCGGCTCTTCCTCAAGGTCAGGAGGGCAACCTGAGGTGAGCCTCCCTCCGTCGATGGCACCGTCATCATTCGGCTGCCCCGAGGTGGGTCGAGCGCGGGCTTTGCCCGCGCAAACTCCGGGGGGAGGAGTCGGAAGGGGGGGGAACCCCCCCTCCGAGGGAAGATGAGCCTCCTTTCGACGAAGAACCTCAAGAGGTATTTCGGGGACACCCACGCCGTGGACGGCGTAGACTTCACCGTCACCCAGGGGGAAGTGCTCGCCCTCATCGGCTCCAACGGCGCCGGAAAAACCACCCTGGTGAACCTGATCAGCGGCCTCGTGCGCCCCGACAGCGGCAGCATCCTGTTCCAGGGGATCGACGTCACCCACCAATCCATTCACGAGCGGATCGCCGAGGGCATCGCGAGGAGCTTTCAGCTCGTCAACCTGTTCGACCAGCTGACCACGCTCGATAATGTGGCGCTCTCCGTCTTCTCCCGCGATGGAAAGACCCGCCGGCTTTTCGCCCTCGCCGATCACGATCGCGGCGTTCGGGACGAAGCCACGGAGGTGCTTCAGCAGTTCGGCCTCGAGAGCAAGGCCGGCATGCTGGCCGGCGGCCTCGCCCAAGGGGAACGCAAGCTCCTCGACGTGGCCGTCGCCTACGCCCTCAGTCCGAAGCTCCTCTTCCTGGACGAGCCGACCAGCGGGGTCAGCACGCGGGAGAAGGCGCCCATCATGGACGTCATCACGGCCATCGTGAGGTCCGGCAAGATCACGGCCGTGATCATCGAACACGACATGGACGTCGTCTTCAAGTATTCGGCCCGAATCGTCGTGATGCATCAGGGCGCCATCCTGGCCGACGGCACGCCCGATGACATC
>JAHFDN010000046.1 GCA_023248995.1 Candidatus Rokuibacteriota bacterium
GGAGCGGATCACGCCGGATTCCTAGACGTCGGAGGGGTGGCCGAGCGGTTGAAGGCGCCGGTCTTGAAAACCGGAATCCCGCAAGGGATCGGGGGTTCGAATCCCTCCCCCTCCGCCAAATTTCAGCGTGGTATAGTGGGACGCTTGGGAGAGGTGGCCGAGCTGGCCGAAGGCAGCCGCCTGCTAAGCGGTTACAGGGGCAAAACCTCTGTCCCGGGTTCGAATCCCGGCCTCTCCGCCACCGCGCCCATAGCTCAGTTGGATAGAGCGTCGGACTACGAATCCGAAGGCCAGAGGTTCGAATCCTCTTGGGCGCACCATTTCGACCCCCCGGGAGGTCACCACTCTCGGGGGGTTCTTTGCTTCGCGGCCTGACCCCGTCGTCCGGGTGTGCTAGCATGGTCGAGCAGTGAGCGAGCGCGTGAGCGACGAAGCCTTCATGCGCGAGGCGCTGGCCGAGGCGCGTCGGGCCCTGGCGGAGGGCGAGGTGCCCGTCGGCGCGCTCGTCGTGGAGAGCGGTCTGGTGACCGGTCGTGGGCACAACCGCCCGATCGCCCTGAGCGACCCGACGGCCCACGCCGAGGTGCTGGCGCTCCGCGAGGCCGCGCTGAAGGCTGGCAACTACCGGCTGACGGGCGCGACGCTCTACGTCACGGTGGAGCCGTGCCCGATGTGCTGCGGAGCGGCGCTCCTGGCGCGGGTGGATCGCGTCGTGTACGGCGCGCCGGATCCGAAGTCCGGCAGCGTCGCCTCGCTCTACCGGCTGCTCGACGATCCCCGCCTGAACCACCGGGCGCGGGTCGAGGGCGGCGTGCTGGGCGAGGAATGCCGGGTCCTCATCGCGCAGTTCTTTGAAACGAAGCGCAGCCAAGGTTGATGCGGAGGGGTGGCCGAGCCCGGTTGAAGGCGTCCGACTCGAAATCGGATAGGGGCCCAGAAGGTCCCTCGGGGGTTCAAATCCTCTCCCCTCCGCCAAACAGTCGGAGGGGGCCCCGATGGCCCCCTCCGAGTCCTCCCCCATGAGGGGTTGCGCCGGCGAAGCCGGCGCTCGAAAGCGACCGGGAGAGGTGACCGAGCGGCCGAAGGTGCGGCATTGGAAATGCCGTGCACGGGTAAACCCTGTGCCGTGGGTTCGAATCCCACCCTCTCCGCCATTTGGGACATACAGCGTGGCCGTGCTAGACGGGGAGGTAGCGGTGCCCTGTAGCCCGCAATCCGCTACAGCGGGGTTGAATCCCCTCTCGAGGCTTCTTCGCGTTGAATGAGCTTCACGGGGCGGCGTTGAGGGTTGGGCCCCACGCAACGAGAATCGTCGAACCCCGCCAGGCCCGGAAGGGAGCAACGGTAAGGCGACCCTCTCGTGTGCCGTGGGAGTACCTGACCGGAGCCGGCTCCGTGGAGAGATCGCAGGGCGAGCGAGGTCGATTGAGGGTGCACGGCCATTTATCTCTGATGTCTCTGAGGGCGCGATGAGCTACCAGGTGCTGGCGAGGAAGTGGCGGCCCCAGACCTTCGACGCGGTGGTCGGCCAGGAGCCGATCATGCGGACGCTCAGGAACGCGCTGGCGGCGAACCGGATCGCCCACGCCTATCTCTTCGCGGGGCCGCGCGGCGTCGGGAAGACCACGACGGCGCGCCTCCTCGCCAAGGCCCTGCTCTGCACCGCGCGCCAGGGCCCGGAGCCCTGCGGCGCCTGCCCGGCTTGCCGGGAGCTTGTCCTTGGGACGCTCGTGGACGTCATCGAGATCGACGGGGCCTCCAACCGCAAGATTGACGACATCCGCACCCTCAGGGAGAATGTCCGGTACGCCCCCGCGCGCGGCCGCTACAAGGTGTACATCATCGACGAGGTTCACCAGCTCACCGCAGATGCGTTCGACGCGTTGCTCAAGACGCTGGAGGAGCCGCCCGCTCACGTGGTGTTTATCCTGGCGACTACTCATCCCCAAGAGGTGCCGCTGACAATCCTCTCGCGCTGCCAGCGCTTCGACTTCAAACCGATCCCGCCCGAGCTGCTGTCGGCGAGCCTGGAGCGGATCTTGAGAGAGGAGAAGGTGGAGTTCGACCCCGCCGCGCTGCCGCTCTTGGTTCGCAGCGCCGAGGGGAGCCTCCGGGACGCTCTGTCGCTGCTCGACACCGCGCTGGCCTACGGCGGCGGCCGGCTCGACGCCGACTCGCTGGCCCACCTTCTGGGCGCCAGCGCCCCAGCCCAGGTGCGGGCCTTCGTCGGCGCTCTGGCGGGGCGGGATGGAGCGGGCGCGCTCGAGGCCATCGATCGAGCGGCGCGGGAGGGAGAGGATCTGGGCGTGCTCTGCCGGGAGGCCGTGGAGGCGTTGCGCCGGCTCCTCCTCTTGAAGGTCGCGCCGCGCCTGTCCCCCCCGGACCTGACGGCCGCCGAGGTCGAGGAGTTCCGGCAGCAGGCCGCCCAGCTCAGCGAAGACGAGCTGCTCTTCGTCCTGAAGGTGTTCGTCGAGGTTGAAGGGGAGGTCCGGCGCTCGCCGCATCCCCGCGTCGAGCTGGAGATCGCCGCCGTCAAAGCGGTCCGGCGCCCCCTCCCCGCCGCGATCGAGAGCGTGCTGGCGAAGGTCGAGGAAGCCGAGGACCGCCTCCGGCAGCTGGCGTTTGTGAGCGGCGCCGCGCCGGGCGCGCCGTCGGGTCCGGTGCAGGAGAGCCTGATTCCCGCCGAGCCGGGTCCGCGTCCGGCGTCTCCCGGACCGCGGACCGCGGCCTCCCTGCCGCCGCCGCCCCGCCCGCCCGCGAGCCCGTCGGCGAAACTTCCCGCCGCCGGCGCTGCGCCCGCGGCCCAGGGGCTGGACGCGGGCTGGCGGCGGGTCGTGGACGATGTCCGCGGGCAGAAGGCGACCCTGGGGGCGGTGCTCGAGCAGTCCACGGCCGTCGCCCTCGCCGAGGGGACGCTGACCGTGGCGCTCGTCGGGAATCACTTCCACAAAGAGCTCGTTGCCGATCGAGCCAACCACGAGCTCGTCACCCAGGCGGTTCAGCGCCACATCCCCGGCGCCAAGCGGATCGAGGTCCGCATGGGGGCAGCGCAGGAGGCGGGCGCCCAGGGGCATCCCGCCGTGCAGGCGGCGCTGTCGGTCTTCGAGGGCGAGGTGGTGGCGGTGCGGGCGAGGACCGAGGGAGGAGGGGAAGACCAGTGAAGGGCTTCGGGAACATGATGAAGGAGGCGCAGAAGCTCCAGGCGCAGCTGGAGGCCCTGCGGGAGGAAGTGGCCAAGAAGAAGGTCGAGGCCACGGCGGGCGGCGGCATGGTCACGGTCGAGGCCAGCGGCAATCAAGAGATCGTGTCGATCAAGATCGATCGCGAGGTCATCAACCCCGAGGACGCCCAGATGCTGGAGGATCTGGTTCTCGCCGCGTGCAACGAGGCGCTCAGGAAATCCCGCGAGATGGTGCAGGCCGAGATGGGGAAGATCACGGGCGGCCTCCGGATTCCAGGTCTGACTCCGTAGAGGGATGGAGTGGCGTATTACCCCGAACCCGTTGCCCGCCTGATCGAGGCTCTCCAGAAGCTGCCGGGCATCGGCCCCAAGACGGCCCAGCGGCTCACCTTCTTCCTCCTCAAGCGCCCCCCCGAGGAGGCCACCGCCCTCAGCGAGGCGATCGCCCGCGTCAAGGCCCAGATCGTCAACTGCTCGGTCTGCTTCAACGTGACCGAGGAGGATCCCTGCCGGATCTGTACGGATCCGGCGAGGGACCCGAAGAGCCTCTGCGTAGTGGAGGAGCCCAACGATCTCCTCGCCATAGAGCGCACCGGGCAGTACCGGGGCCGCTACCATGTGCTCCTGGGGGCGCTGTCGCCGCTCGACGGCATCGGCCCGGAGGACCTTCGCGTGCGGGAGCTCCTGGCGCGGCTCGAGACCCAGGCCGTGGACGAGGTGATCCTCGCCACCAACCCCAACGTGGAGGGTGAGGCGACGGCGATCTACCTGGCCAAGCTCCTCCGGCCCCTGGTGGGCCACGTGACCCGGATCGCGCGCGGTCTGCCCGTGGGGGGCGACCTCGAGTACGCCGACGAGGTCACCCTGGGCAAGTCGCTGGAGGGGCGCAAAGAGATGGGGTAAGGCGAAGCGAGATCGAGTAAAATAGCGATGTTCCCCGGTAGCTCAACCGGTAGAGCAGGTGGCTGTAACAGCAGATGTTGCAGCGTTCCGTCGAAAGGCGGAATGGAAAAGCGGGTGAATTCAGGGAAGCCTACCTCTCCTCGGAGACACGGTAACCCTGAGCGAAGCCTCCGATCCGGTCCGGGTCGGGGGAACGTGCAGAGACTAGACCGGAAGGTCGTACCCCGACCGTAGCGTGGCCGGGGGAAGCGCCCGCCCCCTAAGGGCCCAGGCCGGGTCTATGGGGAAGAGATAGTCCAAGCCTCGTGGAAACGCGGGGGGTCTTGTAACCACAAGGTTGCAGGTTCGAGTCCTGCCCGGGGAGCCAGAAAACAGAAGCGGCCGTCGGAGGCAACTCCGGCGGCCGCTTGTTTTCCCCTTGCCGCAGGCGCGGCTAGCGCTTGATCACCGCCTCCACCTGCTTCTGGACCGTGACCATGGCCTCCTTGGGGGCCACCCTGCCGTCCACCGCGTCGTCCAGCTGTTTCTTGAGGATCTCCCGGATCTTCTGGAAGTTGGGCGCCATCATCTTTCCGGAGGCGTACTGCAGCTGGTCGCGGGCCACGAGGTACCGGGCATCCTTGGCGAGGAACTCCTTGAAGGCGGGCACGGTGTAGGCGGACGTCCGGGTGGCCACGTAGCCCGAGGCCATACTCCACTGGGCGGCGTTGTCGCTCGAGGTCATCCACTCGATGAATTTCCACGCCGCGTCCTGCCGCTCCTTGGGGATCTTGCGGGCGATCGCCAGGTTGCCGCCGCCCACTTCGGCGCCGAACGTCTTGCTCTTGGGCATGAACGCGACCCCGAAGTCGAACTTGGCCGAGTTGCGGAGGAACGTCAGGATCCCGGTGGAGTGGTAGAGCATGGCCGTCCGCTGGGCGACGAAGTCGGGCGGCGTGGACCCCCAGGTGGAATGGGGGGGCCCGACCTTCTCCTTGTGCATGAGGTCCACCCAGAACTCGAGGGCCTCCACCGCCTCCTTGGAATCGAAGTTGACCTTCGTTCCCTCCGGATTGATGAGCCAGCTGCCGTTCTGGCGGACGAAGGCCTCGAAGAGCCAGTCGTTCCAGCCGCCCGAGACGGTCACGCCCCACTGTTTGACCTCGTTGCCTTCCCGGATGGTGAGCTTCTTGGCCATCTCCCGGAGCTCAGCCCAGGTCTGCGGCGCCCTTTCGGGGTCCAGGCCGGCTTTCTTGAAGAGCTCCTTGTTCCAATAGAAGACCGGCGTGCTCCGCTGGAAGGGGATCCACCAGATCTTCCCGCGCAGCGTGCTGTTCTCGCGGAAGGCCGCGAAGAAGTCCGCCCAGTACTTGCCGCCCTCGGCCTTCTTGACGTAGTCGTCCAGCGGGGTGATCGCGTTCATGGCCAGGAGCGTCGGCAGCTCGGAGATCTCCACGATGAAGATGTCGGGCGGGTTGCCGGCCATCACCGACGTCTGGACCTTCTGGAGCGTGGGATCGTAGTCGCCGGAGTACACCGGGACGACCTCGATTCCCGGATTGTCCTTGTTGAACTTGTCCGTCATCTCCCCGATGACCTTGGCCAGCGGCCCGGCCACCCCCACCGGATAGTAGAAGGTGAGCCGGATCAGCTTGCTCGGGGCCTGCGCCCCGGCGTGCACGAAGGCCACGGCGAGGATGGCGACAACCGCGGTCCACAGCGCTCCCCATTTCCATCGCATGATGGTTCCTCCTTCTGTGAGTTATCCCTTGAGGCCCGAGAACATGAAGCTTTCGATGAATTTCCGCTGAAACACGAGGAAGATGACCAGGAGCGGAGCGGTGACGAAGGCCGTGGCGGCCATGAGCAGTGTCCAGTCGGCGCCGCTCTCCTGCTGGACGAACATCCCGAGGCCGATCGTCAGCGTCCGAACGTCCGGCGTGTCGGTCACGATCAGTGGCCACAGGTAGTCGTTCCAGTGGGTGACGAGGCTGATCAGGCTGAAGGCCACCAGGGTGGGTTTGGCCAGGGGGATCAGGACATGCCACAGGAACCGGAGGCCCGCGCAGCCGTCGATGACCGCGGCGTCCTCTAGGTCGCGCGGGACCTGCTTGAAGGCCTGCCGGAGGAGGAACGTCCCGTAGCCGCTGGCGAGAAAGGGCAGCATCATCGCCACGCGCGTGTTGAGCAGGTCCAGGCTACGGAGCGTGAGGAAGTTGGGGAGGAAGGTGGCGTGGATGGGGATCATCATCTGGACGAGAAACAGCAGGAACAGGATGTTGGCGCCGCGGAATTGCCGCCGGGCGAAGACGTAGGCCGCCAGCGTGACCGTCACCAGCTGGACGACCAGGATGCCTGTCACCACGATGAGGGTGTTGATCAGGAACAGGCCGAAGGGCGCGCGGTCGAAGACCTCGGCGTAGTTGCCGAGGTTGATCGGCCACGGGATCCACTGGGGTGTGGGGGTGAAGACCTCCGTCTTGTACTTCAGGGACGTGGAGAGCAGCCAGAGGTACGGGGTCACGGTGATCAGCGCGCAGAGCGCCACGATCAGATGCGTGGCCAGATGGCTCCAGCGGCGGTGCATGGCCTCACTCGACCTCGTAGTAGACGCGGCGCCCCACGGATCGGAAGACTACCACGATGAGGGCCAGCAGGAGACAGATGAACACGGTCGTCAGCGTGGCTCCCATCCCGATGTCCCAGAAGCGGAACGCGTTCTGGTAGATGTAAAAGACGAGCACGTTGGTCTGGTCCGCCGGCCCGCCCTGGGTCATGACGAAGACCTGGTCGAACACCTGGAACGAGGAGATGATCGCGACGACGAAGACGAACAGGCTCGTCGGCGCCAGCAGGGGAAACGTGATCCGGCGGAACCGGGCCCAGGCGCCGGCCCCCTCGAGGCTGGCCGCCTCGTAGAGCTCCGCCGGGATGCCCTGGAGCGCGGCCAGGTAGATCAGCATGAAGTAGCCGAAGTTCTTCCAGATGCTCATGATGATGATGGCGGGCAGGGCCCAGTGCCGGTCGTAGAGCCATTCGATGCGGGGCAGTCCCAGAAAGCCGGCGTAGTAGTTGAAGAGGCCAATCCCGGGATTGAAGATCCAGACCCACAGCATGGCGGCCGCCACCATGGGGATCATGGTGGGATAGAAGAGCGCCACGCGGTAGATGCTGCGCGCAGCGCCAAGCTTCTGGTTGACGAGGACGGCCAGGAAGAGCGCCAGGGCCATCGTCGTGGGGATGGAGCCCAGCGCGTAGAAGAGGTTGTTGCGCAGGACCAGCCAGAACAGCGGCTCGCGCCAGAGGC
>JAHFDN010000018.1 GCA_023248995.1 Candidatus Rokuibacteriota bacterium
ATCATCCAGCAGTCCATCCGGAGCCGCTGCGCGTTCGCCGGCCACGGCATCGAGGTCCAGCTGGCGGGCGTGCGGGTGCGGGCGGGGGACCTCGTGATGGCCGACGACAACGGGGTCGTTGTCGTGCCGTGGGAGCACGCGGCCGACGTGCTCAAGATCGCCCAGGAGTGCGCCGAGACCGAGGAGCGCGTCAAGAATTGGATCGCCCAGGGCGTCCATCCGGTGGAGGCCCACGAGCGCGTCAAGTACGACCAGATGAACTCCGGCCAGGCCGGCCGCTGACGACGACCGTCCCGGGAGGGCATGGGTGCCCACACAGAGCCGTCCACGCGTCGTGCTGATCCACTCCATGTACGATCCGGCCGGCGAGGAACTCCTCGCGGGCGAGGTCGAGGTCCGCGTCCTTCACGAGCCGACCGCGGAGAAGATCCACGAGGCCGTCCGGGGGGCGTCGGCGGTGGCCGTACGCTACCCCGCGCGGCTCTGGGGCGACGCCATCCGCGGGGCGCGCGACCTCATGGTAGTCAGCACCTCGGGGCGCGGGACCGACGCCATCGACATCGCGGCAGCTACGGCCCAGGGCGTGGCGGTGGTCAACAACCCCGGCCTCGGCGCGGTGCCGGTTTCCGAGCACACGATCGGGCTCATGCTCGAGCTCGCCAAGCAGATCACCCGCTCGGACGCCCGGGCCCGGCGCGGCGAGGGGTGGGGCGAGGGGCATCGCTCGACGCGCTCCCAGCTCGAGGGGCGGACGCTCGGGGTGATCGGCCTCGGCCAGATCGGGACCGAAGTCGCGCGCAAGTGCGTGGCGGGGTTTCGCATGCGCGTGCTCGCGTACGACCCCTACGTGCCGCCGAGCAAGGCGGAGGCGGTGGGCGCCGCGTGGGTGAAGGAGCTCATGCCCCTCCTCCGCGAGGCCGACTTCATCTCCCTGCACCCCGAGTTGACGGAAGAGACGCGGGGCATGATCGGCGAGGCCGAGCTCCGGCAGATGCGCAGGGGAGCTTTTGTCATCAACACGGCGCGCGGGCCGATCGTGCAGCAGGGAGCGCTCATCCGGGCCTTGACGGAGGGCTGGATCGCCGGGGCGGCCCTGGACGTCTTCGAATCGGAACCGCTCCCCGCCGAGAGCCCGCTCTGCCGGCTCGACAACCTGATCCTCACCCCGCACGTGGCCGGGCTCACCGTCGAAGCCCGGCGCGACCTGGCGCTGTCGGCCGCGACCCAGATCCTCCAGGCGCTCAGGGGCGAGCGGCCGCCGCACCTCGTCAATCCCGAGGTGTGGCCGCGGGTTCTCGAGCGGCTGGCCGCACGGCGTAGGACGTCCAAGTCGCAACTCGTTTGACCGCACCCTCTGCGCCGCCGAATTTCCCCCTCCCCGCGTGATAGACTGACAGGGGAGAAGGGAAGGCATGGGCGGCAGGCATTCGCACGGTCCGATTGACTCCAAGCTCGCTTCCACGAGCCGCGGCCTATGGGCGCTCAGCTGGTCGTTCTTCGTGCTGATGGCAACGGCACTCGTCCAGGCGGTGATGGTCGTCCTCTCCGGGAGCGTCGGCCTGCTGGCGGATACCATTCACAACCTCGCTGACGCCGCGACCGCGATTCCGCTGGGTGTCGCGTTCTGGATCGCGCGTTACGGAGCGTCGCGGCGCTTCACGTACGGTCTGGGCCGGGTTGAAGATCTGGCCGGCCTGCTCATCGTGCTCACCGTTTTCGCGAGCGGCGCGGTCGTCGTCTACGAATCCGTGAGTCGCCTGATTCATCCACGTCCCGTCCAGCTGCTGTGGGGTGTCGTCCTCGCATCGTTGATCGGCTTCGCCGGCAACGAGGCGGTGGCCGTGTTCCGGATCCGGGTGGGCCGCCAGATCGGCAGCGCCGCCCTGGTGGCCGACGGGTACCACGCCAGGGTGGATGGATGGACCAGCCTCGCCGTGCTGGTCGGGGCGGTCGGCGTGTGGGCAGGCTACCCGCTAGCCGATCCGCTTGCTGGACTCCTGATCTCCCTCGCCATCTTCGCGCTGGTCTGGCAGGTTGCGCGTTCGATCCTCCCGCGGATGCTCGATGGGGTCGAAACGACGGCGCTCGACACCATCGCGCATGCCGCTTGCCATGTCCCCGGTGTTGAGGAGGTCACGCACGTGCGGGCGCGCTGGATCGGCCACCGGCTGCACGCCGATCTCAGCATCACGGTGCCCGCGGCGCTCTCGGTTGCCGAGGGCCATGCGGTGGCCAAAGAGGTGCGGCATCAACTCCTTCATCACCTGCCTCATCTCGAGAGCGTGAACGTGCACGTGGATCCGTCGGGAGAGGGTGGAGAGGCGCACCATGGAATTGCCGGCCATACGCACGACGGGCTGCCTCTTCACTCGCATCATTGACGAGGCGGCAATGAGCCAGTTGACGAGCGAGAGGTGCGTTCCGTGCCGCGGCGACGTGCCGCCGGCGACCGAGGCCGAGATCCGGGAACTCAGGTCCCTGGTGCCCGACTGGGCGCTGGTCGAGCGTGAGGGGATCCGCCGGCTGGAGCGGGTGTTTCAGCTGCCCGACTTCGCCGCGGCCCTCGCCTTCACCGACCGCGTCGGCGCGCTCGCCGAGGCGGAGGGCCACCACCCCGCGCTCCTCACCGAATGGGGCCGCGTGACGGTCACGTGGTGGACCCACAAGCTGCGCGGGCTCCACCGCAACGACTTCATCATGGCCGCCAAGACCGACGCGCTTTTCCGCCGGGCCTAGAAGCTCCAGCGAAGCTCGGCGTAGGCCGTCGAATTGTCCCGGAGGCGTCCCAGGAACGACTGGGGGTCGCCCCGGAAGATGTCGGCCCCCACCGTGGCCTTCCAGCGGTCGGTCAGCGCGTAGATCACCTTGGGGCGGACGACGAAGTCGAGGCGGGTGAAGAAGAGGACCGCCCCCACCTCGGCCTCGAGGGTCTCGTTCAACCACTTGTGGCTGACCCGCAGGGACATGCCGTGCTGGACCCGGTCAACCTGGTTCGCGATGGCGGCCTCCTGGATCGCGACGCTGCGCTCAACGGGGTCCTGGATCTCACGGGCGGGCCGATGCCGGAAGACCAAGTGGAAGAGGTACTGGAGATTGACGTTCAGGTACTCGAGGAACGTCCGGTCGCCACCCAGCACGAGGGAGAAGAAGGGGTTTTTCAGCCGGGGGTCGTTGCCGCCGGCGTCCTCGGTCAGGGCGTAGGCGGCCTCGCCCCTGAGCCCGTAGCGGCCGACCGTGGTGGCGGCGTCCGCGCCGAACACCCGGATGCGGTGGTGCTTGAGGACCAGGTCCAGCGTCGAGGCGCCGGCCCGATCGATCGCGATATCCGGGAAGAGATCGAGGCCGTCGAAGTAGGAGAGCGACCAGTCCACGGCCTTGCCGGTCTGCTCGATCCGGACCGCCCACTGGCCGAGCGTGCCGTGGGCGATCCGCTCGCTGAGCGTGACCCCGGGCACCCGCTGGATCGGGATGGTGTGCGGATCGAAGTACGGGAGCCAGATGCCCGTCACGGCAACGTCGCCGAGGTAGTAGGTCGCCTTGGCGGCGACGGCCCCGAACCGCTGGTCGTCGTCCTCGGGGACGAGCAGCGTGAAGTCGCGCGGTGTCAAGTTGTCGGTCGGATTGATCCGGTCCGCCCGTCCCCACACGATGAGCTGCCTGCCGATCCGGAGGTCCAGGCTCCCCAGGCTCACGGCCGCGTAACCTTCGCGGAAGACGCCGTCCGTGGCGTCCCGGTGAAACAGCTCCTGGTTGCGCACCCACCCCTCCAGGACGAGCGACGCGTTCGGCGCGAGTTTGGGCGCCGCCTTGAGCCAGAGGGCCGAGCCGACGAAGTGCTCTCCCTCCTCGAGGTCCCGGGAAGAGCTCCAGTACCCGCCCCGGAGCGAGCCGCTGATCCCGAGCTGCTTGAGGGGGCTTGGGGGGGTGTCCGCCTCGGAGGAGGATGCTTGGGCGGAGACGACTGCCGGCGAGACGAAGACCAGGAGGAGGCTCGCCAGGCAGGCGAGCCTCACGGCTCCCGTTCCATGTAGCGGGTGGTGAAGAAGTCGTCCTTGATCTGCTGGTTCGCCTTGAATTTGTCAAACTGGATGATCGTGCGGTGACCCGTCTGGACGTTGCTGGTCTCGAGCCGCATCTCCTGCCATTTGCGACGAGCCGGATCCACGAGGCGGATGTCGCGGGCCGTGTAGGTCTTGAGGGGTTGCCCGGCCTGGTCCCAGAACTCGGCCTTCACCATGACGTCGTTGTCCTTGCGGATCCAGTTCTGCCGCTTCGAGTACCCGCTGCTCGCCTTCACGGTCTCGGTGCGCGGGAGCGATTCGATCACGTAGCACTCCTGCCCGTCGAGGACCTCCTGCCGGAGCAGCCGGTGCTCCCACTCGTCCACCTTGTGGCCGATCACGTCGCCGTAGGAGAAGTCCGTGCCGACGAAGCTGTCGCGCTTGTTCGAGGCGACGAGGCGCCGCACCTTTTTCAGCGCGGGCAGGTAGATCCAGATGTCGTCGTCCCGGTCGGCGTGCTCGATGAGCAGGGTGACCGTCCCTTTGATGTCCGGCGGGGAGAGGAACCGGGTCATGCGCATGTTGTCCGCGCCGTTTGGCTGGAGCTTCGTCGTCATGAACACCGTCCGGATGCGCTGCTGCCCGTTGCGGTTGATCAGGGTGAACGTGGCCTCGGAGACAGAATCCACGACCTTCGTCGCGACGAAATTCCGCTCCATGATCTCTTTCGCTGTCGGCGGAGCATCCGCGGCAGCGACGGGAAACGGGCTGAGGCCGAGTGCGAGAAGCAGCGCAGCGACAACCTCAGGCCTGGTGGCCGGCCGGCGATGGGCTTGTTGAAAGACGAAGCGGGGACGGAAGACCCAGATCAGGCTCGGGAGGATGGTCAGGGCGCTGAGGGAGCTCACGAGCATGGCGGCGGCGATCAGGATCGCGAACCGGATGTGCACGTTGAACCCGTAGGAGAAGACTAGGACGCCGTAACCCCCCGCGACCGCGGAGGCTACGAAGAGGATCGCCTTGCCCGCCGTGGTGAGCGCCGTGGCGAAGGCGACCGTCTCGCTCGGGCCGCGGGCCAGCTCCTCGCGCAGGCGGTAGATCAGGTAGATGGCGTAGTCCGCGCCGATCCCCACCGCCATGGCGGAGATGAGGGCGGTGGCGATGTCAAGCCGGATCCCGATCAGCCCCATGAGCCCGAAGTTGGCCAGGACCGCCAGGGCCAGCGGGACGAGCACGAGGAGGCCCGCCAGCGGGGAGCGGAAGACCAGCGAGGAGATGAGGAAGATGACGCCGCCGAACTGGAGGATGTTGAGGATCTTTCCGTGCACCATGACCTCGTTGAGCGCGGCCGTCTGCGGGACGCTCCCGCCCACCCGGACCCGGACGTCGTCCGGAAACTGCGAGGGGAGGAACGCGTGGAGCCTGGCGATCAGATCCTGGACGTAGGCGCTGCGGTCGGTCTTGAGGAAGACCCAGAGGTTGGCCGATCGGTACCCGTAATCCACGTACGTGTCGAAGTCGCCGGGCTCGCCCGACATGGAATACAGGAGCAGGTACTGCGACACGAGCTCGCGGCTGTCGGGGATCCGGTCGTACGCCGGGTCGTCGCCGTGCATCGCCCGGTTCATGCGCTTGACGAAGTCCGCGAGGGAAACGGTCTTGCCGATCTCGGGCTCCCGCTCCAGAAACCGCTGGATCGCGTCCATGCCCCGGAGGGCGCGGGGGTCCTTGATGGCGTCCTCGGCGCGCCCTTCGACGAGCAGAAAGAACGTGTTGGTTCCCCCGAGCCGTTGATTGAGCGCGCCGTCGTCCTGCTGGAAGGGCAGGCTCTGGAAGAACATGGCGCGCGTCGAATTGTCCACGACCACCCGCACCGCGCCGATCGCGCAGAGTACCGCGAGGCATCCGGCCGTGACGAAGATCAGGGGCCGGCGCGGGCCCGTGACCCAGGCGGCGATGGTCTCCATGACGCGATCCCACACCGTTCGGGCGCGCTCGCGGCGGCCTTCTCTCCCGCCGGGCGCGGGGAGGAGCGACCGGAGGGCGGGGATGAAGGTCATCTCCAGTGCGAGCGCGCTGAGGACGCCGAGCCCGGCGAACACGCCGAAGGTGCGGATCGCCCGGATGTCGAACACCACGAGCGAGAAGAAGCCGAGCGCCGCCACGACGCCGGCGGTCAGCATGACCGGCCCGACCCGGGCGAGCGATTCCACCACGGCCAGGCGGTTGCACTCGCGAGGTGCGTGGGCGGCGCTCGCCTGGAGGCGGTGGTATTCCTCGTAGTAGCGCTTGAGGATTTGGACCGCGTGGCCCGCCGCCACGGCCAGGATCAGGATCGGCGTGGTGGCGTTGAACGCGTCCATCGGGACCTGCGCGAGCCCCATGATGCCGAGCCCCCAGACCACCGCCAGCAGCGCGGTGACCAGCGGGAGGATCATCCCCTGCAGCGTCCGGAAGGCTTCGTAATGGATCAGGCCGATGATCAGCACCGCGAGCGGGAAGAGGAAGGCCATGCGCTGGGAGTAGCGCTCGATCTGGGCGAGGTAGACCGGGAACCCGCCGATCACGATCTCCACGGAGGAATCCCGCTCGCGCTCGACGATGGGTCGCACTTTCTCCACCATTCCGCGAAACCCGTTCTCGTCCTCGGCGAACTCGGCGAGGATGGCGGTGGTGCGCCCGTCCCTGGACACGATGCTGTTCAGGTAGACGGGGTTGGCCCTGAGGGCCCGGCGCAGCGCTTCGATCTCCATCGCCGTCCGTGGCGTCGTCTCCATCAAGGGGCGCACGTCCATGCCGTCGGGCGTTCCCAGGATGTTCTTGGCGCGCCGGGCGGAGAGGCTCAGCAGGTTTTCCTTTGCCACGCCCGGGGTGGCAAGGAGCGCGGTGGTGATCCGCTGCACCTTTTCGAGGACGGGCGGGGCGAAGATGTCGCCCTCCTTCGGCGTGAGCGCGATGACGATGACATGTTTCGCCCCGAAGACCTTCTCGATCTGCTCCGTCGTGACCACGTACGGGTGCTTCTGCGGGAGATTGCTGCTCGGGTCGATGACCACGCGCAGGTTGGTCGCCTGGAGGGCGAGGAGGGCCGTGACCACGATCGTGAGGGCGATGACGAGTCGCGGAAACCGAACGATGACCTCGACGTACCGTCGCATCTGCGGCGTCGCGTGTCCTCCTCTCTGTAACAAATATACCAACGGGTCGGTTCTTGACCCTCAAAGTTCCTCGCGCTAGGGTGGCCCCGTGACGTCTCGCCGGGCGGAGCTCACGGTCGCGTTGATTGACACCTCAAGCGGGCTCCGCCTAGAATAGGCCGCCGCCGCCCGGCCTCGCGCCGGGTGACCGCTCGACCAGGAGTGGGAGTGACCAAAGGAGTCGTCGGATTAGTCTTCGCGCTGCTGGTCGGTGGCGCTCCCGCCCCTGGCCACGCGCAGCTCTTCCTTGCCTCCCGTCCGCACCCCGAGTTCATGATCGGCCCGCTGTTCGTGCGGGCCGGGGTCACGCCGGCGCTCGGCCCGGTGACCGTGGACGTCCTGTGGAGCCTCGCCATCCCGGCCGCCAAGAGCGCGGCGGAGCTGGAGCAGGACCTCTATCTCCTCTGGCCCGGGGCGGTGACGGTCGACCCGAGCGCCGGCCCGCCCGACCCGGCGCTGGCCCGCTACGTGGAGGCGCGGGGGTTCACGGCCGTCGCCGAGGGGCGCCTGCCGCTGTTGGCCAGGGGGCTCTATCAGATGGGGAGCGATCTGCCGCCGGAGCCGGTCGGCGGCGGCGCGCCGTTCGTGACCTTCCTCAGGGCCGGCGGGCCGCTCGGCCTCACCTCGCCGGCGACCTACATCCGGATTCCGTGGACGCCGAAGATGGCCAACCGGGCGTGGCTCATGGATCTCAGGCTGACCGTCAGCGGGCTCATCAAGCCGCGGAAGGCGAGCTGGATCGAGGACGCGTTCTGGGGCCACCGGCACGTTATCTCGATCAGCTTCCACGACGTGCGCACTCGCGTGATGTTTCCGATGTACTTCGAGCATCGGGATCGCGTCGTGCGACTCGCGGACGACCCGTCGCAGTTGCTGATCAACTTCGGCGACGCCGATCATCTCAAGATTCACGAGGTGGTCCCGCCGTCGAGCAGTCGCCGAATGAGCGAGTCGCTGGAGGCGACCGAGGTCGTGTCGCTCTTCTTGGATCGGTCCGGGGGCATCACCCCCCAGGTGCTGCAGGTCCAGTTCGGCTACTTCCGGGGGCTGCAGGCGTGGACGCCGATCCTGATCCCGATGCTCTTCTTCATTCTCGGCAATGCCGCCGGGCCGCTCGTGACGCGCCTCGTGAGGCGGGTCGGCAGGACCATGGCGGCGCGCATCCAGGTGGGGCGGCGGGGTGCCACCACGGGCGGGCGCGAAAGCGGCGTCGTGCTCTCCCGCGACACCCTCCGCCAGATCACGCCGGGGGAGACGACGTACGAGGAGGTCATCCGCCTGTGCGGCCCGGACGCGGAGGAGCGCCAGGAGCTGGGCTCGGTCCATCGGCGGGCCCTGGTGTTCCGTGGACGGCGGGTCGTCCCGCACCGGCATCGCTCGTTCGGATGGCTCGCCACGGTGAGCCACTGGGACGTGGAGCACCACGAAGTCGAGATCGAGTTCGAGCACGACCGGGTGCGCGACGTGCAGGCGCGCGTGCGACGCTCCCGGTTGGCCCGACCCGACACCGGGTGAAAGGAGGCCGATTTCTCTGCTGAGCGACCCTCAACGTCAACGAGGGCTTCCGCACCGAGCGGGAGTCCTAAGACAGCCTGGATCCACGAGACCGACGCCGCTGGCGTCCCGTGGGAAGGAGGCGCACCGATGAGAGCGATCCGACGCGGAATCCTGATGGCGGTCGTGGCGACGCTCACGACGACCGCTGGATTGAGCGGATGGGCGTGGGCCGAGTCCACGCTGGACGCGATCAAGAAGCGGGGGAAGATCATCGTGGGGGTGAAGAGCGACTTCCCGCCCTTCGGCTACGTGGACAGTGGCGGGAACAACCTGGGCTTCGACGTGGACGTGGCCCACCTGTTCGCCCAGGCCCTGTTCAAGGATGCCAACAAGGTGGAGCTGGTGGCGGTGACGTCGGGGAACCGGATTCCCTTTCTTCAGAGTGGGAAAATCGACATCATCATCGCCACGGTGACGATCACCGACGAGCGCCGGCAGGTGGTCGAGTTCTCCGACCCGTACTTCCTTTCTGGCTCCCTGCTCCTGGTGCCCAAGGCGAGCGCCATTCGGGGGGTCGAGGACCTGGCGGGGAAGACCGTCGCGGTCATCCAGGGGGCGATCCAGGACAAGGACATCGAGCAGCTCGCCCCCCAGGCGGCCCGCGTGAAGTTCGGGAAGGTCTCCGAGGCCGTCCTCGCGGTCAAGGGCGGCCGGGCCGACGCGTTCGCCCAGGACGACATCCTCATCCTGACTCTGGCCAAGGAGAATCCCGACATGAAGGCGGCGGGTAAGCCATTCATCCCGCGCCCGTACGGGATCGCCGTCCGGAAGGGAGACATGGAGTTCATCAAGTGGGTCAACGCCGAGCTCGCCCGGATGAAGAAGGACGGCATGTACGACCGGCTCTGGAAGAAGTACTTCGCCGATGTCGAGGCCAACCTCGTGAAGCCCTGAAGCGGGAGCCGCGTGGCCTACACCTTCGACTGGGGCGCCGTCTGGCAGGGCCTGCCCTACCTTCTCCGGGGGGCAGGCCTGACCATCTTCATCTCGGCCGTGGCGATGCTGTTCGCCCTCGCCCTGGGCATGATCCTGGCCGCGCTCACGCAGGTCCCCGGCCGTCTGGTCCCCGGCCTGGTGCGCGCCTACGTCGAGGTGTTCCGGAATACCCCGCTCCTCATCCAGATCTTCATCGTCTACTTCGGGCTCCCGCAGCTCGGCCTCCGGCTCTCCCCGTTTGGGTCGGGGACTTCGGCCCTGGTGCTCTACGCCTCCGCCTACAATGCGGAGGTGTTCCGCGCGGGCCTCGAGGCGGTGCCGTGGGGCCAGCACGAAGCCGCGCTCTCCACGGGGCTCTCCCCCTTCCAGACCTTCCGGTACGTGATCATTCCCCAGGCCCTGCGCATCTCCTTTCCGGCGCTGGGAAATAACCTCGTGTCCCTCGTCAAGAACTCCTCGCTCGTCTCCATCATCGGCATGGTGGACCTGATGTTCGTCGCCAACGACATCTCCTTCAACAACTTCCGGACGTTCGAGATCTACGGCGCGACGGCGGTGCTCTACGTCATCCTCGTGCTCATGCTGACGCGCCTCTTGAGCGTGACCGAACGCCGGATGCTCAGGAGCCAATGAACTGGTCGGTGGTCGTCGAGAACCTGTCCTACCTGCTCCGGGGCGCCGTCAGCACGCTGGCGATCTCCGCCGGCGTCGTGATCCTCGGGACGGCGGCCGGAGTCCTCTGCGGGCTCCTCAGGTTCGTGGTGTGGAAGTGGCTCGGCGCAGGGATCACCGGGGTGATCGAGTTCGTCCGGGCGATCCCGCTCCTGCTCCAGATCTTCTTCGTCTTCTTCGGGCTGCCGGCCCTCGGTCTCAAGATCGCATCCTTCCCCGCGGTGGTCCTGGCCATGAGCCTCTGGATGCTGGCCAACACCGCCGAGGTCGTCCGGGGCGGCATCCAGTCCCTTCCCCGCGGGCAGTTCGAGGCGGCCAGCTCCATCGGCCTGTCGACGGTGCAGGCGATGCGCCACGTGATCTTCCCCCAGGCGATCCGGCGCATGCTGCCGCCCTTCGTGGGCCTCTGCACGATCCTCATCAAGGACACGTCGCTGGCGGCCATCATCGGGGTGTTCGAGCTGACGCGGGCGGCCCAGGAGACCATCGAGCGGACGTTCCGCTCCTTCGAGATCTACCTGGTCACGGCGGCGATCTACTTCGTCATTTGTTTCCCGTTGACCCAGTTCTCCCAGCGGGCCGAGGCCTGGCTCCAGCGCCCGTGATGCCCGTGGGGGGCGCTCGGGAGGCAGCGCGACCTCTGCCCGACGGACGGGGCCGAGCGTGAGCGCGACCCCCGTAGAGATCCGTCGCGTCGAGAATCGAGAGCTTCACATTCTATGGGCCGACGGCCACAGGACGGTCTTCACAAACAGGTTCCTCCGGCAGACATGCCCCTGCGCCGGCTGCGTCAGCGAGTTGACAGGCGAGCGCGTCCTCAGGCCGGAGTCGGTTCGCCCGGACGTTCGAGCTGAGGAGATCTCGCTCGTCGGTCGCTACGCCATCCAGATTCGCTGGAGTGACGGGCACTCGACGGGCATCTACAGCTTCGAAAAGCTCCGGGCGGAGTGTCCGTGCGAGGCCTGCCGGCCCGGCGGGGCGCCCGAGAGGAGGGAGACACCGTGCTGACCGGCATTGACCATCTCGTCGTCGTCGTCCCGGATCTCGAGGCGGCGATCCAGAACTACGAGCAGCTCGGCTTCACGGTGGTGCGTGGCGGCCGGCACCCGGTCGGGACCCACAACGCGTTGATCGCATTCGCCGACGGGTCCTACCTGGAGCTCATCGCCTTTTACGAACCGAGCGCTGACCACCGCTGGTGGAAGCCGCTTCAAGAGGGCGGCGGGCTCGTGGACTTCTGCATGCAGACCGACGACCTCCGGGGGGACACGGCGGCGTTCCGCCGGGCCGGGGTGGACATCGAGGATCCCACGCCCCAGAGCCGCGTGCGCCCCGACGGCTACATGGTCAGTTGGGTGCTCTCGATCCCCCGCGGCCCGCACCGCGGCGTGGCGCCGCTTCTGATCCAGGACGAGACGCCCCGGGCCGAGCGCGTGCCGTCGGCGGCGCCGCATAGGAACGGGGTCAGTGGCATCGGCACGGTGACGGTCGCCGTCGCCGACCCCGACGCGGTCCGCCGCTGGTACGAGGGCGTCCTGGGGGGCGGCGGGCAGGGGATCGAGCGGAAAGACCTGGACGCCGCCGGCGTGCGCTTCAGGACCGGGCCGCACGCGCTGGACTTCCTCGCGCCGGGAGGATCCCGGAGCCCCCTGGGCGCCTGGCTCCGGGCTCGGGGGCCCTCCCCCTACGCCGCCATGCTCAGAACGGGGGGAGGGAAGGTCGGCCCGCTCGACGAGGCGAAGACCCTCGGGGCCCGGCTGGCCCTGGCGCCATGAAACGGGCCGGCGTCGCGCTCTCGCTCCTCCTGGCGTTTGCCGCCGGCATGGCCGTCGGGGGCGCGCGGGGCCAGGGGACGCCCCGCATGCGGGCCGACGTTCTCCTGGATCTTTCGACCGACGAGATCCCGCGGCGGACGCGGATCCACGTCAACCTCGACCACTGGGAGCCCGGCGCGGGGACCGGTCGCCACAGCCATCCCGGCCCCACGGTGATCGTCGTGCTGGAGGGAGAACTGGGGGAGGTTCTGGCTGACGGGCGCCTCCGCACCCTGGAGGCCGGCCGGGCCTACTGGAGGTCGGCGCGCGCGGAGCACGACGTGAAGAACGTCGGGGGACGGCCGGCACGCGCGCTGGCCGTCCACCTGGACCCGGCCCGCTGACGCCCGGCGCTGCTAGGCCGGGTTCCCTCGGGGCGGCACGAGCTTCTTCAGGCGGACGAATTCGGCTGTGCCGAGGTTGATGAAGACGATGGCCTGGCCGTCGCTGTCCGTTCGCCACACGAGCCCCTTCATGGTCATCGGGGGCTCGCCATCGGGCGGGGCCAGGCGGAGCTGGATCGTGGCTCCGTCCGACGGCCGGGACTCCTTGGACCGCAGGTGGAGTTTCGCCCCGAACGGGTTGAGTCCCGAGAGCCTCCCCTTCTGGGCGCGGCGGCCGGGCGTCTCCACGGTCACCTCCCACTCGGCCTTCGCCCGCGGGAAGCGGCGCGTATCGGGCCGTCTGAGGACCAGTCTCGGGCGACGCTTCGCCCTGGGTTTTGGTTGGCGCTTGGCACGCTTCATCTCGCGACTCCCAATTCTATCCAAAAGAGCGAAGAAAATGCCATTCTTGATGTTGTCGCGGGTGCCGCGCATAGTGACAGGAATGTGCTAGACTTCCGACAGACAGGGCACCACATGCCGACTCGCCGGGCCCTCTCATTCCTCATCCTCGTCCTCCTGGGCTCCTTCGGATGCGCGACGAAAGAAGGCCCCCTCTGGTACAAGCCGGGGAAAGACTATACGACGGCGGAGTTCAACCGGGACAGGGAGAGCTGCACGAAGGACAAGAAGCTGGATGAGGACTGCATGAAGGCCAAAGGGTGGGTGGCGGTGACCCAGGACCTCGCGCGGCCTCAGCCCTCCCAGACCCAGGGGCCCCCTCCCCGCTACTAGGGCGCTCAGGGTTTTCCGTCGAGCGCCCGCCTCATTTGGCCCAGGTGATTGTCATCGTGCCCCGCGATGAGCGCGACGAAGTCTTCGGAAGTCATTCGCCCGCGGGTGGGATGAATCCCGCCCCGCCGCCACTCTTCCGGTGTGAGTTCCCCCACGAGCTTCAGCGTGTCCGCCCGCAGGCGGCGGAAGCTGGCGAGCGCCTCCGCCGCGTCGTTCCGGAGGTACTGGCGGTCTCGGGCCCACGCGTCGGGATCGATCGGCAGGAGCCTGGGCTCCTCGTTCGCGAGGATGGTCCTGAAGCGCCCGAGAAAGAGTTCCTCGGTGTCCCGGAGGTGGCAGACCACCTCCGTCGCGGCCCAGGCGTTCTCGGCCGGTCGCTTGCTCAGGGTCGCCTCGGGCTTTGTCCCCAGGGCGGCGGCCAGATCGTCGGCGGTTCTGCGGATTCGCTGAAGCGCTTGATCGAGGGTGCTCATGTGTCCTCCGTGGCGAAGAGATCGCTCGGTCCCGCCGCGCCGGGCACCAGAGCCTCCTGCCCCTCCATGAGGCGGTGAAAGAGGCTCGACTCCCGCTTGTAGAACCCCTCCGTGTGAAGGGAATCCGCGAGCCCGAGCAACCGGTAGTCCAGGTGGTGGCAAAACTCGTGCAGCAGCGTCCGGAGGAACGTCCGAAAGGCTACGACCTGGCGCCGCCGGGCCGTCCGCATCCACACGGTGATCTTCGGCGCGCCCCGTCCGCCTGCGGTCGTGTAAAGGCCGTGGAGCTCTCCCCAGTGCGCGTGGGGCCGGGCCGCCAGGACGAGGACCCTGGCCGGGGGGACCCCGAGGGACCGGGCCAGGGCCTGGAGGAGGCGCTCCGTCGCGGCCTGGGTGAGGTCCCGGTCCTCGCGCCGGAGCGCATCCGCCACCCTGCCCACGAGGGGGGAGAGCGCCTCGGCCGCCGCCAGGGGGAGATGGCTGATCGCGTCGCTCCGCTGGTAGATGGCCTTCTGCCGCGGGCTGAGTCGCGCGTAGTAGGCGAAGGGCACGGCGATGCCATTGTAATGTCGCGGCGACGGCTTGACAATCAGCGGATGCCCCCCGGCCTGCCGGTGCGCGGGCCGGGGGTATATAATGAAGGCGCCTCCGGTCCCGCGCGATGAATTCCACGGCCCCCGTGCACGCTCAGACGATGGCCCCGTCCCTCAGGGAGCCCGGGGCCATCGTGCTTGTCTCCTGCTACGAGCTGGGTCACCAGCCCCTGGCCCTCGCCTCGCCCCTGGCGTTCCTCGAGCGGGCCGGGTACGCCCCCGGGACGCTCGACATCTCCGTGGAGCCGTTCGACGCCGAGAGATTCGCTCACGCCCGGTTCGTCGGCATTTCGGTCCCCATGCACACGGCGCTGCGCCTCGGGGTGCGGGTGGCCGAGCACGTGCGTCAGATGAACCCGGCGCGCCACATCTGCTTCTACGGCCTCTACGCGTCCCTGAACGCCGAATACCTGCTCGCCCGCGGGGCAGACTCGGTGATCGGCGGGGAGTTCGAGTCGGCGCTCGTGGCGCTGGTCGAGGCGCTGGAAGCGGGGCGCCCGGGCCCCGTGGAGGGAGTCCATCTGCGGGGGCAGCCGGCCGGGCCGGTCCTCCGGCGCCTCTCCTTTCCGCTGCCGAGCCGCGCCCGGCTCCCCCGGCTCAAGGAGTACGCGCACCTCGAGCGCGAGGGTGCCCGCGGGCTCGTCGGCTATGTGGAGGCCAGCCGCGGGTGTCTGCACATGTGCCGGCACTGCCCGATCCCGCCTGTCTACGGCGGGCGCTTCTTCGTGGTGCCGGGGGAGATTGTGCTCGCGGACATCCGCCAGCTGGTGCGCGCGGGGGCGACCCACATCACGTTCGGTGACCCGGACTTCCTGAACGGTCCCGGCCACTCCCTCGCGATCGTCCGCGCCATGCACGCCGAGTTCCCCGCCCTGACGTTCGACTTCACCGCCAAGGTCGAGCACATCCTGGAGCGAAAGGATCTGTTCCCCGAGCTGGCGGCGCTGGGCTCTATCTTCATGATCTCCGCGGTAGAGTCGCTGAGCGACACGGTTCTCGCCAACCTGGACAAAGGGCATTCGCGGGCCGACGTCCACGCGGCACTCAGGATCGTCAGGGACGCGGGCATCACGTTCCGGCCCACCTGGGTCCCCTTCGCGCCGTGGGCCACCCTCGAGGACTACGTGGAGATGCTGGAGTTCGTCGAGACGGAAGGGCTGGTGGACCACGTGGATCCGGTCCAGTTCACGCTCAGGCTCCTGGTTCCGCCCGGCTCGGCGCTCCTCGGCCGCGCCGCGATCACGCCCTTCCTCGGGACGCTCGACCAGGCCTCCTTCAGTTACGTCTGGACCCATCCGGACCCGCGCATGGACCGCCTCCAGCAGGAGGCGAGCCGGCTCGTGGAGGCCGCGGCTCGGGCGGAGGAGGACCCGGCCGAGACGTTCTGCCGGCTCCGGGACCTCGCCCACGCGACTCTCGGCGTGGCGACCCCGGTGCGGTTGGCCCCGTCGCCCGACCGCCCCCGCTCTCCGCGTCTCACCGAGGCCTGGTTCTGCTGAGCGGAGCCCACCGAGGGCCAGTTCGGCCCTCTCCAGGCGGCGTTGCACGAAGGGGTTGCGGGCGTGGTATTATGAAGGCCTCCGGGAGCGCCCGGGAGAATCAGGGACACACACGACAGGGGGGACACCATGGCTACTGAGCTCAAGGAACGGGTCCAGGCTCTGCTCGATAACTCCATCAACCCGGCAGTGGCGGGGCACGGTGGGTACATCGAGCTGATCGACGTCAAAGACGACACCGTGTACATCCAGATGTCGGGCGGCTGCCAGGGCTGCGGGGCGGCCGACGTCACGCTGAAAGCGGGGATCGAGCGTATGATCAGGGAAGAGATCCCCGAGGTGAAAGACATCCTCGACGTCACCGACCACGCGGCCGGCCGGAACCCGTACTACTCGCCCTCCAAGGGCTAGCGTCCTCTCCGCCGTGCGGCCGGCGGGGTTCTTCGTCAATGCTGCGCCTCCTCCTGCTGGTCCCGACGACGACCTACCGGACCCAGGACTTTGTCGAGGCCGCGCGCGGGCTCGACGTGGACATGGTGGTGGCCTCGGAGCGCCCCAACGTCCTGAGCGAGCGGCTCCCCGACAACCTGCTGACCCTGGACTTTGCCGACCCTGAAAAGGCGGCGCGCGAGGTCGCGGCCCTCGCCCGGATCAAGCCCTTCAACGCGGTGGTGCCGGTGGACGACCGAACCACGGTCGTGGCCGCGGCGATCGCGGCCGCCCTCGGCCTTCCCGGCAACTCCGTGGCGGCCGTCGCCGCGACCCGGAACAAGCACCGGATGCGGGAAGCCCTGTCGAAGGCCGGCGTCCCCTCGCCGCCCTACCTCCTCTTCACGCTGGCCGACGATCCGGCGCTCGCCGCCCCGCGGGTTCCCTACCCGTGCGTTCTCAAGCCCACCCTCCTGGCCGCGAGCCGGGGCGTGATCCGCGCGGACAACGAGCGGGAATTCGTCGCCGCGTGGAGACGGATCGAAGCCATCCTGAAAACGGATGAGGTCGCGGCGCTCGGCGCGGGCACCGACCAGATCCTGGTGGAGGGGTTCATCCCGGGGCGGGAGGTGGCGCTGGAGGGATTGCTCGTTAAGGGTGTTCTCCGGGTGCTGGCCCTCTTCGACAAGCCCGACCCCCTCGACGGGCCGTTCTTCGAAGAAACAATCTACGTTACGCCCTCGCGCCTGCCTGCCGACACAGAGACCGCGATCGCCGACGTCACGGCCTGGGCGGCGCGGGCGCTGGGCTTGAGCGATGGCCCCATCCACGCCGAGCTCAGGGTGAACGAGGGCGGGGCGTGGGTGATCGAGATCGCCGCGCGCTCCATCGGCGGGCTCTGCTCGCGGACGCTCCGGTTCGGCACTGGCCTGACGCTCGAGGAGCTGATCCTCCGCCACGCCCTCGGCATCGAGATCGGAAGCCTGGAACGCGCACCCGGCCCCACCGGCGTGATGATGATTCCGATTCCGCGCGGGGGGATCCTGGAGGAGGTTCGGGGGCTCCCGGCCGCCAAGGCGGTGCCGGGCATCGAGGAGATCACGATCACGATCCACCCGGGACAGGAAGTGGTGCCGCTTCCCGAGGGCTCACGCTACCTGGGCTTCATCTTCGCCCGGGGCGAGACGCCGGAAGCGGTGGAGGCCGCCCTGCGGGAGGCCCATCGACGCCTTGACTTTGGCATCGCCCCCCGCGAAAGAGCCTGATAACGCGGCGCGACATCGAGGGCGGGGGGCTCCTTGCGGATGGAGTTGTCTCGACGGAGCCCTTCATGTAGAGTCCCCCTACCTGCCGTTTTCCAAACCCTGCTTCACGGGAGGAAGCGCCATGAGTCGGTTCCCTCGGTTGGCGTTGGTGTTAGGGCTTGCCGGGCTCAGCGCGGTCACGGGCCTGACCGCCATCCCCGCCGTCGGGCAGGCGCCCAAGTCGGGGGGGGTCCTGAACATCATGCAGCGGGAGGACCCGCCCCAGGGGTTCTCGATCCATGAGACGGCGACGATCTCGACGGTCTGGCCGGGCATGCCCTGCTTCAACAACCTCGTCCTCTTCGACCCCTTGAAGAAGACCGAAAGCATGGACACCATCATCGGCGAGCTGGCCGAGAAGTGGTCCTGGCAGGACAACTACCGCAACCTCGTCTTCTTCCTCCGGAAGGACGTCAAGTGGCACGACGGCAAGCCGTTCACCTCGAAGGACGTGAAGTACACGTTCGACATGGTCCGCGAGGCGCCCGACGCCCAGGCGAAGCTCCGGATCAACCCGCGCAAGGACTGGTACGCGAACGTCGAGAAGATCGAAGCGGCCGACCCGTACACGGTGGTGTTCCATCTCAAGCGCCCGCAGCCCTCGCTCCTGATGATGCTCGCGTCCGGCTATTCGCCCGTCTATCCGGCTCACGTGCCCCCGGCAGAGCTCCGCACGACCTGCGTCGGCACCGGCCCCTTCAAGCTGAAGGAATGGAAGAAGGGCGAGTACATCGATTTCGTGAAGAACGCCGACTACTTCGTCAAGGGCCGCCCGTACCTCGACGGCCTCCGGTACATCCCGATCCAGGAGCGCGGGACGAAGTTCGCGGCGCTCCAATCCGGCCGGCTGGACGTGGCGTTCCCGGGCGACGCGAGCAAAACGATCGCCGACCAGGTCACCAAGGCGGAGCCCCGGATCAAGCTCACGATCGCCCACCAGAACGTCAACGACAACCTGCTGCTGAATGTGACCAAGCCTCCCTTCAACAACGTCAAGGTCCGGCAGGCCATCAGCATGGCGATCGACCGGCGCGCGGCGGTGCAGGCGGTGCACCAGGGCGGGGCCGTCGTCGGCGCGTCCCTGGCCCCCAGGCCGTACGGTGTGTGGGGCCTGCTCGAGAAGGACCTCGCCGGGCTCCCCGGGTATGGCAAGTCGGCAGACGAGAAGGCCAGGGCGAGAAAACTCCTCATCGAGGCGGGCTTTGGACCGGCAAACCCGCTCAAGGTCGAGATGGCGACACGGAACATCCCGATCTACATCGACCTGGCGTCGTTCGTGATCAGCGAGCTGAGGCAGGTCGGGGTGGAGGCCACGCTCAAGCAGATCGAGACGGCCCAGTGGCACCCGCTCGCCACGCGCAAGGAGTACCAGGCGGGGCCGAACCTCACCGGGATCGGTCCCGACGACCCGGACGCGAACTTCTACGAGAACTACGCCTGCGGCTCGCCGCGGAACTACACCGGGTACTGCGACGAGCAGGTCATGAAGATGATCGACCAGCAGTCGCAGGAGCTGGATCCCAAGAAGCGCGTCCAGATGGTGTGGAATGTCCAGAAGAAGCTGGAGGAGGACGCCGCGCGCCCGATGATCGACTGGCGCCTGGAGCACTACCTCCAGTGGCAGTACGTGAAGAACCTCATCCCACACCAGTCCATCTATAACTACGGTCGCATGCAGGAAGTCTGGCTGGACAAGTAAGGAACCAAGCCGCCGCACCGGAGTCGGCCACGCGCACATACCTCGTTCAGCGCCTCGGCATCGCCATCGTCACGCTCCTTGGCATGTCCCTCGTGATCTTCGTCCTGCTGCGGCTGGCCCCCGGCAACATGGTGGATATTCTGTTCTCGACGGGCGGCTACGTCAGCGAGTCGGACAAAGCAGCGATCGAGAAAGAGCTGGGAATTGACCGCCCCATCTGGGTCCAGTACGTTGACTGGCTCCGTGACATGGCAACGGGCAAACTCGGCAAGTCCTACCGCTACGATCTACCGGCCTGGGAGCTCATCAAGCCGCTCATTCCCGTCACCGTCGAGCTGGCGGTCCTCTCGACCATCATCGCGATCCTCCTAGGCGTGCCCACCGGGGTCATCAGCGCCGTGCGCCAGGACACCTCCCTCGACTACGTCCTGCGGGTCTTCTCGCTCGCGGGCCTCTCGATGCCGTCGTTCTGGCTGGGGATGGTGATCATCCTGGCACTGGTCGCGTGGATCGGCTGGATCCCGCCCATCACGTACGTTTCGCCCGCAGAGAACTTCAAGATCCACCTGGTCCAGTTCCTCCTCCCGGCGCTGGCCGTGGGGTACCGCTCGTCGGCGCTCATCACTCGCATCACGCGCTCCGCCTTGCTGGAGGTCATGCGGGAGGACTACATCCGGACCGCGTGGGCCAAGGGTCAGAGCGGGCGGATCGTCATCTGGCGTCATGCGCTCAAAAATGCGATGCTGCCTGTTATCACGGTCATCGGCATCGAGTTCGCATTTCTGATCGGAGGGCTCGTCGTCACGGAGACGGTCTTCAATCTACCCGGGGTCGCCCGGTTCCTGGTTCAGGCCATTCTCTGGCGCGACTACCCCATTGTGCAGAATATCGTCATGTTTATCGCGATCGTGGTCGTCTTATCTAACCTGCTGGTGGATCTCCTGTACGGCTGGTTCGATCCGCGCGTGCGCTATGGCTGACAAGCGCTCGACGGTCACGGGGGATGCGATCGAGCTGACCCTGCCGGTTGGCCTGGGCCTCCCACGTGTCGGCTTCGGAACCACGATCTGGCGTTTCTGCCGAAGGAAGCCGCTGGGCGCCGCCGGCGGGCTTCTGACGCTCGCGCTGGTGGTCACGGCTGTCCTGGCCAATTTCCTGGCGACCCAGGACCCGATCGCCACCGACGCGGTCCATACTCTTGCGCGGCCCTCCCCGCAATTCTGGCTGGGCACCGACCACCTCGGCCGGGACATTTATAGCCGGATCGTCCACGGCGCGCGCGTGTCGCTCATCGTCGGCGTGCTCTCCACGCTCCTGGGCTCGGTGCTCGGAGGCCTCATCGGCCTCCTGTCGGGGTACTTCGGCGGCCGGATCGACCTGATCTCTCAGCGGGTCATGGACATCCTGCAGGGGTTGCCGTTGCTGGTCCTGGCTCTTGTCATGTCGGCGTCACTCGGTCCCTCCATTCAGAACGTCATCCTCGCGATCTCGATTCCGATCATTCCCCGGGCGGGGCGCGTCATCCGCTCGAGCGTCCTGTCCATCCGCGAAATGCAGTACATCGAGGCGGCGCGCGGGCTCGGGATCGGCCACCTCCGGATCGCCTTCCGGCACGTGCTCCCGAATACGATCGGCCCCTTCATCGTGCTCACCACCGCCCAGCTGGGGAGCGCGATCCTCGTCGAGGCGGCCCTGTCTTTCCTGGGGGTCGGCGTGCCCGAGCCCTACCCGTCCTGGGGGCGCATGCTTTCGGTGTCGGCCGCGGAGTACGCGCAGAAGGCGCCCTGGCTCGTCCTGTTCCCCGGCATCGCCATCAGCCTGGCGGTCTTTGGTTCGAACCTCCTCGGCGACGCGCTCCGCGATACGTTGGACCCGCGCCTCCGCGGCGGGTGACCCCTCCGTGCGGCGGGTCGTCCGGACGATGTGCCCGATGAACTGCCACCCGACTCTCTGCGGCATGCTCGTCCAGGTGGAGGACGGTCGGCTGATCGAGGTCAAAGGGGATCCCGAGAACCCGGACAGCCGGGGCTTCCTCTGCGTGCGGGGGCAGGCCGCCCGCGAGATCATCGGCAACCCGGCCCGGCTCCTCCGCCCGCTGATCCGCGCCGCCGGCGACGGCTGGCGCGAGGCCGGCTGGGACGAGGCCCTCGACCTCGTCGCGGATCGGATGCGGGCTGTCGGACGGGAGGCGGTGGGTCTCTGGTCCGGGCACGGCCTCTTCGCCAACAACTACGGCACGCGCATCGGCTCCGAGCTGCTCCGCCGCTTCGCCAACCTCTACGGCTGCCAGTGGTGGAGCCCCACCATGATCTGCTGGGGCCTCGGTGCTTTCGGCATCGGGCTCACGGGCGTGCTCGAGACCCACACCAAGGAGGACATGGGCGCCCACGCGGCGCTCGTTCTCCTCTGGGGCGCCAATCTCGCGAGCCAGCCGAATACGGGGCGTTACCTGGCTGCCGCGCGGCGGCGCGGGGCCTACGTGGTCGTCGTGGATGTCCGGCGGACCGAGGCCGCCGCCCAGGCGGACGAGGTCCTCATCCTCCGGCCCGGGACCGACGCTGCGCTCGCGCTGGCGATGATGCACGTGATCCTGGCGGAAGGGCTCCACGACCGGGAGTTCGTCGCCCGGCACACGGTGGGGTTCGAGGAACTCCGGGCGCACGTCGCCCGCTATGGGCCGGCCTGGGCGGAGGGTGTGACGGGCGTCGCCGGGGACCGCATCGCCACGCTCGCGCGCCGCTATGCTACGACCCGGCCCGCCATGATCGTCCTGGGGGGCAGCTCCATGCACAAAGGGGCCAACGGCTGGCAGGGTGGCCGCGCGGTCGCCTGCCTCCCCGCCCTGACCGGCAACGTGGGGGTTCCCGGCGGCGGGCTGGGCCCACGGCACGGCGGCAAGAGCCATGGCCAGGCGCTCGGGAGGATCGACGCGGCGGAGCGTCGCCCTCCCGGGCGGTACGTGCCGAACCAGATGTCCCGGATCACCGAGGCCCTCCTGGAGGGACGCGTCAGGGCGCTCTTCCTCTTCGGCACCGACATGCTCTCGTCGTTCGCCGACGCCGGTCAGGTGGCCAAGGGACTCGAGCGGGCCGACCTCGTCGTGAGCTACGACCTCTTCATGAACGACACCGCGCGGCGCTTCGCCGACGTCGTCCTGCCGAGTACCTCCTGGCTCGAGGAGGTCGGCTGCAAGAGCACCAACACCCACCTCTACCTGATGGAGCGGGCGCTGGAGCCGCCGGGGGACACGCGCCCGCTCGTCTGGATCCTGCGCGAGCTCGCGCGGCGCCTGGGCGTGGCCGACTTCTATCCGTGGCAGGAGGACGAGGGCCCGATCGACGCGATCCTGGACCATCCCTCGAGCAGCCACGCCACCGTCGCCAGGCTCCGGGCGGAGGGCGGCATCAGGGCCCTCGGCATCTCACACGTGGCGCACCCCGACCGGCGCTTTCCGACGCCCTCGGGCAAGGTCGAGTTCTATTCCGAGCGGGCGCTCGCCCTGGGGCTTCCGCCGCTCCCCGTCTACGAGGAGCTGCCCGCCTCTCCGTACCCGCTCGTCTTCCGCCAGGGCCGGACGCTGACCCAGTTCCACGGCTTCTACGATCACGGCCGTGCGCTCCCGACCCTCGCGCGGCTGGACCCCGAGCCGTGGCTCTGGATCTCGCCGGCCGACGCCGACCGGCGCGGGCTCCGGGACGGCGTCCCGATTCGGATCTTCAACGAGCGCGGGGCGTTCACGGCGCGGGCGCGGGTGACGGATCGGGTGCCGCCGGGGACGGTCTGGATGCGCGACGGCTGGGAGGGGATCAACCGCCTGACGTCCGGCCGGCCCTCGCTCCCCGACGCGGCGGTGGACGAATTCGGCGCTTTTTCCGGCGGGCAGGCGGCGTTCGACGCCCGGGTCGAGGTCGCGCCCGAAGAGACGCGACGCGACCGATAGGAGGCTCCCATGAAGATGTACGTGGCAGGAGAGTGGGTGGACAAGGCGAAGAAGATCGATGTGGTGAACCCGTACGACAATTCGGTCGTTGACACCGTGCCCCGGGGTGAGGCGCCCGACGTCGAGCGCGCCCTCGAGAGCGCGACCCGCGGCGCCCAGGTGATGGCCCGCCTCCCCGGCTACGAGCGCTGGAACATCTTGAAGAAGGCCGCCGATATCATGGCGGCGCGGCAGGAGGAGCTGGGGCAGCTGATCTCGAAGGAGGAGGGCAAGATCATCGCCGAGGGGCGGCTCGAGGCCAGCCGCGCCGTCGAGACGATCATGGGCTCGGCGGAGGAGGCCAAGCGGCTTCACGGCGAAACCGTCCCGCTGGACGGCGCCCCTGGCGGGGCCGGCAAGTTCGGCGTCACGCTCCGGGTCCCGTGCGGGGTGGTGGTCGCGATCAGCCCGTTCAATTTCCCCCTGAACCTGGTCTGCCACAAGGTGGGCCCGGCGCTGGCGGCGGGCAACGCCGTGGTGATCAAGCCCGCGACCGACACGCCGCTGTCGGCTCTCAGGTTGACCGAGATCCTGCTGGAGGCGGGGCTGCCTCCCGAGGGGATCCAGTGCCTGACCGGGCCTGGGGGTGAGATCGGCGACCTCCTGGTTTCCGACCGGCGGGTCAGGAAGATCACCTTCACGGGGAGCCGCGACGTCGGCGAGGGCATCTGCCGCCTGGCGGGGATCAAGAAGGTCACGATGGAGCTCGGCTCCAACTCGCCGGTCATCGTGATGCCGGACGCCGATCTCGACAAGGTCGCCGCGGCCGTGGCGGCCACCGGCTACGCCAACGCGGGGCAGGTCTGCATCTCGACCCAGCGCGTGCTCGCGGCGGGGAAGGTCTACGGCGACTTCTTGGACGCGCTCACACCGCGGGTGGCGGCGCTCACGACCGGGAACCAGCTCGACGAGAGGACCAAGGTCGGCCCCATGGTGCGCGAGAAAGACGCCGCGCGCGTGGAAGAGTGGGTCAGGGAGGCCGTGTCCTCGGGGGCGCGAGTCGTGGTGGGGGGCCAGCGCCGGGGCGCGATCTACGCTCCCACCGTCGTCGCCGACGTCAAGCCGGAGATGCGCGTCTCCTGCGACGAGCTCTTCGGCCCGGCGGTCGCCGTGACGCCCTTCAACGGGATCGACGAGGCGATCGCGCTGGCCAACGACACCATCTACGGGCTCGCGGCCGGGATCTTCACCGGAAACCTCGAGTGGGCGATGAAGTTCGCCCGCGAGGTGCACTCGGGGAACCTCCACATCAACTGGGGCCCCCAGTGGCGCGCCGACCTGATGCCCTACGGCGGCCTCAAAGAGTCCGGCTTCGGCAAGGAAGGCCCGCGCTACGCGGTGGAGGAGATGACGGAGCTGAAGATGGTGGTCTTCCACCTGTCGGGCTAGCCGGCGACCCCGTGGCCGACGACCGGCTGTGCTGGATGTCCGCTGTCGAGCTGGCGGCGGCGATCAGGCGGAAGAAGGTCTCGCCCGTCGAGGTCGTTGACGCGGTGCTCTCTCGGATCGAGAGGCTGAACCCGACCCTCAACGCCTACTGCACGGTGACCGTGGAGAGGGCGCGCCGAGCCGCCAAGGCCGCCGAGCGGGCGCTCACACGGAAGGGCGCGCGGCTGGGCCCGCTCCACGGCGTGCCGTTCTCCGTCAAGGACCTGATCATCACCAAGGGGGTGCGAACCACCTGGGGGACCCGCCTTCACGCTGAGCACGTCCCCGATGAGGATGCGCCGGTCGTCGAGCGGCTCAAGGCGGCGGGCGGCATCCTGCTGGGGAAGACCAACACGCCGATGTTCGGCTGGATCGGCGCGACTCACAACCTCCTTTTCGGCCTCACGCGGAGCCCGTGGAACCTGGAGCGGACGCCCGGGGGCTCGAGCGGCGGGGCGGCGGCGGCCGTCGCCGCCGGGATGGCGCCGCTGGCCGTCGGAACGGATGGGGGCGGCTCCATCCGAATTCCTGCTTCGTTCTCCGGGATCTTCGGCTTGAAGCCCTCCTACGGGCGCGTGCCGACCTACCCGTTCAGCAGCGCCTGGAGCCTCTCCCACGCCGGTCCCTTGACGCGCACCGTGGCCGACGCGGCGCTGATGCTCAACGTGATCGCGGGGCCGGACGAGCGCGATCAGTTCTCGCTGCCGTCCTCGGGCGTGGATTACGTCGGAGCGCTCCGGGGGAGCCTCAGAGGGCTCCGCGTGGCGTGGAGTCCGACGCTCGGCTTCGCGAGGGTGGTGGATCCCGAGGTGGTCGAGGTCAGCGAGCGGGCGGCGCGGCGCTTCCGCGAGCTCGGCTGCCGGGTCGAGGCGGTGACTCCGCGCTTTTCCGACCCGAGCGAGGCGTGGTACGCCATCTTCTGCGGCGGCATCGCCGCGCGGCTCGCGCCGTACCTGCCCGAGCGCAAGGCGGACATAGACCCGGGGCTCGCCCGGATGATCGGGGAGACGCTCCGGTGGCCGCCCACCAAGTACGTCCAGGCGTGGTTCGACCGGCTCGGCTTCTGGGATGCGGCGCGGCGATTCTTCGCCGGCTACGATCTCTTGCTGACGCCCACCGTGGCGTGCCCGCCGTTCAGGGTCGGCCTCGATAACCCGACGGAGATCGCCGGTACCCCGATCCGCGACTACGAGTGGATCCCGTTCACGTTCCCCTTCAACATGACCGGCCAGCCCGCCGCCTCCGTGCCGTGCGGCTTCACCCGGGACGGCCTTCCCGTGGGGCTGCAGATCGTGGGCCGCCGATGGGACGATGCCACGGTGCTCCGCGCCGCGGCCGCGTTCGAGCGAGCGGAGCCTTGGACCGCCAGGCGTCCCCCGATCTCGTGAGGGAAAGTCGCGTGCGGCTCGCCCCGCCCCCCGCGTATGGGTAATTGGACGTTGACAGCCAGGCGGGCCTTGATCAGGCTGGTGTGCGGCGCAGTGCCGCTTCGATTCCGGCCGGGAGTCCCTGCCCACTCCCCGCTTGCGTGGTGCGCGTGGAGGGAGGGCGGTTGTGGGGCAGGGGTCGCGTTCCGCCGGCGGGTTCGCGCTTTCCGAGCTGCTCGTCGCGCTCGCCGTGACGGGACTGGTCCTCACGGCGATCGGCGGGCTGCTCGAGCAGAGCCAGCGGGCCTACCTGGCGGGAGCGGCGCAGCTAGCGGCGCAGCAGAGCGCGCGGGTCGCGGTGGAGCGTCTCGCGCGGGAGCTCCGCGGTGCCGGCGTCGATCCCAGGGGAGCCGGCTTTGTCCCGCTTCTCAATCCGGGGCCGACCGGGTTCACGATCCAGAACGATCTGAACGGCGACGGCGTCATCGCGGAGCATCGCGAAACGATCACCTATTCCCTCACCGGGCGGACGCTCAGGCGGAGCGCGGGCGGCGGGGCCCAGCCGCTGATCGAGGGGGTCGAGTCACTGGCCTTCACCTACCTGGACGGGGCCGGCCTGCCTGCGGCCACCCCGGGCGGGATCCGCACCGTGCTCATCGCCATCACCGTCGGCCCCGTGAGCATGACCACCGAGGTTCGACTCAGGAACCGCTGACCGGCTCTTCCCGGTCCTGTTCGGCGTTTGACAGTTTTTCCCGGTCCCATGCCAATCCTTCACAATCTGTCAACTTCGTGCCGGTCCTGAGGAATGTGGGACTTGATGTTCGCGCTTATTTTCTGGTACCTTAAGGGCGGCCGATCAAGAGCCTGGCCTTGGCAGTGAGATTGCTTATCTTTGGCCTAGGCAAGGAGGCCTGACATGAAAGGCATGCCCTGGGACGACGCACGCGGATTTACGCTGGTCGAGCTTTTGGTGGCCGTCGCGCTGATCATGATCGGCCTCGTGGCGGTGATGCAGTGGTTTCCGCTCGGGACCCAGGGCATGGACACCGGCCGCAAGCAGTCCACCGCGGTCTTTTTGGGCGAGCAGAAGATCGAGCAGATCAAGGCCTGGGCGCTCGGCACCGGGGCGAACCAGGGGTTCGCGACGGTGGACCCGAACGGCGCATGCCGCAATGCCGGCAACCCCTGCGCAGACGACACCCTCAACACCATCTCCGGCTATCCTGAATACAGTCGAACAGTAATCATCGCTTGTCTCGACACGACGGTGGTTCCCGCCGTGGTCGTTGGACCGCCATGCCCCGCTACCTCCACCGCCAGGCGGATCCAGGTCCAGGTGGGCTATCGGGGGACCAGCGTAAGGGGAGGCTTTACGGGGGCCAACCAGGTTGAGCTGGCAACCCTGATCGCCCAGCATTAAGCGATGACCATGAGGCGGCTCGGCCAGGCTCGCGTTGATCAGCGGGGGTTCACCCTCGCCGAGCTGCTCGTGGCCGTCGCCATCGTGGGACTGGTCATGACGGGGCTTCTGACGCTCCTGAAGAAGGGGAACGAGAGCTACCTGGCGGGCGCGAACCAGGTGGAGGCCCAGTCGGCGGTCCGGGCGTCCGTGGAACGGATGACCCAGGACATCCGCGAGGCCGGCTACGATCCTCAAGGCCTTGCGGCCTTTCCTGCCATCACGAACCAGACCCTTATCCCCCCCAGTTTTACGATCCAGAACGACTGGGACGGCAACGGGGCGATCAATAATGCCATTTCACCCACGATGGCGTACTCCTGGGGCAACGTCCAGCGCGGGGAGCAGATCACTTACTCGATCGCGGGTGGGAATCTCAGCCGGCTGGAGTCGGGCCCCGCGGGAGGTGGGGCCCAGGTGGTCCTCCAGAACGTGGCCCAGGCTGGCAGGGGAACCGATTGCGCGGGGGCAGCCATCGTCAACCCGCCGATCTTTCAGTACTGCGACGGCAACGGCAATATCACAGGCGTCGCCGCTAACATCCGGACAATCGTGGTGAACATCCAGGTGGGGGTGCAGGGCCAGACCCCTGGCGCCTGGCAAACCGGAGCGATCCAGGTTGCGATGAGCGACCGGATCCGCCTGAGGAACCGGATCCCGTGAGGAGGTTTCGCATGAGTCCCTGGGCCAGCACGCTTCGGAATCAGAAGGGAGTGGCCCTCCCGCTTGCGCTCTTCGTCTTGGTGTCGCTGTCGGTCCTGGTCCTCACCTTTCTCTCGATGGGCGGCCAGGAGCCGCAGATCTCCCGGAACCTGACGGATTCCAGTCAGGCGCGCTACTCGGCCGAGGCGGGGATCGAGTCGGCCTTCGATCAGCTCGCCAGTGCGCCCGGAGCAGGCACAGGGAGCTGGGCCGACCTCCTCAGCAAGAGCGCCGTGTCCGGCAGTACTCCCCAGGCACACTGGATCACGCCGGTAGTGAGCGGAAACCCGGTCCCGCAGCAACTGCCGGGGCTCGCGGCGACCTTCGGCACGTACACGGTCCAGATCAGGAATGACTCCCTCGCGGCTGACCAGGCGTTGACAGGCGTGGCTCCCGAGGTGGGTGTCACGAACACCGACGGGAACGGCGTCGTGATCGTGACCGCCGCCGGGACCCACAACAACGTGACCCGCCAGATCCAGGTCGTCATGCGCCGCGTCTCGCTCCCGCCGTTCCCGGGGGCCTACACCATGCCCGGAGTCCAGGCGGACCTCCTGTTCAAGAACCCCAACTTCACCATCGACGGCCGGGACTATATGTACACCTGCACCGCCAACTGCAGCGACCCCAACCCGGCAAACCGGACGTACGACTACGTCGCCAACCCCAACCAGTCGAAGATGAAGTTCGGGATCGCGGTCCAGCCCGGAATTCAGGCGAACCTGACCCCGGCGACCACCTACGAGCAGAGGGCAGAGTATACGCTGGACAACGCCCAGAAGCAGGGGAACGTCATGGGCAAGAACCAGGTCGGCGGCGGCTTCACCACCGGGCTGAACACTGTGGCCCCTCCCGCCGACCCCAGCGAGGTGCTGAATCCGGCGAAGATGCAGAGCTTCTTGGATCAGCTGGCCTCGTTCTCCGGCACGCAGGTCATCCAGAGCACCATCGCCTGCGCACAGGATGTCTCAGGGGTACCTGTGGGGCTGATCATGAATGGGAACTCCGCGGACCCGAGCAAGCCCACACTCACCAACAACTGCGGCATGAATCAGACGGTGGATCTGGGGAGCAGAACCAACCCCAAGCTGGTTTACTTTAAGGGCGAACTCGACCCCACCTCCGCGTTCGCCGGGGTCGCCGTCGATGGGCAGCCGGTCAAGGGCGCGGGGATCCTTGTCGTGGAGGACGGCGATTTCCGGGTCTGGAACAAGTTCGATTGGGACGGGATCATCATCGTCACCGGGCGGTATGTCTCGTCCATCTTCGAGAAAGGGGGCCACGCGACGATCCACGGCGCCACCGTCTCGAATGAAACCATCTGGGACGAGTACGGTACTAATCTTCCCTTGGATGGTCCGAACCTCTGGGATGGAGTCTTCAATTCATCCAACCAGGTAGTGCTCCGCAACAGCCAGCAGAATCTGGACATGGTCCAGCGGGCGCTCCTTTTCAGAATGTCGACGTGGCGCGAGATCTAGAAGATATATAATCAAAGGGTGCGACGCTTAGCTGTCGTTGCCCTTGTCTCCCTCCTTCTTGGCTGTCAACAGTCTCCGACCCCAGGGCCCCAGCGGGGGCCCCTGGGGTCGTTGACTGTCCAGCTCAAGCAGGAAGGGGACGCGCTGGCGGCTCGGGGCGATTACGAGGCCGCGGCGCTCAAGTACCAGGCCGCCGTCAACCAGGAGCCCGAAGACATCTCCCTTCGCTTCGCCCTCGGCACCGCGCTCTCCCATCTGGGCCGGCGCGAGGAGACGGTTCAGCAGTTCCGCTTCGTCGTCGCCCGAGGCCGGCCCGACTCGCCCGAAGTTCAGGCGGCCCGCCGCTGGCTCATCGCGGCAGGCGAGCTCGGGGAGACAGTGAGCTTTGCTCCCCCGAAGAGCCCTGTGGCGCCGTCGGCGGCCACCCCCACGGCGCCGGTCTCTCCGCCAGCCGCCGCCCAGGGCGTCAAGGTGACGGTGAAGACAGAGCCCAGGTCGGGGGCTGGAGAGGTGAAGATCACCCTCGAGGGTCCGAACTCGGAACAGGTTTGGCTGAAGACCGTCAGGCTGGGGGAGCCCGTCGAGTTTAGCAACGTCTCGCCCGGCAGTTACCGGCTGATCGTTCAAGATCGGGAGAGCGGCAACGAGATTCGGAATCAGGAGGTGACCGTGGCTCCCGGGAAGGACGTCGTGCTTGATCTGAAGTAGCCCGTTTCCCCGTGCGCTCCCAGCTTCAGCCTGCCGCTCCTTAGAGGAGAATGCCATGGCCGTCAAGATCACCTACGCATCCCTCAGCGCACCGGGCGAGGACGTCCATCGGGGGTACGAGCAGGGGCTCGGAAAGGTCCGCGGGACGCTGGGCCTCGTCCATCCGCTCCTCATCGGGGGCAAACGCCGGGAGGTGCGGCGCACCTTTCCCGACGTGAACCCCGCCGACACGCGTCAGGTCCTGGGCCACTTCGCCCTGGGGAGCCGGCAGGACGTGGCGGACGCCGTGCTGGCCGCGCAGCAGGCGTTTTCTGAGTGGAGCAAGGTCCGCTGGCGGGAGCGGGTCGTCCTGATGCGCCGGGTCGCCGATCTATTCTCCGAGCGCGCCTTCGAGTTCGCCGCGTTGATGACGCTCGAGGCGGGGAAGACCCGGTTCGAGGCGCTCGGGGACGTGAGCGAGGCGGCCGACTTCTTCCGCTACTACGCCCAGGAGATGGAGGAAGCCGGCGGCTTCGACCCGCCGCTGGATCGACTCAGCCTCAACGAAGAGACCCGCAGTGTCCTCCGTCCCTACGGGGTCTGGGCGGTGATCTCGCCGTTCAACTTCCCCGTGGCGCTGGCGGCGGGCATGTGCGCCGGTGCGCTCGTCGGCGGGAACACGGTGGTGCTCAAGCCCGCCACGGACACCCCGTTCTCGGCGCTCAGGCTGGTGGAGCTTCTCGAGGCGGCCGGGCTCCCGCCGGGCGCCGTGAACCTGGTCACGGGGAGCGGGGACGAGGTCGGGGCGGCCCTGGTGGATTCCCCGGAGGTCGCCGGCCTGGCCTTCACCGGATCGAGGGAAGTGGGCGAGCGCATCGCGCGCCAGTTCAACGCCTCCCGGCTCCGCCCGTACATCCTGGAAATGGGGGGAAAGAATCCCGCCGTCGTGACGGCGAGGGCCGATCTGGGCAAGGCGGTGGAGGGCATCGCCCGCTCGGCCTTCGGTGCCTCGGGGCAGAAGTGCAGCGCCTGCTCGCGGGTGTACGTGGACCGGCGCGCCTACGCGGAGTTCGCGGAGCGCCTCGTCGAGAGGACCAAGTCGCTCAGGGTGGGCGATCCCTCGGAGCGGGATGTCTTCCTGGGTCCGTTGATCAACGGCCGGGCCGTGGCCACGTACGAGGCGGCCGTCAGCGAGGCGCGGCGGGACGGGCGAGTCCTGACCGGCGGCGAGGTCTTGAACGAGGGAACGCACGCCCACGGCCACTTCGTCGCGCCGACCGTCGTGGATCGCCTTCCCCTGGACCACCGGCTCATGCGGGAGGAGCTGTTCGTGCCGTTCGTCGCGGTGGCGGAGGTCGGGAGCCTGGAGGAGGCGCTCACCTGGGCCAACCGGTCCGAGTTCGGGTTGACCGCGGGGATCTTCAGCGAGGACGCCAACGAGGTCAGGGCGTTCTTCGAGAGGATCGAGGCGGGCGTCGCCTACGCGAACCGCCCGGGCGGCGCCACGACGGGGGCGTGGCCGGGCGTCAACTCCTTCGGCGGCTGGAAGGCCTCAGGCTCGAGCGGCCGGGGCGCCGGCGGCCCGTACTACATCCAGCAGTTCCTCCGGGAGCAGTCTCAGACTCGGGTGACGTGAGCCCTTTCGTTGCCGGCCGGGACGGCGTGATGCTATTCTGACGGCAGCGATGCGCCTCCTACTGATCGAGGATGACCTCCCTGTGGCTGAGACGCTTCGCGATTTTCTGCTGGAACAAGGGCACCAGGTCCTCCTCGCCGCGGACGGAGCAGAAGGGCTCCGGGCCGTCGTCGAAGACGAGCCCGATGCCGCGTTCGTGGACGTGGTGCTCCCGAAGATGTCCGGCGTCGCGCTCATGGAGCGGCTCAAGGGACTCGGTCGGCGCACGCCCGTGGTCGCGATGTCGGGGCATGCCAGTGAAGAGGAGGCCCGGGCGTGTCTGCGTCTTGGCGCGGTGGACTACCTGCCGAAGCCATTCACCCTGGACCGGGTCGGCCTGGTCCTCCAGATCCTCGAGGCCAGCCTGACGTCCTGATCTTCCCTCCCCGACTGTCGGGGGCCAGTTTCCCCAAGCCGCGGTAGGCCCACACGCCCGTTTCCCCCACCCGTCGGCCCGTAGGGATGTCTCGAATTCCCTGGAAAAATCTACACTTTTTTCCTTGACACCCCTTGGACGACCTGTGTAGGATGCCCCGCAAAGTGGGATGAATTCCCATGAAGTGGTATCAAGGCTAAGACATGGGGAGTGCCGTCCCTACGGGTGCCAGCAATGTTTCGAGGTCGCTTCTATCACACGATTGACCCGAAGGGGCGGCTCAGCATTCCGTCCAAGTTTCGTGACGTCCTGGACGGCGAGCGCCGGCTTGTCATCGTGCCGAACGAACACGGCCTGGAAGTGCACCCGATGAAGCTGTGGGAACAGATCGAGGCCAAGGTGAAGATGCTTCCGCAGATGGATCCCGACGTGCAGAAGTTCAATCGCCTCTACATCTCGAGCGCTGTGGACGCAGTGCTCGACGGGCAGGGGCGCATCCAGATTCAACCCGATCTCCGCCAGCGGGCCGGGCTTGCCAAGGACGTCGTGCTCGTGGGCTGGGTCGGCAAATTCGAGATCTGGAACAAAGAGCGGTGGGAGGAGTACCTCAGGACGAACGAGGCGGCTTTGCCCTCGCTCTACGAGAAGATCAGCAGCAGGGGAGTCTGAAGCTCGTGAAGCCGGAGGCCGGGACTCACCTCCCGGCCCTGCCGGACGAGGTGACGTTTCTCTTGCGCCCCCGAGGGGCGGGGTGGGTGGTGGACGGCACGGTGGGAATGGGCGGACATGCCGAACTGCTTTTGGAGCGCGGCGGCGAGCGGGTTCGGCTGCTCGGGATCGATCGGGACCCGGCGGGTTTGGCTCAGGCCCGCATCCGCCTCTCCCGCTTTGGCGATCGAGTCGTGTTGCGCCACGCCGACTTTCGCGACCTCCACGCGGTGGCCCGGGCGAACGGGGTGGAGGATGCGCAGTCCGTCCTCCTGGATCTCGGGGTGTCCACCTATCAGCTGGCGACTCCGGAGCGTGGCTTCTCCTTTGCGACCGACGCCCCCCTCGATATGCGCTTCGATCCGACCCGCGGGCCGACGGCCGCCCGTCTCCTCGAGACGTGTTCGGAGGCGGAGCTGGCCCGGATGATCTTCGAGTACGGAGGGGAGCCCCACGCCCGCCGGATCGCCCGCGAGATCGTGAGACGCCGGGGGCGGAAGCCGCTCCGGACGACCGGGGACCTGGTCCAGGTGGTGAAGGCCGCGGTGCCCCGCCGGGCGTGGTCGAAGGGCCGCCACGTCGCGACCCGGACCTTTCAGGCGATCCGCATGGCCGTGAACCAGGAGCTGGATGCGCTCGGACAAGCCCTGCCGGCCGCGGCGGGGCTCCTCGCTCCGGGGGGCCGGCTCGGGGTCATCAGCTTTCACTCGGGTGAGGATCGAGTCGTGAAACAGGCTTTTCGCTCGCTCGCCGCGGGGCCCTACGCCCTCGTCGAGCCCGCGCCCATCACGCCGAGCCGCGAGGAGCGGCAGGCCAATCCGCGTGCCCGCAGCGCCAAGCTCCGGGTGCTCGAGCGCAGGAGGGAGTCGCATGACGCCCGCTGATCAGTCGGCACGCCTCGTGCGGGAACGGGACCCGCGCCTCTGGCGCGCCATGGGGACCACCCTCCTCGTCACCGCCTGTCTGGTGGGAGCCGTCCTCGGAATCGTCGGGCTCAAGGTCACGCAGGTGAGGTTGTCGTACCGGCTGGATCAGCTCCGCCTGGTCCGGAGCGAGCTGGAAGGGGTGAACCGTCAGTTGCGGGTGGAGCACGCCACGCTCCGCGCGCTCGCCCGGATCGAGTCCAAAGCGCGGGGCGAACTGGGGATGCTTTCCCCGTCGCGCAGTCAGGTACGGCTGGCGCGGGAGTACGTGCCGGGCGGCGGCGGCACCGCGTCGCTTCGCACCGCGTGGGAGGAACCACTGGCCCCCCCTGGGCCGCGAGTCAGGTGACGTGACGAACGCCGAACGAGCTGAGTGGGCATGACGGGGCCGCTGGGCGGGTCTCTCCGGTCCCGTGCGCTCATCCTCGCGGCTCTGTTTGCCTCGGCCCTCCTGGCGCTGACCGGTCGTCTGGCGTTCCTTCAGGTCGTCAAGCACGAAGAGCTGTCGCGGCTGGCCGAGCGGCAGCGCTCCAAGACGATCACCCTCCGTCCCGAGCGCGGCCCGATCCTCGACCGCGCCGGGCAGCCGCTGGCGGTGTCGAGCCGCGCCGAGTCCCTCTTCGCTCTGCCGGCGCGCATCGAGGACCCGGAGAGGACCGCCCGGCGTCTGGCGGCGATCTTGAAGGAGACGCCCGGGGCGATCCGGAAGCGGCTTGAGGCGGACCGCGGCTTCGCCTGGGTCAAACGCAAGCTCCCGCCGGCCGTCGCCCAGGCGATCCGGGCGCTCGGCGAGCCGGGCCTCGGCTTCGTCGAGGAGAGTCTTCGTCTCTACCCGAACCGCGAGCTGGCGGCGCACGTGCTGGGGTTCGAGGGGGTGGACGGCCGGGGGCTCGAGGGTGTCGAGCGGGCCTGGGACAGTCACCTGGCCGGCGAACCCGGTCTGGGTCTCGTGGAGCGCGACGCACTCGGCCGGGAGGTGACAGGGCTGGCCGCGGTGATCAAGCGCCCGACGCCGGGGCAGGGCGTCGTCCTGACCGTGGACAGAACGATCCAGTATCTGGCCGAGAAGGAGCTGGACACCGCCTGGCGGCGGACGCGCTCCCAGTCCGCCCTGGCGATCGTCCTCGATCCGCGCACCGGGGAGGTTCTCGCCCTCGCCGTCCGTCCGACCTTCAACCCCAACAGCTTTGCGACGGCGACGGCCAACGAATGGCGGAACCGCGCCGTGACCGATCCCTTCGAGCCGGGCTCCACCTTCAAGGTCATCCTGGCCGCTGCCGCCCTCCAGGCGGGCGCGGCGCGCCCGACCGATCGCTTCTACGGCGAGCAGGGGAGCATCACCGTCGCCAGCACGGTGATCCACGACTGGAAGCGGTACGGCTGGCTCACCTTCTCGGAGGTTCTTCAGAACTCCTCGAACGTGGGAGCGATCAAGGTCGGGATGGCCCTGGGACGGGACCGCTACTACCACTACATCACCAGCTTCGGGTTCGGGAGCCTCACCGGTCTCGGGCTGCCCGGCGAGAGCCGTGGGCAGATCCGGCCGCCGGAGCGCTGGTCGGGGCTCTCTCTGGCCACGATGTCCATCGGCCAGGAAGTGTCGGTGACCGCGCTCCAGCTGATCGCCGCCTTCGGCGCCGTGGCCAACGGGGGTATGCTCATGCAGCCCCAGATCGTCCGGGCCACGCTGGATGCGGCCGGCCATGAGCTGCGGGGTTTGGAACCCCGTGTGGTCCGCCAGGTGATCGCCCCCGAGACGGCCCGGTCGCTGACGCAGATCCTCACCGGGGTGGTCGAGGAGGGGACCGGTCACCTCGCCGCGATCCCCGGCTATCGGGTGGCGGGCAAAACGGGCACGGCTCAGAAGCTCGACCCGGCAACCAAGCACTACTCGCGGGCGCCGGGGGTCCTCTCCTTCGTCGGCTTCGCACCCGCCGACGATCCGCGCGTCGTGATGCTGGTCCTGCTCGACGAGCCCAAGACCGAGAAGTGGGGGAGCGAGGCCGCGGCACCCATCTTCGCCGCCCTCGGGCGCGAGGTGCTCCGCTACCTGAACGTGCTCCCGCAAGACGCGCCGCCGGTCCAAATCGTGCGCGCGGGGGAGCCCGGGACGAGCGTGCCTGTCTCCCTACCGGAGGCGAGCCGGGCGGCCGCCGCTCTGGCCCCCGGGACCGGGCGCGCGGCACTGGACGCTGACGCGCGGAGCGCGCGGATGCCGGACTTGGCCGGCAAGAGTCTTCGAAGGGCGCTGTCCGTCTTGGAGGCGCTTGACACCCAGGTGGAGGTGGCGGGTCGCGGGGTGGTGGTGAGCCAGCGGCCGGCGGCCGGTGAGGCGCTGGCGCCCGGTGCGATTGCCCGGTTGGAACTGGCTCCGCCGACCGCCCGGCGATGAGGCCGCGCCGCGTGGCGATGAGCACACTCTTGGAGGCGCTCGGGGAGAAAACGGTGCTGGGATCGCTCCCTCCCGCCGTCACGGGACTGACCTGCGATTCGCGAGCCGTGACGGCCGGCGACCTCTTCGTTGCGGTCCCCGGGCTCCGGCAGGACGGGCGGCGGTTCATTCCCGAAGCGCTCCAGCGCGGGGCTCTGGCGGTGGTGACCGAGGGCGGGGACCCCCTGGCGGGCTCCGACCGGGGGCGCGTCCTCGTGCCGTCGGTGAGGGAGGCGCTGGCGCGGCTGGCTGCCGCGTTTTTCGACCACCCGTCGCGGGCGCTCACCGTGGTGGGGATCACGGGGACGAACGGGAAGACCACGACCTCCTATCTGGTGGAGGCGCTGCTCCGCGCCCGCGGGATGCGCTCGGGCGTGGTCGGGACGATCCAGTACCAGATCGGCGACGAATCTCTTCCCGCCGGCCAGACGACGCCCGAGGCGGTGGAGCTTCAACGGCTCCTGGCTCGAATGGTGGCGTCCGGCGTGACGGGCGTGGCCATGGAAGTCTCCTCCCACGCGCTGGCCCTCCACCGGGTGGACGGAATGGAGTTCGACGTGGCCGTCTTCACCAACCTCACCCAGGATCACCTGGATTTCCACGGGACGCTCGAGGCCTACGGCCGGGCCAAACGGCGGCTCTTCGAGCTCGTGGCGGGCTCCGCCAAGCCCGAGCGGTGGGCGGTGATCAATCTTGATGATCCCGCGGGCCGCGGGATGGTGGAGGGACTCCCGCTCCCGACCCTCACGTACGGACTCCGGGCCCCCGCCCAGGTGCGTCCCGCGGAGTCCGCCTCCACGCTCGACGGCATCCGGATGACCGTCGAGACGCCGGCCGGCCGCTTGGCCCTGGTCTCTCCCCTCATCGGGGAGTACAACATCATGAATCTCCTCGCCGCGTGCGCGGTGGGGACGGCGCTTGGGATGGAGCCGGCCTCGATCCAGAAGGCCCTCGCGTCGGTCGCCAGCGTGCCGGGGCGCTTCGAGCGCGTGGAGGCGGGGCAGCCGTTTCTCGTCGTCGTGGACTACGCGCACACTCCCGATGCCCTGGGGCGGGTTCTGGCCACCGCGCGCAAGCTCACCCGGGGGCGGCTGGGCGTCGTCTTCGGCTGCGGCGGTGACCGCGACCGCGGCAAGCGGCCCATCATGGGCGCGATCGCCGCGCGGCTGGCCGACCGGGTGTGGGTGACCTCCGACAACCCGCGGAGCGAAGACCCCGCCGCGATCATCGAGGAAGTGGTGGCGGGAGTCCGCGACGTCTGGCCCGACCTCGACCGCTGTGCTATGATTCCGGACAGGCGCGTCGCCATCGGAGCTGCACTCGCGTGGGCCCACCCCGGCGACCTCCTCGTGATCGCGGGGAAGGGCCACGAGACCTACCAGATCATCGGCCGAGAAGTGCTCCCCTTCGACGACCGGGTGGTGGTTCGTCAGATCCTCGCGGAACGCGTGCAATAAGGAGCGCTATGTCGTTGCTGACCGTCCAGGAAGTGGTTCGCGCGGTTCACGGCGCCCTGGTCGGGGGCGACCTCGGGGTGCCCGTGACCGGCGTGAGCATCGACAGCCGCACGCTGGGCGTGGGCGAGGCCTTTTTCGCCATCCGCGGTCATCGTCAGGACGGGCATGCCTTCGTCAAGGACGCCGCGGCGCGCGGCGCCGCCTGCCTGGTCGTGCACCACCTCCCGGACGAGGTCCCGCTCCACGTGCCGGTGATCCTGGTTGACGACACGACGCGCGCTCTGGGGCGCCTCGCCCTCTTCCATCGGAGCCGGTTCGCGCTGCCGGTCGTCGCCGTGACCGGCTCCAACGGGAAGACCACGACCAAGGAGATGGTCGCGGTGATCCTCGGCGCCCGCGGTCCCGTTCTCAAACCCGAGGGGAGCTTCAACAACCAGTGGGGGCTCCCCCTGACGCTTCTCGGGCTCCGGCCCGAACACCAGTCGATCGTGGTCGAGCTGGGAGCCAACCAGCGCGGCGAAATCGCCACTCTGGCGGGCCTCGCGCGTCCGAGCGTCGGGATCGTCACGACCGTGGCGGCGGCGCACATGGAATTCTTCGGGACGCTGGACGAGGTGCAGCGGGAGAAAAGCGCCCTGGTGAGGGCGATCCCGCCGGAGGGGAGCGTGGCCCTCAACGCGGACGACCCGCGGGTCCGCGCGATGGCGTCGGAGGCCCGCGCGCCGGTTCTCCTGTACGGGGTCTCCGCCGACGCCGACGTCCGCGCTGCCGAGCCCCTCGAGGAGACGCTCGACGGAGTGGCCTTCACGCTGGAGATCCGGGGCGCGCGGTGCCCGGTGAGGTTGGCGTTCCCGGGCCGCCACAACATCATCAACGCTCTCGCGGGGGCGGCCGCCGGGGTAGCGCTCGGTCTGTCTCTTTCGGACATCGCGGCCGGACTGGAGCGGGCTCGGCCCGTCAAAGGCCGCTGCGTCTGGCGCCGGGCGGGCGCGGTGCGCATCCTCGACGACACCTACAACGCCAATCCGGCGGCCGTGGACGCGGCGCTGGCCATCGTCGCCCGGGCGCGGGGCGCGGGCCGCGTGCTGGTCGTGCTGGGGGACATGCTCGAGCTGGGCGACCTCACGGAGAGCGCGCACCAGGACGTCGGCCGCCGCGCGGCCCAGCTGGGCGTGGACGCGTTTGTCGGCGTCGGAGCTCTCGCCGGGCACGCGGTGGCCGCCGCGCGCGAGGCGGGGCTCGTCGAGAGCCACCACGTGGAGACCACGGACGACGCGGTCATCCTTCTGCTCAAGCGCCTGGCACCCGGGGACCATCTGCTGGTGAAAGGGTCCCGGGGGATGCGGATGGAGCGGGTCGTGGATGCGCTCGTGGCGCGGCTGGGAGGAGGCGAATGACGGATGCTCTATCACCTCCTCGTGCCGTTCGCCAAGGAGCACATCGTCTTCAACGTCTTCCGGTACATCACGTTCCGGACGGCGATGGCCACGGTCACGGCGCTGGTGCTGTCCTTTCTGCTCGGCCCGTGGCTGGTCCGGAAGCTCGCGATGCGGCAGGCGGGCGGCGAGACGATCCGCGAAGACACTCCCGAACGCCACCGCGCGAAGGCCGGGACCCCGACCATGGGAGGGATCCTGATCCTCGCGGCGATCCTGGGCTCGACGCTCCTCTGGGCGAACCTCAAGAACCGCTACATCTGGCTGATCGTGCTGGTCACGGCCGGGTTGGGCCTCATCGGGCTCGCCGACGACTGTCGGAAGCTCCGCACCAGGAAGGGCGTGTCGGCCAGGCAGAAGTTCGCCGCCCAGATCCTGCTCGTGGGGGGCCTGCTGCTGTCTCTCTACCTGTTTCCGGTGGACGGCTTTTCGACCCGGCTGGCGATCCCGTTCTTCAAGGGGTGGCTGCTGAACCTGGGCTGGTTCTGGATCCTCTTCGCGGTGCTCGTGATCGTGGGCGCCTCCAACGCCGTGAACCTCACCGACGGCCTCGACGGGCTGGCGGTGGGTCCTGTCATCATGGCCGGGGGCGCGTTTGCGGTGATCGCGTACCTGACCGGCAACTTCATCGCCGCCGAGTACCTGAAGATTCCGAACGTCAAGGGGGCAGGGGAGCTCACCGTCTTCTGCGGCGCTCTCGTGGGGGCGAGCCTTGGCTTTCTCTGGTTCAACAGCTACCCGGCCCAGGTCTTCATGGGCGACGTGGGCTCTCTGGCGCTCGGCGGAGCGATCGGAACCCTCGCCGTCCTGACGAAGGCGGAGCTCCTCCTGCCGCTCATCGGCGGGTTGTACGTCGTGGAGGCGGGATCGGTGATCATCCAGGTGGTCTGCTACAGGCTCACCGGCAAGCGGGTGTTCCGGATGGCACCGCTCCATCACCACTACGAGCTCGCCGGATGGCCGGAGCCCAAAATCATCGTGCGCTTCTGGATCGTGTCCTTCATCCTGGCGCTCCTGGCCCTGACCACGCTGAAACTCAGGTGAATGCATGAGCCCCGAGTTGCAGGAGGAAGTTGAGGTGCGAGGCGCGGCGTACCGGGAGTGGCTCCGTGGGCGGACGGTCTCGGTCGTGGGACTCGCCCGGAGCGGCGTGGCCGCTTGCCGGCTGCTCCGGCGCCTGGGCGCCGTGGTTCTCGCCTCCGACGCCAAGCCGCGCGCCGCGCTGGGCAAGGACGCGCTGGCTCTCGAGGGCGAAGGCATCGTCCTCTCCACGGGCGGGCACCCGACCGAGGCGTTCCGTGGAGCCGGGCTGGTCGTGGTGAGCCCCGGGGTGCCGAAGGACCTGCCGGTCCTCGGAGACCTCCGGGGTGCCGGCGTCAGCGTGATCGGCGAGCTGGAGCTGGCCTGGCGGGCGATGGAGGCGCAGGTCATCGCCATCACGGGCACCAACGGCAAGACGACGACGACGGCGCTGACCGGCGCGCTGCTGCGCGAGCAGAGCCGGCCCGTCCTGGTGGCCGGCAACATCGGCACGCCCCTCTCGACCCACGCGCTCACGTTCCCCCCGGACGGAATCGTCGTGGTCGAGGTGTCGAGCTTCCAGCTGGAGACCATCGAGACGTTCCGGCCCCGGGTGGCAGCCGTTCTCAACCTGAGCGCCGACCATCTGGACCGCCACGGGAGCTTCGACGAGTACGTGCGCGCCAAGCTCAGGATCTTCGAGAACCAGACGGAGGCCGACTGCGCCGTCCTGAACGCCGACGACGCCCTCACCGCCCAACTGGCCTCCCGCTCGAAGGCTCCCGTGGTGTTTTTCAGCCGGGCCCGGAGGCTGGACCACGGCGTCTTCTGCCAGGACGGGTGGATCGTGGCCAAGCTCAACGGCCATGTGGAGCCGATCTGCTCCGTGGGCGAGGTCTTCCTCCGGGGGACCCACAACCTGGAAAACGTGCTGGCCGCGACGGCCTGCGCTCTCTGGACCGGCATCGCGCCCGAACCGCTCCGTCGCGCGATCGCGTTGTTCCGGGGCGTCGAGCACCGGATCGAATGGACCCGCGATCTTGGCGGGGTGGCGTACTACAACGACTCCAAGGGGACCAACGTGGCCTCGACGATCAAGGCGCTGGAGAGCTTCAGCGAGCCGGTCATCCTGATCGCCGGCGGACAGGGCAAGGGGCAGGACTTCGGGCCGCTGGCGGAGGCGGCGCGGGGACGGGTCCGGCGCCTTATCCTGATCGGGGAAGATCGGGAGAAAATCCGCCGCGCCCTGGGGGAGGAGATCCCCTCCGCGTTCGCCGGATCCATGGAGGAGGCCGTCCGGCTGGCGCGACAGGGGGCGCGCCCCGGCGACGTGGTGCTCCTCTCTCCCGCCTGCGCCTCCTTCGACATGTTCGAGAACTTCGAGCAGCGGGGCAGGGTCTTCAAGACGGCGGTCCTCGCCCTCCGGGACACCTGATGCCGAGGAAGCTGGTGCCCGACATGTGGCTGTTCGGCACGGTGGTGGCGCTCGTGGCCGTCGGGGTAGTCATGGTCTACTCGGCCAGCGCCCTCGTGGCCGCGGACCGCTTCCGCGACCCCTACTTCTTCCTGAAGAAGCAGCTCTTCTGGGCGGTGCTGGGCTTCGGCTGCCTCTGGGCGGCCATGACGCTTCATTACCGGTCCCTCCAGCGAGCCATGCTGCCCCTCCTCGTCCTCTCGCTGGTCCTCCTGATCTTCGTGCTGATTCCCCCGTTCAGCCAGGAGATCAACGGCACGCGCCGCTGGCTCCGAGTCGGCCCGGTGTCCTTCCAGCCCGCCGAGCTGGCGAAGTTCTCCCTGGTGGTGTACCTCGCCCAATTCCTCACGCGACGGCGCGAAGTCGTGGAGAGCTTCTGGCTGGGGCTCCTGCCGCCCCTCCTGGTGGCGGGCAGCATGGCCGGGCTGGTGCTCCTCCAGCCGGACCTGGGATCGAGCCTCACGCTCCTCGCGCTCGTCTTCTGCCTCCTCTTCCTGGCCGGGAGTCGGATCAGCCAGATGGCTCTGGTGGCGGCGTCGGCGCTCCCGCTCGTCGCGCTGGCGATCTACGCGGCCCCCTACCGGCTCCGGCGGATCGTGACGTTTCTGGATCCGTGGGCCGACCCCCGCGGGAGCGGCTTCCAGGTCATCCAGTCGTACCTGGCGCTCGGATCCGGCGGTCTCATCGGGCGCGGGCTCGGCGAATCGAAGCAGAAACTGTTCTATCTGCCGGAGCCGCACACGGACTTCATCTTCGCCGTCCTCGGCGAGGAGCTGGGCTTCCTCGGGGCCCTGGCGGTGGTCTGTCTGTTCGGGCTCGTGGTCTGGCGGGGGATTCGCATCGGGCTCGGCGCTCCGGACGCGTTCGGGGCCTTCCTCGCCCTGGGACTGACCGCGCTCCTGGCCTGCCAGACCCTCGTCAACCTGGGCGTGGTGACCGGGGTGCTTCCCACGAAGGGGCTCCCGCTGCCCTTCATCTCCTTCGGCGGCTCGTCGCTGGTGATGGCGATGGTGTCGGCCGGTGTGCTGCTCAACATCTCCCAGCACACGAGGGACGCCTGATGCCATCGCACATGCACGACCGCGCGTGGCTCGGGGAGCGATCCATTCGAGCGAGCATTGCCGAAGGCAGCGGGGTCCCCGTCGTGACCGAGCGGGGCAGGGGAAACCGGACCGCACACCCCGGCCGAGGTACTTGGCGTCAGGAAATGGCTGCGTCGAATTGGCGCGGATCGCGCGCAACGGGAGCGAGTCCGGAGGGGTTCCCCGACCCGCGAATCACTGACGGGTCGCTGCCGGAGGCCTGCGAGCGAGTGGTGGACGCTCCCCGAGCCGACATAACGGTGGGCAAGCGTGATGTTTAAGAGGTACCAGCAGATTCACTTCGTGGGCATCGGCGGCGCCGGCATGAGCGGCATCGCCGAGGTGCTCTTGAACATGGGCTACCGGGTCACCGGCTCGGACCTCAAGCGCAACGAGGCGGTGGAGCGCCTCGAGCGGCTGGGGGCGAAGGTCTTCACCGGCCACGAGCCCTCCCACGTGGAGGGCGCCCACGTAGTCGTCTACTCCTCGGCGGTGGCCAAGGACAACGTGGAGGTCCAGGTGGCCCGTCAGCGCCAGATCCCGACGATCCCGCGGGCCGAGATGCTGGCCGAGCTCATGCGGCTCAAGTACGGGATCGCGGTCGCGGGCACCCACGGCAAGACCACGACGACCTCCATGGTGGCGGCGGTGCTCGCGGAGGGGGGCTTCGACCCCACCGTGGTCGTCGGCGGGCGCATTCAGGGACTGGGAGCCAACGCGCGACTCGGGCAGGGCGATTTTCTCGTGGCCGAGGCCGACGAATCGGACGGCTCCTTCCTCAAGCTCAGCCCGACGATCGCCGTGGTCACCACCATTGACGCTGAGCACCTGGATCACTGGGGTGACGTCGACGCCATTTGCGAGGGTTTCCTGGCCTTCATCAACAAGGTCCCCTTCTACGGCGCGGCGGTGCTCTGCCTGGACCAGCCCCACATCCAGCGGTTGATCCCCCGGGTCGAGAAACGGCTGGCCACCTACGGCCTCGAGTCGGGGGCCGACTTCACCGCCCGGCGCCTGGCGCTCTCGGGCCTGACCTCCAGGTTCGAGGTCGTTCATCGGGGGCGCTCACTGGGCGAGTGCGGGCTCCAGGTCCCGGGCAGGCACAACGTCCTCAACGCCCTCGCCGCCATCGCGGTGGGCATGGACCTCGAGATCCCGTTTGCGAGCATCCAGCGGGCGCTGGCCGTCTTCGCGGGCGTCCAGCGCCGCTTCCAGGTCAAGGGGGAGGTGGGCGGGATCCTGGTCGTGGACGATTACGGCCACCACCCCGCCGAGATCCGCGCGACGCTGGCCGCCGCCAAGGCCGGCTTCGACCGGCGCGTCCTCACGGTGTTCCAGCCCCACCGCTACACGCGCACCCTCCATCTCCGTCAGGAGTTCCTGACGGCGTTCTACCAGACGGACGTGCTGATCGTGATGGACATCTACCCGGCTGGCGAGCAGCCCATCCCGGGGGTCCACGCCCGCGACCTGGCCGACGGGATCGCGTCCCACGGCCACCGGGAGGTGGTGTACCTCGACAACGACCGCGAACGGATTCTGGAGTACCTGTGCGAGATCACGCGCCGAGGCGATCTGGTGCTCACCCTCGGAGCCGGTGACGTGGGCACCCTGGGCGGAGAGCTGGTGGCCCGGCTGGGTGCCCGGGAAGGGTCAACGAACAGGAGGGCGACATGCTAGGAGAGATCCGAGGCGAGGTGCGCTTCAAGGAGCCACTCAGCTTCCATACCTCCTTGCGCATCGGGGGGTCGGCGGATATTTTCGTCATTCCCCAGGATGTGGACGATATCCGCCAGGCCCTGTCCTACGCCGAAAAGGAGCGCCTCCCGGTGGAGGTCATCGGCGGGGGGAACAACCTCGTCGTCAAAGACCGTGGCGTCCGCGGCGTCGTCGTCAAGCTCGAGGGCTGCCTGGGCCGCGCCGAGTTCCGGGGTGAGGAGGCGGTGGCCGGCGCGGGGGCGAGCTTGTCGGCGTTGATCCGCGAGGCGGCGGCGCTGGCGCTCGGGGGAATCGAGTGCCTGGTGGGCATCCCGGCCACCATCGGCGGGGCGCTCGCCATGAACGCGGGCACCCACGACGGCGCCATCGGCGACTTCGTCTCGGCCGTCTACTTTCTCCATCCGGACGGTACGCTCGGCGAGTTCAAGCCGGGCACCGGCGCCTTCGCGTACCGAACGTTCCATTGCCCCCCCGGCGCGATCCTGATCGGGGCGCGGCTTCAGCTCCATCGGCGGTCGCCGGTCGAGATTCAGAAAGAGATCAAGCAGCGGCTGAAGCAGAAGAAGGCCACCCAACCCCTGGCGCTGGCGTCGGCCGGCTGCGTCTGGAAGAACCCCGCGTCCGACTACGCGGGACGGCTGATCGAGAAGGTGGGCCTCAAGGGCAAGCGGCTGAACGGGGCAGAGATCTCGTCGAAGCACGCCAACTTCATCGTCAACCGGGGCGGTGCCACGGCGGCGGATATCCTGGCGCTCATGGAGCTGGCGCAGGAGCGCGTGGTCGCTCAATTCGGGATCAAGCTGGAGCCCGAGATCAGGATCATCGGCGACTGATGCTGACGCGGACGGGGATTCTCTCGCCGCGGTCTGCGCCGGACGCGCTCCCGGATTTGGCCGAGCGCACCCCGTTCATCGCCGGCCAGCGGGTGCGGCGCCGCCTCCGGCGACGGGCCTCCCGGGGGTTCCTCACCCTGTTCCGCCTCGCCGGCGTCGGCCTCCTTCTGGCAGCCCTCGCGGCGGCCGTCGCCCTGGGCCTCCACTGGCTCCTCACCTCCCCGCGCTTCGCGGTGAGGACGATCGAGGTGCAGGGGGTGAGCCGGCTCCACGAGGCGGAGGTGCTGGCGGCCGCGGGCATCACGCCGGGCGACAACCTCTTTGGATTGGACGCGCAGCGGGTGAGGGCGCGGCTCAACCGCCTGGCGCCGGTGAAGCGGGCCGAGATGATCCGGTCGTTCCCCAACCGCATCACCCTCGTCGTGGAAGAGCGGGTCCCCTTCGCGCTCGCCCAGGCCGGTCGCCTGTACTGGCTCGACGAGGACGGCGTGAGCCTCGGCCCCGAGCCCCGCGCTCTCACCCCGCGCCTGCCGGTGGTTACCGGGGTGAGCCCCGCAGAGCTGGCCGGCGCGGGTTCGGCCGCGAGCGCCCGCTCCGCCGTCTCGCTGATCCGCTCCATGCTCCGGACGGGGAGTTCGCTGAGCCGGGAGGTCTCCGAGATAGACATGAGCGGTCGCGACGGCCCGGTGCTCTACACCGTGGAGGGCACGGAGATCAGGCTCGGCAACGCGGACTGGGAGGATCGGCTCGCGCGCCTGGACGGAGTGCTCGCCCAGCTCAGGTCGCAGGGAGAAACGGTGGAATACGTGGATCTGAGGTTCAAGGGCCAGGTGGTCTTCAAACCGCTCACCCGGTAAGGCGCGCGGCATGGGCAAAGGGACGCGAAACACGGTCATCACCGGGCTCGACGTGGGCACGACCAAGGTCTGCGCGATCATCGCGGAGGCCACCTCGGTCGGCGGGCTGGACGTGATCGGCATCGGGACCAGCCCCTCCCGCGGGCTCCGCAAGGGCGTGGTGGTGAACATCGACTCCACGGTGGAGGCGATCAAGAAGGCGGTCCAAGAGGCGGAGCAGATGGCCGGTGTCGAGGTGGGTTCGGTCTACGCCGGCGTCTCGGGCGGCCACATCCGAGGCGTGAACAGCCGCGGCGTGGTCGCGGTCTCCGGCAAGAGCAAGGAGGTGAGCCGGGCCGACCTGGCGCGCGCCCTGGAGGCGGCCCGGGCCATCAGTGTGCCGCCCGACCGCGAGATCATCCACGTCCTGCCTCAGAGCTACGTGGTCGATGACCAAGACGGCGTCAAGGAGCCGCTCGGGATGTCGGGGGTGCGACTCGAGGTCGAGGTCCACATCGTCACCGCTGCGGTGACCTCCGTCCACAACGTGATCCGGAGCGTCAACCGCGCGGGGCTCACCGTGCACGACGTGGTCCTCGAGCCCCTCGCCGCCTCAGAGGCGATCCTGTCGTCCGACGAAAAAGAGCTCGGCGTGCTCCTGATTGACCTGGGCGGCGGGACCACGGACGTGGCCCTCTTCCGGGACGGCGCGATCTGGCATACGGGCGTGCTGGCCCTGGGCGGCGACCACATCACGAACGACATCGCCGTGGGACTCCGGACGCCCACCGCGGAGGCCGAATCCCTCAAGAAGCGCCACGGCTCTGCCCTGACGGCCCTCGTGAGGGAGGAGGAAACGGTAGACGTTCCCTCAGTCGGGGGGAGGAAGCCCCGGCAGCTCTCGCGCCAGATTCTGTCGGAGATCATCCAGCCGCGGGTGGAAGAGATCTTCACCTTGGTCGCGCGGGACCTGGCGCGGGCGGGGCTCGAGGACGCCCCGGCTGCCGGAGTGGTCGTGACGGGCGGGACGTCCATCATGGACGGCCTGCCCGAGCTGGCGGCGCAGGTCTTCGACCTCCCCGTGCGCCGCGGGATCCCCGAGGGCGTGGGGGGGCTCGGCGATGTCGTCGAGAGCCCTATCTACGCGACCGGCGTGGGGCTGGCCCTCTACGGTCTTCGGGCCGGCGACGTCGTTTCCGGGAGCCCTGGCGACGGGCACGTGATGGCCCGCTGGTCACGTCGAGTCCGGGAGTGGCTCGGGGAGAGGTTCTGACGTCGGAGACAGCGGTTGATGGCCCGTGACGGGACCGGCGGCGGGAAGTCGCATCGGCAGCGGGAACTGTTCCTGCACCTGCCGGCCGGTCGGGCGCGGAGCGCTGCCCTACGGGCGGGGAAAACCTCAAGGAGGGGGGGACCGATGGAGGAGGCGCGCCAGAAGCGACCCATCTTCGAGCTGGAAGACGAGGTGGGTGCCGGAGGGGACGGTCGGGAAGTGGCCCGCATCAAGGTCGTCGGCCTGGGCGGCGGCGGCGGCAACGCTGTGAATCGCATGATGGCTTCCCGCTTCACCGGCGTGGAATTCATCGTCGCCAACACCGACATCCAGGCGCTGCGCACCTCTCCCGCTCCCGTCAAGCTCCAGCTGGGCGCGCGGCTGACAGGCGGACTCGGCGCCGGGTCGGATCCCGACGTGGGCCGCCGGGCGGCAGAGGAGGATCGGGATCAGATCACGCGCGCCCTCGAGGGCGCCGACATGGTGTTCGTGACCGCGGGGCTCGGCGGGGGCACCGGCACGGGAGCCGCTCCGGTCGTGGCGAAGGCAGCCAAGGAGCTGGGGATCCTGACGGTCGCCGTGGTCACCAAGCCCTTCACGTTCGAGGGTCGCAAGCGCGCCCAGCAGGCCGAGGCGGGGCTCGCCGAGCTCAGAGGGGTCGTGGACACCCTCATCACGATCCCCAACCAGCGGCTCCTGGCCGTGGTGGAGCGCGGCACGCCGCTCCTGGAGGCGTTCAAGGTGGCCGATTCGGTCCTGCACCAGGCCGTTCAGGGGATCTCGGATCTCATCCTGGTCCCGGGGCTGATCAACCTCGACTTCGCCGACGTTCGCACGATCATGTCCGGGATGGGGATGGCGCTCATGGGCACCGGCACCGGCAAGGGAGAGCACCGGGCCCTGGACGCCGCGCAGAAGGCCATCGCAAGTCCGCTGCTCGACAACACGTCCATCGAAGGGGCCCGCGGGATCCTCATCAACTTCACCGGCGGCTTGGACCTTTCGATCCACGAGGTGGAAGAGGCGGCGCGAGTCGTCCAGGAGGCCGCCCACGAGGAGGCCCACATCATCTTCGGCGCGGTGATCGACGGGAGTCTGGAAGACGAGGTCAGGCTCACGGTGATCGCGACCGGCTTCGCCGAGCGGAAGGAGGCCACGGGGCCCAGCGGCAAGGTGGTGGATCTGGCGAAGACGCCGCGGCCGGCCCAGGGAAGCCAGTGGCGCCGCCGGACCGCCGACATCCGGGCCGAGGGCGACGAGCCGCTGGAAGACCTCGACGTCCCCGCGTTCCTGAGGCGCCAAGCCGACTAGACCTCTACAGGATTCCCTCGTTGCCCCCTCACCTTTATCCTCTCCCCCGGTGGGGGAGAGGGCAGGGTGAGGGGAGGGCTTCTTGATGTCAGTGGCGTTTCTTACGGCGCCCTCGGTTCCCCCGGCGGAAGCGTTGCCTCAACTGGCGCGTGTTCCGCCCGAAGCGGTCCCTGAGGTCCTCATCGCTCGCGCCGCCACAGCGAAGGAGTGGCTGGGGATCCTCGCCAAGCTGGGCGACATCGGGATCCCCCTCCGCCAGGTAGAGCGGCGCGCCGGCGATCCGCTCGTCGCCCTTTGGACCGCCGGATCGAGAGAGAATCCTGAGCCGCTTGCGATTGTCGCCGATTTTCTATTGCTTGGCGGAGGCTGGTCCTTACTGGGTCGGCTCCTCGGCGAACTCGCGCGTGCGCCGGGCCGCGATCGGATGGAGAGGCTTGAGAGGCTCTCGGCAGTTCCCGGCGTGTACGTCCCGTCGTTCTACGCCGTCGAGTACGGGCCGGAAGGCCCGATCGATCGGGTCGTCTCCCGGCCGGGCGTCGCGTTTCCCGTCGGGCTCGAGGGAGGAGCGCCGTTTCCGCCGGAGGCGGATCCGGGGTACCGACGCTATTTCGTAGGGGAGCCAAGCGGGGACGTCGAGCGGATCGCCGAGGGGATCAAGCACGAGCGACATCAAGAACGGGTCAGGCTCCGCCGGCAGCCGGCGCCGCTCAGCGTGAGCCTCAGGTGTCTGGTCCCGTGGCCCTGGGGGCCGTTTCAGTGGGCCCCGATGGCGACAGAAGAGCGCTTGAAGGACGAGATTCGCCGGGCGTCCGGGATGCTGGGGAAGATCCCGGGAGTGAGGGCGACGCACGATCAGCCGAAGTGGGCCCTCCTCGAAGGGGTGCTCCAGATGGGAGACCGACGCGCCGGCGAGCTACTGCTCCTGGCCCGGCGTGTCGGCTGGGATCGGGCCCGGGTCGCTTCGCCGCTGAACCCGGCCTTCATCCTCCACCGCTCCCGGCCCAAGATCGAGGTCCTCCCCTGGGATCACGTGAGCTGGGGACTCGACCGCGAGGCCCTCTGGCAGGAGTTCGAGCGTCTTGTCCGGGGCACCGGGGGGAAGCGGTGACCGCCGACCTCACGTTTCACGGAGAGCCGCCGACCCATCTCACGTATCCCGGACTCCAGGCCCAGGGCCTCTGGCACGCCTCGACGACACGCCATTGCCCGGGCATCGCCCACCCCTCCCGGCCGGTGTCCCCGGTCGGGCGCGAGGGGGCAATGCTCCTGGCGCCGGCGGGGCCGGACCTCGGGCGGGTTGCCTTTCTCCACCAGGTGCACGGGACGACGGTCGTGCGGGTCGAAGAGCCTGGCGGGCTCGCGGGCGAGGGGGACGCACTCCTCACGACGCGCCCGCAGATGCCCCTCGCGGTGTTCACCGCTGACTGCCTGGCCGTCGTCCTCTTCGATCCGGTGGGACAGCGGCTGGGGCTGGCTCACGTGGGGTGGCGTGGGACGGTGAAGTCGGCTCTCCCGGCGGTCGTGGACGCACTGGTGGCGGCGGGGGCGAGGCCGGCAGCGCTGGTCGCCGCGATTTTTCCCTCCATCGGTCCCTGTTGCTACGAGGTGGACCGCCCCGTGATCGACCCGCTCTCGGCCGCGTTCCCGGGCCGCTGGGAGAGCTGGGTCAGACCGTCGGGCCCGGGCAAGTGGCGACTTGATCTCTGGGCCGCCAACCAGTCCCAGCTCGAGACGGCCGGCCTTCGCCCCGACCGCATCCTGAATGCGCGGCTCTGCACGGCCTGCCGCCCCGACCTCTTCTTCTCTTACCGCAGGGAAGGGAGCCGGGGTCGGCTCGTGACGCTCGCGGCTCTCCCGGGTCGAGGCGCATCTGAAGCGTGATACAATCACTCAGCGTGAGTGGGCGGCGATGATTGACGTCCCGGCGAATCTCGCGCGCGTCCAGGAGCGGATCCGCCGGGCTGCCGAGCGTGCCGGGCGCGCCCCCGAGGGAATCCTCCTCGTCGGCGTCTCCAAGCTGGTGGACGTCGAGCGGATTCGAAGCGCCGTGGCCGCCGGCCTCCCCGCGTTGGGGGAGAACCGGGTCCAGGAGGCGAACGAGAAGATCAGGCACCTCGGCCGCCCCGTGCCCTGGCACTTGGTCGGCCATCTCCAGACGAACAAGGCCCGGGACGCGGTCCTCCTCTTCGATGTGATCCAGTCGGTGGACCGCCTGGAGCTGGCGCGGGAGCTCCACCGTCGCGCGGCGGCCGCCGGCAAGGTGGTAGACGTGCTCGTCCAGGTGAACGTGGCGGGCGAGAGAACCAAGGGTGGCTTCGCCCCGGAGGAGATCAAGGGGGCGCTGGAGGAGCTGGCGGGGCTCTCGGGACTCTCCGTACGGGGGCTCATGACGATCCCGCCGGCGGTCGAGTCCGCCGAGCTGGCGCGGGGCTGGTTCCGCCGGCTCCGCGAGCTCAGGGATGCGGCCGGTCTCCTGCACCTCTCGATGGGAATGAGCGGCGACTTCGAGGTTGCCGTCGAGGAAGGAGCGACGATGGTGCGCGTTGGAACCGCCATCTTCGGCCCCAGACCACGATGAGCGTCAAGGGCAAGAAGGTCGGATTTCTGGGTGCGGGCAACATGGGGGAGGCGCTGATCCGGGGCCTGCTCAAGGCCGGGCGCGTGCCCCCCGAGGACGTTCTCGCGGCCGACGTCAGGCTCGACCGCCTCGAGCAGCTCGGCAAGCTCTACGGGATCCACACGCTCTCCGACAACGCCCTCCTCGTCAAGCGCGCCGAGGTCGTGATCCTCGCCGTCAAGCCGCAGATCATCCACCAGGTGCTGCGCGAGGTCGCGCCGGCGGTCGGCACGAAGACGCTCTTCATCTCCATGGCCGCCGGCGTTCCCACGGCGTCGCTCCGCGCCGACCTTCCCAGGGGCGTCCGCCTCATCCGCGTGATGCCCAACACGCCGGCCCTCGTGCTGGCGGGCGTTACCGCCGTCGCCCGGGCCGGCGGGCTTCAGCCGGGAGACCTGGAAACCGCCGAAGAGATCTTCGGCGCGGTCGGGAAAGTGGTCGTCCTGGAGGAGGAACTCCTGGACGCCGTCACCGGGCTGTCGGGATCGGGCCCCGCCTACGTCGCGCTCATGATCGAGGCCCTGGCCGACGGCGGGGTCCGGGTAGGCCTGGATCGCCTGACCGCCATGACCCTGGCGGCAGAGACCGTGCTGGGCTCGGCCAAGTTCCTGATCGAGACGGGAGCGCACCCGGGTCAGCTGAAGGACATGGTGACTTCGCCGGGAGGGACGGCGATCGCCGGGATCACGGCCCTGGAGGAGGGCGGGGTCCGTCGAACCCTCATCAGCGCTGTGGAGCGAGCCACGCTCCGGTCCCAGGAACTCGGCCGGGGGGAAAACGATCAGAAGAAACCCTGACGCGGAGGGGGCGTGCTGCTCTACCGGTTGGTGGGGTTCGTCGGTTGGCTGCTGGACATCTACACGTGGATCATCATCGCGGCGGCCTTGATTTCCTGGGTCAGCCCGGACCCGTCGAACCCCATTGTCCGGTTCCTCCGTCTGGTGACCGAGCCGGTGCTGCGCCCGATCCGGCGGCTGCTTCCCCCCTACCAGACCGGGCTCGACTTCTCGCCGCTTTTGGCCATTCTCCTCATCCAGTTCCTCCGACAGGTGATCCTGCCCTCGCTGTTCTGAGCGACGCGATGCACCCCGCGCGCAGTGTCAGGAGGTGAACGTCGAATGCGCATCAGCCCCATGGACATCCGTCAGCAGCAGTTCACGATCCGCGTGCTTCGCGGTTTCGATCGCCAGGAGGTGGATACCTTCCTGGAGCAGGTCGCCCTAGATTACGAGCAGCTCATCAAGGAGAATGCGCTCCTGAAGGAGCAGCTGGCGGCGCTGGAGGAGCGGTCCCACGGGATCGAGGATCGGGAGAAGATGCTCCAGGACACCCTCGTCACGACGCAGCGGCTGTCCGAAGAGATGAAGGACAACGCCCGGCGCGAGGCCAACCTCCTCATCCGCGAGGCGGAGCTCCAGGGGGACAAGCTCCTCGAGGAGGTGCGCGCCGAAGAGGCGAAGCTCAAGGCGGAAATCCTCGCCTTGAAGCGCACGCGGCGTCAGCTGGCCGAGGGCTTGCGCCTCACGCTCGACATGTACCAGCGGCTCGTGGCCGAGGAGTTCGGGGATGCGGCAGCCGGGCCGCACTGAGTCGGCGCTGCTCAGGGTGAGAGTCCTGCCTCGCGCCGGAAGGGACGAGGTGGTCGGGTGGAACGGCACCACCCTCCGCGTCCGCGTGGCGGCCCCTCCCGTGGACGGGGAGGCCAACCACGCGATGCGCGCGCTCCTCGCCCAGAGCCTTGGCGTGCCCATCTCCGCGATCGCACTGGTGAGGGGCGCCCGCGGCCGCGACAAGCTCGTCCGGGTCGGCGGGGTGTCCCTCGACGTCCTCGAGGCTCGGCTCAAGGCGGCGCTTCCGTGATCGCGCCGGTCCGCTGGGAGGGGGACCGGCTGGTGCTTCTCGACCAGACTCGCCTGCCTGCCGAGGAGGTGGAGCGCCAATACGCCGCCTGGTCGGAGGTGGCGGAGGCCATCCGCTCGCTCGTCGTGCGTGGCGCGCCGGCCATCGGCGTGGCCGCAGCGTTCGGGGTGGCGCTGGCGGCGCGTCAGAGCCGCGCGACGACCTTCGACGGCCTCTTGGCGGACCTCGAGATCGCGATGAAGGGGCTTGCCGCCACGCGCCCGACCGCGGTGAACCTCTTCTGGGCCCTGGAGCGGATGCGCCGCTCTTGCCTCGCCCACCGGACGCTGCCCGTCGACGCCCTCAAGGGCCGTCTCCTGGAGGAGGCGCAGGCGGTGCTGGAGGAGGATGTGGCCGCCAACCGCGCCATGGGGGCCCACGGGGCGACGCTCGTCCCTGACCGCGCGCGGATCCTCACCCACTGCAACGCCGGCGCCCTGGCGACGGCCGGGTACGGGACGGCGGGCGGAGTCATCCGGGCGGCCCACGAGCAGGGAAAGGTGGCTCTGGTCTGGGTGGACGAGACGCGGCCGGTGCTTCAGGGGGCCCGCCTGACGGCGTGGGAGTGCATGAAGGAAGGGATCCCCCATCGGCTGATCGCGGACGGGGCCGCGGCCTCCGTCATGGCCCGGGGCGAGGTGGACCTCGTGGTGACGGGCGCGGACCGGATCGCCGCCAACGGCGACACCGCGAACAAGATCGGCACCTACGGCCTGGCCGTGCTCGCGCGGCATCACGGCATTCCTTTCTACGTCGCTGCCCCGTGCTCCACCATTGATCCGGCGCTCCCGTCGGGCGACCTCATCCCGATCGAGGAACGCGGCGCGGATGAGGTGCGGAGCTTCGCCGGCCACCAGACCGCTCCCGCCGCCTCGCCGGTCTTCAACCCGGCGTTTGACGTCACGCCGGCGGCCTTCATCAACGCCATCGTCACGGAGCGCGGTATCTTCCGCCCGCCCTACGATTTTTCCCGGTGATGCCGTTGGGAAACCGCGACATCAAGGTGGCGCGGGAGTATCATGACCAGACCCGGCACAGCTACGCCTCGGTGCGCCAGAGCGGCCACTCCCTCGACTGGGACACCAAGCCCTTCCTCTACAAGGTGTATCCCGATCTGCCGGTGACGTCGCTCCCACGCGAGTTTCCCCCGCCGGCGCAGGACGCCCTGGAGTCGGTGGCGGCGTTTTCGGATCGGGGCGGACCGCTGACGCTCGAGACCCTGGCCTCCCTCCTCTTCTTCAGCGCGGGGCTGACCAAGAAGAAGACGTACCCGGGGGGTGCCGAGATGCACTTCCGGGCCGCGGCATCCACGGGGGCGCTCTACCAGACGGAGGTGTACGTCGTGGCGGGGGACCTGCCGGGGCTGTCCGCCGGGGTCTACCACTTCTCGCCCGGCGACTTCTGCCTCCGGCGGCTCCGGCAGGGGGACTATCGTTCGGAGCTGGCCGCCGCGGCCCAGTCCGACGCGCTCTCCGCCGCCCCCGCGACGCTCGTTCTGACGGCGATCTACTGGCGGAACACCTGGAAGTATCAGGCGCGGGCGTACCGACATCTCTTCTGGGATTCCGGCACGATGCTCGCCAACCTCCTGGCCTCGGCCGCCGCCCTCGAGGTCCCGGCGCGGCTCATCACGTTCTTCGTGGACGAGCGGGTGAATCGGCTCTTGGGGGTGGATCCCGACAAGGAGGTGAGCCTCGAGCTAGTCCCGCTCGGACACGGGGCGCCGGCCCCCGGCGAGGTCGTCTCCGTGGAGCCGATCAGCCCGAGGAGCATCCCGCTGTCCTCGCGCGAGGTGGACTACGCCTTGGTTCGCGAGATACACGGGGCGTCCTCGCTCACCGATCCGGAGGAGGTTCGCGGCGTCCGCCCCCGCAGCCCGCCGAGCACCAGATCGTGTCCGCCGGCGCTCCTGGAGCTTCCCGAGTCCATCCCCGTCTCCGGCCGGTCGCTCGGGGAGACCATCATGCGGCGCGGCTCGACGCGGCAGCTCTCGGGGGCGCCGATCGGCGCCGGCGCGCTTTCGACCGTGCTCTACAAGGCCACGCGGGGGATCCCGGCGGACTTCCTCCTGGCCTCCGGCCGCCGGCTCGTGGACCTCTACCTGATCGTCAACGCCGTCGAGGGCGTCCCCGCGGGCGCCTACTGCTACTGGCCCGAGGGCCCCGGCCTGGAGCGGCTCAAGGAGGGCGACTTCCGCCGGGAGGCGGGCTTCCTCTGTCTCGAACAGGCCCTGGGTTCCGATGCCAGCGCCGCGATCTTCTTCCTGGCGGACCTCGGCCCGATCCTCGAGCGCTTCGGCAACCGCGGCTACCGCCTCGCGAACCTCGAAGCGGGGATCATCGGCGGCAAGTGCTACCTGGCCGCTTACGCTCAGGGCTTCGGGGCCTCCGGGCTCACGTTCTACGACGGCGACGTCGTCGGGTTTTTCTCGCCCCACGCCCAGGGCAAGGACGCGCTCTTCGTGACCGTCCTGGGCCGGTCGGTGACGGGCGTCCCAGGCGTCCAGGTCCCGCTCCAGATCGCGAAGAAGTAGACTCTGGTGTGCAGGGTTGGAGGCACTTGAACTGGGCCACCGAGGTGGGGTAATGGTGAGAGGCCATGACCGCTAGCGAGTATCAGCAGCTCGTCGAGTTCCTGGGCCGCCAGTTCACCGCGATCGACCAACGATTCGACTCGCTGCAGCAGCACATCGACGAAAGGTTCCGCGAAGTATTTGGTCACTTCGACGAAATCTACCGGCGTCTGGAAAGCCTGGAGCAGGAGTATCAGGCGATCGTCTAGGGGCTCCGACGGATCGAGGCCCTGCTGGTCGATGAAGTGGGCCGTCGGGAGGTCTTGGAGCGGAGCCTCGAGGAGCTAAAGCGGAACGCGGCCCTCCTCCAGGCCCGCATCGAGGAGCTGGAGCGGCGGATCCGAGCCTAAGTGGCTGCTCGTTTGAATCGAGCCCTTTCCGTCTGATTGACTCTCCGGGAGGGGGCGCATATAGTGGGGGAGGTTGTGATCGCGTTCACGACGTTCGACCCGCCGAAAAGGAGCCCTCGATGAAGAAGTACTACCTCATGGCTCCAGGGCCCACCCCCGTTCCGAGCCAGGTTCTCCTGGCCATGGCCAGGCCGATCATCCACCACCGGACCGCCGAGTACGAGGCGCTCTTCGCCGACGTGCGCGAGGGGCTCAAGTGGCTCGTCCAGACCGGGCAGGAGACCATGGTCCTGGCGGCGTCGGGGACCGGCGGCATGGAAGCCGCCGTGACGAACACGCTGTCGCCGGGCGACCAGGCGCTCGTCATCCGGGCGGGGAAGTTCGGGGAGCGGTGGGGGGAGATCTTGAAGGCCTTCGGCGTCCAGGTGATCGCCCTCGACGCGCCCTTCGGGCAGACGGTGCCGGCCGAGCGAGTTGCCGACGCGCTCAAGAAGACGCCCGACATCCGGACCGTGTTCTGCCAGCACAGCGAGACGTCCACCGGCGTTCTCCACGACGTCCAGGGCTACGCCGCGGCGACCCGCCAGAGCGAGGCCATCCTGGTAGTGGACACGGTGTCGAGCCTGGGCGTGGCGGACTTGCCGACAGACGCCTGGGGCGTGGACCTCGTGGTGTCGGGGTCCCAGAAGGGACTCATGCTCCCGCCGGGACTCGCCTTCTGCGCGCTCTCGGACAAGGCCTGGGCCCGGGTGAAGCAGGCGAAGCTTCCCCGGTATTACTTCGACCTGCTCGAAGAGAAGAAGGCGGTGGCGAAGAACCAGGCGCACTTCACCCCGGCGGTGTCGCTCGTCGTCGGGCTCCGCGAGGTGCTGCGGATGCTCCGGGCCGAGGGGCTCGAGAACATCTGGAAGCGCCACGACCGGCTGGCCCGCGCGACCCGTGCGGGGGTGGAGGCCCTGGGGCTGGAGCTCTTTGCCAAGGCCACGCCGAGCCCGGCCATCACCGCCGTCGTCTCGCCCGCGGGGATGGATGGCGAGAAGATCGTGAGCACCTACGCCCGGTCGCACAACATCACGATCGCGGGCGGGCAGGGGGACATGAAGGGCAAGGTCTTCCGGCTGGGGCACATGGGCTACGTGAGCGACTTCGACGTGCTCGTGGCCCTCGGGGCGCTCGAGCAGGTGCTGGCCGAGCTGGGCTATCCGGTGCACTGGGGCTCCGCGGTCGGCGCCGCGCAGAAGGTGCTGGCCGAGCGGCCGTCATGAAGAAGGTCGTCGTCACCGACGGCTTGCACGAGGTCGGGACCGAGGCCCTCCGCCGGGAGGGCCTTTCGGTCGAGGTCGTCCCCACGCTCCCCGAGGCGGAACTGTGCGCGAGAATCGTCGATGCGTGTGGCTTGATCGTCAGGAGCGCCACCAAGGTCACCGCCAGGGTGATCGAGGCCGGCCGGACGCTCGAGGTCGTCGGCCGGGCCGGCGCCGGGGTGGACAGCATAGACGTGGACGCGGCGACCGGCCGCGGGATCATCGTGATGAACACCCCCGGGGCCAGCACGATCGCGGTCGCGGAGCACACGATCGCGCTGCTCCTGGCCCTTGCCAGAAAGCTCCCGCAAGCCCACGGGGCGCTCAAGGGCGGCCGGTGGGAAAAGGAGCGCTTCGCCGGGATCGAGCTCTACAACAAGGTCCTCGGGATCATCGGGCTCGGACGCATCGGCGCGGAGGTGGCCCGCCGGGCGCTCGGCCTCCGGATGCAGGTCATCGCCTACGATCCGTACCTCACCCAGGAGGTGGCCCAGCGCATCGGGGCGGAGGTGGTGGAGCGGGACCAGCTCCTCGCGCGGGCCGACTTCATCTCGATCCACACCCCGCTCACGGCGGAGACCCGGAACTTCCTCGGCCCGGCCGAGTTCGCCATGATGAAGGCCGGCGTCCGGCTCATCAACTGCGCGCGGGGCGGCGTGATCAACGAGGAGGCGCTCGTGGCGGCGATCCGCCAGGGCAAGGTGGCCGGCGCGGCCCTGGACGTTTTCGAGAAGGAGCCCTTGCCGAAGGACCATCCGCTCCTCGGGCTCGAAGAGGCGATCCTCACGCCGCACCTGGCTGCCTCGACGGAAGAAGCGCAGTCCGGGGTGGCCCTGGCGATCGCCCAGCAGGTGGCGGACGTGCTGGTTCGCGGGCTCATCCGAAACGCGGTCAACGTTCCCTCGGTGGACGCCGAGACGCTCAAGGAGCTCCGCCCCTACCTGAGCCTGGCGGAGAAGATGGGCGCCTTCCTGGCGCAGCTCGCCGAGGGCCGGATGAACCAGGTGCGCCTCGAGTACGCCGGCGAGATCGCGGGCCAGGCGACCTCGGTCCTCACCTTGGCCTTCTTGAAGGGCCTCCTGAACGTGATCCTGGAGGAGAGGGTGTCGGACGTGAACGCGCCCTTCTTGGCCAAGTCCCGCGGGATCAAGGTGGCCGAGACGAGCACGGCGGAGAGCGAAGACTACGCGAGCCTGGTCGGGGCCGAGCTCCTGACGAGCAAGGGCTCCTGGCAAGTGGCGGGCGCCATCTTCCACAAGCGGGAGCCCCGGATCGTCCGGATCGACGGGTTCCCCCTGGAGGCGGTGCCCGCGGGCTGGATGCTCGTGTTCTCCAACCTGGACGTGCCCGGCGTCATCGGCCGGATCGGCACCCTCTGCGGCCGCCACCAGATCAACATCGCCGGCATGCAGCTCGGCCGCGAGCGCCGGGGCGGGCGGGCAGTGTCCATCCTGAACCTGGACGACCCGATCCCGGAGCCGATCCTGCGCGAGATCCAAGCCATGCCGGACATCGTCTTCGCGAAGCTGGTCAAGCTCTAATTCCCTCGGTACGATTCCCCCTCACCTTTGTCCTCTCCCCCTCACCCTGCCTCTCCCCACCGGGGAGAGGAGAAGAGGTGAGGGGCATTTGAGTTGGGTGGGGTGAGGGGGTTTGTGGCCTTTTACAGCCCTCCTCCATTACAATAGTCCGGCTATGAGCCTGCGACTTTTCCTCCTGCGTCACGGCGAGACCCTGTGGAACCGCGAGGGACGATACCAGGGCTGCGTGGACACTTACCTCTCGCCCGAGGGGGTGGCCCAGGCCGAGGCGGCTTCGCTCGCCCTGGCCGGATGCTCCCTGGCCGCCGTCTACTCGAGCCCGCTCCGGCGCGCCCGCGAGACCGCCCGGGCGATCGCCGGGCGGCACGGCCTCGAGGTGCGCGCCGACCCCGCCTTCAGGGAGATCTGCCACGGGCGCTGGGAGGGGTTCACGGCGGAGGAGGTCCGGGGCCGCTTCCCCGAGCTCTACGGCCAGTGGCGGGCAGCGCCAGAGACGGTCACCATGCCGGACGGCGAGAGCCTCGAACAGGTCCAGGAGCGCGTCCTCGAGGGACTCCGGCGCCTGGAGTCCGAGCACGACGGTGAAGCGGTCTGCCTCGTGGCTCACGGCACTCCCGTGCGTCTTTTGATCCTGGCGGCTCTCGGCTTGGCGCCGGGGCGGCTCTGGGCGGTTCACTGCCCGCCCGCCCGCCTCTCCGAGCTCGAGTTTTCGGGAGAGTTCAGGACGCTTCAGCGCCTGAACGTCTGACCATGGACAAGCGTCCCTTCCAGACCCAGTTGCCCAAGGGCGTCAAGATCTACCTGCCGGACGAGGCGGCCCTGAAGCGGACCGTCGAGCAGCGCCTCCTGTCGGT
>JAHFDN010000019.1 GCA_023248995.1 Candidatus Rokuibacteriota bacterium
CTTGATACCCGTTGCCCCCACCGCGGCCTGGAGGACGTAGTTGACCTCGATGGACTGGGTGCTGGCCGCGACGTCACCCGCCTCCGTCATTCCGGTGGGCGGGGTCCACGTCCCGGCGGAGGCGTAGGTGTGGGAGGTGACGAGCATCGTGTTTGCCACGGTGGTGGTGAGGCTCGGCGTGTCGTGATTAAGGCCCGGAGTATCACCAGTGGGCGAGGGGGTGACCTGGCCGCTCTCCACATCGATGGGGGTTGTGGTGTCCACGCCCGAGAACGACAGGATGCCCCCGACCAGGATTCCGGAGGGCGAGGAGGTCCAGGTGTAGCTCGCCGGCTCGCTGGCTCCCGCCACCAGCCGGTAGACGGCGAGCGAGTTGGCGGCGCCCCCGTTAACGGTGTTCGCGTTGTCGATCCGCCGGACGAGCGTCCAGCCGGCTGGCGGGGTGATCGTCAGCGTGTTCGGGCGGAAGCCGATCGAGGCGACCATGACGTCGTTCTGCGCCGTGCCCGTCGGCTTGCTGATCGTAAGGCTCGGCTGCGTCGCGGGCCGGAGCGCCAAGAGGTGCGTGTTGCCGACATCGGCGTTTCCAGAGGCGGTGGCCGTCTCCGAAATGCTCCCCGTCGGGCCCTGCGCCGCGTAGTACACCGCGGTGGACTGGCCATTCGCGCCCGCGGCCTGGCTCAAGACATCGACCGCCTCCGTCATGCCGCTCCCCGTCGTCCAGGTGGCCGAGGAGCTGAAGGTGAACGAGGCCACGAGCATGACGTTGGCCGCCGACGGTGTAATGGCAGGCGTCGCGTGCGTGAGGCTGGAGGCGGTGGTCTGCCCGTTCTCGGCGTTGATGGGGCTCCCCGTGTCCACGCCCGAGAAGGTCAGAATGCCTCCCGCCGAGCTGGTCGGGGCCGAGAAGGTCCAGGTGTAGCTCGCAGGCTCGCTGGCCCCCGCCACCAGCCAATAGACCGCGAGCGAGTTGGCGTTGGCGGCAGTGTTGTTGAACTGTCCCACGGAAAGCGTCCAGCCGGCCGGCGCCGTGATCACCGGCGTGTTCGCGCTGATTCCGATCGCGGCGACCATGACGTCGTTCTGCGCCGTGCCCGTGGGCTTGTTGATCGTGAGACTGACTGCCCCGGGCCGGAGCGCAAGGATGTGCGCGTTGCCGAAGTCCGCGGCGTCAGGGCCCAAGTCGGTCGCCGTCTTCGTGCCCGTCGCCCCTATAGCAGCCTGAAGAGCCCTGCTCCCTTGAAGCATTATGGGGGCGACGCCGGCCCTCACCTGGAAGCTCTCAATCCCGCCTGTCCCGCTCCATGTCGGCGGACTCGCCCAGAGGTCTCTGTTAGGAATGCTATGCGAGGTGACCAGCATCGTGTTAGCCACCGTGGTGGTGACAGTCGGTGTCGCAGGAGTGGTCGTCGCGACAGTAGTAAACGCCCCGTTCTGCACGTCGATGGGCGTCGTCGTGTCTACGCCACTGAAGGTCTGAATGCCGCCAGCGGCACCGGTCGGTGCACCGCCCAGCGTCCATGAGTAGCTCGCTGGCTCGGAAGCGCCCGCGACCTTCTGGTAGACCGCGAGCGAGCTGGCGGTCGGGCCCGCGTTGTCGATCCTCGTTCCCACTAACGTCCAGCCAGCCAGTAGGGTGATGGTCGCCGTGTTCGGGCGGATAGCAATGCTGGTAATCATCACGTCGTTCTGCACCGTGCCGGCCGGCTTGGGGATAGTGAGGGTCAGGACCCCCGAGTCCACCGCCGCCGAGGCCGCCGCTCGGAACGCAATCGTGCTGGAAGCCGGAGCCCCCGCCTGCGCGGCGGCCCGGAAGGCGATCGTTCCGGCAGCCGGTGCCCCCGCCTGCGCCCCGGCGCGGAAGGCGACCTGGGCCTCGGCCGGAGATGGCGCAAGCCAGGCCCCAAGGGCCAGGGCCAGGACAAGGATGGGAGGGCAGAGTTTCCGCCTCATGCCCCCTGGATGAAGCAAGGGGGGTGCCAGGGGCAAGGAAAGGGAAACTACTTAGAAAATAGTGGGTTGGCTATGATTATCGGTGGGTTTCAAATGCCAAAAGGAGTATCGCGTTGTCAATGTGGCAGGGCCTTCCTGCAGACCCACCAGCCCGGAGAGACCTCTTCGGCGCTGAGGCCAGCGGCCTCAATCTCCGCCCTGACCTGGGCGGCGCCGTCGAAATCGTGGAAGAAGCATGGCTCGCGGGGGTCGCTGGCTTTGGTGACATCGCGCATGTAGCCATCGCCCGCCTCGGAGAGGCGCCAGGGCCCTGACAGCCTTGTTCCCGCGCGGCGCAGGAGATCCACGAGGCGGCTCCGGGAGACCAGCCCTCTCTTGCCGCGGTAGATCACCAGCAGGACCAGCAGACCGTCGGCCGTTAGCGCGCGCATGATCCGCCCGAGCGTCTGCACGCGGAGAGCGCGGCCGGGGACGTGATGGTAGGACGCGGCCCAGTAGGCGCCGTCGAAGGAGCCGGGCGGCGCGTCGAGCTCCGTGGCGCTCTGAACCCTGAAGGTGATGTCGAGGCCTTCCCGGAGGGCGTGGGCACGAGCCAGCTCGATCATCCGGGGGGCTACGTCGATCCCCACGACCCGGAATCCGGCACGGGCCAAGCCGAGGGCCTCCCGGCCGGCGCCGCAGCCGATGTCCAGGATCCGGCCACCAGGCTTGACGTGCCGCTCGACGATCTCCCGCTCGAGGGGATCGAGGCCCGTGGGGGCAAGCCTCGCGTACTCCCGGGCCTCACCCTCCCGATCGTACTTGTCTCTCACCCCTGCCAGGCACGTCTGGGCGCTCCCCAGATAGAGCGACGGCGTCAAGGGATGCCGGAGCCTTCCGAGCACTTCGAGCGCGGCGAGCGCCCGGGGAAGCCAGGAGGGCGGCACGCGGGCGAGGAGCCCCTGATCCAGCGAGAAGGACACGCCCCCGCGCTCCACAGCGACGACCCGGCCCACAACTTCCCCGGCGGCGTCCGCCGTGGCAAGGCGGAAGGCGCCGCCGGCTCGGGAGAGGACTAGCTGGCCGGAGCGCCCACGCCCCGTGCCGGGCGGAGCGACGTGGATCACCTGACCGTCTCCGAAGGGAGCGGCGGCCTCCAGCAGCTTGAGGCGCGAAGTTCGAGCGGCGAGCGCCCGCCAGTTCCTCTCCGTGAGCTCCTCGCCCAGATCGAGGAGCACGAAGCGCGTCATGAGACGCGCGTCACGAGGCTCTTGGCGAGAAGCTCCCGGACGAAGTCCCCCACGTCCCTCACCGCCGCCTCCTGGCTCACGTCGAACTCCAGGACGATGACCCCGACGATGTCGTCCACGCTGCGCTGCCCGTCGATCAGCTCCCAGACCCGGCTCCCGACCGGGTTGAGCCCGCGCAGGATCTTCGTGTCCAGGGAGAGGATCACCGCCTCTCCCTCGATGACCCGCGACGCGGTCGCCGGGGCTTTGCTGACGATCACCGCAGGAGGAGCCTCGCGAGGTAGAAGGGGAGCCGGAGGGCCTTCCACGCGAGGCGCGAGAGGACCGGCGGCCTCGCCTCCCGGGAGCCTTCGCGGCAGAGGCGGCATGCGAGGAAGGCGAGCCCGCCCAGAAGGCGATTGACGAAGGGCCACGGGAAGACCTCGAGATCCACGAGCCGTCCCCCCGGCCGGCGAAGCGCCGCGACCCGGGCGACCACCTGGTCCCACGGGAGAGGGGCATCAGGGGAGACGAGGGCGTCTCCCTTCGCCACCACCCCGGCCCCGTCGCGGGCCAGGACGCGATGGATGACGAGTCGGGCGTCCCGCCGGTAGGCGATCAGCATCCCCGGAACGACCTGCTCGGGCTCGACGGGCGCGAGGCGAATCTCATCGCCCGGGCGGATCAGCGGCAGCATGCTGAGCGAGGCTTCCCGCACCCAGAGGGCGCCCTCTCGGGCCAGCACGTCGGGGGCGAAGGCAACGGCGAGATCCCTCCGAGCGGAGGGCATCGGGTCACACCACGAACGGCGGGATCGGCGGAATCTCCAGCTGCTGGGTCTTCACCTCGCGCACGCCCCGAACCGAGCGCGCTACCAGGGCGGCCTCGTCCATGGCCGCCGTGCCCGCCAGGGTCACGACCCCGCGCTGCGCCTCCACCGTGATCTGGTACTTGCGCGTATCCGGGCTCGTCGCGAGGGCCACCTGCACCTGGGAGGCCAGCGCCCGGTCGGCGACGATCTGCCGGCCCGCGTCGGTAGTGGCGAAGTCGGCGCGGCCCGCGGACGCCGCGATCAGCTCCACCCCCGCCTCGATGGACATCTTTTCCGTGTTGATGACCAGGTCGTACAGGCTGGGATCGTTGAGGTCCGCTTCGTACAGGTAGCGCATCCGGCCCGACTTCTCCCTGTCATCCCGCCTGACCATGTCGGTGACGGTCCGGGGGTTCACCCCCTCGCTCATCTGGCCCGCCAGCTTCTTGCCGATGCGCTTGACGCGCAGCTCGAAGGGCGCGATCACGCGGAGGCGGCACACGTGGGGAATGCCGCGGAGGAGCCACTGGCCCCCGCGCCCCATCAGCACGATGTTGTCCTGCTCGGCGAACTCGTAGAGCGCGGTCTGGATGACCGTGATGATGCGGCGGGTCTCGGTGTCGAAGCGCTCGAAGAGCGTCGGCCTGCTCTCGTCCAGGTGGGTGAGCTTCTCCTCGAGGAGCCCGTACCGCTGCGCCGCGTCGGAGATCAGCTCCTGATCCACATAGCGGTAGCCGAGGCGCTGGGCGACGACCATGCCGATCTCAGGCCCGCCCGCCCCCATTTCGTGCGAGATGGTCACGATGGCCATGCGGCGCCTTCTCCCGCCCTACGCCGGGCGGTACTTCTCCTTGAGCTGCGTGGGCGCGATGGCGATCCGCTTGCCGCTCACGTCGTCCAGGATGTACACCTCGTCGCTGAGGGAGCCGCTGGCGAAGACCTCGAAAACCTCCAGGACCTCCTCGAGCGTCGCGCCCGACGGTCGCTTCGCCATCATCTCTTCCACCGCCTCGCGCTTGAGCCGCATGCGAAGGGATCCGCTACCCTCCCACGACCGCCGCCGCCTTGTCCACGTTGGCCACGGAGACAACGACCATGGACGTTCCGCCCATCCCCCCGGTGGTCGCGTAGGCGCACTTGATGTTGATCTTGGCGGCGGCCAGCCTCTCGGCCACGCGCGCCAGGGCCCCCGGGCGATCCTCGAGCGTCAGCATCAAGACCTGCTCCTCGCCGCAGCGGAGCTTGGCGGCTTGGAGCGCCTCCTTGGCGCGCGCGGGATCGCTGACGACCAGGCGGAGCTTGCCGCGCCCCGCCGTCTCGGCCGCGCAGATGGCGGTGATGTTGACGCCGGCGCGGGCCAGCGCCTGGCAGACTTTCGCCAGGACTCCCGGCTTGGACTGGAGCGTGAGCGTGAGCTGGGTTGCCTTTGGCATGATGCTCCTCCTCTCTCAGAGTGAGGGGATGCTACCACGGCGGAATCGGGACGACAAGCGACGCCCGGGGCTACCGGGAGGGCTTGTTCAGGGGGAAGAAGGGGCTGTTCGGGTTATTCGGGTTGAAGGGGTCGAACGGCCCGCCCGCACCGAAGGGATTGGAGCTGGTGTACGGAGCGAACGGGTTCCCCAGCTGGCCCGGCTGGAAGTTGGGAGTGGCGGAGCTGAACGGGGAGGATTGGGGGCTGTACGGGTTGAAGATCCCTTGGTTGACAAAGGGAGTGCCGGCGCCGTAGACGCTCCGAGGACCCGCACTCGAAAAGGGCGCGGAGGGGCCCGAAGGAGCGGTGGGGCTGGCCGGCAGAAAGGGGTTGCCCTGGGGAGCGTACGGGTTCCCCGCGCTGGAAGAGCCGAAGGGGTTGCCCTGGGGAGCGTACGGGTTCGTGGCGCTCGCCGGGCCGAAGGGACTCGCCTGCGGCCCGAAGGGGTTCGCCGGCGCCGGGGAAACGGTCGGAACTTGCTGAGGCATGAGGGGGTTCAGCGGGCGGTGGGGATCCGCGAGGGGCGGCGCCCCCGGGGCCTGTCCGCCGGCGTACTGGGCGAAAGCCGGGGAGGCGACCAGGAGCCAGAGGAGGGTAACGAGCCGCGCGCGCGCGTGCATAGCGTCTCCATCATAGCGCCTCGGCGACGGCACGGCAAAGACTTGAGGGAAACGACCAGGCGTGCTGGTATCCCGCCCCCGCTGACGAAAAGCGCGCGCGCTACTGGACCCGGCTGCGCATGGACGCCGGGTGGCCCGGCAGCTGAAGCCGCTTGCCGGTGTCGGTCACCTTCGTGCCCTCGACTTTTAGGATCGAGACGTCGCTGTCAATGAAGTTGCCGACGTAGAGGTACCTGCCGTCCGGGCTGAAGACCGCCCCTTCGGGGAGACCCCGCACTTCCACCTCACCGACCTTCGTCACCTTCTTCCCGTCAATCTTCAGCACCGCCAGCCATCCGTTGCGGTGGTAGAACCATGCGTTCTTCGGCCCGTCGTTTCCGTTCAGCAAGGCCGCGATCGCGATCTCCCCTGTCGGGCTGATTGCCAGCCCCTCCGGCGCGTCCCCGACCACCACTCGATCGATCACCCGCGGCGGATTCGCCTCCAAGTCGATCACGCTCACGGTATCCACGTGGCCGTCCGACCGGCCGCTGTTGCCATTGTCCGCGGTAATCGCGAGCTTGCCGTTCGGCGTCACGCCGATGTTGTACGGCCAGAGCCCGACCGGCATGTCGTACTTGTTGTAGGTAACCTTCTGCCCCTCGATCTCGAGCACGGCCACCTTGTGGGCCGGGAACTTCACGGCCAGGGCCCGCTTGCCGTCAGGCGTGAACACGACGTGAGCCACCACGTCGCCCATCGGGATTGTGTCAATGAGCTTCACCTCGTCGTGCCGGATCGAGAGCACGCCGATCGAGTTGTCCGCCCGGTTGGTGACCAGCGCCAAGTCGCCCCGCGGGCTAATGGAGAGGCCCGAGGGCTGCTTGCCCACCTCGACGGTCGCGATGTGTTTCGGCGGCTTGGCCTTGAGGTCAATCACGTAGAGCTTGTTGTCGGGGACGGGCTTCCACGCGGTCCCCTCCTGCACCGTGTTCAGCGAGTTGGCGACGATCGCCAGCCTCTCGTCGGGGGTAATGGCCAAGTTCACCGGGGGACCTACAATGGAGTTCGTCAGGGGCAGGTTGACGAGGATCTTCGGCGACTCCGGGTTCGTGCCGATGTCCACGATCGAGATCGTGTCCTTCCCCGCAGGACCGAAAACGACCTTGCCGGCGTCGTCAAAGGTGACCTTCTCGTCGTTCCCGACGATCATCAGCTGGGCCCCGGCGGTGAAGGGGAACGCCGCCAGCGCCGCGACAAGGAAAGCCGTGAGGCCGAACCGCTGGTGTCGAGTCATGTCAGTCTCCTCTCCTGGGTGTCTGGGGCGTGCTCTGGTCGGTTGGGCACCCCACGATAGCGCACCTCCCCCGGAAAGGGAAGGGCGGGGCTAGAAGAAGAGCTTTCAGGTCAGAGCGTAGCGCAAGGCCGGCAAAGACCTAAAGCCGGCGGTGGGACTCGTACGAATACCTGATCCTCGATCTCTTCTCGCTCGCTAGTTCCAGGAGGCCCGTGCGTCCTCCAGCGTAGGATACACCGCGATGGCCTTGTTCAAGCCTGTGACCTCGAAGATGCGGAGGATCTCCCCTTGCAGGGCGCAGACTTTCACGTCGCCGCCGGCCTGGCGGGCCCGCTTCATGGCGCGCACGACCTCGCCCAGACCTCCACTGTCCATGTAGGTGACCTCTGCCAGGTCCAGGATAAACCGAGTCTCCCCCCCGTCGAGATACTCCTGGAGCTTCAAGCTGGCCGCCGAGACCATGTCCAGGTCCCCCGTCGGGGCCAACTCGACGATGCTCGGCCGCGCCGGCTGAAGGCCGCGACCCCCCCGTTGGAGCTGCGCCGGGGCTTGCTCGGAGGCTTCGACCATCCCCTGCCGCCGCTCATTGTCGTCCGGCACCCCGTCGAGCATACGCAACAGAGACCGACCTTCCTCCATCCACTTGGCCCCTTCCTCGAACCATCGGAGGATTCGCTGCCGCGTGTCTGTCGCCGGTCGGTCCTTGATGCCGCTCCCGTTCGCTCTCGGAGCGGAGGCCGGTGCCGCCGGCTTGCCAGGTTGCCGAGACTCTCGCTCTCTCCTGACCTCCCACAGTCGCTCGGCCCATTCCGAAAAGCTCTCTCCCTCACGGAGTGAAATATCGCCGCTCATTCCTTGGACCTCCCTCCCTCGCCGTTAAACTCCCTGCCCAGGACTCTGCCGTCCGACCCATGAGGGAGCAATACCGATGCCAGCCGACAGCCACGCCAAGATCCCACACTTTACAAGGGCTTCCCGCGGCAGCTCTAACAAGTGGAGAGCCCCGACAGGACAGAATGTCACGGGAGTGTCAAACGCGCCGACACTGGGAGAAACAGATCCGGCAAGCCGTAGCGGAGGCGATGGCGCTCCTGGTGTGCCCTGGCGCGGGGTGGTTCGGTAGCAGCGTTGAGCGGCGCCGGATGTACCACATACGACACGCTTGACAGGAGCAGACGAGGCGAAGAGAGTACGAGCCGTGGCTCAGGACGCGGTAGAAGCCCGTTTTGATCGCCTTCGTCGAGAGCTCGGCCAGGATATCCAGGCCAGCGCGGCAGAGACTCGCCGACATTTCGAAGTCATTGCCGAAAGCGTGCGGTCAGAGATCCAGGTAGTGGCTGAAGGACTCAACACGCTGGATGAAAAGGCTGAGCGCTTTCGCGAGGAGGTCCGGCAGGAGTTCAGCAAGGTTGACCGTCGGTTTCTGCACCTGGATGCGCGGATCTCCGTCTTGGAGCGCCATTAGTCGCGCAACTCGCCATCACTTGAGGACAGGTGACGGGCTGGGCTCATCCAACAAGGACAAAACTCTAGGCACCCAAGAGCATCTATCCGCACAAGAATCCAAGGGCCAGAGCTAGGAGATGGATGGCATCTGCACCCCCCCTCTGGTACTATCTAATCAAGCGTCGCAGAGATTCAGCCATGACCAAGGCGCTCAAGAAAGCCTTCGAAGCCGTCTCTCACCTCCCTGAGCGGGAGCAGGACGAGCTTGCCGCGGCCATCCTCGAAGAACTGGCTGCCGACGAGCGTTGGGAAGCCGCCTTCGCACAGTCCCAGGGCGCCCTGGAACGCCTCGCTGACGAAGCGCTCGCGGAGCATCGGGTGGGCCGTACCAAGGCCCTCGACCCCGATGCCCTTTGACCTCTAAGACAACCGACCGTTTTCGCAAGGCCTACGCGCAGCTCCCAGAACACGTCCGGCGACGCGCTCGTGAGGCCTACCGCCTCTTCCGCAATAACCGGGAGCACCCCAGCCTTCGCTTCAAGCAAGTGCACGCCACCCGACCAATTTACTCGGCACGCGTCGGGCTCGGGTACCGCGCGCTCGCCGTACGGGACGGTGACGTCGTCGTCTGGTTCTAGATCGGCACGCATGCCGACTACGATCAGCTGATACGGAGCCTCTGAGCCGGTGAAAGGAATTTGCTGGAGCCGGCGGTGGGACTGATCACCCCCCGCTTAACGCGCAGATGATGTGAATCACGCTTCCTTTGTCAAGAGGCGTTGAAAGCGTCGAGGCTAACTCTTGGTTCACGAAGATTTTGATGTGCTGGCGGATGCCGTCTTGCTCGTCGACGATGCGGAAGCGGAATCCAGGATAGCGTCGATCCAGGTCGGTGAGCAAGTCCTGAAGTGTCACCCCATCGGCTTCAATCAGGGCCTCGCCCTGCGTGTACGATCGCAGTGGCGTCGGTATGTGGATCTTCAGCGCGGGAACTCGGCGGTGTGGAGCGAATAAATCTCTGGGAGACCCCGCACCAGACACGTCCACTTCTCGCCTTCGTTGCGACTTCCCCAAACGTCTCCAGTCGTCGTGCCGAAGTAGACCCCGACGGGATCGTAGGTATCGACAGTCATGGCCTGGCGCTTCACGGTGTACCACGCACGTTCGGGCAAGCCATTGGCGAGTCGCTTCCACGTTTTTCCCGCATTGCGTGTAACGTACGCGGCGGGCTTACCATCCGGACTCGTGCGGGGCCAGACTGTGGTGCCGTCCATCGGGAATACCCAGACGGTGTTAGGATCGCGGGGATGTAACGTCAACGGAAATCCGATGTCGCCGATCTTCTTCGGCATGTTCATGCCAATCCGAATCCAATGTCCTTCTGGTCGATCCATCCGATAAATGCCACAGTGGTTCTGCTGATAGAGCCGATCCGGCATCAGCGGATGCAGCTGCACACAGTGCGGGTCATGCCCGTACTCAGGATCGGGAACCGGCAGGAAATCCGCCGCGCAGCCTTTGTTCAGCGGCGCCCACGTCTTGCCCTTGTCCATCGATTCGAACACGCCGCCGCTGGACATCCCGATGTACATGTGCTCCGGATCGCGTGGGTCGATCAGGATCGAGTGCAGCTTCGGGCCGTCCGGCGTTCCGTCTTTTTCGCCGCCAGTCCAGGCGCCACGCATGGAATTTTCGTTGAAACCATCGACGCCTTCCCAGGTCTTGCCGTCATCCTCGGATCGGAACAATCCTTGCGGAGACGTACCCGCATACCAAACGCCTGACTCTTTCGGATGCCCTGGTGTCAGCCAGAAAACGTGGTCGACCACCAAGCCCCTTTGCCCTTCGGAGGCTCTCTTGAAGGCCGGTGGTCGTTCGGCTTCTTTCCATGTTTTACCGAAATCGGTCGACCGAAACACGGTTGGACCCAGATGACCCGTTCGCGCGGCCATTAGAATGGTCCGTCGATCTCTCGGGTCCATCACCAATTGATGAACAATGTGCCCCAAAAAGATCGGCTCCGACGACTTCCACGTCCTGCGTGCTTTGTCTGCACGCAGGATGAAGGCTCCTTTTCGTGTCCCGGTTAGAAGCGCAAGCATTTCCCTATCCCTCCAGGAGCGTTGGCCGTCGGCCGTTTGCCGTTGGCGGTTGGCCGCCGACGCGGCATGGGAACCATTGATGGCCAGCGGCGACCGGCCAAGAATACCCCACAAGACCTATCCCCGCAACAAACCCACGATTGGGGACCAACTGTCGAGCTCCTGGTATGCCCTGGTGCGGGATGGTTTGGTAGCAGAATGGTAGCAATCGGCTGGTCGAACGGTTTTGGCGCTTCGGAACTCCTTGGGATGTCTGGAGCCGGCGGTGGGACTTGAACCCACGACCTGCTGATTACGAATCAGCTGCTCTGCCACTGAGCTACACCGGCCCCGGGCACCTACGCTACCACCCATGCGCTGACGCGTCAACGAACCTGCGCCGGCGCGGCGCGCACTTGCCCTCCCCCGTCCCCGTCAGTATGATGGTGCCCGCGAGGTAACCTCATGAGCGCTCTGAGCCAGGTCCAGGTGCGTCGGTTCACCCCCGGCCAGACCATCTTCAAGGAGGGCGACGACGCCCACAACGAGGCCTTCCTCATCCAATCCGGCCGCGTGACGATCAAGAAGCGCGTGGGGGGCGAGGAGCGGACGCTCCGCGTTCTGAGCGAGGGAGAGCTCCTGGGGGAGATCTCGCTCTTCCGCTCCGGGCCCCGGTCGGCGACGGCGGTGGCGGAAGCCGACGTCGCTCTCTGCGTGATCCCGGGCGATCGCCTGGAGCACTTCGTCCGAACCAATCCCCGGCTGGCCGTCGAGATCGTCAAGCGGCTCACCCAGCTCCTCCACGAAGCCGAGGAGCGCGCCCGATGAAATTCCTCTGCATCGAGTGCGACGAGCCGATGCGGCTCGAGAAAAGCCAGGGACCGGACGAGGGCTCGCTCACCGTCACCTTCGGCTGCCCCCGGTGCGGCCGCCGCGTCGCGATGCTCACCAACCCGTTCGAAACCCAGCTGATCCGGAGCCTCGGCGTCAAGGTGGGCGGCCGCGCGGAGCCCGCGGTCCCCTTCGAGCACCTCCGCTCGTCGCTCGCGCACCAGCGCCCGGAGGCCTTCGAAGAGGCGGAGGGCGCCGGCCAGACGGAAGGCAGCGGGCCGGGCTGCCCGTTCGCGGGGATGATCACCGATCAGGAGGCTCTGGCCCAAGACGGCATGGCATGGAGCGCGGAGGCCCAAGCGCGCGTGGAGCGGATTCCCGCCTTCATCCGTCCCATGGCCAGGAAAGCGATCGAGCGCTACGCCCTGGGCAAGGGCTACGGCACGATCACCGAGGAGGTCATGGACGAGGCGCGCGCCGCCTTAGGCATGTAGGAGCGGCTCGATCGCCTCCCGGTTGGCCGCGAACCCGAAGAAGACGCGCCCGTCGATCACGACCGTCGGCACGGCGAGCCGCCCCGCCACGGTGAAGCACTCGAGCGTCGCCTCTCCGTCCCGCCCCACGTCGCGCACGTCCACCCGCATGCCGCGCGCCTGAAAGAATACCAGCGCGGCTTCGCCGTCGGCGTTCCCCTCCATGGTGTAGAGCAGCACCTTCTTCACGGGCGGGCCTTGGGGTGGCGGCCGTACTGGCGGTGACACCGAGGGCAGCGGAGCCAGGCGGACCGGACGCGCTGGACGATCCACCCGCAGTGAGGACACAACTGAAGCGCCCGGCGCGCCACCTGCCACCCGCCGAGAGCGGCCAGGAGGACGGCCGCCAGAACCAGGAACCCCCACACCCACTCCATCAGGAACCTCGTCGCGGTGGCGCTCAGCATAGCACGGGTGTTTTTCCTTGACGCCACCGCTCGGCCTCTCAAGTAGAATGTGACCCAGTGCGCCTCAAGTCGGCAACAATTTCCCTCGGGCTTCTCGCTGCGCACCTCTGCCTCGGGCCGGCGGCGGCGACAGCCGAAAACGGCCGGGCTCCGATGCTGACCGCCGAATCGGTGCTACTGCTCGACGCGCAGGGGAACGTGCTCTTCGCCAAGAACCCGGAGGAGGAGCACGCCCCGGCGAGCCTCGTCAAGCTGATGACTCTCTACCTCGCCTACGAGGACCTCGACGGCGGACGAGTGACCTGGGAGGAGCCGGTCACGGTGAGTCTCCGGGCGGCCCGGACGCCGCGCTTCCGGATGGGGGTTCGCGCGGGCGAGACGGTGCCCTTCGGCGTGCTCCTCGAGGGCGTCGCCATCGCGTCCGCCAACGACGCGGCCACCGCCGTCGCCGAGCACCTCGGCGGCGACGAGGAGAGCTTCGTGGCGCGGATGAACGCCAGGGCGCAGGACCTCGGCCTCGCCGCCACCCGCTTCGCGAATCCGCACGGCCTTCCCGACGCGACCCAGCGGAGCACCGCCCGGGACATCGCGGTCCTCACCGACCACCTCCTCCGCGAGCGTCCCGCGGTCCGCACGCTCCTCGGCGGGAAGTCCTTCGTCTACCGGGGCCGCCTGTACACCCGCCGGGTGCCGCCCTTCATCGAGGCCGGAGGGGTACAGGCCTTCAAGACGGGCTTCACCCATGAGGCGGGCTACAACCTGGCCGTGGCGGCCTGGCTGGACGGCCAGCGCTTTCTCGGCATCGTCCTCGGCGCGCCGACCCGCGGCCTGTCCTTCCTCGACGCGCAGAAGCTGCTCCGGTACGGCGCCATCCAATCGGGCCTCGAACCGCCGGGAGAGGACGGTCGTCCCTCGCTCCCGCGCCGGGGCCACGGCCGCCAGTCCCGGGCCTCCGTCCCCACCCTCAACTGACCGACCCAGAGGAGCATCCGCACGAAGCGGCTCTGAGCGTTAGGGAAGGAACTCGTTCGGCCGGTCGAAGATAGCCAGGAGGACGCACCCGTCAGGGCTCCAGGCGTGGTGGACAGAGCCGGGCCGGCGCCAGACGAAGTTCCCCGCCGTGCAGGTTCCCTCCTCGTCCGCGAGCGCGCCCTCGAGGACGAAGCTCTGCTCCACGCCGACGTGCCGGTGGTCGGGGAGCCGGGCGCCGGGGGCCAGGCGGAGGAGCACCGTCTGACGCCCCGAAGCCTCTGCATAGAGGGTCTTCGTCTCGACCCCTGGGAAGCGCGTCGGTTCCCAGGCGATCCGAGACACGTCGAGGTACACGGACCGCGCGGTCTCCTTCAGGATCATGCACTCACTCCTTTCGGGGCACTCGGGTCATGGCTTTCCGAGCGCCTCCCGGTAGAGCTCCTCGGTGTACCCCCGCACCAGGAGATCGCCCATGTGGAGCACCGGCACTCGGAGGAACCCGTCGTCGTGGACGAGGTAGGACGCGATTTGCCCCTCGGTGATCGGGTTCGTCGCCGAATGGAACCGGAGCGTATCCTGGCCCACCTTGATCAGGAGGTGCCGCGCCCCCCGCGCCAGCTCCAGGGTCTGGGCGCGATCCACCGGCCGCGCCTCCACGAGGCGGCTCTCGTAGGCGATGCCGTGCCGCGAGAGAAACTCCCTCGCCTTCTCGCAGGTGGGTCAGTTTCCCCGGTTGTAGAGGATCGCCCGGACCATCTTCGCTCTCCCCGTCGAGCAGGGAGATTGTAGTGGTCGAGGGCAGGTCTGTCCAGAGGGGGAGAAAAAGAAAGAGAGGCCCGCGACGAGGACACCGCGCTCCTCTCTCCCCTAGGGAGTGCGACGGGAACTCAAAGGAGACCGGGAAATCCGGGAGACGCCGGGCGGGTCAGAACGTACCGGTCCCTGCTCGGGCCTACCGCTTCCCGAGCCTCTTCCGCTTGACGTAGGACCACAGCTTTTTTGTCATGACGGAAGGGCCGATCGGTTTCGAGCCGAAAATCGATTCGGCCGAGTCCTTGCAGCCCTTGAAACTGATGGAGTAGCCGCCAAACGCTACCTTCTTCTTCGCCATGCCCTCTCCTCCCTCGAGGAAGCTCCTCGAGTGCGAAAGGAACCGCGTTGACCTGCCTCACCCAACGCCGAAGTGGAGCCTCGCCGCCCGGCGTCTCCCAATCCGGCCGAGGGTATTATCCCCGGTTTACGAGGGGGAAAAAAGGAAAAAATACTACCCCTGGGGGGGAGGCCCTAGAGGGGGAACGAGGGGGTGTGGGGGGTTGACGCGCTCCCGGGGGGGAGGTAGAGTACGAGCGTCCTTTCACCGCGCGGGAGCTCGGGGAACCGGGCTGAGAGGGCGGCACGACCGCCGCCGACCGCATGAACCTGACCTGGTTAATGCCAGCGAAGGGAGGCCAGACGATGCCAGCATCTCGCAAGGTCTACACCACTGGATCCCGTCCGGATCTTCGCGTCCCGATGCGCGAGGTCCTGCTCTCGGGAGGCAACCCGCCCCAGAGGCTCTACGACACGAGCGGACCTGCCACCGATCCCGACGCCGACGTGGACATCAAGCGGGGGCTGCCGCCACTCAGGCTCCCCTGGATCCTGGGGCGCGGCGACGTCGAGGAGCTTCCCGGCCCTTCCTCCGCCTACCGGCGCGAGCGCGAGAACGATCCGGCGCTCGGCGGCGTCCGCTTCGCGAGCGTGCGCCGGCCCCTCCGCGCTCGCGCGGGCCGGCGGGTGACCCAGATGCACTACGCCCGCCGCGGCGAGATCACGCCCGAGATGGAGTTCATCGCCCTCCGCGAAGGGGTGCCGCCCGAGGTCGTCCGAGACGAGGTCGCCCGGGGGCGCGCCATCATCCCCGCCAACGTCAACCACCCGGAGTCCGAGCCGATGATCATCGGCCGGAACTTCCTCGTGAAGATCAACGCCAACATCGGCAACTCGGCCATCGCCTCCTCCATCGAGGAGGAGGTCGAGAAGATGACGTGGGCGACGCGCTGGGGCGCCGACACGGTCATGGATCTCTCGACGGGCAAGAACATCCACGAGACGCGCGAGTGGATCCTCCGCAATGCGCCGGTCCCCATCGGCACGGTGCCGATCTACCAGGCCCTCGAAAAGGTCGGGGGCAAGGCCGAAGAGCTGACCTGGGAGCTCTACCGGGACACCCTCGTCGAGCAGGCCGAGCAGGGCGTGGACTACTTCACGATCCACGCCGGCGTGCTGCTCCGCTACGTTCCGCTGACGGCCAAGCGCCTGACGGGGATCGTCTCGCGGGGCGGCTCGATCATGGCGAAGTGGTGTTTGGCGCATCATCAGGAGAGCTTCCTCTACACCCGCTTCAGCGAGATCTGCGAGATCATGGCGGCCTACGACGTGGCGTTCTCGCTGGGCGACGGCCTCCGGCCGGGCTCCGTCTCGGATGCCAACGACGAGGCCCAGTTCGCGGAACTGGACACGCTCGGCGAGCTCACCCGGATCGCCTGGGAGCACGACTGCCAGGTGATGATCGAGGGGCCCGGCCACGTCCCCATGCACCTGATCAAGGAGAACATGGACCGGCAGCTCCAGGTCTGCCACGAGGCGCCCTTCTACACGCTGGGCCCGCTGACCACGGACGTCGCCCCCGGCTACGACCACATCACCTCCGCCATCGGGGCGGCCATGATCGGCTGGTTCGGAACCGCGATGCTCTGCTACGTCACGCCGAAAGAGCACCTGGGGCTCCCGAACAAGAAGGACGTGAAGGACGGCGTGATCGCCTACAAGATCGCCGCCCACGCCGCCGACCTCGCCAAGGGCCACCCGCGCGCTCGCGAGTGGGACGACGCGCTGTCGAAGGCCCGCTTCGAGTTCCGGTGGGAGGACCAGTTCAACCTCTCGCTGGACCCCCAGACGGCGCGGGAGTTCCACGACGAGACGCTGCCCGCCGAGGGCGCCAAGGTGGCCCACTTCTGCTCGATGTGCGGGCCCAAGTTCTGCTCGATGAAGATCACGCAGGAAGTCCGCGAGTACGCCGCGCAGCACGGCATCGCGGCGGAAACGGCGGCGCTCGAGGCGGGTCTCCGCGAGAAGGCCGAGGAGTTCAGGAAGGGCGGCGCGGAGATCTACCTGAAGAAGTAAAGCGTCGCTCGCTAGCCCTTGAGCAGCTCCTCGGCGATGCGCTTGACGTCGGCGGCCTCGACCTGACCCTTATGCGTCTTCATGACGTCGCCGACGAGGCGTCCGACCTGCTTCGGGTCGGTGATGCCGAGCGCGCCGAGCCGTTCCCGGACCAGCGCTCGCAGCGCCTCCTCGTCGAGGCGCCGCGGGAGGTAGCGCTCGCAGAACTCCACCTCGAAGCGGAGCTGAGCGGTCTGGGCGGCCCCGCGCTCGCCGGCCTTTTCGAACTCCACGAGCGCCTTCTGGAGCTGCTTGCGGTAGGCGCCGATCACGTCCAGGACGAGCGCGTCGTCCACCTGGCCCGCGAAGCCTTTGGCCGTGCGCCGCTCGGCGAGCCGCGTCTTGATCATGCGCAGCACGTCGACCGTGTGCTGGTTCTTCTCCTTCATGGCCCGCTTCAGCGTCTCGTTGAGATCCTGCTCGAGTCCCATGGGCGCCCAGTCACTCCGCCCCGAGGGCGTCGGGGTCGATGCCGTGCTCCTTCAGCTTCTTCCGGAGCGTGTTGCGGTTGATCCCGAGGAGCGCAGCCGCCTTGACCTGGTTGCCGGCCGTCTCCCGGAGCACCGCCCGGAGCAACGGCTTCTCCACCAGGCCGACCACCAGCTCGTAGAGGTTGGCGCCCGGGCGGGCGCCGAGGCCCCGCACGCACTCGCCGAGCTTCTTCTCGATCACCTCTTCGAGGGTCGCGCCCGCGGTGACCGTGGCGCGCGCCGAGACCGGCCCGATGGGCAGGTGCTCGGGGAGGATGACGTCGCCTCCCGCCATCACCATGGCGCGCTGGATCACGTTCTCAAGTTCGCGCACGTTGCCCGGCCAGTCGTACCCCACCAGCCGGTCGAGGGCCTCCGGAGCGAGGACGCGCTGGCCGAGCTCTCCCGCGTACTTGGCGAGGAAGTGATCCGCCAGGAGCGGGATGTCCTCCCGCCGGTCCCGGAGCGGCGGGAGCGTCACCGTGACCACGTTCAGGCGGTAGAAGAGATCTTCCCGGAAGCTCCCCTCGCCCATCATCACCTCCAGGTCGCGGTTCGTCGCCGCGAGCACCCGGAAGTCCACCCGGATCGGGTCGTGACCGCCCACCCGCTCGAAGGCGCGCTCCTGGAGCGCCCGGAGGAGCTTGGCCTGCAGGTCGAGCGGCATGTCGCCGACTTCGTCCAGGTAGAGGGTGCCCCCGTGGGCCAGCTCCAGCTTGCCGAGCTTGCGCTCCTTGGCGTCGGTGAAGGCGCCGCGCTCGTGGCCGAACAGCTCGGTCTCGAGGAGGTTCGCGGGGATGGCGGCGCCGGACACCGCCACGAAGGGGTGGCCCGCCCGGCGGCTATAGTGGTGGATGGCCCGTGCCACGAGCTCCTTGCCGGTGCCCGACTCGCCGCGCAGGAGCACCGTGACGTCGCTCGCCGCGACGCGGCCGATCGTCTTGTAGACTTCCTGCATCCGCGGGTGACGGCCCACGAGGGCCCCGAACTCCCACACCTCCTTGAGCCCGGTCTTGAGGCGCGACACCTCCTGGGTGAGGCGCCGGGCCGAGAGCGCCCGCTCGGCGAGCAGCAGCACCTCGTCCATGTCGAACGGCTTGGCGAGGTAATCGTAGGCCCCGCGCTGCATCGCCTGGATGGCGGTCTCCATGGTCCCGTGGGCGGTCATGATGACGACCTGGGCGTCGGGGCGTGCCTCCCGGATCTTCTGGAGCAGGCTGAGGCCGTCGAGCCCCGGCATCCGGATGTCCAGAAAGATGAGGTCAAAGGGCTCCGCCTCGACCTCCTGCAGGGCCAGCGTCCCGTCCTTGACCGCCGCGACGCTGTAGCCCGCCTGCTTGAGCCCCTTCTCCAGGACCCAGCGGAGCCCGTCCTCGTCATCGGCGATCAGGAGGCGGCCTTCAGGCATGTGACCCTGCCTCTCTCCTCACCCTACCTCTCCCCAGTGGGGAGAGGAGAAGAGGTGAGGGGGCGCATTATTTGGCGATCGGCAGAAAGCACGAGACCGTAGTCCCCTTGCCCGGCGCGCTCTCGATCTGGATGGCGCCCCGGTGCTCCTCCAGGATGCGGTGGCAGAGCGCCAGGCCGAGCCCGAGCCCTCGCTGCTTGGTCGTGACGAACGGATCGAAGATCTTGGCGCGCAGGGCCTCGGGAATCCCCTCGCCCTCGTCGGAGACCTGCACCTCGACCAGCTGCCGCGTGCCGGTCCCGAGGTCCACCTTGGCGAAGAGCGGGTTCATGCTGACGCGGGTGGTCAGCGTGACGCGCCCGCCGCGGGGCATCGCCTCGATGGCGTTGCGGACGAGGTTGTGGAAGACCGAAACGACCCGGTCCTCGTCGGCCAGGATCGGCGGCAGGCTCGGGTCGTACCGTCTCACGATGCGGACGCCCTGGCTCGCCGCCATCTCCTCGGCCAAGAGCGCCACGCGTTCCAGGAGCTGGTGAAGGTTCACCGGCCGGGGCTTGAGCTGCACCGGCCGGCCGAGGTCGAGGAGGGCTTCGAGGATCCGGTTGACCCGGTCCACCTCCTTGAGCAGCACGTCGGTGTACTCTCCCCAGCGCGCCTCGTCGCCGAGCTCGTTCTTCAGCAGCTGCACGGCGCCTCGAATCGCGGTCAACGGATTGCGGATCTCGTGCGCCAGCCCCACGGCCATCCGCCCCACGGCCGCCAGGGTCTGCCCCCGCTGGACCTCCTCCTCGAGCTGGCGGATCCGGGAGAGATCGCGGAGCACGGCGACCGCGGCCTCGACGTTGCCGCTTCCCCTTGCCAGCGGGGCGGTGACGATGCTCACCGCCACGAGGCGGCCGTCCGTCCCGTCGATCATGGCCTCGGCCTCGGACCGGCTCTCGCCCGTCCGGAGGGTTTCGGCCAGGTGCCGGGCCAGCGACGAGTCGGGCGGAAACACCTCCTTCAACGTCCGTCCCTGGACTCGACGGGCGGATTTCCCGGTCAGCGCCTCGGCGGCGGCGTTCCAGAGGATGATCCGGAAGGCCTCGTCCACGCCGACCACGGCGTCGGGCAGCCCCGAGAGGAACGTCTCGTAATCTAGCCTGGCCACGCGTCCTCCTAGGCCAGCCGCAGATCCGGGAGCGCGTTCATGGTGAGGGAGGCGCGCTCGCCCGCCTGGAGGCGCGCGTGGCCGGCGGCGGCGATCATCGCGGCGTTGTCCGTGCAGAGCGCCGGCGGCGGGATGAAGAGCTCCCACTCGCGCTCCGTCGCCTCGGCCTGGAGCGCCTCCCGGAGCGCCCGGTTCGCCGCGACCCCTCCCGTCAGGACGAGGCGGCGGATGCCCAGGCTGAGGGCGGCACGGACGCACTGGCGCACCAGCATCTTGACCACGGTGGCCTGGAACGAGGCCGCGATGTCAGCCACAGCCGCCGAGGATAGCCGACCGGCGCGCTTCACGTGGAGCGCCACCGCGGTCTTGACGCCGCTGAAGGAGAAATCCGGCGCGCCGTCGGTCATCTGGGCCATGGGAAGGGCGATCGCCCTTGGATCGCCGGATTTCGCCGTCAGCTCGATGCTCGGCCCGCCGGGATACCCCAGCCCGAGGAGCTTGGCCACCTTGTCGAACGCCTCGCCGGCGGCGTCATCCCGCGTCTGCCCGATCAAGGCGTAGCGGAGGGGCTCCGGCGCCAGGTAGAGCGCGGTGTGCCCGCCCGAGACCACGAGGGCCAGGAACGGATGGGTCGGGCTCGGCTCCTGGAGGAACGCGGCGAAGATGTGCCCCTCGAGATGGTTCACGCCCACGAGGGGGCAGCGCGTGACGTACGCCAGCGCCTTGGCCACCGAGCAACCCACGAGCAGCGATCCCACGAGCCCGGGGCCCTGGGTCACCGCGATCCCGTCGAGGTCGCCGAGGCGAAGTCCGGCGTCCCCGAGCGCCTTCTGAATCACGGGGACGATGGTCTCGACGTGGCGGCGAGAGGCGAGCTCAGGAACGATGCCGCCGTAGGGCGCGTGGACTTGGTCCTGCGAGGCCACGACGGAGGCCAGGATCTTGGCCCCGTCGGCCAGGACCGCCGCCGCGGTTTCGTCGCACGAGGTCTCAATCCCCAGAACGATCATCGTCCGAGCCCGGAAATCGACAACGGGGCGCGCCGGAGAACCTTCCCGACGGAGAGGGCGAGCGGGAGGGCGCCGGCGCGCCCTCCCGCAACGGCTATTTCGCTTGAGCCTGCGGCTGCGGCGGCGCCGGTCGGGTCTTCTCCAAAATCCGCATGGCCTTCAAGAGGTCCACCGCCCGCTGGAGCTGAACGTCCTTCTTCATCTCCTCCTCGGGGGAGAGCGACGCCACGGCCTTCGCCTCCTCACCGGCCTGGGCGGCGCCCACCACCTTGGGCAGCTCCACCACGATGTCGGGCGCGATCCCCTTGCCGTGGATGCTCCGTCCCTTGGGCGTGAAGTACTTGGCGGTGGTCAGGCGGAGGCCCGAGCCATCGGAGAGCGGGATGATGGTCTGGACCGACCCCTTGCCGAAGGTCTGGGTGCCGAGCACGACGCCCCGGCCCCAGTCCTGGAGCGCCCCCGCCACGATCTCCGAGGCCGAGGCACTCCCCTGGTTGACCAGCACCACGATCGGGAAGTCCAGGAAGGGCTTCTTCGCGTGAGCGGTAAAGCGCATGCTCTGGTTCCGGACCCGGCCCTCGGTGTAGACGACCAGCCTGCCGTCCTCGAGGAACTTCTCCGTGACCTCCACCGCGGCCGTCAGGAGCCCGCCTGGATCGTTCCGGAGGTCGAGGATCAGCCCCTGGAGCTTCGCGCCGTTCTTGGTCAGCTTTTCGAGCGCCCCGTCCAGGTCGTTGGGGGTCTGCTCTTGGAACTGGCGCAGCCGGATGTAGCCGATCCCGGGCTGGAGCTCCTGGGTCCGAACGGACTGGACGTGAATCTGCTCCCGGGTGAGGGTGAAGTCCCGGGCCTCGGGCCAGCCTTCCCGCATGATCGAGATCGTCACCTTGGTCCCGGGCTTCCCGCGCATCCGCTTGACCGCGTCCACGAGCGGCATGTCCTTGGTCGAGATGCCCTCGATCTTGACGATCCTGTCGCCCGAATGCAGACCCGCCCGCTGAGCCGGGGTCCCGTCGATGGGCGACACGACGGTCAGGACGTCGTCCTTCAGCGTGATCTCGATCCCGAGGCCGCCGAAGGTCCCGGTCGTCTCGACCTGCATCTCCCGGTACATGTCCGGGTCCAGGAACGAGCTGTGGGGATCCAGGCCGCGGAGCGTCCCCCGGATCGCGCTGTAGATCAGATCCCTCGGGGGGACCTCGTCCACGTACTGGCTCTGGACGATCGAGAGCACCTCCGTGAAGAGCCGGAGGTTCTCGTAGGTCGCTCCCGCGTCCGTGCTCTTGCTGGCCACCGTGCCCCCGAGGGAGAGCGTGAGCACGAGCAGCAACCCGGTGATGAGGACTGCCTTCTTCGCCTGGCGGATGGGACCCATCGGAGGAGCCTCCTCGGCTGAATTTACCCGCGTCGCCTGAGCCACTCGGCTGGATCCTGGGGCCGGCCCTGGTAGCGCACCTCAAAGTACAGGCGCGGGCCCGCCAGCGAACCGGTATCCCCGACTGTGCCGATCATCTGCCCCTGTCGCACGTCGTCCCCTTCCTGGACGCGGATCTCGGCGGCATGGGCGTAGAGCGTGTAGTAGTCGTTGCCGTGATCGAGAATGATCAAGTTGCCGTACCCCTTGAACCAGCCCGTATAGACCACGTGGCCGGCGTACACGGCGACGATCCCCGACCCGTCGCCGGCCTCGATGTCAATTCCGCGCTTGAACGTCCGGGTGCCGAAGCGCGGGTGCACCTGCTCGCCGAACTCCCCGACGACCCGCCCCTCGGTCGGCCAGGGGAGCGAGCCCCGGAGCGCGCCGAACCCCACGGCCGGCGGCTCGACGGCCTTGCCCGGCGGCAGCTTCGCCACGCGGCGCTGGCGGGCCTGGAGGTCCCGGATCAGCGCCTCGAGCCGCCTGGCGGCCTCGGTGAGCTCGCCCGCCATCCGCTCGTGGTAGGCGCGCTCTTCCTGGACCTTCGCCAGCAGCACGCGGCGCCGCGTGGCCTCCCGGTCCACCGCGTGCCGCTCCTCCTCGACCCGTGCCCGCAGGGAGGACAGCTCCTGCCGCTGCTCCTCCACGCGCCCCTTGCGCTCCCCGAGGCTTTCTCCCGTTCCACGATACTCCCGAATGAGCCGGGCGTCCACCACCGCCAGCGTGGTGAGGTGGCGGAGTTGAACCGCCTGGGCCATGGGGTCGTCGCCGGCGAAAATCACCGGGAGCACCCCGCCCTGGTTCTGCAGCTTGTACATCGCCCTGAGCCGGCGAGAGAGGAGCTCTTCCTGGCCCGCGCGGTGGGCTTCGAGCCGGCGGATCTCGCCCTCCAGGCGTCGGATCTCGGTCTGGGCCTTCACGATCCGGGCGTTGAGCGCCCCCAGTTCCCGTCGCTTGCCGCCGAGCGCCTGCTCGATGGCCTCGAGCTCGGAGAGGAGGCTCGTCTCCCGCCGCTTGGCCTCGGCGGCTTTGGCCCGCTCCTCACGGAGCTGCTTCTGCGTCTGCTCCAAAGACTGCTCCTTCTGGCGGAGCGCCTGCTCGTCGCGCCGCTGAGCCGCCGCCGGCGCTGCCAGGAGCAGGGCCGCGACGAGGCCGAGCGCGACCCGTCGGGCGGTCATGCCGGGCGACCTCCCTTGGCCAGGAGCCCGCCGAAGGCGCCGAGGAGGGCGCCGCCCCCGAGGAGCACCGCGACCTCGCTCGGGGAAAAGAACGTGGCCCGGGGCAACCCGAGCGTGAAGGAGAGGAGCGGCTCGAGGGCGGGAAGGGCCAGACGATAGGCGGCATAGAGCCCCCCCACCGCCACCGCCGCGCCCGCCAGGCCCTGGGCCAGGCCCTGGAGGAAGAGCGGCAGACGGATGACCATCTCGGAGGCGCCCACCAGCCGCATGATCTCCATCTCCTGCCGCCGCGCGTGGAGGACGAGCGTCGTGGCCGTCGTCACCGCGAGAATCGCCGCGAGGGCCAGCACGGCGCCCACCGCGAGCCCGATCCGCTGAAGGAGCCGCTGGAATTCGGCCAGCCGCTCCACCCACTCGGTCCCCCCCTGCACCTCTTCCACCTCCGGCAGCGTCGAGAGCCGCTGGACCAGGGCGCGCGTGCCCGCCGGCGTGGAGGCCTCCGGCGCGGGTGTCACTTCGACCGAGGGCGGCAGCGGGTTGGTCGCGAGCTCCGCCACGAGGCTCGCCTGACCGCCCAGCTGGCGCCTCAAGGTCTGGAGCGCCTCGGCTTTGGAGACGTAGCGCATCCGCTGGATGCCGCCGACGGCCTCCAGCTTCGCCAGGAGCTCATCCGCCGTCCCCGGCGCCGGCTCCTCCCGCAGATACACGACGACGCGCAGGCGGTCGCGCCACTGGGCCACCACCCGGCCGAGGTTCAGCGACAGCACCCAGAACGCGCCGAGTGCGGCCAGGGAGAGCGTGATCAGCAGCACCGCGCTCGCGGCCACGCGCCCGCCGCGCCTCAGATCGCGGACTGCCTCCTCGATCAGGAACAAGAACATGTGGCGTCAGTCCTTGTCCTTCAGGAGGCGTCCCCTCTCCAGCACGAGCGTCCGGCGCTTCAGCTGATCCGCCAGCGTCGCCCGGTGCGTCGCCAGGAGAATCGTCGTCCCGCGGTTCCAGATCTCTCTCAGGAGGTCCAAGATCTCCTCCGCGATGCCCTCGTCGAGATTCCCCGTCGGCTCGTCGGCCAGGAGCAGGGCAGGCTCCTTGACCAGCGCCCGCGCCAGCGACGCCCGTTGCTGCTCTCCGAGCGAGAGCTGGGCCGGCAGCGCCTGCGCCCTCGCCGAGAGCCCCACCGCCTTGAGGGCCTGCATCACCCGCGGGGCGATCTCCCGCCGGGGCGTGCCGAGGACCCGGAGGACGAAAACGATGTTCTCGTAGACGTTCCGACCGGGCAGGAGCTTGGCATCCTGGAAGACCATGCCGATGGCCCGTCGGAGCTGGGGGATATTGGACCGGCGGAGGCGCGTCACCTCGTAGCCGGCCACCCGGATCTCCCCTTCCGTCGGCACCTCGTCCCGGTACAGGAGCCTGAGGAGCGTCGTCTTGCCCGAGCCGCTGGGTCCGGCCAGGACCGTGAACTCGCCCTTGTCGATTTCGAACGAGACGTCGGCCAGAGCGGTCACCTTCACCGGCCCCACGCGATACTCCTTGAACACGTGCTGGAGCTGAATCATGTAACGATTGCGCCATTATACGCTTGGGAGCAGAGGCCCACCAAGGAATGCCGGGCCCCTAGCTCAGGGCTCTTTGGGGAGGCGTTCGAGGAGGAGCTGGTTGACGAGCGCCGGGTTGGCCTTCCCCTGGGTCGCCTTCATCACCTGGCCGACCAGAAAACCGAGGCTCTGCTTTTTGCCCTTCTTCCAGTCCTCCACGGCCCCCGGGTTCGAGGCCAGCACCTGGCCGACCACGGCGCCGAGGGCGCCGGCGTCGGCCACCTGGACGAGCCCCTCGCGCCTGACGATCGTCTCGGCATCCTCGCCCGAGCGGTACATCTTCTCGAAGACATCCTTGGCGATCTTCCCGCTGATCGTCCCGTCCTCGATCAGGGCGAGGAGCCGGGCCAGGTTCCGGGGCGGGATCGGACTCTTCGAGATGGCAGCCTCATCATCCCCGAGCAATTCCCGAAGGAGCTCCGACATCACCCAGTTCGAGACGACCTTGGGCTTGGGGTACTCCCTCACCGCCGCCTCGTAGTAGTCGGCCAGGGCGCGGCTCTGGGTGAGGAGGTCCGCGTCGTAGGCGGGCAGCCCGTACTGGGAGACGAAGCGCCGCTGGCGCTCGACAGGGAGCTCGGGGAGCGTGGTCCGGAGCTGATCGGCCCAGCGCTGCTCCACCTTGAGCGGGACCAGATCGGGCTCGGGGAAGTAGCGGTAGTCGTGGGCGTACTCCTTCGAGCGCATGGAGAGCGTGTAACTCCTGTCGGCCTCCCACAGGCGCGTCTCCTGCACAATGGTTTGCCCGGAGGTGATCGCCATGCGCTGGCGTTCCCCCTCGTATGCGGTCGCTTGCTGGACATTCTTAAAAGAGTTCAGGTTTTTAACCTCAACCTTCGTCCCCAACTCGCTCGAGCCTCTGGGTCGAATCGAAACGTTTGTGTCGCACCGGAGTGACCCTTCTTCCATGTTCCCGTCGCAGACGCCCAGGTAAATCAGGATCGCACGGAGCGCCTTAAAGTAGACGGCTGCCTCCTCCGGAGAGCGGATGTCGGGCTTGGAGACGATCTCCATGAGCGGGACGCCGGAGCGGTTGAAGTCCACGAGGCTCGCCCGCGCTGTCTCGAGCGTCCCCTCGTGGACGAGCTTCCCCACGTCCTCCTCCAAGTGCACCCGCTGGATCCCTATCCGCTTTACCTGTCCACCGACTTCAATCTCGAGCCATCCTTCCACCGCCAGCGGCTCCTCGTACTGGCTGATCTGGTAGTTCTTCGGCATGTCCGGGTAGTAGTAGTGCTTGCGGGCGAAGCGGCAGCCAGAATTGATCGTGCAGTGTAGCGCGAGCGCGGTCCTCATGGCGAACTCGACGGCGCGACGGTTGATCACCGGCAGCACCCCCGGCATTCCCTGGCAGATGGGACAGGTCTGGGAGTTCGGCGCGCCGCCGAACGTAGTGGGGCAGCCGCAGAACATCTTCGAGCGCGTCAAGAGCTGCGCGTGCACCTCGAGCCCGATGACGTCCTCGTAGTCCGCCGCACGGCTCATGCGAGCTCCGGGGCGCGGGTGTGCCAGGGCGTGACCTGCTCGTAGGCGTACGCCGCCGAGAGGAGCGTGGCCTCGTCAAAGGGCTTGCCGATCAGCTGGAGCCCGATGGGGAGCCCGGTCGCCGTGAAGCCGCCGGGCAGGGAGAGGCCGGGGAGCCCGGCCAGGTTGACGGGGATCGTGAAGACGTCGCAGAGGTACATCTGGAGCGGGTCCTCTTTGTCGCCGAGCTTGAAGGCGACGCTTGGCGCTGTGGGGCAGACGAGCAGGTCCACGCGCTCGAAGGCCTGCTGGAAGTCGCGCCGCACGAGCGTCCTCACCCGCTGGGCCTTCCCGTAGTACGCCTCGTAATACCCGGCGCTCAGCGCGTATGTCCCCAGCATGATCCGGCGCTTCACCTCAGCGCCGAAGCCCTCGGCGCGCGTCCGGCCGTACATCTGGATCAGGTCCTTCCCGCCAGCGGCGCGATAGCCGTACTTGACGCCGTCGTAGCGCGCCAGGTTGGAGGAGGCCTCCGCCGGGGCAATCAGGTAGTAGGCCGCGAGCGCGTAGTCGGTGTGGGGGAGCGAGACCTTTTCGGTCCGAGCCCCGAGGCCTTTCAGCACGTCGATGGCGGCCCGCACCGCCGCCTCCACCTCGGGGTCCATCCCCTCGATGAAGTACTCGGCCGGGACCCCGACCCGCAACCCCTCGATCCCCCGCCCCAGCGCCGCCGTGTAGTCCGGCACCGGAACCTCGGTAGAGGTCGAGTCGAGCGGGTCGTGGCCGGCGATAGCCTGGAGGATGAGCGCCGCGCCGCGCACGTCCCGGGCGAAGGGACCGATCTGATCGAGCGAGGAGGCGAAGGCCACGAGCCCGTACCGCGACACCCGGCCGTACGTGGGCTTGAGCCCCACCGTCCCGCAGAACGCCGCGGGCTGACGGATCGAGCCGCCCGTGTCGCTGCCGAGGGCGCCTAGAGCCAGGTCGGCGGCCACCGCGGCGGCGGAGCCGCCGGAGGAGCCGCCGGGCACGCGCCCGAGGTCCCACGGATTGCGCGTCGGGAAGAAGGCCGAGTTCTCCGTGGAGGAGCCCATCGCGAACTCGTCCATGTTGGTCTTGCCGAGGATGATCGCGCCGGCGGCCCCGAGCCGCGCGATCACGGTCGCGTCGTAGGGCGGGACGAAGGGCTCCAGGATCTTGGACCCGCAGGCGGTCCTGATCCCTTTCGTGCAGATCACGTCCTTGATGGCCAGGGGGATGCCGTCGAGGAGGCCCAGGGGCGCGCCGGCCTTCAGGCGCTTCTCCGCGGCTTCCGCCTGGGCCAGGGCAGTGTCCCGCGTCACGGTGAAGTAGGCGCGCACCTGGGGGTTCAGCGCTTCGATGCGTTCCAGGTAGGCCCGGACCACCCCGGTAGGCGTCGCCTCCCCGCTCCGGTACCGGATCCCCAGCTCGGCGATCGTCGCCACGGCTACTCCTCGATGATCCGCGGTACCCGCACGAAATCCCCTTCGCGCTCGGGAGCGTTGGCGAGCATCTCCTCGGTCGGCAGGCACGGCCGCACCTCGTCCTCCCGCATCACGTTCACCATGGGGATCGCGTGAGAGGTCGGCTCGACGTCGTCGGTGTCGAGCCGCCGGAGCTTGTCGATGTAAGTGAGGATGGCGTCGAGCTGGAAGCGCATCCGCTTCTTCTCGGGTTCCGAGAGGTCGAGCCGCGCCAGGCGCGCCACGTGCTCCACCTCTGCAAGCGTAATCTTGGGCTCGGCCATTGTTTAAATCTCCTCGAGCTGAGCGTACTGGAGCGACAGGCGCTTGCGCCCCACGCTGGCGAAGTTCACGGTCACGATCACATCCTCGCCCTGGCGCTCAATCCCCACCAGGAGCCCTTCTCCCCAGCGGGCGTGCCGGAGCCTCGCTCCCACCCGGTACGGCAGGTCCTCGTCCGGCTCGTCCCCCCTCACCCCACCCTGCTCAATGCCCCTCACCTCTTCCCCTCTCCCCAGCGGGGAGAGGCAGGGTGAGGGGAGAGGATCAAGGTGAGGGGGAGTGCCCCCGCGTGAATTCAAGAGCGCGAGCTGCTCCTCCGCGATCTCCAGGAGAAAACGCGACGGCTCGCCCAGCCCCCCGCCGTGAAGCCGACGGCGGAGTGCGTACGACAGATAGAGCTCCCGCTTGGCGCGTGTGAGCCCCACGTAACAGAGTCGCCGCTCTTCCTCCAGCTCCTCGACGTCGTTCATGGAGCGGATGTGCGGGAAGACGCCCTCCTCCATGCCGGTAAGGAAGACCACCGGGAACTCGAGCCCCTTGGCGGAATGGAGTGTCATGAGAGTGACCGCGCCGCGCTCGGCTTTCCACTCGTCCACGGCCGACAGGAGCACGACCGTGTCGAGGAAGTCCTCGAGCGTGGCGGACTCTCGGGAGCGCTGGAACTCCTCCGCCGCCGCCACGAGCTCCTCCAGGTTCTCCAGGCGCCCCTCGGCGTCCTCGGTCCGCTCCTGGCGGAGTGCTTCCCGGTAGGCCGAGCGGCCGAGCACCTCGTCGCACAGGGCCGGCAGCGGGACGGTCGTCCGCAGTCCCCGCAGGTCCACGATCAAGGCGGCGAACTCCTCGAGCGCCCGTCGCGCCTTGTCCGCGACCTCGCCGCCGAGCCGCCCGCACGTCTCCAGCAGCGGCAGCTTCTCCCGCCGGGCCGCTTCCTCGAGGCGGGCCAGCGTGGCCCGGCCGATACCCCGCGACGGCGCGGCGATCGCGCGCTTGAAGGCCACGTCGTCCGCCGGGTTAACAACCAGCCGCAGGTACGCCAGGACATCCTTCACTTCGCGCCGCTCGTAGAAGCGGACGCCCCCGACGATCACGTAGGGGATCGTGCTCCGCCGGAGGGCGTCCTCCAGGACCCGCGACTGCGCGTTGGTCCGGTAGAAGACCGCGACGTCCCCGTCGCCCAGCCCGTCGGCTCGGAGGCGCTCGATGGTACGGGCGACGAAGGCCGCCTCCTCGCTCTCGTCCCAGGCGCGGTAGACCCGCGCCCGCTCGCCCTCGGCGTTCTCGGTCCAGAGGGTTTTGCCCTTGCGCCCGGCGTTGTGAGCGATGACGGTGGAGGCGATCGCCAGGATCCGCTTCGTCGAGCGGTAGTTCTGCTCGAGCCGGATCACCCGGGTGCCCGCGAAGTCATGCTCGAAGTCCAGGATGTTCCGAAGGCTGGCGCCCCGGAAGCGGTAGATGGACTGATCATCATCGCCGACGACGCAGAGGTTCCGGTGCTCTCCGGTCAGGAGCTGGATGAGCCGGTACTGGACCCGGTTCGTGTCCTGGTACTCGTCCACCAGCACGTACTTCCAGAGACCCCGGTACCAGGCGAGCACCTCCGGCACTTGCTCCCACAGGCGCACCGTCACGAGCAGGAGGTCGTCGAAGTCCAGCGCGCCGGCTTGCTTGAGCCGCTCCTGGTAGCGGCGGTACACGGCCGCGATCCGGTCCTCGCGGGGCCCTCGCGCCAGCCGCTCCACCTCGTCCGGGGAGAGCATCTGATTCTTCGCGTGGCTGATCCGGTGGACCACGGCCGCCGGCGGGAGCGCCCGCTCCTCCACCTCCGCCTCGCGCAGGCACTCCTTCACCAGACCCAACCGGTCTTCCTCGTCGTAGATGACGAAGTGGGGAGACACGCCGAGGTGCCGGACGTGCTCCCGGAGGATCCGCACGCAGGCGGAGTGGAAGGTCGCGATGAGCGGCGGGCGAATCCCCGCCGGGAGGAGGAGGTCCTGGACGCGCCGGGCCATCTCCTCGGCGGCCTTGTTGGTGAACGTGACGGCGAGGACGTTCTTCGGGTGGACCTCCTTGATCCCGAGCAGATAGGCGATCCGGTGGGCGATGACTCGCGTCTTCCCGCTCCCCGCGCCGGCCAGGACGAGGAGCGGTCCCTCCGTGTGGGTCACGGCGTCACGCTGGGGTGGGTTCAAGTCACGGAGGAACAGGTCAGGGGCCAGGCGGGCGGCAAGCAAACTGGCTACTTGGGCTGGAATTGTTGCGGAACCCTCACCCACTGGTAGACGCCCGGCGTCACCTCCTGGAGGCTCACACGCTCCGGGTAGATATACCCCGTCGTGGTCTCGGTGATCACGTAGCCGGGAATCTCGACGACCTGCTGCTGATACTCTCCCGGGAGGCTCCCCGGCGCCGGCACGTACACGGGGACCACCACCTGCTGCGGCGGGACTTCGATCTGCCGGATCACGCTGCCCTGGATCGCCCGATTCGGGGCCGGCAGCCCGTACCACGGCTGAACCGGGGTGGGAAAGTCGTTGGGGACGTTGGTGATGTTGCTCTGGCTCGGGGGCGTGTTGCCCCCGCTGGGCGGCGGGGGCGCCTGGGCCGGCCCCGTCACCGCCAGAAGAAGGACCAGCGCCAGTCCCGTGACAGCGAGTGCGTTCCGCATCATGACGACTCGGCTACTCCACCGTCACGCTCTTGGCCAGGTTGCGGGGCTGGTCCACGTCGCAGCCGCGGCGGACCGCCACATGGTACGCCAGGAGCTGAAGCGGAATCGTCATGAGAATCGGCGAGAGGAGGTCCACCGTCGCGGGGACGGCGATCACGTGGGCCGCCTTGGCCCCGATCTCGCGGTCGCCGGCGTGGGCCACCGCGATCACCTTGCCGTCGCGGGCGCGGACCTCCTCGATGTTGCTGAGCATCCGGTCGTAGGTCCCATCCCGCGGGACCAGAGCCACCACGGGCATCCCCTCGTCGATGAGCGCGATCGGGCCGTGCTTCATCTCCCCGGCCGCGTACCCTTCGGCATGGATGTAGGAGAGCTCTTTCAGCTTGAGCGCGCCCTCGAGGGCGATCGGGTAGTGGATGCCGCGCCCGAGGTAGAGGAAGTTCTGGTAGTGGAAGAGCTGCCGGGCCAGGTCGCTCGTTTGGGCGTCCAGCTCCAGCGCCACCTCCATGAGGCGCGGGACCTCGAGGAGATCCTGCATGCGCTTGCGCGCCTCCTCCGGCCCGAGGGCGCCCCGCCAGCGGCCCAGATGGAGCGCCAGGAGATAGCACGCGGTAAGCGTGGCGGTGAACGTCTTGCTGGAGGCCACGCCGATCTCGGGACCCGCGTGCGTGTAGAGCACCCCGATGGCTTCGCGCGAGAGCGCCGAGCCCACCACATTCGTGATCGCCAGGAGCGGCGCCCCCTTGGCGCGGGCCGCCTTCGCGGCGCCGAGGGTGTCGGCGGTCTCGCCGGATTGAGAGAGCGCCACGACGAGGGTCTCGGGGCCGACCACGGCGTCGCGGTAGCGGAACTCGGAACCCAGGTCCACCTCGCACGCGATCCCCGCGAGCCGCTCGAGCATGAACCGTCCCACGAGGGCCGCGTGATAGGAGGTCCCGCAGGCGACGAGAACGATGCGCTGGACGGCCCGCGCCGCGGCCGGGTCCAGGTTCAGGTCGGGCAGGATCACGTTGCCGCTCTCCGGCACGATGCGCCCGCGGAAGGTATCCGTCGCCGCGCGCGGCTGCTCGTAGATCTCCTTCAGCATGAAGTGGCGGTAGCCGCCCTTCTCGGCGAGGATCGGGTCCCAGAGGATCCGGGTCGGCTCCCGCCGGACCGGCTGGCCGTCCAGGGTGGAGAGCTCGACCCCGTCACGCCGCACCACGGCGACCTCTCCGTCTTCCAGGATGACCACGTCCCGGGTGTGCGCCAAGAGCGCGGGAATGTCAGAGGCGATGAAGGTCTCGTCGGTACCGAGGCCGACCACGACCGAGCCCGCGCCGTACTTGGCGGCGACGAGGCGGTCCGGCGCCCCAGCCGCGACGACGCCGACGGCGTAGGAGCCCCTGAGCTCTCGGAGCGCGCGCTTCACGGCCTCCTCGAGGCGCGGGGTGTCCTTGAGATGCCGCTCGATCAGGTGGGCGAGCACCTCCGTGTCGGTCTCGGACTTGAACGTATGCCCCTCGGCGGCGAGGCGCTCTTTGATCGGGAGATAGTTCTCGAGGATGCCGTTGTGGACGACGACGAGCGAGCCGGTGCAATCGGTGTGCGGGTGGGCATTCTCCTCCGAAGGGCGGCCATGGGTGGCCCACCGCGTATGGCCGAGCCCCAGGCTTCCCTTCACCGGCTGCTCCCGCAGGATCGCCTCGAGGTTCTTGATGCGCCCGGCGCCCCGCCTCACCTGGAGGCCATCCGCCCCCAGCACGGCCAGGCCGGCCGAGTCGTATCCCCGGTACTCGAGCCGCTTGAGCCCCTCGATGAGGATCCCGACGGCGCTCCGCTCGCCGATGTATCCGACGATGCCGCACATCAGTCGTCACCCGCCTGCTGCTGCTGCTTGCGCCGGGCCACCCACCCTTCCTTGGTCACCTGCGGGGCGCGCCCCAGGGCGAGGGCTCCCGGCGGGACATCCTCGGTCACCGTCGAGCCAGCCCCCACATAGGCGCCCTCCCCGATCGTGATGGGAGCCACCAGGCTCGTGTTGGTCCCGATGAATGCGCCCCTGCCGATCCGGGTCTCGTGTTTCTTGACCCCGTCGTAGTTGCAGGTGATTGTGCCCGCGCCGATGTTGACGTCCTCCGCGACGGTCGCGTCCCCCACGTAGGACAGGTGCGGGACCTTCGAGCCGCGGCCGATCCGGGACTTCTTCAGCTCGACGAAGTTGCCGACCTTCGCCCGCGCGCCCACGTGGGAGAGCGGGCGGAGGTGACAGAAGGGGCCGAGCGTGGCCTCGTCCTCCACGATCGCCTGGCTCAGGACGCAGTAGGGCTTGAGCGTCACCCGGTCCCCCAGCCGGCTGTCCGAGACGTGGCAGCCCAGGCCGATCGTGCACTCGGCGCCGATGGCCGTCGCGCCTTCCAGCACGACGCCCGGGGCGAGCACGCTGTCGGCGCCGACGGTGACCGTGTCGTCCACGTACGTCGTGGCGGGATCGAGCACGGTGACTCCCTCGAACATGAGCCGCTCGAGCGCCCGCGCGCGCAGGAGCGCCGCGACCCGGGCGAGCTGCTTCCGGTCGTTGATCCCCAGGCATTCGGCCGGATCCTCCGCCATCACGGCCTCGATGGGCTGGCCCTGGCGCCCCAGGATGGCGATGACGTCGGTCAGGTAGTACTCCCCCTGGTCGTTGTCGGCGCGCACCTGGTCGAGAGCCGGCCAGAGCCGGCGCGCGTCGAAGGCGTAGACGCTGGTGGCGACCTCGCGGATCTGCTTCTGCTCGGGCGAGGCGTCGCGGTCCTCGACGATGGCCCTGACGCGCCCCGCGTCGCGGACGATCCGGCCGTAGCCCTCGGGAGCGTCCAGCACCGCCGTGAGGAGCGTCGCAGCCGCGCCGCTCCCCCGGTGCCGCTCCACGAGGCGCTCGAGCGTCAGGGCGCTGAGGAGCGGTGTGTCGGCCGGGAGGACCAGCACGGTCCCGGAGCCGTTCCCGCAGGCGCTCCGGGCCTGCTGCAGCGCGTGGCCCGTCCCGAGGCGCTCCTTCTGCTCGATGAAGTGGACGCTCGGCCCCTCCCCCACCGCCTGCCGGACCTCTTCGCTGCCCCGGCCCACCACGAGGACGAGCCGGCCGCCCAGCTGCCGCGCGAGGCGGACAGGATAGGCGATGAGGGGGCGGCCCCCGATGCGGTGAAGCGCCTTGGGAAGACGCGAGCGCATGCGCGTCCCCTCGCCCGCCGCAAGGACCACGGTCGTGAGGGCACTCATGATACTGGCAATTGTAGCACGACCCGCAAAGGCGGCTCGCCTCCGCTCGCGCATCCCTCCAACTTATGTGGCGCGAGTCGTGCGGAGATGAGACAGGAGGCGCTCGATCCTATAGGGAAGAGGGGACGTGAGCTCGAGGCGCGCCCCGGTCGCCGGGTGGATGAAGGCGAGGATCGAGGCGTGGAGAGCGACGCCGTCGAGCCCTTCGACGAGAGCCGCCAGGGTCGGATCGGCGATCCGCGGCGTGGAGCGGAGCCGGTAGGTCTGGTCGCCCACCACCGGGTGGCCGAGCGAGGCCAGGTGGACACGGATCTGGTGGGTCCGGCCCGTCTCGAGCCGCGCCTCGAGGTACGTGAACCCCCCGAGCCGCTCCAGGACCCTGTAGTGCGTGACCGCGCGCTTGCCGCGGCCGAGCGGAAGAACGGCCATCCGGGTCCGGTGGCGGGGATGCCTTCCGATAGCGGCGTCAATCACGCCCTCCGATCGGGGGACCTTGCCGTGGACGAGAGCCAGGTAGCGCCGCATCACCTGCCGGGCCGCGAGCTGCTTGGTAAGTCCAGCGTACGCCCCGGGCCGCTTGGCCACCACGAGGAGGCCGGAGGTGCCTTTGTCGAGGCGGTGGACGATGCCGGGCCTCCCCGCCCCGCCAACCCCCGCCGTGGATGGGGCGTGGGCCAGGAGGGCATGCGCGAGCGTGCCGCTCCGCCGGCCCACCCCGGGGTGGACGACCATCTGCGCGGGCTTGTCCACGACGAGCACGTCGGCGTCCTCGTAGACCACGCTGAGAGGGATGGCCTCGGGGATCAGCGCCTGCGGTGGGGCGGGCGGCACCGTCACGACGACCTGCTGGCCTGCCTTGAGCCTGACCGACGGCTTCACCGCTCGTCCGTCCACCCTGACGCGCCCCTCGCCGACGAGCGCCTTGAGACGCGCGCGCGAGAGGTCGGGGAGCTTCTCTACGAGCCACAGGTCCAGACGACGGCCCGCCGCACCGGGCCCGACGGAAACCCGCTCGACGCGATCGGCGACCAGGGACACCACCGGCGGACGGCTCAGGCGGGGCGGGCGGGATGGGGGCTCAGGAGGCGAAAGGCCAGGAGCGCGACCCCGACGCTGATGGCCGAGTCGGCCACGTTGAAGGCGGGCCAGTGATAAGTCTTCCAGTACACGTCGATGAAATCCACCACGGCGCCGAAGCGCCACCGGTCGAACAGATTGCCCACGGCGCCGCCGAAGATGAGCCCGAGGGCAAAGGCCGCGCCCCAGCCACCTCCGGGGAGCAGTTGGAGCGCGAGCACTCCGAGCGCGCAGAGGGCGCCGAGCGACAGGAGCGCGACGACCCAGCGCCAGCCGGGGGGAACCGTGCCGAGCATGCCGAAGGCGAGGCCGGGGTTCAGCACCAGGGTGAGAGCGAGGACGCCGTCCACCACCGACACCGGCAGGCCGGGAGACAGCCGCGCCAGAGCCAGGAGCTTGGTCACCTGGTCCAGAGCCAGGACGACCGCCCCCACCGCGAGCGTGAGCCTCATCCCAGAGCGCGGACGACGGGGGCGCAGCGCTCGCAGAGGTCGGGGTGACTCCGGTCTTCCCCGACCCGCGGGCTCCACATCCAGCACCGTACGCACTTCCTCCACCCGAGCGCCTGAGCCGGAGCCACCAGGAGCCCCAGACCCGGGATCTCCTGACTCTCGTAGGCGACGCCGACGCCCACGGGGGGGCGCTCGCGGAGCCGCACCCCCGAGACGTTGAAGAGCGTCGTCAGCAGTGGCTCACCCTTGGCCGCCAGGAGCGGCATCCACTGCTCCTGGGGCGCGCTCGTGACGAACACGACGGCGTCGAGCGCCTTGCCGATGCGCCCCTCTCGCCGCGAAGCCTCGAGCGCCCGCGAGACCTCCCCCCGCACCTCGAGGAGGCGGTCCCACTCCGCCCGGAGCCGCTCGTTCACCCACTCGCCGCGCTCCTCCGGGAACATCACGAGGTGGACGCTCTCGGGCTTGCCGCTGCCGGGAATGTGCGACCACACCTCCTCCGCCGTGAAGGTCAGGATTGGAGCCAGGAGCCGCGACAGCGCCGTCAGGACCTCGAAGCAGACCGTCTGGGCGGCGCGGCGCTTGGGATCGTTCGCCGCCGAGACGTAGAGCCGATCCTTGATGAGGTCCAGGTAGAGCGCGGAGAGATCCACCGCGCAGAAATTGTGCGCCGCGTGGAAGACCACGTGGAACTGGTACTCGTCGTAGGCCTTCCGGATGCGCGCGATGAACTCGCCCAGGCGGAGGAGCGCCCAGTGGTCGAGCTCCTCCATCCGGGCGTAGGACACGCGGTCCCGATCGGGATCGAAGTCCGCCAGCGCGCCCAGGAGGAAGCGGCAGGTGTTCCGGATACGCCGGTAGGCGTCGGCCAGGCGATTGAGGATCTCCTCGGAGAGCCGGATGTCCTCGGTGTAGTCCTCGGCCGCCACCCAGAGGCGCAGCACCTCGGCGCCGTACCTCGGGATCAGCTCCTCGGGGGCCACGTAGTTGCCCTGGGACTTCGACATCTTCCGTCCTTCGCCGTCCACGACGAAGCCGTGAGTGAGGACCGCCCGGTAGGGGGGCTTGTCCCGCGTTCCGACGGATTCGAGGAGGGACGAATGAAACCAGCCGCGGTGCTGATCCGAGCCTTCGAGGTACATGTCCGACGGCCACCGGAGGTCCGGCCGCGTCTCGAGCACGGCGGCGTGACTGCACCCCGAATCGAACCAGACGTCGAGAATGTCCGTCTCCTTCCGGAAGGCGGACCCGCCGCACTTGGGGCAACGGGTGCCGACGGGCAGGAGGGCCTCGGCGTCCCGCACGTGCCACTCCTCCACCCCCGCGCCCCGTTTCATGATCGCCGCCACGTGCTCGACCAGACGCTCTTCCAGGAGGAGCGTCTCGCAGGCTGTGCAGTAGAACGCCGCGATGGGCACGCCCCAGACCCGCTGACGCGAGATGACCCACTCCGGCCGGTGCGCGACCATGCTCCAGATGCGCTCTTCGCCCCAGTCCGGGATCCAGCGCACGTCGTGCCGGATGGCGTCGAGCGCTTTCTGGCGCAGGCCGTTCTTGTCGAGCGCGATGAACCACTGCTCGGTGGCCCGGAAGAGGGTGGCGTTCTTGCAGCGCCAGCAGTGCGGATAGGTGTGGGTGAGCAGGACCGACGCGACCAGGGCCCCGACGCGCCCCAGGTGCTCGATGATCTTCGGATTGGCCTCCCACACCGTGAGCCCCGCGAAGTGCGCGACCTCGGGGACGAACCGCCCGTTGTCGTCCACCGGGTTGTAGATCTTGAGCCCCGCCTTCCGCCCGAGCTCGTAGTCCTCCTCGCCGTGGCCGGGCGCTATGTGCACGACGCCGGTCCCCGTGTCCATGGCCACGAAGTCCGCCGCCACCACCGGGATATCGCGCTCGATCCACGGATGCCGGCACACCGTACCGGCAAGGTCGGCGCCGGCCAGCGCGAGCCCGGTGGGCTGGGCCCGCCCCCGGACGCCGTCGAGCCCGCCGACGGCGTCGGCGAGCGCCCGGGCCACGACGAGCGCCTCGCCGTCCAGCTCGAGCGCGGTGTAGGTCTCGCCCGGATGCACGGCGAGAGCCAGGTTGGCCGGAAGTGTCCAGGGCGTCGTCGTCCAGATGACGACGGAGGCGGGGCGGCCGCCCAGCGCCCGCGCCAGCGCCGGAGCGGCAGTCTTCACGGGGAACTTCACGTACACCGACGGCGTGGTCTGCTCCTCGTACTCGACCTCCGCCTGGGCGAGCGCCGTCTTGCAGTGCATGCACCAGTGCACGGGCTTGAGCCCCTTGTACACGAGGCCGCGCCCGACGAAGCGCCCGAACTCCCGCGCGATCGTGGCCTGGTAGGCCGGCTCCATCGTGATGTACGGGTTCTTCCAGTCCCCGAACACGCCGAGCCGCTGGAACTCCTCCCGCTGCACGTCCACGAACTTCCGGGCGTACTCGCGGCAGCGGCGGAGCTTCTCCACGGGGTCCATGGCGCGGCGGACGTCCACGAGAGCCGTGTCGAGGCCGAGCTCCTTGTCCACCTGGTGCTCGATGGGGAGCCCGTGGCAGTCCCAGCCGGGCACGTAGACGGCGTTGTGCCCGAGCATGGTGCGCGACTTGACGATGAAGTCCTTGAGGACCTTGTTCAGCACGTGCCCCATGTGGATGTGGCCGTTGGCGTACGGGGGACCGTCGTGGAGGATCCAGAGCGGGCGTTTCAGAGAGGCCTTGCGGATCCTGCCATAGACGTCCATCGCCTCCCAGCGCTCCAGGATCTCGGGCTCGAGCTTCGGGAGGTTCGCCTTCATCGGGAAGCTCGTCTTCGGCAGGTTCAGCGTGGCTTTGTAGTCCATAGAGCGAAACCTGATGCTAGCATCCGCTCGGGGGAGCGTCAAGGAACCGGCCCCCCCTTGCGGGGAATCCGCGAGGAGCGGTGAGGATCAGCGAGGCGTGAGCGTGACGACGCCGGCCGCGGCGTCAATGTTCACGCTGAAGTGATTCAGGAAATCCCGTCCGAGCAGCCCGTCCATCTCTTTCATCTCGACGTCGTGAGCGATGATCGTGAGCGGCCCGGCCTTGGCCCCGCCCACCTCGATGGAGTCCACGCGCACCACGTCCACCCGGCTGGTGCCGGTGGCGCCGCGGATCTCGGCGCGCGGGGCGAACCACGTGGAGATCCCCAGCCGCCAGAGCGCGAGGGGATTCACCACGGTCGTGTCGGCGCCGGTGTCGAGCATGAGCGTCACCGGGCCGCCACCGTTGATCTTCGCGCTCACGATGATGGGCGAGCCTGGCTTGAACGGGATCTTCGCGCCGCCGGCCGGCCCCGCGGCCGCCTCGCGGGTCTCGGGGGAGGCCGGCCCGGGCTGGTACGGGAGCGGGCGCGCGGCGGCTCGGAAGCGCTCCGGGACGCTGTCCAGGCCTTGGGAGTAATGGACCTGCCCCCGGTCGTCAGTCCACTGGACCATCTGGGCTAGGCCGGGAAGCGGTCCCGCCAGGAGGGTGACGAGCGCCAGCAGAAATCCGAGCCGCTTCATGGCTTGACGCCCTTTCTGGCCGGCTTCTTCTCCGCACTGGCTATCATGCCCCTATTGTAGCCCGGCGGCCGGAAATTCCACACTTCGCTGGCTCCCGGCCCCACCGGCTCCAGACCGTCTCGTACACCACCATCTCGTCGGCCCCCGCCACGGTGTTGTGCTCGAGCTTGACCCGGTAGAGGGGAGAAAAGCGGTCGGTCAGGACGGCGAGCCGGGGGAACCACGCCGGAAAGATGATCAGGTAGTCGGGGCAGGCCCGCTCCAGGTAGCGGAGGATCCCGGCTTCGCCCTCGCGGCGGTAGGCGATGATCTCCGGGGTGACGAGACCCATGAGATCGATCACCTCGCGGCGCGAGATGAAGGCGATGGCGCCCACGTCGTTGAGGGCCAGACGCGCCTCCCGGGGGAGAGTCCGGCTGACCCACCGGCCCAGGTGGACCTGCATGGCGTTGATGTTCTCGACGGCCCAGCCGTAGCGGAGGCTCGCCGGCCAGAGCGAAAACCCGGCGACGACGAGCCAGAGCGCCACGACCCAGGCGCGCCGCCGCTCCCAGAGCGCCGGGAGACGGGCGAGCCCGACCGCCGCCACGACGACGAGGAGCGGCACGAGGTGGGCGGAGTAGCGCCCCTCCTGGAAGGACGGCCCGCGATACGGCGCCAGGAGCGCCATGCCGAGCGGGTGGGCGACCAGCACGCCGGCGGGCCAGACGATCGCGCGCGAGCCCCGCAGGAGGAGCCAGACGAGGCCCACGGGAATCAAGAAGAGGAGGAGTGCCTGCTGAGCCCATACGAACCCGAGCCACTCCGCCAGAAAGTGCCCAGGCCGGCTGAGAAAGGTCGTGGTCCAGGGCTCCCGGGCTCCCAGAAGAAGGCCGAGGAGGCCGCCCTCCACCTTGGCCGCGGCAGTCGCGGGCACGGGCGCGCCGACGGTCGCCAGGCTGAAGGCGACCGCCGGGGCCAGAAGGAGCGCCACGGGGCCGAGGAGCCTCCCGGCGCGCCGCCACGACAACGCCCGGGAGCAGAGGATCAGGGGAACCAGGAGGAGCGCTTCGGGGCGCGCCAGGACGGCCAGGCCGAGCAGTACCGCGGTCGTCCACTCTCGCGCCGAAACGTGGGCCAGGAGCGTCCCGGTGACGAGGAGGGCCGCGAGCGGGACCTCCATCCCGGAAAGGGCGCCCCAGGCGAGCGCCGGCGAGAGCAGAACACCGAAGCCGGCGGCGACCCCGAGGACGGCGTCGCCGGTGAGGGCCAGGGCCAACCGCCGGGTGACAAGGGCTGTCCCCAGCGTGACAAGCGCGCCAAGCACCTTCGCGACCCAGGGCGCCGCGCCAGCGACGAAAAAGCCGGCGGCGAGGAGGAGCGTCCAGAGCGGCGCGGTGGAGCCCGCGACGGGATGCCCGGGGTTATACGAAAAGCCTAGGCCCTCGGCGAGATTCCGGGCGAAGTGCAGATGGATCCAGCTGTCATCCAGGGGGAACCCGGCGGCCCCGGCGATCCTCGCCTCCTGGATCACGAACAGCGCGAGGACGCCCAGCGCTACCAGCCCCAGCAGACCATCTTCCCTGTCCACGCGGCTCCCTCTCCTTGACGAAGGTATAGCCCGCATACGTGACGGGACCCCGCCCGATGGGAAGGGCGTAGAGCCAGCGCCCGTAAGGCAGGGCGATCTCCACAAGCCCTCGGGGCCGCCGGGTCGCGGGATCCCAGTGGTCCACGAACCATACGAGACGCCTGACGCGCGACGGGAGCGCGATGCGCGCCCCCTGGGTGAGCCTCATCGTCGCCGCCGACTGCGGCGCGTAGTACCCGCGGGGAGCCTCTCCGACCCGGAGCTCGTACAGGGGATACTCGGGGAGGTAGAACATCGCGTGGCGGAGCCACGGGTAGGAGCGCGGGTTCCCCAGCTCGGTGATGACGACGGTCTCCGCTGGATCGTAGAGGGCGCGGATGGTGCCGACGTAGCCCCCGAGCACCGCTTCGTGCTCCCGGAGGGCCGCCGCGGTGCGGCTCCAAAGCCACTGCTGCGCGTCCTCCTTCACCCGGCCGACCAGCCCTTGGCGCGGCACCTCGTAGTCCACGGGGAGCGGGCGCGCGCTCACGAAGAAGGCGCCGGTGGCGAAGACGAGGACCGTGAGCGTGGCGGCGACGAACCCCCACCGCCACTGGGGCCGGGCCAGGCAGAGCGCCGCGCGCTCGAGGGTCGCGAGCAGCACGCGGCTCAGCAGGATGACCAGCGCCGGCAGGAACGTCAGGACGTAGCCCGCCTGGCCGAAGTGCACGAACGTGTAGACGAGGACGGGCGGGACGACCCAGGCGAGCAGGAACCACTCGGCCCGTCCCCACGTGCCCGCGCGCCAGTAGACGGGCAGCGCCAGAGCCGCGAGCGCGAGCGGGCCGAGCCCCACGAGGGTGGACTCCAGGACAAAGCGGAGCTGGCTCAGAGTGCCCTCCAGGGGACTCGCGCCGAAGACGGACGTGGGTCTGACGACGGAGGCGTAGAGCTCGTTGGAGGCCAGCAGGTAGCGCTCGAGCCCGCCCGTGAGCCAGATCATCGGCAGAAACCAGGAGAGCACGACGAGGGCCAGGAGTCCCAGCGCGAGCCCGATCCTCCGGAGCGAGCGGATCCCCAAGGCCGCGCTCCCGAGCCAGAGCGGGAAGAGCAGGAGCAGGACCGACTGCCGCATCCCGCCGGCCAGGCCGAGGGCCACGGCCGAGAGAAAGAGATACCGCTCACTTCCCAGGAGCGTTTGGTAGGCAAGGTACGCCACGAGACAGGCGAAGAGCGCCTCGCCCGCGTAGGTGAGCCCGACCGAGCCGTAGAACCAGAAGAGGGGGCTCACTGCCAGGAGGCTCGCCGCCGCGAGCGCCGTCAGGCGGTCGTAAAGGGCGAGCGCCAGGAAGTACACGACGAGCGTCGCCCCGGCGCTTGCCAGCATCGCCAGGGCAACGTAGGACAGGGTCGGGTCGTGGAGGAAGGCATTCAGGAGGCGCCCCGCCGCGACGTAGAGGATGTACCCCGGCGGATGGGGCTGGTGCTTGGCGACGTCGTACTCCTTGAGAGCGAGGGCGAACTGGACCGCGTCCCAGTTGTAGAGCATCCGGGCGCGGTAGGGCCAGCGCGAGAGGAGGGTCAGGGCAGAGAGAGAAAGCGCCAGGATCAGATCGCGTCGCGTCCCTTCCTGGCGCTCCATGGGAAACGGGGCGGGATTCTAGGCCTTCTTTTCCTCTTCCTTCTTGGCTTGAGAGGTGCCTTCGTCCTTCACCTCGGTGACCCCCTTCTTGAACTCCCGGACGCTCGAGCCCAGAGAGCGCGCCAGATCGGGCAGCCGCTGAGCCCCGAAGAGAATCAGGACAATCACCAGGATCAGGAGAAGCTCTTGGTATCCCAGACCGAACATGACCTCAACCCCTTTCCGCTTCCGACGCCCCCTTACGTTACGCTGGCCCCGCGCCGGTGTCAACAGGGTTCGCCTTAAGCGCGAGGGGAGGCGAGCCCTGGTAGAGGGCGTCAGCCGGCGTGGTTGGGCACCCACGCCACTTTAGGTGGCGTGGATCGTCCCGCGGAGGACGCGCCTGTCGCCGACCCGCGTCGTGATCCGCTGGCCGTCGAAGTACTCCATGAGCGGGATGGCGTACTTCCGGGAGATCCCGAGCAGCGCCTTCACGTCGGCCGGGGTCAGTTCCTTCTTCTCCTTGAGGAAGGCCACGACCTTGTCTTCGATGATTTTCAGAATGTCGGCGTGGAAGAAGAGCGACTCCTTGATCCTCACGAGACGCTTGCCGTCAAGCAGGAGTTGGAACAACTCATTTTCCTCCGATCCCCCGAGCCCGGCTTTGGCCAGCGCCTCCTCAGGGCTGGGCGGTGACGCGCCCGCGCTTCGGAAAAGCGCCTCCATCGTGTCCACCGCCGCCCGCTGAGCCGACGAGAGCCGGATCTGGTGCGCCGCGAGCCTCACCTTGTCCCGCTCGGCCTTGACGAGCCCTTCCGTCTCCAGCGCCTCCAGCATGTGGGCGAAAAAGCGCTCCTCCGCCGAGCCGGCGCGCCGTCGGAGCTCCTCGCGCGAGATGCCTGACCGGAGCGGGAACTTGACGTGGAAGGCCTCGAGCACGCGGAGGATCTGCTCCCGGAGCCGCGCCCGGGCCTCCGCGTGGACGAACCACTCCCGGTCCACCGCGACGATCTTCCCGGCCGTCCTCAGAGCCTCGAGCAACCCCTTGAGCCGCTCGGGGGCGAAGGGCGTCCGGGCTCTCAGGTCCGCTGTCCTGAGGCCGAGCGGGCCCGCCTGGCGCAGGTGCTCCTCGAGCACCTCTTCCGGCGCCCCGCGCTCGAGAACGGCCAGATGCGCCGGGAGGGCGGGGGCCTTCCTCTTGAAGCGAGGTGGCGCAACATCTAGAAGAGTCCCCCCTCCGATGGTGATGATCGGCGAGTAGGACCGGACCACGTAGCGGTCTCCCGGGAGCGCGACGACGGGGGCCTCGAGCCTGAAGCGCGCGTAGGCCGTGTCGCCGGGTTCGAGCGCGGGCCGATCCAAGAGGAGCACGCGCGCCATGACCTCGCTCGTCCCGACGTGGAAACGGACGCGGTCCCGCGCCTTGAGCGGCCGCGGCGCGTCCCCGAGGAGCTCGAGGGTCCCGTCCACCAGGAGCGCCGGGAGAAGCGCGCCGGGAAGCCCGAGGACGTCGCCCCGCTCGATCGCGGCCCGCTCCACGCCCTGGAGGTTCACCGCGGTCCGCTGCCCCGCCACCGTCTCCGTCACGGGACGGCCGTGGCACTGAAGCCCTCTCACCTTGGCGACGGCTCCCTTCGGATAGATCTCGACGCGCTCGTCGAGCGCTAGGCGGCCGGCGGTGAGGGTGCCGGTGACGACGGTGCCGAAGCCCTTGACCGTGAAGACCCGGTCGATGGGAAGGCGCGGCGACTGGTCGGCGGCCTTGGGGGGGACTTTCTCGGCCAGCGCCCTGAGCGCGGCGCGCAATTCGTCGAGCCCCTCGCCGGTCTTGGCCGAGACGGGGACGATCGGGCAACCCTCGAGGAAGGTGCCACGGAGGAGCCGCCCCACGTCGTCCTTGACGAGCTCCACCCACTCTTCCTCGGCCAGGTCGCGCTTGGTGAGAGCGACAAGCCCGGCCTTGATGTGGAGAAGCCGGCAGATCGCGAGGTGCTCGCGCGTCTGGGGCATCACCCCCTCGTCGGCGGCGATCACCAGGAGCACGAGGTCGATCCCGCCCACCCCGGCCAGCATGTTCTTCACGAAGCGCTCGTGGCCCGGGACGTCCACGATCTCGATCGTGAGGCCGCCGGGCTCCTCCAGGTAGGCGAAGCCCAGGTCGATCGTGATCCCCCGGGCCTTCTCCTCGGGGAGGCGGTCGGTGTCGATGCCGGTCAGCGCCTTGACGAGCGCGGTCTTGCCGTGATCGATGTGCCCCGCCGTCCCGGCCACCACATGCTTCATAGTGGATCAGGCTAGGCGAGAGAGCGCTTGTGCCAGGGCGGGGATGTCGGAGTTGAGGACGGTGCGGCAGTCGAGGAGCAGGCGATCGTCGGCGATCCGGCCGATGACGGGGGGCTCACCGGCCCTGAGCGCCTGGTCGAGCTCGTGGGCGGGGCGCCCGGGCATGCCAACGCCGAGCGCCACCGTCGGAAGCTCGACGAGCGGCAGCGAACCCCCACCAACCTGGGCGCGCCCTTCCACCAGCGTCGCCCCCAGCGCGGCCTCAACCCTCGGAGAGAGCCGGCGCAGCAGGCGACGGGCGCGGCGGCGCACCGCGGCGAGAGGCTCGGTGAGCATCCGGAGCGTCGGCATCGTCTCGAGGGCGTTGCCCGCCTCGTAGGCGTACAGCGTCGCCTCGAGGGCGGCGAGCGTGAGCTTGTCGATCCGGAGCGCGCGGTTCAGCGGGTTCGTCCTGAGGCGCTCCACAAGCCCGGCCTTGCCGACCACGATCCCCGCCTGGGGGCCGCCCAGGAGCTTGTCGCCCGAGAAGGAGACAAGGTCCACGCCCGCGGCCACCACGTCCGGCACCGTGGGCTCGTAGGGGAAGCCGTAGGGGCGGAGGTCCACGAAGCAGCCCGAGCCCAGGTCCTCCATGACCGGAATCCCGCGCGAGTGCCCGAGCTCGACGAGCTCGCGCGTCGAGACCTGGGCGGTGAAGCCCAGCACCCGGTAGTTGGACGTGTGGACCTTGAGCAGAAGCGCGGTCTCGGGGCCGATCGCGTCGGCGTAGTCCTTGAGATGGGTGCGGTTGGTCGTGCCGATCTCGCGGAGGAGCGCGCCGGAGCGCCGCATGATGTCGGGGATCCTGAACTCGCCCCCGATCTCGATCAGCTCGCCCCGGGAGACCACCACTTCCTTGCCGCGCGCCAGGCTCTCGAGGGCCAGGAGCACGGCGGCCGCGTTGTTGTTGACGACCAGCGAGGCCTCGGCGCCCGTCAGTCGGCGGAGAAGGCCGTCCACGTGGGCGTAGCGCGAGCCGCGCTCCTTCGACCGGAGATCCATTTCGAGGTTGGAGTAGGCGGCGCCGACGCGGTGGAGGCGCTCGATGGCCAGGGGAGAAAGGAGCGCGCGCCCGAGGTTCGTGTGGAGCACCACGCCCGTGGCGTTGATGACCGGCGCGAGCGAGAAGGCGCCCGCGCGCGAGAGCTCCGCCACTACCCGGCGGGCCAGCGCGTCGGGATCGGGAGGCACAACCGCGCCGGCCCGCTTCAGCCCGTCCATGAGACGGCCGCGCTCGCCCGCGAGCACTTCACGGACCGCCTGGACGATCCGTGCCCGCGGAATGTCGGAGAGCGCGGGCTCCCCCTGGACCCGCTGGAGCAACTGGTCCACCGAGGGAAGCGACCGGAGCGCCGACTTCCGTGCCTCAGATTTGCTCATGCCCAGACCCGGGGAGGCCCCTATGGGGCAAGCTCCGCGGCCACGCGCTCGCGCACCCGACCGATCACGAGGGCGGCCTCCCGTCTCACGGCCTCGACGGGCCACCGGCCGTTGCCCGAGCGCTGCAGCCGGCGGACCGCCTCCTCGGTGAGGCCGGCCCACAGCTCCTCCAGATCCCGAGGCGAGAGGGGCTGGCCCCGGAGGGCCTGGCTCCACTCGCGCGCCAGCCTATCCACGAGGCGGTCGCGCTCGCCCGAGAGGCGCCGGGCCCGGCGGATCAGGGTGGCGAGGCGCCTAGCCACGCGAGTCCCTCACCAGCGCCCGTACGGCATCCAGCAGGTTGGACTCCCAGCGCCCCGTCGAGGCGCACTGGAAGACGGGCTGGGGCTTGAGGCTTCCCGAGGGGCCCTTTCTGTGGGCCTGGGTGCGCATCTTGGCGTTGATCTGGACCTCCGTCCCGTTCGAGCCCGCCGAGTTCACGAACACCGTGAACGTGATGAGTGCCTCCCCTTCCAGCCGGGCGTCGCCGAAGCGGCCGCAGTCGGCGTAGACCCCGATCGTCGTCACGAAGTCGTCGGAGGCGATGACGCCAGAGTCCTTTGCCACCACCCGGAGCGGGATGTTCTCCTTGGCGAGCGCTTCGATCAGCGCCTTCCAGGTGGCGCTGTACGCGGCCGCCACCTGCTCCCGGTGCGGCGGCGGCAGGAGCGGCGCGATGTACGGCCCCGTGCACCCGGCCAGGAGCCCGAGGAGAAGGACGCTCGCTCGGCTACCTCGCATGATGGTCGATCCCGCGGTACGCCCTGATGAACCGGACGATCCGCGCCTCGTCGAACTCGTCGAAAGCGTCAATGCGCGTCCACGCCGTCAAGGCAATTTTACTCTTCATCCCCGGATAGGGCGCAAGGAGCACGCCGTGGTCGTAGCGCTTGACGACGGCGGCGAGCTTGTCCACCAGTTCGGGGCAGTCGCAATTGTACTGGACCACGACCCCGCCGTCTTCCAGGTTGTGGACCTGGAGCTCCTTCGGGATCGGCCGGGTATGGACCCCCCACGGCGCCAGGTACGGCAGGTGCGGCCCCGAGGTGGGTGGGTCCGAGTTGTACGGCGGATGCGGATCGGTGACGAGCTGGATGTGGTCGTTGCCCAAGGACGACATGAAGGTCCCCGGCAGGTCGGCGGCCTGCCACGCGAAGTAGCCCACCCCCGCGGCGACGACGAGGACCACGGCGATGCCCACGCCGAGCCGGTGACGCCGCCGCGTCTTGCGCGGGGGGTCTTCCTTCTGGACCCGATTTCCTTTCCCCATCTCGTCTCCCCCGGACGGTCTGGCGGAAGCGTGTGGGAGTCGAACCCACCTCCAGCTTGTCTAGAGCCGGACGCCGGATTTGAAGTCCGGGAGGCCCACCGGGATCCTAGACGCTTCCCTGCGCTAAGTCCGCTCAGATCAAGGAATTCGAGTGTAGCACTGGGTCGCACCGCCGACAACTTTCGGCGGCAGCGGGGAGGCTAGAGGCCGCCAGCCAGAGGGGGGAAGAGCGAGAGCACGTCTCCGTCGCCCAGGGGTTGTTCCGGGGTGGCGTCCCGGCCGTTGACCATGGTGAGGAAGGAGACTTCTTCGGGAATGTGAAACGCGCGGACGACGTCGGCGACCGTGCTGCCTAGGACGACCTCCAGGGCGGCGGTCCGGCCATCGCTCTCCTCGGGAAGATAGGCGGCGAGCGTGGCGAAGAGCCGGACCTCGATCTTCACCAGGCTGGCTCGCGCTCCGACGGAAGGACCGAGACGGCGAGGCGGATCTGATCGCCCGGGTAGATCCGGGCTTCCGAATCCAGGCCGTTGAGCCGGACCAGCTCGGTCACGGAAACGCCGTAGCGCTTGGCGATGTCGGAGAGAGTGTCCCGCGGCTGGACCACGTGGACGTGGGCAGCGCCACGATGAGAGCCCGCCGCCGTGACAGTTCTGACTTTCGACAGCTTGGCCTGAGCCCTCTGGATGCTCCACCGTTCCAGGGCGCCGGCCACGGCGCCTGCGCCTCCGGCAGGGACCTTCAGGGCGTACGGCCCCCCGGGCGGTGTCACGCCCCGACGGAGCTCCGGGTTCAGGTCGCGGAGGGCCTCGGGAGCCAGGCCCGCCGCCTGCGCTAGGTGCTTCAGGTCAATGGACAACGGCGCGCTCACGACCTCGTAGACCACCGGCTCCTCGGGGCTGACCTGAAAGCCGTAGCGCTCCGGCGCGCGCGCGATCAGCGCGGCGGCTTGGATCTGAGGAACGAACTGCTTGGTCTCCTCGCGGAGCCAACGGCCGCGGGCGATGGTCCAGAAATCGTCGCTTCGCGCGCGCTCGACCGCACGCGCCACCTTCACCTCGCCGGCGTTGTAAGCAGCCTGAGCGAGGAACCAGTGGCCGAACTGGCCGAAGAGGTCTTTCAGGTAGTCGGCGGCGGCGTGGGTGGACTTCTCCGGGTCCAGACGCTCGTCCACCCAGCGGTCCACCCTGAGCCCGTACCGGCGTGCGGTGGGCTCCATGAACTGCCAGAGCCCCTTGGCCCCTGCCCGGGAGACCGCCAGGGGGTTGAAGCCGCTCTCGACCATGGCCGTGAAGGCCAGATCCTCCGGGAGCCCCTTGTCTCTAAACACCTGGCGGATCATCTCGAGATAGCGCGTCGAGCGGTCGAGCCACCGGCCTACCACCTCACGCTTACTGGGGCTCTGAAAGCGCTCGACGAAGCGCTCGACCGCCGGGTTCACCTCGAGGGGATAGCCCGGCAGAGTCGCCCGCTCGGGCTCAATCGCCGGGGCGCCGGGAAGGTTAACCTGAATCCGGTCGGAGACCGGCGGCGGCTCGGTTTCGAAATCCTCCACGGGTATCGGGAGGACGGCCGGAAGGCCTGCCTCGGACGGCTCTCCAGAGGGAGGAAGGAGTCGTTCCGCTTCACCGGCCTCCCCTAACCCGAGGAGGCCGAGGAAGAAGAGGGAGAAGGCAAGAAGCCCGAGACCTTGTCGGAGCAGCATGAGGACAGGTACGACACTCGTTTTGTATCACACGGGGTTTGGCCCAGTCAACCAAACAAACCGCTTGACAGCCGAACCCACGGGAATTAGTGTGATGCGCGGCTGTTCGGGCCTGATTTGACAATCACTTAGAGGAGGAGGCGCGGAAGATGACGAGGGCCAAGAAGGTGTTCGTCCTGATCCTCAGCGCGGCGTTCCTGCTGGGGACGGGGGCGCTGGTCGGCGCCCAGGAGAAGAAGGCGGCCAATCCCTGTGCGGCGAAGCCAATGGCGAAGAGCAAGACCGCCGAGGGGACGGTCAAGTCCGTCTCCGGCACGACCATCGTCATCGAAGGGAAGGATAAAAAGGAGTGGACGTTCGCCATCAGCGGCAAGGTGGCCGAAGCGGTGAAGAAGCTGAAGGCCGGTGATGCGGTGACGGTCTCTTTCGTCGAGGGCGAGGGCAAGATGACGGCCACCCAGGTGGCGATGACCAAGATGAAGAAGGCGGCCAACCCGTGCGCCGCCAAGAACCCCTGCGCGGCTAAGTACTAAAACTCCTAACGACTCCAGAAAGTTCCTCAGGGCGCCTCCTGGCGCCCTGAGTTCTTTCCGGAAACGGAGTGAAGAATCCACACCGAGACACCGTCTCATGCTTCAGAAAGGAGGTGATAGCCCATGACAGCCAAGAAACTCTTCGTCCTCATCCTGAGCGTGGCCATCCTCATCGGCCCCGCCGGGATCGTGGTCGCCCAGGAAAAGAAGGCGGATGATGCGAAGGCCGCCGAGACGACCCCGAGCAAGGCGGTCAGCAAGGCAAAGACCGCCAACGGGACCGTCAAGGCCGCTACCCCGGACAGCGTGACCGTGGTCGGCAAGGGCGACAGGGAGTGGACCTTCTCGGTGGACCCCAAGACCTCCATCAAGAAAGCCGGCAAGGCCGTGGTGCCCGCGGATCTCAAAGCGGGCGATGCGGTCCACGTCCAGTTCCACGAGGTCGAGGGCAAGCTCATCGCCAAGTCCATCACCGTCAGGGCCGGCGGGACCGCCAAGAAGGAGCAGAAGTAGCCTGCTCGACTCGAGGCGAGCACCACTCAGGGCGTCTTTTTCTCGGGGACGCCCTGAGTTCTTTCTTCCTCGATCACCGTCAGCCAGCCATTCCGGTCGTGGAGTTCCACGCTCATCTCCTCGCGGGCCCCGACCTTCCATGTCAGCAGCCAGAACGTCACCGCGCGGTAGCCGCTGGGCGGCGGCTCCAGGAGGAACTTCCCCCGCGCGTCCCGCGGGGAGACCCTGGGGGACGCCTTGTGGTAGAGCTGCTCGTGCCGACCGAGCAGCACCCATTCCCCCGTCGGAAGCCCGGGCACCTCGAAGCGTCCATCCGCATCGGTCGCGGCGGTGAACACGAGATCGCCAGCCCCGGCTTCGTAGAGCGCCAGTTCGTAGGCCTCCTTGATCTTCCGAACCCCGCCGGCGGCTTCCAGGTAGTGCCGTGCGGAGTCCCGGGCGTGGGTCTTGACCGCTTCGAGGTCGGCGAGCAAGCGCGGCGAGGGCGGGAACACGACGATGGTGACGCCGCCCAGCGGTGTCACCGTCCCCTCAGGCCTGCGCGGCTCCAGAAAGGCCGCCCCCCTCAGGGTGCCGGTCTGGCCGCGCTCGCTGGCGATCCGGTAGGGGGCGAGGAACGCTCCCCAATCCTGGCCGCCCGCGATGCCCTGAAAGAGGACGAGTGCGAGGATCGCCACCGGGCTCGGCCGCCCAGTTCGCCTCACTGAGCCGGGGGGCGCGTTTTCCAGCGCCGATGCATCCAGAGCCATTGCTCGGGCCATTGCCGGATCGTGGATTCCATGATCCGGGCGAACGCGGCCGTGAAGGCGCGGATGTCCTGCTCGCGGTCTCCCGTGACAGGCGGCGGGACCGCCGGCTCGATCACGATCCGATGGCGCCCCCCGGCCTCGCGATGAATGAAGACGGGGAGCACTGGAGCCCCGGACGAGAGCGCCAGAACCGCGAGGCTCCGCGAGGTGCAGGCCAGCTCTCCAAAGAACGGGACGAACACACCCTCGCGGCGGGAGGCGTTCTGGTCGAGCAGAATCCCGACCATCCCGCCGCGGCGGAGCGCCTCCAAGACGCGCCGAGCCGCGTGACGCTTGGCAATCACCTCGAGGCCGCCTCCCTCCCGGAAACGCGTCACGAACCGGTCCAGGAGTGGCGAGTCCAGCGGCCGCGCGACTACGCTCAGGAGATAGCCCGTCTGGACGTGCGCAGCGGCCAGGAGTTCCCAGTTCCCGAAGTGGGCGGTCAAGAGCAGGGCCCCGCGCCCCTGCGCCATCGCGGCCTTGAGGTGGTCCGTCCCCTCCGCGTCCACGCGGGAGAGCAGGATCGCCGGGGGACGGAAGAAAAAGGTGGACGCCTCGACGAGCGTCATCCCGAGATGCCGAAAACTCTCCCGGCAGAGTCGGCGGCGCTCCCGGTGGGTGCGTGCCCGCCCGAAGGCGCGCGCCAGGTTCTCGAGCGCCACGGCACGGCGCCTGGGCAAGAGCCAGTAGGCCAGGTCGCCCAGCCGCCGCCCCACCCAGAGCCCCGGGCGGTGCGGGAGGTGAGCCAGCGCCCAGCCGAGCGCCGCGAGCGGCCCCACGGCGAGCCGATAGAGCACCCTCACCGCGGCAGGATCAGCCAGGTCAGAGCGGCCAGGAGCGCGGAGAGCGGGATCGTGAGGATCCAGGCCCAGAGGATTCGCCCGGCTACCCCCCACCGCACCGCCGAGAGGCGCTGGGTGGCACCGATCCCCACGATGGAACCGGTGATGGTGTGGGTCGTGCTCACCGGGATGCCGCCGACCGCTGTGCCGATGAGCATCAGGGCGGCGGCCCCCTCGGCGCAGAAGCCCCCCACCGGGCGCAGCTTTGTGATCCGCATGCCCATCGTCCTGACGATGCGCCAGCCGCCGGCCAGGGTCCCAAGGCTGATGGCCGCGTGCGCCGCGAGAATGACCCAGATCGGGACGTAGAAGTCCGACCCGAGGTGGCCCGCGGAAAAGAGGAGGATGGCGATGATCCCCATGGTCTTCTGGGCGTCGTTGGTGCCGTGGCCCAGGCTGTACGCGGCCGCCGAGACGAGCTGCAGGCGCCGGAACAGCCAGTCCACCCGGCTCGGGCGCGCGCGACGAAAGATCCAAAAGACGCTCACCATGAAGGAAAAGCCGAGCGCCAGGCCGAGCAGGGGGGCGACGATCATGAACACGATGATCTTGCCCAGGCCCGAGGGAATCAGAGATCCGAAGCCCGCTTTGACGACGGCCGCGCCCGCGAACCCGCCGATGAGCGCGTGGGAGGAGCTGGTGGGGATCCCGTAGTACCAGGTGATGAGGTCCCAGACGATCGCCCCCGTGAGCCCGGCCAGGATCACCCAGTGATCCACCACGGCCGCCTCCACCACGCCCTTGCCGACCGTCCTGGCGACGTTCACGCCGAAGCCGAAGGCGGCCACGAAATTGAAGAAAGCGGCCCACGCCACCGCCTGCATCGGGGAGAGCACGCGGGTCGAGACGACGGTGGCGATGGAGTTGGCAGCGTCGTGAAACCCGTTGATGAAATCGAACACGAGGGCCACCAGGATGATGAAGCCGACGAGCAGGAGCGACCCCGACATGCCGCTACGCCATCTTCAACACGATACCCTCGATGACGTTCACCACGTCCTCGCAGCGGTCGGTGACCGACTCCATGGTCTCGTAGAGCTCCTTCCACTTGATGACCTCGATCGGGTCACTCCCCTCGAACAGGCCGGCCAGGAGGTCACGGAGCAGGCGGTCCGCCTCGTTCTCGAGCCGATTCACCTCGATGCAATGCTTGTGGTAGTAGGGCGAGAGGGTCCGGAGACAGCGCACGGCCCGGTCCGTCGCCTCGGCCGTCTTGACGATCACCTTCGCCATGTCCACGCAGCCGTCGGTGGGCTTGGTGATCTTGTAGATCAGGAGCCGATCGGCCACCGCGTCAATCAGGTCCAGCACGTCGTCCAGGCGGCTCGCGAGCGCGTAGATGTCTTCCCGGTCGATCGGCGTGATGAACGTCGTGTTGAGCCGCTTGACGAGCTCGTGGGTGAGGGTGTCGCCGGCATGCTCCAGGTCCTTGACGTGTTCGGCCTTGGCCTTGGCGTTTCCGTACTCGTGCACGAGCTCCTCGAGCACTCGCGCCGCCGCCACGATGTTCGTACCCTGCTGTTCGAACAGGTCGAAAAATTTCTCTTCACGCGGGATCAGGCTGAAGCCCATCGAGGGTCCTCCCTCACGGCGCCGAGGCGGGCGTGACCCGCCTCTTCCTCCGCGCTTTGATGACTTCCAGGCCGATCGGAACCACCGAGAGGACCACGACGACGATCACGATCACGTGCACGTGTTGCTCGACGTTGGGGATCGTCTGGCCGAGCAGGTACCCGGCCCACGTCAGGCTGGCCACCCACCCGATCCCGCCGAACACGTTGAAAAAAAGAAACCGCCGGTACGCCATCTGCCCGACACCGGCCACGACGGGGGCGAACGTGCGGAAGATGGGGATGAAGCGGGCGAGCACGATGGTCTTCCCGCCGTAGCGCTCGTAGAAGTCGCGGGTGCGGACGAGGTGACGACGGCTGAAGAGCAGCGATTCCTCGCGCGTGAAGATCCGCGGTCCCGTCCTGAAGCCGATGGCGTACCCGACGCTGTCGCCGACGATCGCGGCCCCCATCAGGAGGACGTTGAGCCACCAGATGTTGAGGACGCCCGTCCCCGCAAGCAACCCGGCCGTCACGAGCAGCGAATCCCCCGGCAGGAAGAGGCCGACCAAGAGACCCGTCTCCGTGAAAACGATGGCCGCGAGGACGGCGTACCCGCCCCAGCGGATGAGGTCGTCGAGCGCGTAGTTCCCCGTGAGGAGGTCGAGCAGAAACTCCACCGGCCCCTACTTCTCCGGCCCCACGGCCCTCACCGACCCGCGCGCCGCGGCCGCCGCGGGCGCCCCGCCCCTGATGCGCATGGCGTAGAACGACCGCCAGACGAACACCATCGAGACCGCAAAGAACAACGCCGCCAGGACGTGGCTGAACGCGGCCCCTCTCTCCGCCGTGAGCGTGACGGCAAGCTCCACCGCCAGCAGGCCGAAGAGCGTCGTGAACTTGATGACCGGGTTCATGGCCACCGACGAGGTGTCCTTGAAAGGATCGCCGACCGTGTCCCCGACGACGGTCGCCGCGTGGATGGCGGTCCCCTTCTCCTTCAACTCCACCTCGACGATCTTCTTGGCGTTATCCCAGGCTGCCCCGGCGTTCGCCATGAAGACAGCCTGGAACAGCCCGAAGAGCGCGATGGACATGAGATACCCGATGAAGAAATAGGGCTCGAAGAACGCGAAGGCCAGCGTCGAGAAGAACACGGTCAGGAAGATGTTGAACATGCCTTTCTGCGCATACTGCGTACAGATCTCCACGACTTTCTTGCTGTCGGTCACCGACGCTTTCGTCACGCCCTCCAGCCGGATGTTGGCCTTGATGAACTCCACCGCCCGGTAGGCCCCAGTAGTCACCGCCTGGATGGACGCGCCCGTGAACCAGTAGATCACCGCGCCCCCCGTAATGAGCCCCAGCAGGAACGGCGGGTGCAAGAGCGAGAGCTTGTCCAGGTTCTGGGTGAGGCCCTGGGTCAGCAGCACGATGATCGAGAAGATCATGGTCGTGGCGCCGACGACCGCCGTCCCGATGAGCACCGGCTTCGCCGTCGCCTTGAAGGTGTTCCCGGCCCCGTCGTTTTCCTCGAGCAGGTGTTTGGCCCTCTCGAAGTTGACGTCGAAGCCGTGCGCCTTCCTGATCTCCCCTTTGATATTCGGGATCTGCTCGATCACGGAGAGCTCGAAGACCGACTGGGCGTTGTCCGTGACGGGTCCGTAGGAGTCCACCGCGATCGTCACCGGGCCCATGCCGAGGAAGCCGAACGCCACCAACCCGAAGGCGAACACGGCGGGCGCGACCATTAGCGCCCCGAGCCCGGCCGTGCTGACCGCATAGGCGATCCCCATGAGGGCCACGACCACGATGCCGAGCCAGTACGCGCTGAAGTTTCCCGCGACGAGCCCCGAGAGAATGCCCAGCGATGCGCCGCCCTCGCGGGCCGACGTCACCACCTCTCGGACGTGCGCCGACTCGGTGGAGGTGAAGACCTTCACACATTCGGGAATGATCGCCCCGGCCAGCGTGCCGCAGGTAATGACCGTGGACAGCTTCCACCACAGGGTCCCGTCTCCGAGATCACGGATCAGCACGTACGAGGCCACATAGGTGAGCCCCACCGAGAGGAGCGAGGTGATCCACACCAGCGACGTGAGCGGCGTCTCGAAGTTCATGGTGGCAGCCCCGACGTACCGGCTCCTGGCCACGGCGTTGTTGATGAGGTAGGACGCGCCGCTCGTGACGATCATCAGCACACGCATCAGGAAAATCCAGACGAGGAGCTGCACCTGCACCATGGGGCTCTTCACGGCCACCAGGATGAAGGCGATGAGGGCCACGCCGGTAACCCCGTAGGTCTCGAAGCCGTCAGCGCTCGGGCCGACGGAATCGCCGGCATTGTCTCCCGTGCAGTCAGCGATGACCCCCGGGTTCCGCGCGTCGTCTTCCTTGATGTTGAACACGATCTTCATGAGGTCAGAGCCGATGTCGGCGATCTTGGTGAAGATGCCCCCGGCGATGCGCAACGCCGCGGCACCGAGCGATTCGCCGATGGCGAAGCCGATGAAGCACGGACCCGAATAATCACCCGGGATGAACAGCAGGATGCAGAGCATCAGGAACAGCTCCACGCTGACGAGGAGCATCCCGATGCTCATGCCGGCCTTCAGGGGGATCGCGTACAGGGGGAAGGGCTTTCCCTCCAGCGCCGCGAACGCGGTGCGCGAGTTGGCGAAGGTGTTGATGCGGATCCCGAACCAGGCGACGCCGTAGCTGCCCCCGATGCCGATCAGGCTGAAGGCAAGGATGATCGCCACCTTCACCGGCTCGAATCGCAGGAGGACGCCGAAATACAGGACGAGGATGACACCGATGAAAGCCTCCAGGACGAGGATGAACTTTCCCTGGGTGATCAGATACGTCTTGCACGTCTCGTAGATCAGCTCGGAGATCTCCCGCATGGATTCGTGCACCGGGAGATTCTTGAGCTGACCGTAGATCACCAGCCCGAACAGGAAGCCGAGGACACACACCGCCAACCCCGCCATCAGGAGGGTTGGCCCGCTCACGCCGACAAAGGTCGCCGAGCCGAGGTCCGGGACCTTGAGGGTCGCCTCACCGCCGCCCTGATGCGGCGCCTCCGCGAGCGCGGCCGGCGCGGCCGCGAGCGAGATCAAGGCCACGAGGAGAAGCGCCCTAGGCAGTCCGTGGGGGACGCGACGGAATCCGGAGGTCGTCCGGTTCATACCCCTTGGCTCCCCGAAAGAATGGTTGGTTGACCCCTTGAGATCGGAAATGGACCGCCACGACTTTACCGGATGGAGGACAGAGTGTCAACGGGAAACGTTTCTCAAGCACGGGAAATCCACCAACGTTGACAGAAGTTAGGGGGCTCTATAGGATGAAGCCGTGACGACGGACCTCAGAATGGTGCGCCCTGATCCTGATTCGCCTTCGCGCCCTCCCCGCTGTCCGACATGTCGGCGCCCGTTCGTGTGGCAGGAGAATCCCCACCGCCCCTTCTGCTCCATCACGTGCCGCCTCATCGATCTCGGCGTGTGGCTCGACGAAGGGTATCGGATCGCCGGCGAAGCGACCGCATCCGATCTCGCTCTCGACGACCGCAGCCCCCACGGTGAGGGATGACCGATCTCTTCGGCGATCCGGCAGTATTCGTCCAGACCCTCGTCTTGAAAGTTCCGGCGCTCCTCGTGGCGGTGACGGTTCACGAGGTGGCGCACGGGCTCGTGGCCGAGCGACTGGGCGATCCCACGGCCAGGCTCCAGGGCCGGATCACGCTGAATCCTCTGCCGCACATCGACCCCATCGGCGCGCTCGCATTCGTGCTCGCCGGCTTCGGCTGGGCCAAACCCGTTCCGGTAAATGGAGCCAATCTCCGGCGTCCCGTGCGGGACATGGCGTGCGTCGCGGCCGCCGGCCCGGCCTCCAACCTCATCGTCGCTTTCCTCGGCCTCGTCCTCTTCGTCCTCCTGCGACGGACGGCCAGCGCCTCGTTCATTGCCGTGCCGCTCGCCGGCGTGTTGTTCTACGTCTACCAGTTCAACCTCGTCCTGGCCATCTTCAATCTGATCCCCGTGCCGCCGCTGGATGGCGGACACTTCCTCCCGTACCTGCTGCCGCGTGGCTCGTGGTCGCTCATATCCCAGCTGGAGCAGTACGGCCCGTTCATCCTGCTCCTGCTGGTGCTGACAGACGCCACGCGCTTCGTGATCGGCCCCGCAGTGCAATTCGTCAGCGGAATTTATATCGCCATCGTCGGGCTCATCCTGTAGCCGTGTCGCGCCGCGCAGCCGGCACCGCCATCTTCCTGGGAGCGCTATGGCTGAGCACCTCTTCCTCCACGACTGACAGGACCATCGTGACCCTCGGCACGGCGACGCCCGGCGGCGGATTTCCCGTGTACGGGCAGGCAGTGGCCGAGACCGTCAACCAGATCGACCGCTCGCTCGACGTCCGGCCCCGGAACACCAAGGGAAGCACCGAGAACGTACCCATGCTCGAGGCCGGCCAGCTCGACCTCGGTCTGGTCCAGGGCGAAGTGGCCCACGAGGCGCTCAATGGGATCGGCCGGGCTCCGGCGGACCTCCGCGTCGTGGCCGCCATGTACTCGACGCCCGGAATGTTCGTCGTCCGCGGGGATTCGACGTACCGGACGATCGAAGATCTGAAGGCGAAGCCCGTCGCGTTCGGCGCCCGGGGCTCCGGGCTCGTGATCCTCGCGCGCTACGTTCTCGACGGGCTCGGCCTGGACCGAGATCGAGACTTCCAGGCCGTCTTCCTCGAGCAAGCGGGGGACGGACCCACGATGGTGATAGACGGTCGGGTCGCGGCGCTGTGGGGTGGCGGGATCGGATGGCCAGGGTTCGCGGCGGTGGCCCGTGGTCCTGCAGGCGCCCGCTTCATCGTGCCGGACTCGGAAGGCATCCGGCGCATCCAGGCCAAGCATCCGTTTCTCGCGACGATGACAGTCCCGGCCCGCTCCTATCCTGGGCAGGACGCGCCCATCGTCTCGGTCGGGTCGTGGAGCCTCATCCTGGCGCGACCGACGCTGCCCGACGATGTGGCCTACCGGCTAGCGCGGGCGCTGCACCGCGGCGAGGCCGCCCTGGCTCAGCGCCTTCCCCAGGCGCGGGAGACCACCGCTGCGAATACGGTCCGAGCCGCGCCGCGCGCGGAGCTACTCCACCCTGGCGTCCTGCGTTACCTCCGCGAGGTCGGGCTCGTCCCTTGATGGAGCATGCGGGCTCGCATCGCGGCGCGAAACGCCTTACGGCGCTCAGACCCCGAGCCTATCAACCTCGTCATCTGAGAGGGGCCTTCAGAGGGCTTACGCCCTAGGAGATCTTGGAGCACTCCACCTTCATGCACGACGGCACGGAAGGGGAGTTACTTGTAATAGCCGACCGCACAGACCTGGTCGCCGATCTTGGTGACGAAGGTAACCTTCTGAACCGGCTCGGTGCTGCCGGGCCGCGGCCACATGTAGCTGACTTCGCTGATCTTGCCCTCCTGGGCGACCTTGTAGATCTCCTCACCGAGCGGCTTGCCGGCCTTGTCCCTCAGTCCTTTGAGGCTCTTCCCGACGAGCGTCGGATGGGCGGTGAAATTGCCGTCGGAGGCGCCGCAGAACGGATACAGATCCCGGTCCTTGAACCCCCCTTCGCCCTTGGCGAACATTGCCAGGGCCTTGGCCTTGTCCGCCTTGACCGCGGCCACCGCCCGCTCCAGCATGGCTTTGGCCTCGGCCGCGGTGCCAAATTCGGCGGCGACTGCCGTCGCGACACCGGCCACGGCCATGAAAAACAGGGCGGCAGTAAAAACGAAGTTGAGCTTCTTCATCATCGTTTACCCCCTTGGTCTTGCGTTGATTTTAGCGGGTTGTCGTGGATGGTTCCTACCAAGCCGCGCAGAGGTTGTCAAGGGGACATAACACCCCCCTTGAGAAGGTCGAGCTTCCTTCCGCCAGCACACAAAAGAAAAAGCCCGGGCTGTTTGGCCCGGGCTTTTGGGGTTTACCCCGGCGGCGACCTACTCTCCCACACCGTTACCAGTGCAGTACCATCGGCCCTGGAGGGCTTAACTGCCGTGTTCGGGATGGGAACGGGTGTGGCCCCTCCGGCAATGCCACCGGGATTTTTTATGACAACCGGGACGATTCTCGGGACAGCGAAGCGGGATAAATAAGGAATCCGTGGTCAAGCCGCACGGCCGATTAGTACCGGTAAGCTGAACGCCTTACGGCGCTTACACCCCCGGCCTATCAACCTCGTCATCTCCGAGGGGCCTTCAGAGGGCTTACGCCCTGGGAGGTCTCATCTTGAGGCGGGTTTCGCGCTTAGATGCCTTCAGCGCTTATCCCTGCCGGACATAGCTACCGAGCAATGCTCCTGGCGGAACAGCTCGCACACTAGAGGTCCGTCCACCCCGGTCCTCTCGTACTAGGGGTAGCTCCCCTCAAACCTCCTGCGCCCGCGACAGATAGGGACCGAACTGTCTCACGACGTTCTAAACCCAGCTCACGTACCGCTTTAATGGGCGAACAGCCCAACCCTTGGGACCTGCTTCAGCCCCAGGATGCGATGAGCCGACATCGAGGTGCCAAACCTCCCCGTCGATGTGAACTCTTGGGGGAGATCAGCCTGTTATCCCCGGAGTACCTTTTATCCGTTGAGCGATGGCCCTTCC
>JAHFDN010000055.1 GCA_023248995.1 Candidatus Rokuibacteriota bacterium
CCCCGGTTGCCTGCCTGGCAACTTCGAGCCGCGCGCGGCGTCTCCGATAGGGCCGGCCTGTCCTCCGAAAGAACGCTTGCGCCATCCTGTGCTTTGGATTTCGGATTCCTTCAGTGGTGGCCGGCAGCGGAACGTTAAGCCACCTACAGATTCCAGGATCTGCGAGCGTCAAGTCCCAAGCTCGGTGTAAAAGTGGTTCGGCGTAGGGAACCCTCCGGGCTTGGAAGGAGCAACGGACCCTGAGGTCCTCCACTGTCTCGCGCAACGGCCTTCGGGGGGGGATATCCCGTATGGGTGACCCCGAGATCGTCGATTGCAGGGCAACGTGGCGCGTCGATTTTCGGGGCCATTGCGCTCAGACGCTGGGTGACCGCGCCGGAGGCCTGGGCCGGCGCTTCAGGCCGCGAGTTGCCCCTTCGGGGCGGGCGCCTCGCCCCGCAGCTTATCGAGGGCCCGCAGGATCTGGGGCGTCATCTTCACGCCCCGCCACTTCTTCGCGGCGGTGATGAGCGTCGCGAAGACCAGGCGGAGGCACGCGTGCTCGCCGGGGAAGCGGGGGATGACCTTCGTCCGCCGCCGGCTCTCCCCGAACGTGCGCTCCAGGAGGTTGGTGGTCCGGATGCGCTTCCAGTGCGCCGGGGGGAAGAGCAGGTAGGCAAGGCACTCCGCGAGATCCTGCTCCAGGCACTCCATCGCGGCTGGGTAGCGGTCGCGGTACCGGGCGAGGAGCGCCTTGCCCCGGCGGAGGGCCGTCCGATAGTCCGGGGCCTCGAAGATCTGCTTGACCAGCGGCTTCAGCTCCCGCGCCGCGAGCCGGGGGAGCTTGGCCAGGATGTTCCGGAGCTTGTGGACGAGACACCGCTGGGTGCGGACCCCCGGGAACACCTGCCGGAGCGCCTGGCGGAGCCCGGGGTTGCCGTCGCTGATGCACAGGAGCGGGGGCCCGAGCCCGCGGGCGGTCAGCTCGTGCAGGAAGGCCACCCAGGTCTCGGTGCGCTCCCGGGGGCCGAGCCCCAGGTGGAGGAGGACCATGCGGCCGTCCTCGCAGAGGGCGTAGGCGGCGAGGAGCCCCTCCTTCTCCCGGGAGCCCGGCCGCACGGCGTGGTACTGGCCGTCGAGGAACAGGTAGACCACCTTCAGGTCGCTGAGGTCCCGCTTCCGCCAGGCGTCGAAGTCGGCCTGGAGGCTCTGGGTGGCCCGGCTCACGGTGCTCTTGGAAAGGGAGCCCCCGAAGACCTCGGCGTACAGTCCTTCGACGTCCCGGTCCGAGAGGCCTCGGACGTAGGCCCGGGTGACGAGGGCGCGCAGCTCGGGCGAGCTGGTAGCGAGCCCCGCCGGGAGCTGGACGGCGAAGGGCCCCGCAGTGCCGCGCACCTTCGGGGGGCGGAGGGCGAGGGGCCCCGCCTCGGTCTTGAGGGTGTGGTGGCCATAGCCGTTGCGGTAGCCGGGGCGGCCCCCCCCGTCGCGTTCGTACGGCGCGCGCCCGAGGAACGCCGTCAGCTGCTCCTCGATGCCGACCTGGAGGATGAGCTCCGCCGCCCGGGCGACGAAGGCCCGCAGCGGCTGGGCCGGGCCGGCGGGCCCGCCCGAGGGCCTCGCTTCGAACTGGCTCATGAGGGCTTCCCGCATTGGGGTGCTCGGTGGTATCCTCTTCATGGCGTAGGGTCTCCTCTCTCCGTCCCTTCTGGACGGTCCGGTTCGCTACCGGAGAGGTTACCCTACGCCGCTCCCTTTTTACACCGAGTATGGGCCGTCTCCCGCAAGCCTCAGCCAAATCACCAACGCCATTGTTGTAGAAAGGCGCACTCATCAATTGCGGGTCGTGTCCCTTGATAGCCTCCTGTCCCTGGCTGAACTCATGGAACGGTTCGGGGTATCACATGGGGAAATCCTTGACCTTCTACGCCCTGGGGGGCCGGTCGTAGATCAGACAGTCAAAACGATTGTCCGAATCGCCTCCCAGGGTCCCCCGGAAGCCAGCATCGAGAAGGAAGCGGCCGCTGATGCGGCCCCGGCAATGGTGAGGGAACCCGGAAAAGAGGAACACTTGTTCCTTATGACCCCCGTGGCTGACGAGGAGGAGTCGTCCGCGCAAGACACCATTGAAACCCTGTTGAAACAAGGGTGGTATGTCTTTGCCGAGCGGACGCCAGGAAGAAGGCGTCTCAAACCAGGGGACAGCATATGTTTCTTCCAGTCCGGCCTCGGTGTTGTGGCTGAGGCCACAGCGTCAAGTCCCAAGCTCGGTGTAAAAGTGGTTCGGCGTAGGGAACCCTCCGGGCTTGGAAGGAGCAACGGACCCTGAGGTCCTCCACTGTCTCGCGCAACGGCCTTCGGGGGGGGATAT
>JAHFDN010000056.1 GCA_023248995.1 Candidatus Rokuibacteriota bacterium
GGGGCCGACGCACGAGGGGCAGCCCCAGCGGCAGGGACAGGCCTGGAGCGTCTCGAGCCCCCGGGCGAGCAGCGCCGGCAGGATCTGGAAGAGCCCCTCGGCCAGCCCGATCCCGCCCGGCGCGCTGTCGTAGAGGTAGATCGTCGGGTTGAAATGCTCGGCCTGGAGGAGCCGCGCCCGCGCGCCCGGATACGTGGCGACGGCGCCCTCGCCGGCCGGCGTCTGGTCGCCGAGCCAGGAGCCGAGGTCCCGAACGTCGCAAAGGAGGAAGATCGGCGCCAGGTGGTGGAGGAGGTAGGCGAGTCCCCGGAGGCCGTCCACCAGCTCGTCACGACTCGACGACACCCGGGCCAGCATGGCGGGGTCGAGCGCGAGCCACGCGCTCGTGGTCTGGATCTCCTGCTGAGGCAGCTCCACCTGGCCCGAGCCCACGTTCTCCAGCGTCCCGAACTTGATCTTCTTGAAGCCCACCACCTTCTCGGCCACGAGCACCTCGCCGTGCTCGGCCAGGAGCCCCGCCCCGGCCTGGTCCGCCAGGCGCCGCAGGATCCACACCCCCTTGGCGCTGATCGCGTCGGTGAAGTAGTCCACCTGGACGCGCTTGACGTAGGCGACCTTCTCCTCGTCCTCCCGATAGTGGAGCTCCTGGACCTCGAAGGGCTCCCCTTCGACCAGATAGATGGCCTTGGGGTAGATCATGGCGAAGGCGCTCTTCCAGTCCACCTCGGCGATGATCTGCCGCCGCTTGGCCTGCTTGTCGTCCCGCGCCGTCGTGTCCATCACCACGAAGTTGTCGGAGGTCACCGTGCGGAGCGAGATGTGGTCGGCGGGATAGGTCTCGGAGGTCCAGTGCCAGCGGTCCCCCGCGTGGTGAAGCAGCCCTTCGGTCTCGAGCTGGCTCAAGTACGGCTCGACGGAAAAGCCGCCGAACGGCTCGCTGTCCACGAAGGGCAGCTCGAAGGCCGCGCACTTCAGGTGGTTCACCAGGATGAACGGGTTCTCGGGGTTGATGAGGGCGCGCTCGGGCGGCGTGCCGAAGAGATAGTCGGGATGCGTGACCATGAACTGATCCAGCGGCGCGCTGGTCGCCACGAAGAGCGCCGCCGACTCGCCGCTCCGCCGCCCCGCGCGCCCGGCCTGCTGCCAGAGCGACGCAATCGTCCCCGGGTAGCCGGCCAGCACGGCCGTGTCCAGGTGGCCGATGTCGATCCCCAGCTCGAGGGCGTTGGTGGAGACCACTCCGAGCACGTCTCCCGAGCGGAGGCCGCGCTCGACCTCGCGGCGCCGGTTGGGAAGGTAGCCGCCCCGGTACCCCCTGACGATCCCCGAGTCGCCGACCTTGTCCCGGACGGCGGTCTTGATCGTGGAGAGCAGCACCTCGGTGGCCAGCCGGCTCTGAGCGAAGACGATCGTGGCGATCTTTTCCTTCAGGAAGCGCGCCGCGAAGCGCGCCGCCTCCCCGAGGTAGGGGGCCCGGATGCCGAGCTCGGGGTTGACCACCGGCGGGTTGTAGCAGACGAAGAGCTTGTCACCGGTGGGTGCCCCGCTGAGGGATATCTCCTCCACGCTCTCGCCCGTGAGGCGCTCGGCCAGCTCCTTCGGGTTGGCGATGGTGGCCGACGCCATGATGAACTGCGGGTTCGAGCCGTAGTGCCGGCAGATCCTCCTGAGCCTGCGGAGAACGTTGGCGAGATGACTCCCAAACACTCCCCGGTAGGCGTGGAGCTCGTCGATCACGACGTAGCGAAGGTTCTGGAAGAGGTTCACCCACTTGGTGTGGTGAGGGAGAATCCCGGAGTGGAGCATGTCCGGGTTGGTGAGGACCAGGTTGGCCCGGGCCCGCACCGCGCGCCGCGCGTCCTGGGGCGTGTCGCCGTCGTAGGTGAACATGCGAAGGTCGGGCAGCGCCTTGGCCAGCTCCTCCAGCTCGGCCAGCTGGTCCTGGGCGAGCGCCTTGGTCGGGAAGAGGTAGAGGACGCGCGCGTCGGGCTGCTGGAGGAGGGCCTGGAGCGTCGGGAGGTTGAAGCAGAGGGTCTTCCCCGACGCCGTCGGCGTGACGACGACCAGGTGATGCCCCTTCTCGGCGAACTCGAAGGCCCGGGCCTGGTGGGAGTAGAGCTGGTGGATCCCACGCCCCTTGAGCGCGTCGATGAGGCGGGGGTCCAGCGACGACGGGAACGGTGCCCAGCGCGGCGGCTTGGAGGGGAAGTGACGGGTGGCGGTGATGCAGGAACCGGTGTCGAGGGACGTCAGGAACTCATCGAGGAGCTCCCGCAGGGACTTCAGCGCCACCCAGGCCTCCGAAGGTTTTCCCCATCTTAGGTGCCCGCACGGGCGAATGTCAACCTTCGACGGTCAAATGGTGTACTTATAGGAGATGCGCGTGGCCCCGTTCCTTCCCCCCTTCGCCTGGATGGGGTTCATCTTCTGGCTCTCCACGGGCAGCTTCAGCGCCGAGGAGACCGGCGGGTGGATCCTCCCACTCCTCAAGACGTTCTTCCCCTGGGCGTCGCTCCCCCAGCTCGAATTCCTCCACTGGCTGGGGCGGAAGACGGCCCACGTGATGGAGTACGCGATCCTGGCGTGGCTCTGGCATCGCGTCTTCCGACATCCCGAACGTGGCGGCCGTCCCCTCGCAGCGTTCGGCCTCACAGTCGTCTACGCGATCACCGACGAGCTCCACCAGGGGTGGACCGGCAGCCGCGGCGCCAGTGCCCTCGACGTCGTGCTGGACGCGGCCGGTGGCGGCGCGGCCCTCCTCTCCGCCACGTGGGGATGGCGGCGGGCGGCCGAGAGGCTCACGGGCGCACTCCTCTGGTTCGCCGCGGCGGGCGGGTCGCTCCTCGCACTGGTCATGCTCACGGCGGGAGCGCCGGTCCGCTGGCTCCTTGTCAGCGTGCCGCTCGCGTGGCTCGCGCTCTGGGCGTGGCGGCGCCGGCTCCGCCTCGACAGGTAAAATATGGTCATCCTTGCCGCCGTCGTCCTGGCCCTCGTCGTCGCGCTCGTCATTTTCTATTTCTACCGAGCCTTCACGCGGTAGGCATGGAGCCACTTCCCGCCTGGGGAACGGGTGATCTCCCCGAGCCGCCGCCGGCGCCGTGGCGAAACGCCCTCCGCGTGATTGGCCCGGGCGCCGTCCTGCTGGCGGTCTCGGTGGGCGCGGGAGAATGGCTCCTTGGCCCCGCCGCCATCGCTCGCTACGGCGCCGCGATCCTGTGGGTCACCACCGTCTCGGTCGTGCTCCAGGCGCTGCTGAACACCGAGATGGCGCGCTACACCCTCTACACGGGCGAGCCGATCTTCGCCGGATTCATGCGGACCGCCCCGGGCCCGGCGTTCTGGGGATGGAGCTACGCGTGGCTCCACTTCCTCCAGATCGGCTGGCCCGGCTGGGCCCTGGCCGCCGCCACCGCCGTGAGCGCCCTCTTCCTGGGCCGGCTTCCCGACGCGGGGGACCGGGTCGTGGTGCTCTACCTGGGCTACCTCGCGTTTCTGGTCTCGGTGCTCCTCGTCCTCCTCGGCGAGCGGATCGAGAAGACCCTCGAGCACGCCGAGTGGCTCATGAACGGCTGGATCCTGGTCTTCCTCGTCCTGATCGGCTTCTTCCTGGTGCCGTCCACCGCCTGGGTGGCGGTGGCGGTAGGCTTCATCAGCCCGATTCTGGGGTCTCGGCCTTTTCCCGAAGAGGTCGATTGGCTTCTCCTCGCCGGCTTCGCCGCCTATTCGGGAGCGGGCGGCACGCTGAACGCCACGCTCACCTACTGGCTCCGCGACAAGGGGTTCGGGATGAGCGGGACCGTCGCGTCCGTCCCAGCGGTCATCGGCGGCCAGAAAGTGGAGGTCTCGCATCCCGGCGTCGCGTTCCCGCCGACGGAAGACAACCTGAGGCGCTGGCGCGGCTGGTGGCGGTATCTGCGGGCCGACCAGTGGTGGATCTGGACCCCGGGGTCGCTGATCGGGATGGGGCTCCCCGCCTTGATCGCCGCGGGCTTCATGCCGCCCGGCACCGCCCTGGGCGGCTACGGGATCGCAGTCTATCCCGCCCTCGCGCTGGCGGAGCGGTACGGCCCTATGCTCTGGGTCCTGACCCTCCTGACCGGCTTCTGGATCCTCTTCTCGACCCAGCTCGCCAACACCGGGGGATTCGCCCGGGTGACGACCGAGATCCTCTGGACCGCCGGCGGGCGGATCCGGGGGTGGCGGGGCGGCGACGTGCGGGCGGTGTACTACCGGGCGCTTCTGGCCTTCACGCTCTGGGGGTGCGTCGCGATCTGGCTCGCTGATCCGCTGACGCTGATCCTGATAGGGGCCAACGTGGCGGCGGTAAACCTCGTCATCCTCTCCTTCCACACCCTGGTCGTCAACCGGAAATTCCTGCCGCCGGCGCTGCGCCCGTCCCGGTGGCGGGAGATCGGCCTGGCCCTCTGCGGCTTCTTCTTCCTCGCCTTCGCCCTCCTCGCGCTGCTCCAGCGGCTTGGCCTAACGCGGTTCTGAGCGTGCGCCGTTCGAGCGCGGGCTACGCCACGACGCCTTCATCCACGTGTTCATCGTCCTGGTCTCAGAATGGGCTCGATTGTATACTCAGCGGTGAACACCATCAACCAGGAGCAGAGCCATGGCCACCGAGGAAAAGGTCGGAATCGTGGACGGCTACTACGCCAAGATCGGGGTGGCGGCCATCCGCCTCACCGACGGCGCGGTCCAGGTCGGCGACCAGATCCGCATCCACGGCCACACCACCGACTTCACGCAGACGGTGGACTCGATCCAGCTCGAGCACAAGCCGATCCAGCGTGCCGAGCGCGGGAGCGAGGTGGCTTTGAAGGTCCGGGAGCGGGTGCGCCTGCACGACGAGATTCTGGTCGTCCGGCCCTAGCTCCCTCAGACCTTCCGAAGCCGCGCGAGCGCTTCGATGTGAGGCGTGTGGGGAAACATGTCCAGCGGTTGGACCCACTCGACACGGTACCCGCTCCGCACCAGCTCCCCCAGGTCCCGGGCCAGCGTGGCGGGGTTGCACGAGACGTAGACGATCCGCTCGGGGCCGAGCAGCGCAAGGGCGCGGAGCGCTTTAGGGTGGAAGCCGGCGCGCGGCGGATCGGCCACCACCACTTCCGCCCGGATCCCCCGGGCGATGAGCTGAGGCAACACCCCCCGCACCTCCCCCGCCAGAAACGTGCAGTTCTCGATCCCGTTGACCTTGGCGTTGCGCTGGGCGTCGTCCACCGCCGCCTGCGCCACCTCGATCCCGTACACCGACCGGCAGCGGCGCGCCAGGAGGAGGCTGATGGTGCCCGTGCCCGAGTAGAGGTCGATCACGGTCTCGCTCCCCGTCAGCTCTGTGGACTCCCCCACGAGGGCGAACAGGCGCTCGGCCTGGAGCGTGTTGGTCTGGAAGAAGGAGTTGGCTGAGATCTGGAAGACGAGCCCGCCGAGGGCCTCGCGAATGTGGTCGCGGCCGGCCAGCAGGTGCTCCTCCACCCCCACGGCCACGCTCGCCTTTTTCGGGTTGACGTTCAGGATCACGCTGGCGGTCTGGCCCACCCGGCGGCGCAGCCGGTCCGCCAGCGGCGCCAGCTCACTCACCTGGGGGGCCGAGGTGACCACGTTGACCATCGCCTCGCCCGTCCGCTTCCCCTCTCGGAGCACGAGGAAGCGCAGCAGGCCCTCGCCGCTCTCCTGGTCGTAGACGGGGAGCTTCCGCTCGGCGAAGAAGGCGCGCGCCTCCGCGAGGAGCCCGTTCATGACGTCCGACTGGATGAGGCACCGGTCGATGTCGAGCACCCGATCGTAGCGGTCCGCCTCGTGAAGGCCGACGACCATCCCTTCCGCCGATCGCGCGACCGTGAACTCCATCTTGTTCCGGTAGCCGTAGAGTTCGGGCGCGCCGATGATCGGCCTGATGGGAATCGCGTCCACCCCGCCGATGCGCGCGAGACAATCGCCGACCTGCTTGGCTTTGAACCGGAGCTGGGCGGGATAGTCCTGGTGCTGGAGGCGGCAGCCGCCGCAGCGGCCGAAGTAAGGGCAGGGCGCCTCGACGCGATCCGGCGAGGGCGCCTCCACGGCCTCGATCGCACCCCTGCCGAAGCGCGAGCGCGCCTCGGTGAGACGGACGCGCAGCCGATCGCCGGGCAGCCCGCCGCGGACGAACACGACGTAGCCGTCGGCGCGGCCCACGCCCTCGCCGCCGAAGGCCAGGTCGTCCACGCTCAAAGACAGAATATCGCCGCGTCGCGGGCGCGCCATGGTAGGGCCACTATAAGGGTGGGTCAGATCGAAGTCAATTTGCCCGCAGTGGCGGGGCGCGTTATGATTATGATAAGGAGGACCCATGACCCGCCTGCGGACTTCCACCCCGACACCGGTCGGCGCGCTCCTGACGGCCGTGCTTCCGGCGCTTGCCGAGCCCCTTCTGGCGCTGGCCGTGAGGCGCGACTGGTCCAGCGTCGTGGAGCCGCCGATCGCGCGCCGGGCTCGGCCCGGGGATCTGCGCGGGGGCACACTGACGGTGATCGTCGACAACTCCCCGTGGCTCCAGGAGCTGACGCTCCGCGAAGGCGAGCTCCTCGCCCGCCTCCAGGCGCGCTACGGAGCCGGCTCCATCAAGGCGCTCCAGTTGACGCTGGCAACGCCGTGATCGCGCTTGTCCTCCT
>JAHFDN010000020.1 GCA_023248995.1 Candidatus Rokuibacteriota bacterium
AACTTCCCACGGAGATGGAGCTCATGCGCCGTTTCCGCGTGAGCCGCACCACCATCCGGGAAGCGTTGGGCTCGCTCGAGCAGGATGGCCTGATCGTTCGGCACCGGCGCCGGGGAACGTTCGTGCGCGGGTCCCGGGGGCCCGCTGACTCTCGCGCGACGATCACGAACCTGGTCCTGGGCTACGAGGCCGATGTCAGCGTGATCAGGGCGGCGACGGTGCCGGCTCCGGCGCACGTCAGTCCGTTCCTGGCGGTGGCGCGCGGTCATCCCCTGCGGCAGTTCGTGCGGGTGGAGGCCGTGGGCGGGGAGCCGCTGGCGGTCGTCGTCAACTACATGACGCTGGAAATCGGCCGGCGCATCCGGCCGAAGGACCTGAGCCGCTACTCGATGCTGGAGTTCCTGCGCGACCACCTCACGATTCCCCTCGGCGTGATCCGCCAGTCGATCGAGGCGCGGATGCCTGACGATGAGGTGGCCTCACTCCTGGGAATTGACCTGACCCAACCAGTTCTGTTTATCCGGGTCATGGTGTCTGACAAGCAAGGAAAGCCGGTGGAGATAGCGGATACGTTCTATCGGGCCGATCGGTACCGCTACGAGGTGGAGATGCCGCTGCTTCCGACCCGCCGGATTCGGAAGGGGGAGGTGCCCGCTCATGTCCGGTGAACCCATGAGTAGCCTGAAGGGGCCGCTTGAGGGCCTTCGGGTCGTCGACGCGGGCAATATGATCGCCGGCCCTCTGGCAGCGACCCTTCTGGCGGACTTTGGGGCCGACGTCATCAAGCTGGAGCAGCCCGGCGTCGGTGACCCGATGCGACACTGGACACCCGTCAAAGAGGACCGCTCACTCTGGTGGAAGGTGATCGCCCGCAACAAGCGGCTGATCACGCTCAATCTCTCCGCCTCGAAAGGGCAGGAGCTCCTCCGCCGCCTGATCGTCAACGCCGATATCCTCATCGAAAACTACCGGTCCGGCACCTTCGAGCGGTGGGGGCTCGGCTATGACGTCTTGTCGGCCATTAACCCGCGGCTGGTCTTCGTCCGAGTATCCGGGTACGGGCAAACCGGCCCGTATCGCCACCGGGGCGGCTACGGGACGATCGCCGAGGCCTTCAGCGGGGTTCCATCCTTTACCGGCTTCCCCGACAAGCCTCCCACGTTGCCCGGGTTTCCCATGGCTGACTCGGTGGCCGCTACGTTTGCCGCCATGGCAGCCATGTTCGCCGTGTACGACCGGGACCATCACGAGCCCCACCGCGGCCAGGAGATCGACGTGAGCCTTTACGAGCCCCTCTTTCGGCTGGTGGAGGCGCAGGTGATCGGCTTCGACCAGATGCGGCTCGTCAAGCAGCGCCGGGGTAACCGGATGGAAGAGGACTCGCCCCGGAACACGTACCAGACCCGGGACGGGCGCTGGATGGCCATCTCGGCCAGCTCGCAGAAGACATTCGAGCGGCTGGTTCACGCCATGGGCCGGGACGACCTGGCCACGGACCAGCGCTTCAGGGACAACGTGCAGCGCGTGGCCAACGCCGACGTCCTGGACAAGATCATGGCCGACTGGTTCGTGACCCAGGATTCGGACGAGGTCATCGCCCTCTTCGACCGCGAGAACGTGGTGGCCGGGCTCATCTACGACATCAGCGATATTTTCAGGGATCCCCATTATGCGGCGCGGGGCAACATCGTGGAAGTGGAGGACCAGGATTTCGGCACAGTCCGGATGCAGGACGTCGTCCCGCGGTTCTTGCGGACGCCGGGAAGGGTACGGAACTCAGGGGGCCAGATCGGGCAGGACAACGAAGCGGTCTATCTGGGCGAGCTGGGTCTCGTCGCCGACGAATTCGCCCGGTTGCAGGCAGAACGCGTGATCTGACCCACGAGAGAGGCGATGGCGACAGGCGGGTATGAGGGCGTGGTCATCGCGGGGGTCGGGCAGACCCGCTACGAGAAGCGGACGGAGAAGACGGTCCAGCATCTGCTCTGGGAGGCGCTCGACGCCGCTCTCGGCTCGGCGGGATTTCCGATGCGAAGGGTGGACGGGCTGGCCGTGACGGCTTTCGTCCTTCCCCCGGACAACGTGACGGTGGTGGCCGAGCACTTCGGGCTGGAGCCACGGTGGCTGTCCCAGGGCGCCTACGGTGGCGCCTCGGGCGTCATCGGGATGCTCCACGGGGCCCGGGCGATCCAGGCGGGCGACGCGGACGTCGTCGCTTGCCTGACCGCCGATGTCTTTGACGTGGCCTCCCACATGGATCTGATGGACCGGTTCAACTCGTCCGTCCGGGACTACCTCGGACCCTACGGGTTCGGCGGGCCCAACGGGATTTACGCGCTGCACACCCGGCTCTACATGGACCGCTACGGGGCGACGCGCGAAGACTTCGGAAAGCAGGCGATCTCCCAGCGCCAGAACGCGTTGCTCAACCCCAACGCCCTGTTCAAGACGCCGCTGACCATGGAGGAGTATCTGAATGCCCGGCCCATCGCGGATCCCCTGCGGCTCTATGACTGCGTGCTCCCCTGTTCCGGAGGGGACTGCGTCATCCTCGCCCGGGAGGATCTCGTGGCGTCCCAGGGCGGGCGGCGGGTGCGTATCCTCGGCGGGGGCGAGATCCATAACTTCCCCGTCGAGGACGTGTTTTCGCTCCGGGGGGGCTGGGAGCGGTTCAGGGATCGGATGTACGAGCAGGCTGGCCTTGGGCCGTCGGACATGGAGTTCGTCCAGCTCTACGACGACTACCCGGTGATGGAGTTCGTGCAGCTGGAGAGTCTGGGCTTCTGCCCTCCGGGCGGGGCCGCCGAGTTTCTTCGGAAGCGAGACACCACGGTCGGGGGCGATTTTCCCATCAACACCGGCGGCGGCCAGCTTTCTGCCGGGCAGGCCGGGGCGAGCGGCGGGATGATCGGAGTCGTGGAGGCGGTCCTCCAGCTCCGTGGGGAGGCCGGGGCCCGCCAGCTGCGGGCGCGCCGCGGGATGGTGTCCGGCTACGGGATGGTAGCTTACGGGCGCGGCCTGTCGTGCAGCGCCGCGATCCTTGCCCGAGAGGCCTAGGGCCGTGGAGCCGAAGCCCTCGCCGCGCCTGACCGCGATCAACCAGCCGTTTCTGCGCGGCTCGAACCGGGACGAGCTCTGGCTCCAGCGGTGCGTGCAGCCCGCCTGCCGAAAGTTTGTCTTCTACCCTCGGGTCTGTTGCCCTCACTGTGGCGCGGGGGCCCTCACGTGGGAGCAGGCCACCGGTCGGGGACAGGTCGTGTCTTTTTCCCGAGTGTTTCGACCGCAGCACGAGTCGTTTTTCCCCGAGGCGCCGTACTACTTCATCGCGGTGCGGCTTTCCGAGGGGCCGCTGTTCTTTAGCCGGCTCGATCATCAGGGGCTGCCCGTGGAGACCAACCTGATCGGTCGGCAGGTCCGCGCGGTGTTTGTCCAGCACACGCCGGAACAGCGCCTGCCGCTTTTTGAACTGTGTTGACCGGTCAAGGGAGCGTGTGACGTTGCCAGCCAAGGATTTTCCGGCGCCATATCTCACGGCGATCGTTGACCTCGATGCCCTGCGGCACAACCTGGCGCTCGTCCGGAGGTCAGTTCCCGCCGGGACGGAGATCATCGCCTGTGTGAAGGCCAACGCCTATGGTCACGGGCTCCGGGCTGTGGCGCGCTGCTTCGAGGAACAGGGCGTCCGATGGCTCTCGCTGGGGAGCCCCGCCGAGGCCTTGGCGTTGCGCGAGTGGGGGGTGACGTGCCGGGTCCTGCTCTTCCCGACGATCGCGCGCCCCGACATGGGCCCGCTTGTGGAGGCGGGGATCACGATTGGGGTCCAGTCCGACCGGGAGGCGGAGGAGTTGGCGCGGGTCGCCCGCGGGCCGGTCTCGGTCTTTTTGAAGGTGGACACCGGCTTCGGCCGCGTGGGTGTCCCGGTGAGCGAGGCCGCTGCCGTGGCCCGACGGATCATCGCCGATCTCCCCTCCGTCACCGTGGAGGGAGTGTTCACTAACCTGCCCTTCGCCAGCCCCGAGAGCGTGCCGTGGGTTGAGGCGCGGCTGAAGGAATTCGGGCAAGCCGTGACGGCCATCCGCGAGCACGCGAAGCGGCCGCTGTTGGCCCAGGCCCTGGCCAGCTCGGGGGTCGTCTCTCGCCTCGAGGCCCCCGAGACCAATGCCGTCTGCCCCGGGCAATTGCTCTTCGGGATTGAGCCGGGGTGGACGAAGGCCTTTACGGGGAAGGACTCGTTCGGCACGAGACCGGTGCTCGCGAACGTCCAAACCGTCGTGGGGTCCCTCCGCGAGTTCGCCCCGGGCTCACGCTTCGGAGCGGGTGGAGTCAAGACCGCGTCCGGTCGGACTCGGCTCGGGGTGCTGCCCATCGGCTACTCCAACTCGATCCTGGTTCAGAAGCCGGGGCAGGTCGCCTGGCTGCTGGGGCATCCGGCGCCGATCATCTCTCTTTCGTTGGAGCACGCCGTCGTGGACGTGACGGGGATCCCGGGGGTAGAAGAGGGATGTCCGGCCTGCCTCGTGGCGCGGGACCCCGGGGTCGGGATCCCCCTCAACGAGCTTGCACGCGTCCAGGGGCGGTCGCCTCTGGAGGTGTTGGTCTCGCTCACCGACAGGGCGAGGTATGAGTACGTCAGAGCCGGCGTCGCCGCCCGGTAGTCGGGTTCTCGGGCAGAGCCGGAGTTCCGCTATCATCTGAGCGCGTGAACGCGCGGGAGGTACACATCATGGTCAGACGCGGAATCGCTCGAGCACTGCTTCTGGTCGCCGTGGCCGCCTTCCTTCACCTGACGGCCACCGCTGCCCTCACCCAGGAGAAGTCACGGCTTGACACCGTGCTTCAACGGGGGAAGCTCATCGTCGCGACCTTCAGCACGGCCCCCCCCTTCTGCTACACGGATGACAAGGGACAACTGGTGGGCTTCGACATTGACGTCGCCCGGCTCCTCGGCAAAGCCCTGTTCAAGGACCCCAACAAGGTGGAGTTCGTGGTCGTGACGGCGGAGGGACGCTGGCCGGCCATTGAGAGCGGACGGGCGGATATGGGGATCGCCACCACCACAATCTACCCGGACCGAGCCGTGCGGGTCGCCTTCACCCGACCCTATGTGGATTCGGGGGTCTCGGTGCTCGTCAAGAAAGGGAGCGGGATCAAGTCTCTCGCCGACCTGAATCAGGAAAAGTACGCCATCGCGAACCTCAACAACCCACAGCAGGCGGACCGCTCGAAGCGATTCATCCCGCGGACGAAGACGCTGACCTTCGATACCCCCGCGGCCCAGGCCCTCGCCGTGCGGAGCGGACGCGCCCAGGGCGCCCAGCTGGACACCCCGGTCGCCGACTGGTATGCCGCCACGAGCAAGGATGAGTTCGAGGTGATCCCCGAGCTGATGGGGTATTCTCAGAACAACGCCATCTTCCTGAAGCACGGCGACTTCACGTGGTGGCACTGGCTCGACACGGCCGTCGGGGAGATGCGATCGGGGTCGTATTACGGGGACTACTCGGAGATCTACCAGAAGTGGTTTGGGAAGAACCCGCCGCCTCAGAAGTTCTATCTGCGGTAGGGAGGGCGCGGGATCTGGGGCTCACAGGTGATCGGCCGGCGGCGGGAGGTCGGCGCGAGGCGTAAGCCGTGAGATTCCTCAACTGGCTGGCCGCCTATGGGCCCAGCTACGGAAGCGGGCTCGGCTGGACGGCACTGATCGCCCTCTGGGCCTCGGTGGGGGCGATCGTGTGGGGGAGCGTCCTCCTGCTGATCCGGCTCTCCGGGCGACGCTGGGTCAATCTCGCTGTGGAAGGCTACGTCCAGCTCTTCCGGAACACGCCGGTGCTCCTGTCCATCTACCTCATCTACTTCGGGTTCCCGTTGATCGGGGTTGTCTGGCCGGCGGTCATCTGCGGGGGTCTGGCTCTCGTCCTCCAGAATGGCGCGTATATCTCCGAGATCCTCCGGGGGGGCGTCAAGGCGATTGACCTCGTGCAGTTCGACGCGGCAAAGAGCCTGGGGCTGTCGGGGTGGGGGACCTTCCGGAAGGTGGTGCTCCCGCAGGTGCTGGTGTACGCCCTTCCGTCCCTCGGAAACCAGGTGATCCTCCTCGTCAAGGACACATCCTTATTGTCGGCGATCTCCGTCGCGGAGCTGACCATGAACGCCAAGCTCCTGACCGAGCAGACCGGGGCGGCCTACGAGGCGTTCGTGGTGGTGGCCGTCCTCTACCTCCTGCTGGTGGTCGTCCTCGAGCTGGCCGCCCGGTCCGCGCTGCGGGCCGTCCGATGGCGGCCCCGGTATGATGCTCTCTAGCTGTCCCATCGAGGGGTGAGGATGCTGCGACTTCTCCTGCAGGGGGCGTTCTACACCCTCGTCCTGGCCGTGGCCGGCATCGCGGGTGGCACGACCCTGGGCTTGCTCTTGACGCCACTCGGCTTCCTCCGGGCTCGGCCGCTCCGGGCCTTCTATCACGTGTTCATTTTCTTTACCCGCGGGACCCCGCTGCTCGTCCTGGCCCTCCTGATCTTTTACGGGCTGCCCGCCATGAATTTTTCCCAGGGGCCGTACGTGGCGGGCACCATTGTGCTGACGATCTATTCGTCCGCCTTCTTCGCCGAGGTCTTCCGCGGCGGGGTCCTGGCCATCCAGCGGACGCACCTGGAGTCCGGACGGAGCCTGGGGTTGGCGCCGTTGGCCTTCCTCCGCAGGATCATCGCGCCCCTGGCGCTCCGGTACGCTCTGCCGCCCTACGTCAACGTCTGCGTGATGATGGTGAAGGCCTCGTCGATTCTCTCCATCATCAGCGTCTGGGAGCTGACCCTCGCCGCCCGCGAGATCATCGAGCGGACGCTCTTGGTGTTTACCGCCCTTGGAATCGCGGCCGGCCTCTACTTCATCATGTGCTTCGGCGTGGATCGCCTCGGCCGTCGGGTCGAGCGACACCTGATGCGCCGTGGGTTTGTGGGAGAGCGCGTGTGATCACGATCCAGGGGCTCCGCAAGTGCTTCCCCAATGGCCTCGAGGTGCTCCGGGGGATTGACCTGGCCATCGGCGACGGGGAGGTGGTGTCCCTCATCGGGCGGAGCGGGTCCGGAAAAACGACCCTTCTGCGGTGCATCAATTTCTTGGAGGAGTACGACGCCGGGGAGATCCGACTGGACGGGACTCCCCTCTGGTACCGCGCCGCCACCGGCGGGGCCAGAACGCGGATGCCGGAGCCGGCTATTCGAGCGCTGCGGCAGCAGATGGGGATCGTGTTCCAGCAGTTCAATCTCTTTCCCCACATGACCGCCCTGGAGAACGTCTGTCTCGGCCCCAGCTTCGCGCACAAGCGGCCGGAAGCCGAAGTCAAAGCTCTCGCGCAGCAGCTGCTGGAGCGGGTCGGCCTCGGCGGGAAGATGCGGTCCTACCCGTACCAGCTCTCGGGCGGGGAGCAGCAGCGGGTGGCGATCGCGCGGGCGCTCGCGATGCGCCCGAAGGTCCTGCTCCTCGACGAGATCACCTCGGCGCTGGACCCCGAGCTGGTCGGGGAGGTGCTCGAGGTGATTCGCTCGTTGGTTTTGGAACGCATGATGATGGTCATCGTGACGCATGAGCTGAGATTCGCCCGTGAGATCTCGCACCGGATCGCCTATCTCTCCCGGGGGCAGATCACCGAAATCGGCCCGCCCGGAGAGCTCCTCGACAACCCGCAGGATTCCACGCTGAAGGAGTTCCTTCGGCGGATGCCTTAGTCCGTGCGCCACCCGGCGCGGCGGCCTCTGCCCTGGTCCACACGAGGACGATCTTGGGAACAGCGCTGATCGTTCTCCTCTGCGTTCTGATCTTCGCCAATACGTTTTCGATCGGCGCTTTCCCTGTCCTCTTGCCGGAGCTTGGAAGATCGGCGGAGCTCTCCGACTGGCAGCTGGGGACCGTGGCGGGCGCGTTCGGGTTTGCCCGGATGGTGTCTGACGTCCCGGCCGGGCTCTTCATCACCCACCATCTCGGCCGGGCCCTCCTCCTGGGTCCCCTTGTGCTGGCGGCGGGCGTCCTGTGTCTCGGGAGTGGCGGGCCATTCGCGGTGTTGGTCCTCGGGCGTGCCCTCATAGGCGTCGCTCACACCCTGGGCATGATCGCTGGGCTGACCGCCATCCTCAGGTACCACGCCCCACGGACGCTGTCGTCTGCCCTCAACGCGTTCGAGTGTGCGGGAATGCTCGGGGTCCTCGGCGGGATGGTCCTGGTCGGGGCGTTGCCCGGGCGCTTGTCCTGGAACACCGCGCTCATTCTCACCTCCACACCCCTGCTGGTCGGTCTTGTGGTCCTGCCCTGGATCCTCACCTCGCTACCGGCGAGCAACCCGGTGCCGGCGACGCCGCTGTTCGCGCGGAGCGCGACGGGGCTTCGCGTGGGGCAGACCGCTGGCTTGTCGCCACTCGTGCCACTTGCCTTCGCGGCGGGCGGAGCTATCGCTATCGCGTGGTCAGCCACCGCGCAGTTCATTGTCCCGCTCCGCGGGAGCCGGGAGTTCGGGCTGGACCGCGTTGGGGTTGCGCAGCTTCTCATCATCCCGCAACTCTCCGATGTCCTCGTCCTGCTCCCCCTCGGTGCCTTGTCGGATCGGAGTCGGACAACCAGAGTGCTGGGCCTCAGCTTGCTGGTGTTGGCGGCTGGCACCGCTCTCGTCTCGTTCGGCACCCTGCCGTTCGTGGTTGTTGGCTGCGTGCTGTTCGGTGTCGGGTTAGCTGGCTGGATGCTACCGCTCAGCGTCTTGCGTCGGGAGACTCCGCCTGACCGGGTCGCCTGGCGGACCGCGCTCTATCGCATCGGCGTGGATGGCGGGATTTTCCTGGGTCCCTTTGTCAGCGGTTTCCTTGAGGAGGGGTCGATTGGACTCCTCCCGGGGGTGATCGCGGGTCTTCTGGTGGTGATCGGCCTGCTCTTTTTCCGGTTCGGGGCCTCGATTCCGGCGTCTTTGAACCACTGATTCCGTCGGCGCGCCTCTCACATCTGAGCTTCGGCCTCTCCCCGAGCTGTCCTGTATATCGGCACGTCCTGCAGGAAATCACTGACCACGGGATTCGAATAGAGGCCGAAGGCGTCCACCAATGTCCCTCGCGTCCCGGTGTGACTGTCGATCGCATACACGATTGACATATCGTCGGGATCCGATACGCCCTCGAAACGGTGGTACTCGCGGATCAGCAGCTCTTCGGCCTTGAACGTCTTCCCGCTCTCCAAGGCTCGAAGCGCACGGCCGACCACTTCAAAATGTTCTGTGAATCCCCGACGGGTCAGCTCCTCGATAGCCTCCACCAGCGTCGCGTATCCCGCGTGACTCACGATGGCTTTTCCCCAAGCGCGGGAGTCCGGCCTTTGACGAGGTCACCCAGGGCGGCGGCGGGCTGGTCCATACCCCCCATCATCCACCACCCCGAACCGATGCGCCAGATTCGTGTATCCTGGTGCACACCGGGGCTCGGGGCAGAAGAGTCTGAACGTGGACCATCAAGGAGATCCCGCAATGACTGGAGCCGAGTTACTGGTTCGCTGCCTGGAGCAGGAGGGAGTCCGTTACGTGTTCGGGGTGCCCGGGGAGGAGACGCTGGACGTCAACGAGGCGCTCGCGGGATCCTCTATCCAGTTCATTCCGGTCCGCCACGAACAGGCCGCTGCCTTCATGGCGGACGTTTGGGGCCGCTTGACCGGCCAAGCGGGCGTGTGCTTGGCCACCCTCGGACCGGGAGCCACAAATCTCGCCACCGGTCTGGCGGATGCGAATCTCGATCGCGCCCCGGTTGTGGCCATTACGGGCCAGCTGCCTCGGCATCTGCTCCACAAGGAATCGCACCAGTACGTCGATATTGTGGAAGCCTTTCGCCCGTTTACGAAGTGGAATGCTCGCATAGAGACGGGTGCGGTCGTGGCCGAGGCCGTACGAAAGGCGTTCAAGCGAGCCCAGGAGGAGAAGCCCGGGGCGTGCCACCTGGAGCTGCCCGAAGATGTGGCGCACGAACCCGCCGAGGGGGAACCCCTGCGAGCCGATCGCCCGCGCCGCCCCTCACCGGATCGACCATCGCTGGCACGCGCAGCCGACATCATCAACCGAGCCAAGCACCCCATCATCCTCGCGGGCAATGGGGTCATCCGCGGCCGGGCGTCCGAGGAATTGACGCATTTCGCCGAGCGAGCTCAGACGCCAGTCGTCATGACGTTCATGGCAAAGGGGGCCATTTCGGCCGACCACCCATTGGCGCTGACGACGGTCGGTCTTGCCTTAGAGAGCCCGGAGCGCGCGGGGTTCTCGGGCGCGGACGTGGTGATCGCGGTGGGGTATGACCCGGTGGAGTACGGCCCAGTGAGGTGGAATCCTGCGGATCACGTCCAGATTGTCCACATCGACTTCACCGCGGCCGAGGTCGACGCCCGCTACCAGCCAGCGGTCGAGATCGTGGCCGACGTGCGTGAGGCTCTTGAGCTCCTCGCCCCGCTTGTCGCGGCTCGGCCTGACCGCGTCCCGCCCGAGCGCCCTCCGGACGACGTTCGACGCTTGGACGACCGGGTTCCGTTGCTCCCCCAGCGCATCATCGCGGACCTCGAATCGGTCCTGAAGCCGGAGGACCTGGTGATCTCAGATGTCGGAGCGCACAAGCTGTGGCTGGCGAAGCGTTATCGAGCACGCCTGCCGAATACGGTGATCATCTCGAACGGTTTTGCGGCCATGGGGATCGGCCTGCCCGGGGCCATCGCAGCGAAGCTGGCTCAGCCCGACCGCCGGGTCGTGGCCGTGACCGGCGACGGCGGGTTCTTGATGAATATCCAGGAACTTGAAACCGCTGTCCGGCTGGGGCTGGCCTTCGTGGTACTGATCTTCCGCGACAACGGGTATGGCTCGATTCGTTGGAAGCAGGAGCGGGAGTTTGGTCGCTCGGCGGGTGTTGACTTCGGAAATCCGGACTTCGTGACCTTGGCGCACGCGTTTGGCTGCGAAGGCGTACGGATCAAGGCAGCCGGCGAACTCCGACCGTCCCTTGAGGGGGCCCTAAAGGCATCGGTCCCGGTCCTGATTGATTGCCCGGTGGACTACTCCGAGAACGATCGGCTTATTGAGCAATAAGGCGCCGAGGGGCGCAAGCGGGCCCATATGATGCGCGTCGTTGTCCTGGGAGGCGGCTTCGGCGGGGTGGAGGCCATCCGAGTCCTCGAGCGCCGCCTTGGGCAGCGGGAGGACATAGATCTCCTGCTGGTCAGCGACCAGAACTATCTCCTCTTCACGCCGCTCCTCCCGCAGATCGCCTCCTCAAGGGTCGAGCCCCGCCACATCATCCAGCCGGTCCGCGACATCCGCGCCCGGCGCCGGTTCCGCTTCCTCCGTGATCGGGTCGTCGGGATAGATGTGAAGGAGCGCCGGATCCGCCTGGCTGAGGGAGATGTCACGTACGACTTCCTTGTGGTGGCCCTGGGGGGAGTCACCCAGACATTCGGAGTCCCGGGCGTCGAGGAGCACGCGTTTTTCTTCAAGGCGCTGGAGGACGCGGTCATCCTCCGTGACCAGGTGATCGACTTGGCCGAGCACGCCGACCACGAACGCGACCCTCGCCGCCGCCGGGAGCTCCTGACCGTCTGCATCGTCGGCGGAGGCTACACGGGCGTGGAGCTTATCGCTGAGCTTCACGACTTCTTCGGTCGCTATGTCATCCCGCGCTACCGGGGCATCGAGTCGGGCGACCCGCATTTCCTGCTGCTCGAGGCGGGCGGTGAGATCCTGCGCGGGGTGCACCCAATCCTGGCGCGCCGAGCGAGGGCCAAGCTTCAGCGGGATGGAATCGAGGTCAGGCTTGAGGCGAAAGTGACAGGGGTCGAGGCCACGGGCGTGGAGATCGACGGGAGGAACTTTGAGCGGGTGGGTCTGGTCGTCTGGGTGGCGGGGGTAAGGGGGCATCCCGCCCTAGAAGGTCTCGGCCTGCCCGTGGATCAGGTGGGACGCATCATCGTGAATCCCTTCCTCCAGTTTCCCGATCTCCCCGACGTTTTGGGCGTCGGCGACACTGTGGCCGTTGCGGGCCATCCCGAAGCATCGGTGGCGATCATCCCTGTTGCCGTCGCGCATGGGAGACTCGCGGCCCAGAATATCGTCAATCGCCTCGCGGGCCGACCCCTCGTCCCCATCGATTTTTCGCCTAAGGGGATGCTTGTGTCCCTGGGGATGAACGATGCCGTGGTGGACTTGATGGGGGTCAAATTCTCCGGCTACTTCGCCTGGCTCTTCTGGAACGCCGTCCATCTGTATAAGCTCGTGGGGTTCAGGAAACAGCTCCAGGTGGCGCTCGACTGGGCACTGACCCAGGTCTTTCCGCGGGACTCGGCCATTATCCGGCGTCCGCCGCGCTGCTCGATCTGCGCGGGGACGAAGGCAGCGAGCCGCTCCTAGGCGCTCCGAACAAGGCGGGTACGAACGCTCTGGGGCGCGACCCCTAGCCGTCCCGCCCTCACCCTTACGGACACCACCGGTCTGCCGAGCTGAGCGGCGATCTCCCTGGCCGGCACCCCCTCGCGCCAGGCCGCCCCGAGGGTTGAATCCTCTATGGGTGACCACGGTCGCCGAAGGCCCTTATACTTTCGATGAACGACACAGTAGAGCGTGCCCCCCGCAGTAGGACGGGAGCAGTTGACGCAAAGCCCCAGCTTCCGGTGACGTTCCTGGTAGCGGCGGGCAGCGCGCCGGTGGGCCTCGGGATACTTGCTTGAATTCACCCTGATATGGAGCATATTCACCTCCCCTTCACTGGCACGCGAGCACTTGGTGGCCTGCCGTTAAGGGCATGTCACACGGGGTATCGCCCGTGCGCACGCTAGGCCAGAATGGGCTCAGGGGATGGGGGGAGAGCGAAACCGGAACGCCCGGAGGGTGGCGACAGCGGGGGCCGCGGTGGCTATAGCCGGAAGACGCCCCACGACGACCACGAAGGGTTTGAGGTCTTGAGGCCGCGCGCCCGCTAGTACCCTGCCCGGCCAGAAGAGTGACAGGACAACGTCATCGTCGTCGCCCCCGTTGTAAACGCCTCCGACCCATATCGGATCGGGTGGGCTCGCATCAGCGATGGCGGCCAGCGCGAGTAGGCCGCTCAGGAGGATCAGCACGAGGGGAGATCGGCACAGCATGAACCACGAACGCCTCCGTCGACCAGGACCCTGATCGACGGTGACGTGGAAAGGCTGTCCAGGAACCCGATCCAGAGGCATGACTGTCTCCCCTGAGGGTCGGACGGTCAAGGTGCAGTCTAGGTGCAGTCAGGACGCCTGTCAAGGCGTGCGCCCCTGTAAGATGCTGCACAGTAGGTGAGGGCTGATTTCGCCGATACTGGGCTCCGCGAATCTTCGACGGAGGAGATGGCGTTTCGGGTATAAGAGGGCAGAGTCTGCCCGGCCGTATGAGAGCCGGGAGGAGACGGTGATCGTCCGGGTTGGCCTGTAGAAGGGCCCCGGGAGGATTTGAGCCATGCACTGGCTCGTGGACGGCTACAACGTGATCCGCTGCACGCCAGAGCTATCCGCCCGCGAACGCGAGAGCCTCGACGCCGGCCGGCAGGCTTTGTGCCGGCTCCTCAGCACCGTGGCGCGTTCCTCGGGCGAGCGCTTCACCGTGGTCTTCGATGGCGATCGAGGAGGCGGCAGCATGGCGGGAGGCTTGGGGGTCCGCGTGATGTTCTCGAGCGCCCGCGAGACGGCCGACCGCGTCCTGGCGCGGCTCGCCGGGGCGGGCACGGCCGTGGTCTCCAACGACCGCGAGGTGCGCGACGCCGCCACGCGTGCTGGCGCGACCGCGATCGGGGCCGACGAGTTCATGGGCCGCGTCGGGCGGCTAGGCGGGCGGCGCGAGGGCGACAAGAGTGAGAGCGATGAGGAGCCACTCAGGCAGAAGAAGGGCAACCCTCGCCGCCTCCCGAAGAAAGTCCGCCGGACCAAACGTGCGCTTGGACGTCTGGGCTAGATCGCGACTGTGAGGGCGGGGGCGGCGGTAGTTTCTGGAAGCGGGGAGGCGTCGAGTTTCTGAAGGTCCAGTGATTCCGAGGCCTGGGGAAGGCCGTGGAAGTTTTAAATGATGCCAATCCCGGGCACGCGAACTTGCCCCTGCTCCGTGGGCCTGCTTGTGCATTGGGTTAGAGTGGATATCCTCGTGACCACGACCCTGAGAATGCGAAAGCCCAGCAGCGCCGTCATCAGAGTTAAGCCGAGGGTGACCTGGTCCTCGAGTCCCTGCAGGCCGTTCAACCGAAGAAGGGTATAGGCGAACGTCAGCAGCGGAAACATCCCGGTCAGCGCAAATGACAGGGAGGCCGCGCGCACCAGCCTCTGGCTTTTATCGTTAGTCATCATGGCTCCTCCTGGAGGCTTCGAGATATTGCTGCTCCCGAACGAACTAGCGGCAAAAGACATGCCAGGCGCGGCGATCGGTAACTTATTGAAAGTATTATCCCCGAGTGTCCCGGCCGTGTCATCTGTCTCGTGATTGTGTCAGTCCGTCCTTCAGTGAATGTCAGAAGTTACATGAGATACGGGCATGAAGACCGGGGATCGCGGTTACGTTTTGACGCCCCCCGGACTTGAGTGTACCTTGGCCGCTGACGGCCATGGCCCGACGACTGACACCCGACGAGGCGGAGGCGCTCACGCTCCTCGAGCTCGAGCGCCAGCGCCTCCTCTATGCCGCGAAGACGCCATGATCATCGGCGTGGTCAAGGAAAGCTTCCCTGGGGAGCGGCGCGTCGCCCTCGTGCCCGCCGTCATCCCCGCCCTTGTTAAGGCCGGCGGCGAGGTCCTCGTGGAGTCCGGCGCCGGCGCGGCCGCGCTCTACCCCGACGCCGTCTACGTCGAGAAAGGGGCGAGAATCGCCGCCTCGCGCGCCGAGGTCTTCGCCGAGGCGGAGGTGGTCTTTCAAGTCCTGGGCTACGGCGCCAACGACCGGACCGCCCGCGCCGACCTGGCGCTCCTGCGTCCCGGCCAGGCTCTCATCGCGTTCCTCCGGCCGTTGGGGGATCCCGAGACCGTCAAAGAGATCGCGGCCACCGGCGCCACGGCCTTTTCCATCGAGCTCATGCCCCGGATCACCCGCGCCCAGAGTATGGACGCGCTCTCTTCCATGAGCACCGTGGCCGGGTTCAAGGCGGTGCTGCTGGCTGCTCTCACCCTGCCCCGGATGTTCCCGATGCTGACGACCGCCGCCGGGACCATCCCGCCGGCGCGGGTGCTGGTGGTCGGCGCCGGGGTGGCGGGGCTCCAGGCCATCGCCACCGCCCGGAGGCTCGGCGGCGCGGTGTCGGCCTATGATGTCCGGCCGGCGGTCAAGGAGCATGTCCAGAGCCTCGGCGCCAGGTTCGTGGAACTGCCGCTCGAGACGGCCAGCGCCGAGGACGCGCGCGGCTACGCGCGGGCGCAGGACGAGGCGTTCTACCGGCGGCAACGCGAGCTGATGGCCCGCGTGGTGGCCGAGAGCGACGTTGTGATCACCACCGCCGTCGTCCCCGGCAGGAAGGCGCCGGTGCTCATCACGGCCGAGATGGTCCGCGGCATGGTGCCGGGGTCGGTGATCGTGGACCTGGCCGCCGAGCGGGGAGGCAACTGTGAGCTGACGCGGGCCGAGGAGACCGTGGTGGAACACGGCGTGACCATCATCGGCGCCGTGAACCTGGCCAGCACGGTGCCCTACCACGCAAGCCAGATGTACGCCAAGAACATCACCGCCTTCTTCCTCCACCTCGCGAAGGCGGGCGCCCTGGAGCCGAATCTGGAGGACGAGATCACGCGGGAGACCCTCCTGACCCGGGGCGGGGAGGTGGTCCACCCGCGGGTGCGCGAGGCCCTGGGGCTACCGGCCATGACAAAGGCCGGCGCAAGCGCGACATGAGCGCGAACCTCGAGAGCGAGCTGTTCGTCTTCGTGCTGGCCACCTTTGTGGGCTTCGAGGTCATCCGCCGGGTGAGCCCGCTCCTGCACACGCCGCTCATGTCGCTCACCAACGCCATCTCGGCCATCTCGCTCGTGGGCTCGATCGTCATCGCGGGCGCGGAGAAGAGCCAGCTCAGCACGATCCTGGGGACCATTGCCGTCGTCTGCTCCATGGCGAACGTCGTGGGCGGCTTCGTCATCACGGACCGCATGCTCAAGATGTTCAAGAAGCGGGGGCCCGGCAAGTGATCGAGACCTACTTCATCCAGGTCACCTACATCACTGCCGCGGCGGCCTTTATCCTCTCGCTCAAGTGGCTGAGCCATCCCACCACGGCCCGGCGCGGCGTGCGGGTCGGCGAGCTCGGCATGGTCCTGGCCATCGTCGGCACGCTCGTGCACCACGAGATCGTGAGCTACCAGTGGATTCTCGTCGGCTTCGTCCTGGGCTCGGCCATCGGGCTCCCCATGGCCGTGTGGATGCCGATGACCCACGTCCCTCAGCGGACGGCTCTGTCGCATGCGTTCGGGGCGCTCGCCGCCGCCCTGGTCGGCACGGCCGAGTACTACCTGCACACGGAGGAGCTCTCGACGTTCACGATGACCGCCCTGAGCCTCGAAGTGGTCCTGGGGTTCCTGACCTTCACGGGGAGCCTCATGGCGTTCGGGAAGCTCCAGGATCTGGTGCCGAGCCGGCCGGTCGTCTACAAGGGCCAGAACGTCGTCAACCTCTCGCTCCTTGCTGTTGCCGTGGGTATCGCGGTCTATCTGGTGCTGAACCCGGGCCGCACCGAGCTCTTCCCGGCGGTCGCGGCGCTGTCGCTCCTGTTCGGGGTGCTGCTCATCATCCCCATCGGCGGCGCCGACATGCCGACGGTGATCTCGCTGCTCAACTCCTACGCGGGGCTCTCCGCCGCGGCCATGGGCTTCGTGCTCGACAACAAGCTCCTGATCGTGGCCGGGGCGCTCGACGGCTCATCCGGGTTCATCCTCTCGGTCATCATGTGCCGGGCCATGAACCGCTCGTTCACCAACGTGCTCTTCGGGGGATTCGGCCAGGTGAGAGTGGCGGCGGGGCAGGTCGAGCAGCGGAGCGTTCGGAACGCCACGCCGGAGGAGGCGGCCCAAATCCTCGAGGCCGCGGGTTCCGTGATCGTCGTGCCCGGCTACGGCATGGCCGTGGCGCAGGCCCAGCACAAGGTCCGGGAGCTCTACGACGCGCTGACCCGGCGCGGGGTGGACGTGAGGTTCGCCATCCACCCCGTGGCGGGCCGCATGCCCGGCCACATGAACGTGCTCCTGGCCGAGGCGGATATCCCCTACGACCGGCTCGTCGAGATGGAGGAGATCAACCCTGACTTCGCGCGGGCCGACGTGGCGCTCGTGATCGGCGCCAACGACGTCACCAACCCGGCGGCCCGGCACGACACGACGAGCCCCATCTACGGCATGCCGATCCTGGACGTGGACAAGGCGCGGACGGTCATGGTGATCAAGCGGAGCATGAGTCCGGGCTTCGCCGGCATCGACAACGAGCTGTACTACATGGACAAGACGATGATGCTCTTCGGCGACGCCAAGAGCTTCGTCGGGGAGCTGCTCAAGGAGCTGTCCGGGACCCGCGTCGGCGCCTGACGGCCGGCGCGACGGCCACCGAACTCAAGACGCTCCTCTCTACTGAACCAGGAAACGCCGGATAGCCTTCTCTTCCCAGATGATGCCGACTCCTGAGACGTTGGAAACGAGCGCGTGGCCACCCTCGACCTTCAGCGGTTCGCACAGAATGGGGTTCGCCCAGTCGACATACTCCAACCAGTGACAGGTTGGAGTCACGGCCAAAAGATGGGCACTCATCTCAGGGAACAGATGGCTTGACATCGGCACTCCGGCAGACTCGGCGAGCGCTGCGGCACGTAGCCAACCTGTGACGCCGCCGATCTTCATCACATCGGGCATGACGAAGTCCGAGGCGCTAGCGGCTAGCGACTTGGCCATGTCATGGGGACCCCACCAGTTTTCACCAATCTGGATCGGGGTCTTTGCCTCGCGGCTGATGTGTGCATGGCCGACATCGTCATCCGCCAGAGTGGGTTCTTCGACCCAGACGAGGTGTTCCTCGTCCAGGGCATGGATGCGCCGTATCGCTTCCGGCACGGAAAGGGACTGGTTGTAGTCCGCCATGAGCAAGACGCCTTTCCCGACGGACTGCCTGACGGCCTGAACGACGGCAATATCGGTCTCCAAATCCGGATACCCCAACCTGACCTTTATCGCGTGAAAGCCGGGCGCGACCAACTCCTGCGCTTCGGCCCCTGCACGTTCACTCCCGATGATCCCGAGGCCGCAACTATTGTAGGCGGGGATCGGGCGCGGTTCCCCACCGAGGAGCCGCACCAGCGGCATCTCGCTCGCCTTGGCGAGGGCATCCCAGACGGCCATGTCGATGCCGGCGAGCGCCATTCCCGTAAAGCCCTGCGGGCCGAGCAAGCGAAAACGCCGCTGCAGTTTCCGCTCGATCGCGAACGGAGCAAGACCATCACCTTTGATGAGCTCTTCAAGATTGGTGAGAAGCTGCGTCATGGGCTGGAGCGCAAGCGGCGTGTAGCAAAAGATGTAGCTAGAGCCTGTCACTCCTTCCTCAGTCCGGATATCTATCAGGACCAACGGGGCCGTGCCAACCAGACCGCCACTTGTCTGAAGCGGCCGCTGCATTGGCACGTTCACGGCGCGCGCCTGTAAGGCCCGAATGGTCAGTGTGTGTTGCGCCATGAGTCTTACCCGCGCCCCTCCTCCTTCTTCGGCTCCTGAACCAACTCGACGAGGAGCCCCCCGAGGGGTTTGAGAAAATTTACCAGGAGCCCCCGGATGGCGGGAGCCGGCTCATCGAATATGAAATCACCTGCTGAAAAAGGAGTAGGGCGGCGGATGTTCTCGACGGCAAATGCGATATGGTGGAGGACAGACTTGCCCCCGAGGAACTTGACAAGCCTCGACTCCTCCTCAGGGACGACAAATTCAATCATTGGAAACTTGGTCGAGAAGGCGCAGAAACACTGAAACGCCGGCACCGGCCCCCAGACCAACGGGGTGTTGTCTCTGAGCCGCTCCTGGCAAAGCTCATTGGCAATGTTGACCGACCGAACCACCATGCCGACATGGTGAAACTTCATGATGGCCCCCTACTTTCCCCGGTTTTATTGAACCCGTCAAGGGGTCTTTAGTCGCACCCCCGATCGAAGGGTATCGCCACATCGGCCTGAGGTCTGTCAAGATCCCTTGACAGGTTACCAGCCCTGGTATAGAAAGTCTTACCCGTCCATGACCCCTGAAGCCCAATTCATTCTCTTCGGTCTCAACGGTTTGGTCTGGGGGCTGATCATCGCCCTGATCGCGCTCGGCCTGTCGCTCGTCTTCGGCCTCATCGAGATCATCAACATCGCCCATGGCGACCTCTTCATGCTCGGGGCGGTGCTCGCCTGGTATATGATCCAGTGGACCGGGAATTTCTGGGTGGCGCTCGCCGCGGCCCCTCTCGCCGTCGGTCTCCTCGGCATGCTGATCGAGCGCGGCGTGCTCCGCCCCATCGAGCACAAGCCGATCATCACGATCCTGGCGACCTTCGGTCTCTCGTTGATCTTCCAGCAGTCGGTCCTCGCGACCTTCGGCGGGGCGCCCCAGCGGATCGAGGAGCCGATCGGTGGTCTGATCCCGCTCGTGGGCACGTTCTACCCTGTGTACCGCGTGTTCGTGGCCGGCTGCGCCCTCGTGGCGCTCGCCGGCCTCTGGCTCCTGCTCTACAAGACGCGGTACGGCATGTGGATGCGCGCGGTGCGGCAGGATCGGGAGATGGCCGTGGCGCTCGGGATCGCGAGCGATCAGGTCTACATGCTGACCTTCGGGCTCGGCGCGGCCCTCGCCGCCCTCGGCGGGGTGCTCGCGGCGCCCGTGACCTCGCTCGAGTTCCAGATGGGCCTCGACGTCCTCCCGACCGCCTTCATCGTGGTCATCATCGGCGGGCTCGGGAGTCTCCAAGGCACCCTGGTCGCGGCGGTCCTGCTGGGGGTCCTCGAGGGCCTGGCGAACGTGTTCGTGACGCCGACGACCGCCCGCATCTTCTCCCTGCTCTTCATGGCGGTCGTGCTGCTGGTTCGGCCCCAGGGGATTTTCGGCAAGCGGCCGTGAGCGGATGAGTCCTCGCCTGCGGCAGGCCCCGCTGGTGCTCGTGGCGACGCTCGCGGCCCTTTTCCTCGCGCCGGCGGTCGTCTTGCCATACTACCGGATCGTCCTGGCGGAGATCCTGGTCTGGGGCCTCTTCGGGATGGCGTTCGATCTGCTGTTCGGGTACACGGGGATGCTTTCCTTCGGGCAGGCGCTCTTCTTCGGAGCCGGGGCCTACGGGGCGGCCTACGCGGTCTTCAAGCTGGGGGCCGGCCTCTGGGGCGCGCTGGCCGTCGCGGTGGTGGTGGCGACCGTCTTCGCGGTGGCGGTCGGCTTTTTCGCGGTGCGGGTCAGCGGCCACTACTTTCTGGTCCTCACGATCACCTTCTCGGTGGTGATCTTTCTGGTCCTCGAGTCGGGCCACTGGCGGTGGATCACGGGCGGGTACAGCGGCCGTCCCTTTCCTGCGCCGCCCATCACCCTCGGGCCTTTGAGCCTGCCGCTGACGAACTCGCTCGCCGGCTACTACTTCGTCGTCGCCGCCGTGGCGGGCGCCTACGCCCTCTGCTACCTGCTCCTGGCCTCGGGCCTCGGGTGGGTGTTCCTCTCCATCCGCGAGAACGAGCCGCGGGCGCGGCTGCTCGGCTACAACGTGGAGGGCTACAAGCTGCTCGCCTTCTCGATCTCGGGGTTCTTCGCCGGGCTCTCCGGGGCGCTCTACGCCCTCACCTCCCAGTACACGAACCTGTCGTTCTTCCACTGGACGATCTCGACCAACGCGGTGGTGTGGACCGTGATCGGCGGGACGGGCACCCTGCTGGGGCCGTTCCTGGGGAGCGGGCTCTTCATCGCGGGGGGCGATTTCCTGAGCGCGCAGGTGCCGAACTTCCCCATCGCCATCGGGGTGCTGCTGCTCGTCTTCGTCCTCTTCGCCCCCGAGGGGCTCCTCGGCCTGCTCCGGCGGCTGGCACGCCGGCCCACGGCCCCGGTCTAGGCGCGGAAGCCATGGCGCGGCCAGCTCCCGGCGGCAGGCTCCGGGCGATCCAGATCGCGGGGGGAGTCGTCCTCCTCTTCCTCTGCGCGGCACCCTACCTTCTTGGGACCTACTTCCGGGTCTTCGTCACGGAGATGCTGATCTGGGGCCTGTTCGCCATGGCCTTCGACATCATCTACGGCTACACGGGCATGCTGAGCTTCGGCCAGTCCACGTTCTTCGGGGCCGGGGCGTACGCGGTGGGACTCACACTGGTCCACGCCGGCTCGGGCGTGTGGCTGGCCCTCGGCGCGGCGCTGCTGGTGAGCCTCGTCCTGGCCGCCGTGATCGGCTACTTCGCCGTCAAGGTCAGCGGCCACTACTTTGTCATCATCACGGTGGTCTTTTCGCTCGTGTTCTTCCGGCTCACCCTCCAGTACAAGGCGGTGACCGGCGGAGACGACGGCCTTTCTTTCCAGATCCCGGCGCTCAACGTGGGCCCGCTGGCGCTTTCCTTCTACAACCCGGTGGTGAACTACTACTTCGTCTTCGCGGTGGTGCTGCTCTCCTTCCTCGTTTGCTTCTTGGTCATGCAGTCCCCGTGGGGCCGCATCTTCGTCTCGATCCGCGAGAACGAGCACCGGGCCCGGTTGATCGGGTACAACGTCGAGCGCTACAAGCTCCTGGCTTTCATGCTCTCCGGCCTCTTCGCGGGGGTCGCCGGCGCCCTCTACGCGCTCACCTTCCGGTACTCGAACGCGGCGCTCCTGCACTGGACCGTCTCGGGTCAGGGCGTGCTCTGGGCTATCGTCGGCGGGGCGGGGACGCTCGTGGGCCCCTTTCTGGGGACCGGACTCATGGTGAGCTTCACGGACTACATCGGGTTCTGGTTCGAAAACTACCAGATCCTCGTGGGCGCGGTGATCATCCTCATGGTCATCGTGGCGCCGCGCGGGATCCTCGGCGTCCTGATGGGCGAGGGCGGCAAAGGAGGGACGTCCGGTGGCCGCTGACCTCCTGCTCGAGACCCGGGGGCTCAGCAAAGCGTTCGGCGGCCTCATGGCCGTGGACCGAGTGGACTTCGCCCTCGCGCGTGAGGAGCTCCGCGCGGTCATTGGCCCGAATGGCGCGGGCAAGACCACTTTCTTCAACCTCATCAGCGGGCTCTTGCGCCCGACCGCGGGGCACATCCTCTTCCGCGGGGAGGACATCACCGGTCTCCCCAGTCACCGGGTCGCCCGCACCGGCATTGCGCGGACCCTTCAGATGACGAGCATCTTTGCCGGCATGACTGTGCGCGAGAACATCTGGATGGCCGCGCAGCGACGTCGCCGCTTTTACAACCCGCTGATGCCCGCCTCTCGCATGGCGGACGTGCGGCAGCGGGTGGATGAGGTCCTGGGGTTGCTCCGGCTCGTGGACATTGCCGACGAGGTCGCGGCGAACCTCTCCCACGGGCACCAGCGCCTCATCGAGATCGGCATCGCCATCAGCACGAACCCTCAGCTCTTGCTCCTCGACGAGCCGACCTCGGGGCTCAGCGCCGAGGAGAGCGCCGAGGTGGCGGCCCTCGTCAAGCACCTGAGGCGCCTCTGCACCATCATCCTGGTGGAGCACAAGATGGACGTGGTCATGGGGATCGCCGACCGCGTCACGGTGTTCGCCGAGGGGCGGGTGTTCGCCGAGGGGTCGCCGGAAGAGATCAGCAACCACCGGGGCGTTCAGGAGATCTACCTGGGGGCGCGGGATGCTTCAGGTCGCTGACATCCACACCTACTACGGCAAGAGCTACGTCCTCCATGGGGTCTCACTCGAGGTGCAGCCCGGCGAGATCGTCGCGCTCCTCGGTCGGAACGGGGTGGGGAAGACCACGACGCTCAAGAGCATCATGGGCCTGGTCCCGCCGCGCCGGGGCCGGATCTCCTTCAACGGGCAGGAGCTGATGGCGCTGTCTGCCCACCGCGTGGGCCGGCTCCCCCTCGGTTACGTGCCCCAGGGGCGGCGGATCTTTCCGGAGCTGACCGTGAACGAGAACCTGCTGATGGGCGTCGGGCCGGGCGTGGCAACGCCCGATGCCCTGGAGCGTGTCTTCCGGTACTTCCCGATCCTGCACCAGCGGAGCCGGCAGCGCGGGGGGACGCTGAGCGGCGGCGAGCAGCAGATGCTCGCGATCGCCCGGGCCCTCGTCAAGCAGCCGACGATGCTCCTGATGGACGAGCCCTCCGAGGGGCTCGCACCGCTCGTGGTCCGGAGCGTCAAGCAGACGATCCGCGCCCTGAACCAGGAAGGGCTCGCGATCTTGCTGGCCGAGCAGCAGGTGGCGATGGCCCTTGACCTCGCTGCCCGGGCTTATATCATGGAGAACGGTCTCATCGTCTACGCGGGGCGCGGCGAGGAGCTGCGCCGGAACCCGGAGATCATGAAGCGGCACCTCGGCGTGGTCGTCTGACGGCCGTGGGAGCCGAAAGGGGGAAGACCATGGACAAGGATCTGGAATCGACGTCCCGGCGCGACTTTCTCAAGGTGTCAGGGGCCGCCGCCATTGCCACCGCGGGCTGGATCTCGCCCCGGGCCGCGAAGGGGGCCACGAGCGCGCCGATCATCATCGGCCACCAGTGCGATCTGACCGGCGGGATCTCCTCCTGGGGCTACTGGCACGACAAGGCGGCCAAGGCCGCCGTCGAGGAGATCAACAAGGCCGGCGGCATCGCCGGACGCGAGGTGAAGCTCGTCACCGAGGATGACGAGACCAACCCGACGGTGGGGGCGCGGAAGTTCCGCCGCCTGATCCAGTTCCACAGCGCGGACTTCGTCATCGGCTCGGTGCACTCAGGGGTCAACATCGCGAGCACCCCCGTTGCCAAGGAGCTCCGGACGGTGTACATCCCCCAGGGGATGGCCGCCGAGATGACCGAGGACAAGGGTAACCGCTACGTGTTCCGGGTCGGCTCCGACACCTACTCGCAGGCGGCCGCGGGGGCGCCGTGGGTGTCCGCCAACATCGGCAAGAAGTGGACGTTCATCTTCGCCGACTACGCCTGGGGCTGGTCCCACTTCAACGAGCACAAGAAGGTCATCGAGCAGGTCGGCGGCCAAGTGCTGGCGGACATCCCGGTGCCGCAGGGGTCCAAGGACTTCATCCCGTATCTCGCGAAGGTCCCGGCGGAAACCACCGAGCTCTACAGCATCTTCTTCGGCGCCGACTCGGTCGCCTACTTCACCCAGTCCAAGCAGCTCGGCTTCGACAAGCGGATGGCCCGCTACACCATGCTCTGCACCCACGAGTCCATCTCGCCCAAGGACATCCAGGGGGCCTCGGAAGGCATCTACCTCCTCGAGTACCTGCCGCGCCAGCTCAAGTACAAGGACACGCCCCACAACCGCAAGCTGCGGAGCCTGGTGCATATCGACCCCGTGGACGGTCGCGAGGAAGGCGGCAACCGCGTGGTCGCCAGCTCCCACTACTGGGCGGTGTGGGAGTCGGTGTGGCTGATCAAGGCGGGGATCGAGAAGTCCGGGTGGAAGTCGAAGAAGGACACGCCCGACTGGATCAGGGCGGTCGAGGGGATGGAGCTGAAGGAGAGCTTCGCTCATCCCCAGGGCGACAAGGTTGTCCGCGCCCAGGACCACAAGGCCGTGATCGACTTCTGGATGTCCCGCGTCGAGAACGGCGAGATCAACGTAAAGTTCAAGATCCCCAAGGAGGAGGTCGCCAAGAAGTTTCCGCCCCGCGTGGACTTGACGAAGGAGACCTTCTAGGCCGAGAAGGCCGGGCGATGACCCCCAGCGCGGCGAACTGGTTCGGAGGCGCCTTCCGGGCACTCCGTGTCGTCACCTCCGAGGGGCGGCGGCGTCTCTTCCTCCTCTCCCTCGCGGGGGTCATTGCCTACCAGCTCTTCGTTCTCTCGCCCTTCCTGGCCGCCGGCTCGCTCCCCAACTACTTCGAGGTGCACGACGCCGGCGGGGCGATCCTCGAAACGCTGCGGCTCCGGCCGCCGCTCGCCGACCTCTGGGCCCTCGTCACCGACCAGCCGGTGTACGAGCTCGGGGTGCAGGACCGGTTCGGCTTCATCTCGCTCCAGTTCGTCGCGACCCCCCATTCGCTCTTCACGATGCTTTTCCTGCCGCCGCTGGTGGCGCTCTCGCTCCTCCTCCTGGCGCGGACCTGGACGGTCCTGCGGCGGGGCTCCAGCATGGCGGTGGGGGTCGCCGGGTTTTCCGCGTCCACCGTGGCGAGCCTCTTCGGGGCAAGCACCTCGGCCGTGGCCTGTTGCGGGGCGTCGAGCGGCCCGGTCTTTCTCTCGCTGCTCGGCTTCGGCTTCGGCTCGGCCGCCGTCATCGTGGATCACGCTGAGGTGCTGGAGCTGTCCGGGTACGCGCTCCTTCTGGCGAACATCCTGGGCCTTGCCGGCTGGCTCGGCCGGGGGGCGAATCTTCACGCCACGGCCGGACCGGGGAAAGTGTGCCGATGAGCAGCTACCCCGCCTATAAGGTTGCCGCGGCGCACGTGTCGCCGGTCTTCCTCGACCGCGCCGCCACCGTGGACAAGACGTGCGCCGTCATCGAGGAAGCGGCACGCCATGGCGCCCAGCTCATCGCCTTTCCGGAGACGTACATCCCCGCGTTCCCGGTCTGGTGCTCGGTGCGGGCGCCGATCTACAACCACGATTTCTTCCGGCGGCTCGCCGCCGACGCGATGCTGGTCCCCGGGCCCGAGCTCGCGCGCATCGGCGTGACCGGGCGCCGATGCGGCGTCGTCGTCTCTCTCGGCTTCAACGAGGGGACGAAGGCGAGCGTGGGCTGCCTCTGGAACGCCAACGTGCTGATCGGCGACGACGGGACCATCCTGAACCACCATCGCAAGCTCGTGCCGACGTTCTACGAGAAGCTCGTCTGGGCCAACGGCGACGGCGCGGGGCTCAGGGTCTGCGAGACCCGCCTCGGGCGGATCGGCATGCTGATCTGCGGCGAGAATACCAACCCGCTTGCCCGCTACACGCTCATGGCGCAGGGCGAGCAGGTCCACATCTCAACGTACCCGCCGGTCTGGCCGACGAAGGATCCCAAGGGCGGCGGGAACTACAACTTGGCGAACGCGATCCGTATCCGCGCCGGCGCGCATTCGTTCGAGGCGAAGGCCTTCAACATCGTCGTCTCGGGCTTCATGGACGCGGCCATGCACGATGCGCTGGCCGACGGCGACCCGGAGGTGGCGCGCATCCTCGAGGCGAGCCCCCGCGGGGTGTCCATGGTCATCGGGCCGACCGGGGATTCTATCGGTGGCACGCTGTCGGATTCGGAGGGCATCCTCTACGCTGACATCGACTTGGCCGCGTGCGTGGAGCCCAAGCAGTTCCACGACGTGGTCGGCTATTACAACCGCTTCGACATCTTCAAGCTCACGGTGAACCGGTCGGCCAACCGGCCGATCACCTTCGAGTTCGAATCGCCCGCGGACGAGCCGCCGGCGCCCCCCGCGGAGCCCGGGGTCCCCACCCCCTAGTCCTCAAAGAAGGGACAGCCTTTATAAGAAATGTCCCACTGAGCACAAAAGGAAGGCGGCACTGATCGGTTTCTTCTTTGCGAAAGGAGGCAATAGACTTGGGAGGTGTCCACGACGCTGCGTGGCCGATGGAACGGGACATGGCAGTGCACTGCTAAACGAGGGGACGCCGAGGCGGCAAAGGCGAGCCAGATGGGGCGAGACCTGCGGCCGGATTCCTTCGCGGGAGGGTGTGATGACAGTTGGTCGACTACTGGCGCATCTATTGACGATAGCCGTGTTATTCGCGTCCGGAGCGAGCGCATGGGCGGAAGAGTCGAGACTCGACGTGGTCGTCAAACGCGACAAGCTGATAGTAGGCACTTACAGCACAGCCCCGCCACTGGCATTTAGAGACAAACAAGGCGAGCTCGTCGGCTTTGAGATTGATATCGCCCGCCTCATTGCCAAGGAGCTACTGGGTGACGCGAATAAGATCGAGTTCGTCATCGTTCAGTCTGAAGGACGATTCCCTGCCGTGCTGTCGGGCAAGGTTGATTTTGCGATTGCCGCGACGACCATCTATCCACAGCGAGCCAGCAAGGTGGCATTCACCCATCCCTATATGGATAGCGGAACGGCTGTACTCGTCCGGAAGGACGCGAACGTTCGTTCGCTCGATGACCTGAATAACCCCAAGTTCACCATCACCGGCCAAAACAATCCGCAGAATGCAGAGCGGGCCAAACGCTTCGTGCCGAAGGCAAAGACGGTCTGGTTCGACTCGCCGAGCGAGTTGTTTCTCGCCGTAAAGTCAGGTCGTGCGACGGCTATGCAGACGGACACACCGATTGCGGATTATTATGCTCTTCAGAACAAGGATATGGTGGTCCTGCCGGACATGTTGGTGAAGCTAGGGGTCTCGAACAACGCCATCTTCATGAAGCCTGGAGACTTTACGTGGTGGCTGTATCTCGACACCGTCGTGAGGGAGATCCGGTACGGGTCTCGGTACGCTGAATATACGGACCTGTTTCAGAAGTGGTTTGGGAAGAATCCACCTCCTCAACGATTTTATCTTGGCGGCAGCAAGTAACAGTGGGAACCGGCGCGCCAGCGGGCCCGCGCATCGTGCGGGTCGCTGGCGCGGCGCACCGTAAAAGGCTGATGCCCATTAATGTGTCCTTCTTAGTGCGCAACCTGCCTCTGTTTTACGAAGGGGCCGTCGTGACTATCGAACTGTCTGTGTTGACCATTGTGATCGTTATGGTGTGGGGCCTGGTGATTGTCACCGGGCGCGTGTCTCGCCTGCGACTATGGCGTCTTCTCGCCGGCGGCTATATTCAGCTCGTGCGAAACACCCCCGTCCTGGTGCAGATGTATTTCATATATTTTGGCCTGGCCATGGCGGGGTTTGGCTTGTCCGGATTCGCCTCGGGACTACTAGCGCTATCGCTGCAAAATGGCGGCTATGTGGCCGAAATCTATCGAGCCGGTTTCGAGTCAATCAGCATGAAGCAGATCGAGGGGGCGAAGGCTCTGGGCATGACCCGGTGGTCGTTGTTGTGGCTCGTAGTGCTACCGCAGGCATTCGTGCGTGTGATTCCTCCCCTCGGCAACCAGCTCATCCTGATCATCAAGGATACGTCGCTCGTCTCCGCGATCGCGGTTGGAGAGCTCACGCAGACGGGAAAGTTGTTGAGCGAGCGGACGGCGGCGACGTACGAAATCTTTTTTACCCTGGCCGTGTTCTATCTCGTCATGACCTCGATCGTAGGCGGGATGGTCCGCCTCTACGAACGCCGATTCGCCATCGCTCACTGAGGGGCAGTCAGTGTTACCCACGGTGTTAATCGATAATATCGGGTATCTCTCGAGGGCTGCGGGTATGACGATACTGCTGTCGATCGCAAGTGTCGTCCCGAGCGCCGTGATCGGCATGATCGTCGCGCTGCTGAAGATATTCGGCAGTGTTCCCATTCGTGTGTTGATGGATGTGTATCTCTATGTGGTTCGAGGGGTGCCGCTTCTCGTGCTCTTGTTTTTCATGTATTTCGTGCTGCCTTACTCCGGGCTAAACCTGCCGCCGACGCTTGGCGGAGTCCTGGTAATGTCCATCTATTTCGGGGCCTTCATGAGTGAAGTATTCCGGGCGGCGATCATCTCGCTTCCAAGGGGGCAGTGGGATGCTGCGCGGAGTCTGGGTATGCGGCGGGCACGGACGCTCGGCATTGTCATTTTCCCGCAGGCCTTTCGCCTTGCCGCTCCACCGTTTGTCAACACCTGCATCCTGCTCATAAAGAGCACATCCTTGGTGTCGATCATCAGTCTGTGGGAGCTCACGATGGCGGGCCGCGAAGTGGCGGAGCGAACGTTTGCTCCCATGGAGATCTTCGGAGGAATCGCGCTCATCTACTTCGGCATCTGCTATTCCCTATCCCGCTACGGCCAGTACCTCGAGGGGCGGATGCGCTTTGGCCACTGAAATGGGTGTCGACAGTGGGCATCCGACGGTCCAGCTTCGGAACGTGAGCGTGCGGTTCGGGCGGATGCAAGTCCTGAAACATGTGTCGCTGTCGATCGACCGACGCGAAGTTGTGGTGATCATTGGCCGAAGCGGGTCAGGCAAGACGACGCTGCTGCGGTGTATCAATTTCCTTGAGGAGTACGACGAAGGGGAGATCGTGGTAGATGGGGAGCTCATTGGCTACCGGACGGGACCGGATGGGCAACGGATCCGGAAGTCCGAGCGTGAGATCGCTGCCGCGCGTTCCAATATCGGAATGGTGTTCCAGAGCTACAACCTGTTTCCTCACATGACCGTCCTACGCAACATCATGGCCGGACCCATCCACGTAAGGAGGATGTCCCGCCAGGAGGCGGACGCGGGCGCCCGTGAATTGCTGGCGCGGGTTGGTCTGTCCGATAAGGTGGACGAATACCCCATAAAACTCTCGGGTGGGCAGCAGCAGCGCGTCGCGATCGCTCGCGCGTTGGCCATGCAGCCGAAGGTAATGCTTTTCGACGAGGTTACTTCGGCGCTAGATCCGGAACTCGTGGGAGAGGTTCTGGCGGTCATAAAGCAACTGGCGCGAGATGGGATGACCATGGTCGTAGTGACGCACGAAATGCAGTTTGCGCGCGATATCGCGAACAGAGTCGTCTTCATAGATGAGGGGGTCATCGTTGAACAAGGCCAGCCAAGAGACCTGTTTTCTAACCCGTCCAGCGAACGACTCCGGGCGTTTCTCAAGCGGTACCGCGAGGGCTATCTGTTGTGAGCGTTGTGCTGCTCGCGCCTTGAGACGTTCGCGGCTAATGAACTGAAGGGGACCTGTGAATGAGTGCACAGCCGGGTGTGATCGGAATGCCCAAGGGGATGCTGGATACTCCGGTCCTTCTCGTAGATCTCGACATCATGGAGGAAAACATAGCCCGAATAGCGCGGGCGTGCCGAGAGAAGGGCATCAACTGGCGGCCGCACACGAAGGGGCAGAAGATACCCGCCATCGCGCATAAGCTGCTCGGCGCAGGTGCGATTGGTGTGAGCTGCGCCAAGCTAAGCGAAGCGGAGGTGATGGCGGCGGCAGGCATTCGGGACATTCTGATCGCCAACCAGGTTGCGGGCGAGCAAAAGATTGCCCGTCTGGTAAATCTGTTACGGCACGCGGACATCATCGTGGCCGTGGACAACGAGGAAAACGTGGCGGCGCTCGATGAGGCGGCCCGTGACAAGGGGGTGCGTCTGCGCGTCGTCGTCGAAGTGAATACTGGCAGTAATCGAGCCGGGGTGGAGCCGGGCGATGCGACGGTGGCCATGGCCCGCTTGGTCACTCGGCACGGCGGCTTGCACTTTGTGGGCCTGATGGCATGGGAAGGTCACACGGTTGAAATTGCCGATCAGACCGCCAAAGAGCAGGCGGTGGCCGCCGCCGTCAAGTTACTGACGGCTAGCGCTGACGCGTGCCGGGCTGTGGGACTGCCTGTCGAAATCGTCAGTTGTGGGGGAACTGGCACATACCGATTCACTGCCGCTCAGCCTGGTATCACCGAGATCCAAGCGGGCGGAGGCATTTTTTCCGACATACGATACCGCACGAAGATGATGGTCGATCACCCGTATGCTCTCACGATTATGACCACTGTCTCGAGCCGGCCCAACCCCTACCGTATCATCTGCGACGCGGGCAAAAAGGCTATGAGTAGTGATGCCGCGACGCCCGCGCCCATAGGGCTACACGGGGTCAAGTCGGTCAGTCTCTCCGCGGAGCACGGGAGGGTCGACCTTGCTGAGCCAAATGATACCCTCCACGTGGGTGACAGGCTCGAGTTTGTCGTGGGTTATTCGGATACCACGGTTCACCTTTACGACGAGATGTACGGCGTCCGGAAGGGCAAGGTAGAAATTGTCTGGCCAATTCTTGGCAGAGGCAGGCTGAGCTGAACCCCAACTCGTTTGGGTACTTCAGGACGGGCGCTGATCAGCTCGATGGAGGCCGCCAACCTGTCAGGACGCTGCCCACCCCCGTCCGCTTCGCGAAGTACGCGGCGCCAGCAGCACCCACGAGGCCAAGGAAGAGCGCCCAGAAGGGGAGGGCGGTCAAGTCCGCGTCGACGCGGCTCGGAGGTATGGCCGCCGGCCGCGCGATCTCCGCAGCATCCGGCGTCAGGGGCGGCACACGGCGTGGAGCGACCGGCATGGAGGCTAGCTCGACCTTCTCTCGCCGCGGCGCTGCGATTCTGACTTCCAGCATGGCGGCCGGGACGCGCGGCTCCGCGCGCGCGAAGAGGAGCGACTCCTCGCCGAGCTTGGCCCGGAGCCGCGACACGAGCTCGGGGTAGGACCCCTGCTGCAGCAGGCGTTTGAACTGGGCGTGGTAGTTCTGCAGGATGCTGACGCCGTCCAGCACGACGTCCCCGACGAGCCAGCGCCCGTAGCGATGCGCCATGCGGTACTCGATGGCCACGTCACGGCCCTGCCTGGCGCCGAGCGCGGTCGCCACCGTCGCCGCGTCGCCGGCAAGGATCTCGTGGAGGTACAGGACCTGCACGCCGTCGCTCAAGCGTGCGGTACCCGCCAGGCGTCCGACGTAGGCGCGCTCGAGGAGCTCGGCGAAGAGATCGGTGAACTCCTCCCGCTCCGCGAGGGTCCGGGCCTGCCAGGGAGGGCCCAGGGCGGCGGCGGCCGCCGCGCTGACATCCGAGAGCTCGGTGACGAGCTGTCGGATGCGCGGCACCCCCTCGAGGGGACGTTCCTGGACCGCCGGGTCGGCGAGGACTCCGTTGACCTCGGCGAAGAAGTCGCGCAGTCGTTCGGTCGGCGGCCCGGCCAAGACGTCGGGGCAGGCGAGGAGCACCAGAGTGATACCGAGGACGAACCCGGTCAGGACCTGCCTGCGCCTGAAGCGGACCACCCCCGAACTATACTCTAGCTCCGCCGTGTTTGCCAGGGGTGACTACACCCCGGTCTTGGCAGCGATCTGTCGGCCGCGGGGCTCGGGTCCGAGGAGCAGGGGGACGCGGCGAGTAATTGCCACGAATGAGGAGTAAAAAAATGGACTTGACAAAAATTGCAACAAACTTCATGTTTAAAGGCACCTCAGTTCATAGTTCACCCGGGGACTACCCCCGAAGGGGAGTCTTCCGACACCTGGAAGATTCCCGGCCCTTGACCCCAAAGGAGCTTCCCTCATTTCATTGCCAGCAGTCCTGGCGTGTCAGGACAAGCTTGCCAGCCTGGCAAGGGAATTCCCGATTCTGGAGGGTAAAGCAGGGGTCGCGACGAGGCCAGCTCACTAGGTACGCCGGGGGCTCCCGCCAGGGCATTCGAGGTGGGCGTCCCCGAGGGGAGTCCTCCCAGAGATGGGAGGCCTCCGGGATTTCTTCGAGAAGGAGTTCCCCCCTTTTCCCGCATTCTCCCGAAGCTCGCCTTTCCTAGAGAGCGTGTGATGGCGCCCTGGCGCATTCTCCTGGGGCTGGCGTGCCCGCTCGTGATGGGACACCTGAGCGTCGGGGCGGCCGCCGCCGAAACGGCTCAGGTCATCGGTCGCGCGACCTTTGTCGCCGGGCCGGTCACGGTGGGCGGGGCCAGTGACGTCCCGCGGCCTCTGAGGGTGGGGGATCCTCTGCGCTGGGGCGACGTCGTCGAGGCGCGGAAGGACGCGATGGCGCGGGTACTGCTAGGGGGCGCGACGACGGTGATGGTCCGGGAGCTCTCGCGGCTGGCCTTGCGGGAGGAGGCCGTAGCGACGGGGATGCGGTACGTGGTGGAACTGCTGGCAGGGAAGGTTCGGACATCGGTGAACCGAGCGCTGATGCGCCCGGGAGATGAGGTGGAAGTCCGGTCGCGGAATGCGGTGGCGTCCGTCCGCGGAACGGACTTCGTCGTCCAGACTGTCGCGGCGCCGGCGAGACCGAGCCTTGGGCTTCTCGACGTACCTGGCCCCACGACTCGTCAGAGGCTAGGGCATCCAACGGAGACGATGGTCCACACGTTGTCGGGGGTGGTGCAGGTAGCCAGCCGGCTGCTGATGCCCCACCGCTTGGAACAGATCGGCGCCCGCGAGACGGTACGCGTGAGCGGGGAGCACGATCCGGCACGCGTCCGCTTCAGCCCGGGCGATCTCAAGCAGATCCTGGAGGGGCTGACCCTGCCCGGGCCAGACCCCACGCGAACGCCCTAGTCCGCTTCAGGTAGGCGAAACGCCGGGGAAAACAGGGTGACGGACACAGAGACTAGAAGGGGTAGGGGTCGGTTCCTCATCATCGTAGCCCGGGACCAGTCTGCCCTGTGCGACTATCTGACGCGGGATTTCGTCGGGGATCAAGAAGTCCAGGTCATCTTGGACCGGCGGCGGGAGGAGCGGCACCAGGGCGCCCAAGCGCATGAGCCGGCACGGCCAGAGCCCGAGCGCCGCCGCCAGCCAGGGATCGAGCAGGATCTCCGCTCCCGGTCGGTCGTGATCGTCCGCTGTCAACGTCAATAGGGGACCGCTTGACAGCCGCTGGTCCCGGGCATAAAGTCCTGGTCAGAACCTGCCGTCCAACTCCGCGGGGAAGGCGTGCCGGCAAGCAGAAACGGGCCGGCTGACGGCGGGAGCGAGAGGGACCGTGGTCAGCTACCTCTTCGTCATTGCGAGAAACCGGCTTGACCTTCGGGACTATTGGACGCGGTGGTTTGCGCGCGCCCGGGAAGTTCAGGTCACGGTGGACCGGCGGGAGGGGGAGCGCCGCCAGCAGGTTGAGCCACACGAGCCGGAACGCCGGCGCTCGGACCGGCGGTACCGGCCGGCTATCGAGCGAGACCTTCGCGCCACCGGGTTTGCGATCATCCACCAGGGGCGACGCGTCCTCGTAGTAGAGGACAGCGAGATCGTCCGGGACGCGGTGGCCATGATGCTGTACTTGGACGGTTATGAGGTGGATACCGCCCGCAATCGAGCAGAGGCAGTCGAGTTGCTGGAGCAAGGCTCCTACGATGTCATCCTCAGCGACCTTGGAGATCCCGACGTCGAGGGCCCCATCTTCTACCAGGAATTAAAGCAGCGCCGACCAGATACCCTACGGCACCTGATTTTTATGACTGGGCATGCGTATTCGCCGGGGGACGCGGGCTTTCTGCAGGAAGTCGGTGTGCCGGTACTGACAAAGCCATTCACGCCGGAGGATCTTCAAGAAGCCGTTCAGCGAGCGCTGGCGACCCGGTGAGAACCCGCCGCCTCACGAAGTAGCTCCGCCGTCACGCACCCCCGCCGCAGGAGTCCGGGCCGGCTCCCGGGAGGAGGCAGGCTCAGAGCCTGCTAGGGAAGTTGTGGGGGGCTGCTCACCTTCGGGTCGATCTCGCCGCTCAGCGCCCGCAGGAAGGCCACCAGGTCTGCCTGATCCGAAGGCGTCAGGCTGAGCGGGCGGATCTCCGCCGAGAGCCAGGGGTTCTTGATGCCGCCTCTGTTGTAGAAGGCGACCACGCCTTCCAGGGTCTTTTCGCCTCCGTCGTGCATGTAGGGGCCCCGCTGGGCCACATCCCGAAGGGTGGGCGTCTTGAACGCTCCCTTGTCCGCGTCGTTCTTTGTGACGGTGTAGCGGCCCAGGTCGGGGTTCTCTTTGTTCATCCCGACCCCGATGTTGTGGTACCCCTCGTCGGCGAAGTTGAAGCCCGTATGGCAGCGGACGCACCGGGCCTTCCCGCCAAAGAGAGCGAAGCCGCGCTGGGCGGCCGGCGAAAGCGCGCTCTTATCGCCGGCGACGAAGCGGTCGTAGGGGGCGTTTCCCGAGAGGATCGTCCTCACGTAGGCGGAAATGGCCTTGGCGACCCCGTCCGGCTCCAGGTCTCTCCCGAAGACCTTGCGGAACTGTTCCTGGTACGCCGGGATCGCTCCGAAGCGCTCCACTATCTTCTCGTCGGTCCGGTTGGAGTCTTTGACCGCCTGCTCCTCGAGCGACGCGCGGAGCCCGGTCCAGAGCTGTCGATCGCTGAACAATCGGTTCACGATCGTCGGCGAGTGGCGGAGGGTCGGCTTTCCGTTGGCATGCGTGGAAAACTGTTGAGGGTCGCTCCACCCGTGATCGGGCGGGTGGCAGCTTACGCACGCCACGCTTCCGCTGAAGGACCAGCGCTTGTCCCAGAAAAACTGTTTGCCCAGGGCGATCTTCTCCGGCGTGAGGGGATTGTCGTCCGGGATGTACGCAGCCTGTTGCTGGAGGCCCAGGGGCAGCTTTGGCTGGTACTCGGCGCCCTGCGTGCTCATGGCGGCGAGGCTCAGAACGGACAAAATGACGAGGGGGGACGACCATCTCCGCATGGAGCACCTCCGCGCAGGGTCTGGCTCTTCGACGCGAGGACTCTATGCCACCGCCTGGGCAGGTGTCAAGCGGGTGCTTGACCCCGGGTCAGTCACATCCTGGCAGACGACCCCCCGGGGTGACCGCGGGCGAGCTAGCCGCCGGGGACGGCCCAGTGCTCCGGCACCCACAGCCACTGAAAGCCGTCCCACCACCAGAAGCCCGGGACCCACACCGGCTGCACCGCCGGGTTGACCACGATCACGGTCGCTCTCGGGAAGGGGACGAGACCCTGGTGGATGAAGAAGCGGGGATGACCGCGGAACCCGTGAATGCCGAAGGAATGGCCGGGAGCGATGAAGACGCAACACGCGGCGTGGACGCCGTGGGACCGGTGGTGGGCCCCGGCGTCTTTGGGTGTGAGCGCCAGGCCGACGACCAGGGAAAGCGCGAGCACGAGAACCATCCGCTTCATGGGTGTGCCCTCCTCTGCCGACCGCTTGCCCGGAGTGTACACTACCTTTTAGCTCCTCCGCGCAAGTGGGCTTCGGCGTCTCGGCGGAACTCCTCGGGGAGCGCCGCGCCCATCGGGAGGCTCGCCGCCGGCACGGGTGGTATGATGAGGACCGTGACGGGGCTTGTCAATGTTTGACATCGGCTTCCAAGAACTCATCCTGATCCTCATCATCGCGCTCCTGGTCTTCGGGCCGACGCGGCTTCCTGAGCTGGGGCGGTCCTTGGGCCGCGCGATGCGGGAGTTCCGCCGGGCCAGCGAGGAGTTCCGCTCGACCGTGGAGACGAATCTCCACCTCAATGAGCCGGATCCGGTGATCGCCGCGCCCGAGCCCGCGGCGGTCGCCCCCGCGCCGGCGCCGACCGCTCCCGTGACGGAGCCGCTACCCGAGTCGGTTCTGAACCCCTACGGGGAGGGCAGTGAGCCCTCACCCGGGGAGGCGTATTACGCCCAGCGCGGCTCCCGGCTTTTCCACGCGCGGACGTGCGGGTGGGCCGGGCGGATTCCGGAGCTGGAGCGGGTCTACTTCAAGCGCGTGGCCGAGGCCAAGGAGCAGGGATTCACGACGTGCCCCGTCTGTGAGCCCTGGGAACCGGCCTAAATTTTTTTGCTTGACAGACTCAACACGTGTTGACTAATCTTGTGTAGAGGAGGAACGAGCATGCGCGAGCTGACCCGGCGGCAGCGTGAAATCCTGGCCTTCATCCGCGTGTTCACGCACCGACACGGCGTGCCGCCCACGGTGCGCGAGATCGGCGAGCGCTTTGGGGTCACGCCGCGCGCGGCGTTCGACCACCTCCGGGCGCTGGAGCGGAAGGGCATGCTCAAGCGGCGCTTGACCGCGGGCCGGACGTCGCGCGCCCTGACCCTGGCGGATCGCGCTCCCGCGATGCGCGAGATCCCGGTGCTCGGCCGGATTGCCGCGGGGGCGCCGCTCTTGGCGGAGGAAAACCGCGAGGGGAGCCTGCCCGTCGGGGTGGAGTGGCTGGCCGGCAAGGGCGAGGAGATCTTCGCGCTCCGGGTGCGTGGGGAGAGCATGGTCAACGCCCATATCGTCGAGGGCGACCTCGTGCTGGTGCGTCGGCAGGAGAGCGCCGAGCCCGGCGACATCGTGGTGGCGCTTCTGGACAACGAGGCCACCGTGAAGCGGTTCGGGCGTCAGGGTGACGCCGTCGTGCTGAAGCCGGAGCATCCGACCATGTCCCCGATCCTTGTGCGTCCGGGCCAGGCGGCGTTCAAGATTCTCGGCAAGGTCGTGGGGCTGGTTCGCGGGTTTTAATGGCCGGGCTGATTCTTCTTCAGGGGGTGCCGTTCGTCATGCGGCTGGGGCTCACCATCGCGGTTCGCTCGCTCCTGGCCGGGGACCGGCTCTGCTGGGTGGACGGGGTCAACGCCTTCGATCCCTACGCCCTCGCGCGGCTCGCGAAGCGGGCGGGGCGGAGCCCGAAAGAGCTACTCGCGCGGGTATACGTCTCCCGGGCCTTCACCTGTCACCAACTGCACGCGCTGGTGGTCGGTCGGCTTCCCCGAGCCGTGAGGGAGCTGCCCGCCGACGGCGTGGTGGCGGTCGGGCTCGGGGCCACCTTCCACGATCACGAGGTGGCCGCGTCCGAGGCCGCCGCGCTCTTTGGCGAGGTGGTGCGGGGGCTCGGGCAGCTGACGGCCGCGGGCGTGCCGGTTCTCGTCGTCAACCCCTATGTTCCCCAGGACTACCGGGATCCGCGGTTCATCCGGGCGCTCGTACGCGCCGCCGATGTCGTGCTCGCCGTGGACCAGGCCGAAGACGGTCTGGCCCTCAGCGTGGTGACGACCCAGCCGCAAGGGCTGCCTAAGGTACGCGCGAGTCGGGTCGCGCTCCGCTCGCAGCTTGCGTGAAGGGGCGGCACACCGATGGGACGGACGGTACTCCCGATCACCCAGGCCATCCACGAGGAGGTGGCATCCTGGGCCAAGTTCAGGCGGGCGCTCAGAAAGGAAGATCAGGAAGCGCTGGACGACTGTTTTCAAGCGGCGCTCATGCACGCTGCCGAGGGCGCCTACGCGACCCGCACGGATCCCTACGAGGTGGTCGTCATGGCAATTTTGGTGGAGCAGCAGAAGGCGATCCGAGCCTTGGCGAGCCGGGTGGCCCAGCTGTCCGAAGAAGGAGGTTGCACATGATCACGCGCGCGTTGAACCGTTGCCGATCAGGAAGCCGTCGGCCGCGGCCCTCCCGGTTTCCCAAGCCGGGCTTCCCGCGGGGCGCGCACGCCGCTCGCCGTGCTTTCGTGTCGGCCCGTTGTCCGAATGCCGGTTCGAGCGGGAGCGTTGGCCGTGTAACCCGCGATCTCCTGGCGGCGGTCGCGATGGTGGGAGGGATTTTCCTCTGGGGAGGACTCTTCGTCCTCCTCGCCGGCTGAGACGTTCAAGTGCCGGCCGTCACGCGCCGATAGACCTTCCCGTCGATGAACAGGTCCAGGAGTGCGCCGTCGATGGTGCCGGTCTTCTTCTCGTAATGAAGGATGTCCAGGGCCCGGTCGAGGGGCACCGCCTTCTTGTAGGGCCGGTCGGCGGCGGTCAATGCGTCGAAGATGTCCGAGATCGTCATGATCTTCGACTGGAGGGGAATTTCGTCTGCTCTGAGCCCGTAGGGATACCCCGAGCCGTTGAGCTTCTCGTGGTGCGCCCGGGCGATGTCGGGAACGCGCTTGAGCTCCCGCGTCCAAGGGATCTGCGCCAGAAACTGAAAGGTATGGACGACATGGGACTCAATCTCCACGCGCTCTTCTTCCGTCAGGCTCCCCCTCGGGATCGAGAGGATCCGGGCCTCCCCAGGGGTGATGAGGTGGCGGGTGTTGTCCAGATGATCGGCGAAGTTCCGGAGCGCGATCTGCTGGATGGCGGATGCCATGTTCTCGGCGATCACGGGCGGCTCGTTCGCCATGACCACGGCTTTCAGATAGTCGTCAATCTCCTGCATCAGGGTGGCGAGCTCCGCATCGTGGGCCGCGAACTGCTCGGCGAAGCGCTCCTGGCCCCGTTCCAGGAGGTGCGCGATCTTTCTCTTGCTGTACTTGAGCTCGAGCCCCTGTTTGATGATCTCCGCCCGCTGCTTGATCAGCTCGAGGTGAGTCGGGTAGAGCTTCTTCGCCTTGACGAGCACCTCTTCCCGGACCCCGATTTTGCCGAAGTCGTGGAGGATGGCGGCGTAGCGGATCTCCTGCATTTCCTCGGGCGTGAACCTGATGCTCCGGAACGGTCCGGTGTCCACGCGGTCCACGACCTCGGCCAGTCCCCCGGTCAGGTCCGCCACGCGGAACGAATGGCCGGCGGTGGAGGGGTCTCGCGCCTCGATGGCGGTGACTGACGCTTTGACGAACCCCTCGAAGAGGACCCGGATGTTCTTGTAGAGCCGGCTGTTCTCGAGCGCCACGGCCGCCTGGGAGGCCAGCGAGGCCGCGAGATCCTGGTGGCGGGCGGAGAACGGGATGACTGTCCGCTCGATCTCGGCCGGCGAGGCGAGGATCCGGGCCGGGTCCGGCTTCCCGTTGATCAGCTGCAGCACGCCGATGACCTCGTCCTTCTGGGTCTTCAGCGGGATGACCAGCATGGATTTGGTCCGGTACCCCACCTGCCGGTCGAACGCCAGGTTGATCTGAAACGGCGAACCCGGAGGTGGCGTGTACGCGTCCTCCAGGTTCTGGATCTCGCCGGTGAGGGCTACGTGGCCGGCGACGCTCTGGTGGCTGATGGGGAGCGTGAACTCCTTGAACGGGACGCTCAGGCTGTCGTTCTGGGCCAGCTTGAACCGGAGGCGGGGATTGCCGTCCTCGTCTTGCTCGACCAGGTACAAGGAGCCGGCGTCGCTCCGGGTGATCTCCCGGGCCTTGGTGAGGATCAGCTCCAGGAGGAGGTCGGTGTCGCGCTCGGCCGAGAGCCTGACGCCGATCGTGTTGAGCTCCTTGAGCTCCTGCGCGAGCTCGCTCAGGTCCGCCTGGGCCCGTTCTTGCTCGTGGAGGAGCTGGATGTGGGCGGCGGCGTTGGCGAGGGTCTTGGCGAGGATGGGCTCGGCGATGGGCTTGGGCAGATAGGCGTACACCTGGTCCGAGGGGAACGCGGGGAGGTTGTCGGAGTCCGCCAGCACGACGAGTCGCACGTTCGACCGGGTGGCCATAAAGCGGCTGGCCTGCTCCAGATTCTTGTCCGACCCGTCCACCACGAGCACCCCGGGCCCGGCCATCTCGGGGTCGTCCACGCCGGCGGGGCCGAGCGGCACCACCTCGTAGGTCCCTCCGAGCCCCGTGACGAGGCGGGCCACCGGCGAGCCCACGAAATAGAAGAGCCGCTGGGTCATGGCTCTACCGTATGGTGCTGACAGGCATCCTGTCAAGGCAGGATAAATGCGCTTCGAGGCGTGGTTTTTTGACGTCTATCCCACCCCCGGGGGGATGGCGACGTGGTGGATCGGGCGAGACGGCGGCCGGGTGCGCCTGGTGGATCCGTGGCGTCCGGCGCTCTATGTGGCCGGGGCGCCGCCAGAGCTTGAGGCGATCAGGGGGCGACTCGCCGGCGATCGCCGGATCGCCCGCATCGTGTCAGAGCGCCGCCGGGAGTTCTGGAGCCCGGCGCCCGCTCCCGTGCTCCGCCTCGAGGTCGTCTCGCCCCGGGCCTGGGATCCACTGGTCCGGGAGCTCGGTCGCGCCCTGGGCCCCGCCCGGCTCTTCAACGCTGACCTGCCGTTGGGTCAGCGCTATTGCTACGAGCGCGCGCTCTTTCCCCTGGCGCGCTGCCGCGTGGAGGCCGACGGGCCGCTGCTCCGCGCGGTGGAGAGCCTCGACTCGCCGTGGGCGCTCCGGCCTTCGCTCCCGCCGCTCCGCGTGCTGGAGCTGGCGCCCACCGACGGGGTCCCGTACCGCCTGCCGGGCGCGGCGCTCGACCTCCTCGTCCGGAGCGCCGCCGGTGAAGAGCGGCTCGACGGGCGTGAGCCGCTGGGGCTTCTCCGGCGCCTGGCCCGCCGGCTCGAGGCGGAAGATCCCGACCTCGTGCTCACCGACTGGGGAGACCAGCTGCTGATCCCCGCTCTCGTCGCCCTCGCCGGTGCTCACGGCGTCGAGTTGCCGCTGGACCGCGAGGCCGCGCTGCCTCGCCCACGAGGGGCGGGCGCCGCGGTCGTGGCCAAATCCGGGCGCCAGGCGGTGGGCGGGGCGGGGCGCTCCTACCTCTCCTACGGTCGCGTCCTCTATCGGGGGCCGGCCTGGCCGCTCTACGGGCGCTGGCACGTGGACCGCCGCGCTTCCTTCTTTTACGGAGAGACGGGTCTCGAGGGGCTCCTGGAGGCGGCGCGGCTCGCGCGCGTCCCCGTCCAGCGGATGGCGCGGACCACGCCCGGCACGGCCATCACCTCCATGCAGCTCGACCTGGTGGTGGGCGAGGGCGTGCTCGTGCCGTGGAAGAAGCGCGAGCCCGAGGCCTTCAAGTCCGGCCTGGCGCTGCTCACGGCCGACAAGGGCGGGCTCGTCTATCGCCCCCGCCCGGGCCTCTACGCGCGGGTCGGCGAGCTGGACTTCGCCTCGATGTACCCGGCCATCATGGTCCACCATAACGTCTCGCCGGAAACGGTGAACTGCGCCTGCTGCGGCGGCGTCCTCGTGCCGGAGGACGGGTATCGCGTCTGCTGGCAGCGCGACGGGCTGATGCGGCGCGTCCTCGGCCCGCTGGTGGAGTTGCGGCGGCAACTCAAGCACGCGATGAGGGCTAGCGCAGGTTCTGAGCGCGAGGCGCTGGACCGCCGGCAGACCGCCCTCAAGTGGATCGGCGTCGTCTCCTTCGGGTATCTCGGCTACCACAACGCGCGGTTCGGGAGGATCGAGGCGCACGAAGCCATCACCGCCTTCGGGCGCGAGGCGCTCCTCCGCGCCAAGGAATTGGCCGAGGCGTCCGGCTTCAGGATGCTCCACGGGCTGACCGATTGCCTCTGGCTCGAGCGGCGGGGCGCCGGGGAGGCGGACTATCGAGCCCTGGCGGCGGCCATCGGGAAGGCCACCGGGATTCCGGTGGGCGTGGAGGGTGTCTACCGCTGGATCGTCTTCTGCTCAGCCCGGATCCTCCCGAAAACCACCGTGCCCAACCGGTTCTTCGGAGTTTTCGAGGACGGCCGGATCAAAGCGCGCGGCATCGAGTTCAGGCGCGACGACACCCCGCCGCTGGTGTGCGCCATGCAGGAGCGGATGCTGACGGTCCTCGCCGCAGCCGAGGACCTGGCCGGGCTTCGCGCCCTGGCGCCCCGGGCGCGCCGGATCGCCGAGGCCGAGGTCCGGCGGATCCTCGCCGGCCAGGCGCCGCCACCGGGCCTGGTCATCACCCGCCGCCTCTCGATGGCTCCGGAGGAGTACGTCAAGGACGACTTCCAGGTGCTGGCGGCGCGCCAGCTCCTGGCCCGCGGGCTCAGGCTCGAGCCCGGCCAGTCGGTCCAGTACCTGGTGATCGACGCCCGGGCCAGGCGACGGGAGGCGCGGGTGCTAGCGGTTCCACTGGTCGAGGACCGAAGCCCGTACGACCGGGCGTTTTACGCGGCGCTCTGTCGCCAGGCCGCAGCCACGCTGCTCGATCCCTTGGGCGACCCGCTCGCTTGACCGCCTCAACCGCGCTCCCGTACAATCGCGTTCGTGACCTCGCGCGTCTCGACGTCAATGCCGCGCCTCGACGAGATGCTGGGCGGTGGGCTCCTCCCCGGCACGCTCGCCGTCGTCTACGGCGCGACGGGCATCGGGAAGACGCACCTCGGGCTGACCTTCGCCCATCAAGGCCTGAAGGCGGAGGGCGCCCCGGGCCTCGTCTTCGACATGAACGGCCGCGGGGATTCGCAGCAGCACCACGCGTACGCCGAGCGGCTCTTCGGCTGGTCGCTCGGGCGCTGGACGCATGCCGTGACGCCCATGGCGGACCCGCACCCGCCGGACGGCCAGATGCAGGCCTTCTACTGCGATGCCTTCCCCTGGGTCGGGAGGTTGCGCGACTATCAGGTGGTGACTCCCGACGGACCCGACTACGACTGGAACTGGAAGGCCCAGTACAACCGCGCGCTCTACACCGTCCGCCCGTTCTTCTACTTTCACTTCGGCGCTGGCTCCCGCCGGGTCGTGGTGGACGGCGTCGAGCCCATGCAGGCCCCGGCTGAGGCCGTCCAGTTCTTCCTCTTCGACGAGCTCTACCGGAAGGTGATCCATCGGGACGCGGAGACGTTCGGGATGGAGATGTGCCTGCCGGTCTGGAAGTACCGCGAGTTCATCGAGGCCCGCCGCTACGATCATCGGTCCATCACGACGCTCCTGCTCGTGACGACCGAGGAGACGCGGATCGAGGACCTCCTCGGGAGGAAGACGGAAGCCGGCGATCTCGGGGCGGTCGCCAATACCATCCTCGTCATGGGCAGCGAGCGGGTGGGCAGCCGGGTCGGCCGCTTTCTCTCGGTGGTGAAGCATCGCGGCAGCGCCATGTCGGATCAGATCGTGGAGTACCGGATCGGTCCGCGGGGGATCGAGTTCGTATGAAGGTTCTGCCGTTCCGTGCCTACCGGTATAACCCTGCGAAGGTGCCGGACCTCTCGCGGGTGGTGGCGCCCCCCTACGATCAGATTGACGCGGAAGCGCGGGAGACTCTCCACGCGCTCCACCCCGGGAACTTCGTGCGGGTCACGCTGGGACGCCCGGAGCCCGGCGAGAGCGGCGAGGCGGAGCGCCACCGCCGGGCGCGGCAGCACCTCGACCGATGGGTGGCCGAGCAGATCCTGATCCGCGATGCGGCGCCGGCCCTCTATCCGTACTGGACGACCTATCGGGTCGGAGGCGAGACCCTGACGCGCCGGGGCCTGATCGTCCTGGGCGAGCTCGCCGAGTACGGGGAGGGCATCGTCCTGCCTCACGAACGCACGCACGCGGGCCCCAAGATCGAGCGGCTCGCACATCTCGAGGCGACCGGAGCCGACACCGGCTTGATCTTCATGCTGACCGGCGATCCGACCGGCGAACTCGCTCACGCCACGGCCCCCCCCGGGACGTCGCCGCTCGCGGAGGCGTACGACGGCCGGGGGGAGCTCCATCGCATCTGGGCGATCACCGACCCCGGGGCCATCGCCCGGATCCAGGCCCTCATGGCCGGAAGGCGCCTGATCATCGCCGACGGCCATCACCGCTATGAGACGGCCCTCGAATACCGCCGGGGCCATCCGGGGGCCGGCCTGAAGCTGATGGCGATCTTCCCGCTCGAAGGCCCCGGGATCACCATTCTGCCGACCCATCGTCTCCTGCATCGCGTGGAGGGATTCGACCTCCGGGCACTCTTGGCTCGAGCCGAGGCGTGGTTCGAGATCGAGCGAGTTCCCTCGCCTCCTGATCCGTCAGCCGAGGCCGGCCTGCTCACGGGCGCCCTCGACGACCGGATCCGGGCCGGTCGCATCGCGATCGCCGTGGTGGCCGGCACCGAGGGGCCGGGGTGGCTCCTGGCTCTTCGCCCTTCTGCCTTCGACGTCATCCCGTGGCCCCCCGGCACCGGGGCGGCCTGGCGACGGCTGGCGGTGTCGGTCCTGCACGAGGGGCTCCTGAAGCCGCTCGTCGGGCTCACGGAGGAGATCCTCCGCCAGCAGAGCCGCGTGGACTATACCGCGGACGCCGCCGAGGCCGTCACGCTGGTCAGGAAGGGCAGCTATCAGGCCGGCTTCCTGATTCCTCCCACGACCCCCGAGGAGATTGACGCGGTCGTGAGGGCGGGGGAGACGTTGCCGCAGAAATCCACCTTCTTTTACCCCAAGCTGCTGGACGGCCTGGTCTTTTTCCGTTTCGCCGAGGAGGCGGGAGGCCGTCCGTGATCCGCGTCGGCGCGCCGGCCCCCGACTTTTCGCTCCCCGGCGTCCACGGCGACCGCCTGATCACCTGCCGCCTGCTGGATGTGAAGGGCCGCTGGGTGGTCCTCTTCTTCTATCCGGCCGATTTCTCCTTCATCTGCCCGACGGAGGTGAAGGGCTTTCACGCGCAGTACGCGGCGTTTCAGCAGGAAGGCGCGGAAGTGCTGGGCGTCAGCGTGGACCCGCCCGGGCTCCACCTCGAGTGGGTGAAGGAGCTCGGGGGGGTCGCGTATCCGCTGCTCTCCGACGAGCGGCGGGCGGTGTCGCAGCTCTACGACGTCCTGGACCCAGAGAGGAACCGCTGTCAGCGTGCGACGTACATCCTCTCGCCCGAGGGGCGGGTGGAGTACGCGGTGCAGAGCGCCCAGAACGTCGGGCGGAGCGTGAGCGAGACGGCGCGCGTCGTCGCCGCACTCCGGTCGGGACGCCAGTGCCCCGCCGACTGGCATCCCGGCGACCCGACGGCCGGGTGACCGGTGGCGGTGGCGGCGGAGAAGCGTCGGGAAATCCGCTGGCTCAGCCAGATCCGTGAAGTTGTGTTCGGCATGCAGGACGGGCTCATGACCACGGTGGGGTTCGTGGCGGGGGTTCACAGCGCCACGGCCGATACGCGGCTCGTGCTCCTGGCCGGCGTCGTTCAGATGATCGCCGGCGCGTTCTCCATGGCGGCCGGCGCGTATCTCTCGACGAAGGCGGAGCACGAAGTGGTCCAAGGCCAAATCCGCGGCGAGCAGGCGCGCTACACCGAGGAGCCGTACATTGCCCAGGAGGAGCTGCTCAAGGCGCTCGAAGCCGAGGGCCTGGTCCGGGACAAGGCCTATCGCGTGGTCCAGCTGATGTCGGCCGAGCGGAACGCCTTTCTTCGGACGTTCCGGGAAAAAGTGCTCGGCGTGGGGACTGCCCAGGAGCGGGTTCCACTGCCAGCGGCAATCCTGATGGGGGCCTCGTTCGCGCTGGGCGCGATCATCGTGCTGCTTCCGTACTTCGCGCTGAGCGGCTACTGGGCCCTCGGCGCGGCCATCGGGCTGACCGCGCTCGTGCTCTTCGGGATCGGAGTGGCCAAGGCTCTCCTGGCGGGAACGCGGCTTCTGGTTTCGGGCCTCGAGTTCCTGCTGATTGCCGCCGCGGCCGCGGGGGTGGGGTACGGCTTGGGGCTGCTGCTGCCCCCGGGGCTGGCCGGCTAGGACCGATGCATGGCCGTCGCGCTCCGGTCCGGCCTCCTGGCCCCCGCGACGCTCCTGCGCTTTCGGGACGCGCGGTTTCGTCGAAGACGGGATCGCCGTGTCAGGACCGCAGAGGCGGCGCTGGCGTTCGTCAACTCCGTCGGCCTCTGCTCCACCTTTCACCGATTTCCCGAGGGTCTCCCGTGTCTGTGGGAGGCGGTGGCGGGGCGCCGGGATCCGAAGTGGCCCCGCCGCTCCCACCATGATTCGGGAATCGGCCTGACGTGGGACCTGAAGGACACCCTGCCGGCTCGCCGGCGCGTGTACTACGGAAAGCTGCTCAAAGGCCGCCCGGTTCTGGTCGCGCTGGACCTCTTCCCGGCTTTTTACGCTCTCGTGCGGGGCCGCCAGCGGGCTCGCGACTATCGCGTCGAGTACGAGGCCGGCCGCCTGTCGCTCGCCGCCAGGCGGATCATGGACGGCCTCGTGCGCGAGCGCCCGCAGTACACGCGGCAGATCCGCGCGAACTGCTTTATGCTCGAGCCGTCCAAGACGCGGAAGTTCGAGCGGGCGATGGCGGAGCTTCAGCAGGGGCTCTGGGTGGTGAAGACCGAGGAGCGATACGAGCCGACCTTTTCCTATCGGTGGGATCTGCTCGAGGCGTGGCTGCCGCGGCAGGTGGCCGAAGGGCGTCGGCTCGGCCGGCATCTGGCCGTCGAGCGAGTGGTGGTGCGGTACGCGCGGGCGGCCGTCTTCACCACGGTCCCGCTCATCTCGCGCCTCTTCGGGGTGCCACGTCCGGAGGTATCTTCCGCGGTGCGCCGGCTCGTGAGCGCCGGAACTCTCAGGGCTGACTGCGTCGTCCCAGGATGGCCGGGGCGCTGGCTGATCCACGCCGAGGCGCTGCGCGCGGAGCGCGGCTGAGCCCGGGCCGCCGATGCCTGGTCACAAGGGGTTCAGAAATCTCCCGAAGCTCGAGCGGATGAAGCGCGGGCATCCGGCTCCTGCTGCTCCACCCACGCCGCGCCGCGCGCCCCGCCCGCCGCGCCCGCGCCCGGCGCCCCGGCCACGCCCCGTGGTGCTCGGCGACTTCCCTCCGGCTCACCGGATGCTGCTCCTCGCCCTGGCCGAGCTTCTGGGGCCCTCCGGCGAGGCGTTCGTCGTCGGCGGCGCGGTGCGCGACCTCCTGCTGTCGCGCGAAGTCGTGGAGGACCTCGACCTGACCGTTCCGTCGGGGGCGCTGGCGACGGGCCGATCCCTGGCCAGCCGCTTGGGCGGCGCCTTCGTGGCGCTGGACGAGAGGCGCGGCGCCGCGCGGGTCGTCGTCAGGGTGGGGACCGAAGACCGACGGGTGGACCTGACCGACTTTCGAGCCCCCACCCTCGAGGCGGACCTCCAGGCGCGGGACTTCAGCGTGAACGCGATCGCGGTCCCTCTCGTGCCGCTGGTCCGTGCCGGGAAGGCCCAACCGGTGGACCCGACAGGCGGCCTCGACGATCTCGCCCGGCGCCGCCTTCGTCTCGCCGGGCCGCGCGCCCTGGAGGAGGATCCGCTGCGGGCGCTCCGGGGAGTGAGGCTGGCGATCGAGCTCGGGCTCGCCCTGGACGCCCCAGCCCGGAGCGCGGCCAGACGCGTGGCGCCGCAGATCGCGTCGATCTCGGCCGAGAGGATCCGGGACGAGGTGGCCCGGCTCCTCGCGCTCCCGCGGGCGTCACACGGGCTCGGGGAACTGGATCGTCTGGGCTTGCTCGAGGCGATCCTGCCCGAGATCGCCCCGATGAAGGCGACCCCCCAGCCCAAGCCCCATCGCTTCTCCGTGTGGGAGCACTCCCTCAAGACCGTGGAGGCCGTCGAGCGCCTCCTGGGTCACCTGGGTTCGCTGGCTCCGTACGGCGACGAGCTGGCCGCGCACGTGGCCGAGCCCTTGGGCGATGGGCTCACACGTGGCCACCTGCTGAAGTTGGCGGCCTTGCTCCACGACGTCGCCAAGCCCCAGACGCGCCGCGTGTTCGAGGGGCGCGTCCGGTTCATCGGCCACGACCTCGAGGGTGCCCAGGTGGTCCGTGCGATCGGACGGCGTCTACGGCTCTCGGGCAGGGCGATCGACGCGCTGGAGCGTTTGGTCCGTCACCACCTCCGCCCGATGCACCTCGGGCAGGTCGGCGAGATCTCGCGTCGGGCACGCTACCGCTTCTTCAGGGATCTCGGCGCCGAGGCGCGCGACCTCTTGCTCCTCACGCTGGCCGACTCGGCCGCCGTGCGCGGGAATTCGCCGCTCGCCGTCTGGCGTGGCCCCGGCGGACGCCTCGTCGCGGACCTGATGCGGGGCTGGGCGGAGGATCGGAGTCGAGTCATGGTCCCGCCACTCCTGACGGGAGACGACGTGATGGCGGCGTTCGGTCTTCGGCCGGGTCCGGCGGTAGGGCGGTTACTCCGGCTGGCGCGCGAGGCCCAGGACCTGGGAATCGTCGGGACCCGCGAGCAGGCGCTGGCCTATCTGCGGCGCGCCCACGAAAGGCTTGACACGCCGGAGGCCCCCAACTAAGGTAGGCTCACGAGCGGGCGTAATTCAGTGGCAGAATGCCAGCTTCCCAAGCTGGACGTCGCCGGTTCGAATCCGGTCGCCCGCTCCAGAATCCAAACCCGCGACGCTCTTCGGCGTCGCGGGTTTTTACTTCCCTTCTCGAGGCCGGGGGAGTCTGTCTTACTAGGCGGGGCCGAAGCCGACCACGGTCTGGTCCTGTTGAAGCAGGGGACGAAAGCGGACTGGAAGTCCGACCTTCAGCGCGTCGAGCGGGATATCAACGATCCGCCCGAGCAGCGAAACGCCCTCGTCCAGCCGGACGAGGGCGACCGCATAGGGCGAGTCTGCGGCGCGGCCGCGGGGCGGGATGCGGATCACGGTGAAGCTTGCGATCGCTCCGTGCCCGACGAGGGGCACGGGCTCCCACGCCCGCTCGTGACAGGCCGGGCAGAACTCCTTCGGCGGGATCGCCAGTTCGCCGCACCGTCCACAGCGGATGCCGGTCAGGCGACCGGCCCGGGCCTCCTCGAAGAAGGCCTTCAGCGTGATCACCTTACTCACTGCCGAAGAGACTCACCAAGACGGTGGCGGCGTTGCCGCCGAGGGTGTGCGCGAGTCCCACTCTGGCGCCGTCCACCTGGCGCGGGTCGGCCTCGCCACGGAGCTGGGTGACGATCTCGGCGATCTGGGCGGCGCCCGTCGCCCCGATGGGATGGCCCTTTGCCTTCAGCCCTCCTGACGGGTTGACGGGCAGCTTCCCTCCGAGGCTGGTCCAACCCTTCTCCGCGGCGATTCCCCCGGTGCCCGGCTCGAAGAAGCCGAGCCCTTCGGTCGCAACGATCTCGGCGATCGTGAAGCAGTCGTGGAGTTCCACGACGTCCACGTCCTCTGGACCGCGCCCGGCCTGCCGGTAGGCGGCCTGAGCGGCGCGCTCGGTGGCCAGCGCGCGGCTCAAATCTTTCTTGTCGTGGAGGCACATGGAATCGGAGGCCGCGGCCGAGCTCAGGACCCAGATCGGGTTTCGACTCTTGCGGGCCACGTCGACGGCGGCGACGACGAGCGCGGCGGCGCCGTCGGTGAAGGGGCAGCAGTCGTAGAGCTTCAAGGGATCGGCGACCTTGGCGCTGGCCAGCACATCTTCGATCGTGATCTCCTTCTGGAACTGCGCCTTGGGATTCAAGGCACCGTGCCGGTGGTTCTTCACGGCCACGTGGGCCATCTGCTCTTCGGTCGTCCCGTGCTTGGTCATGTGGGCCCGCGCGATGAGGGCGAAGACGCCGGGAAACGTGATCCCCGTGGACTGCTCGAACACGGCGTCGGACGCGAAGGCGAAGTACTCGGTGGCCACGTCGGTGGGCAGGTTGAGCACCCGCTCGGCGCCCCCCACGAGCACCACGTCCGAGATCCCCGCGCCGACCTCCATCACGGCGTGGCGGAAGGCCGAGTGGCTCGTGGCGCAGGCGGTCTCGAAGCGGGTCGTGGGCACCGCCGGGAGCCCGAGGACCGAGCCGGCCTGTGGGCCCATGTGGAGCTGCCGCTCTCCCTCGCCCCCCACGACGTTCCCGAAGTAAATGGCCTGGATGGTACGGGGCGACACCCCGGCGTCCTGGATCGCGTCGGCGGCGGCCTCGGCGAAGAGTTCCGCACACGTCCGTTCGTGCTTGCCGAACTTGGTGACGCCGACTCCGATCACCGCCACCCGTCTCATGCGATTTCCTCCTTGCGAGGCTCGGCGACAAGCTGCCGACGATTGTCATGATACTGGATGTGTCCAGGGAACTCAAAAGGATATGCTAGCATGGTGGATACTGCGGAACGCGCGGAGGGCGAGCGAAGATGGTCCAGGACTTGATTCTGGCCGCGGTGGGAGCTGGCGCTGCGGTGCTCCTGGTTGCGGGGCTGGCTCAGGTCTTCTCCGTTCCTCGGCCCCGACGCCGGCGCCGAGTGCGCCGACGCGTGCGCGTCTCTCCGGAAGGGCGCCTGCGCGAACGGGTGCCGGGTGCCCGGTCACGATCTCGTCCGGGAGAGCGAACGGTGGCCGGTTCCGCGGCGGCTCGTGAGACCAGGCCCGCCGCGAGCGTCGAGCCGTCGGCTTCGCCCTCCCGGCGGTCGTCGGTTCCCGTCTTCACGCCGCGCTCCAAGCCCGCGGCTCCCGAGGCGGCTCCGCCCGTTGCTGCCCCGTCGCCGGCGGAACCGGCGCCGTCCGCTGCCGTGGCCGCTCGCGCGGCTCCTCCGACCGAGGCCGAGCTTCCGCTCGATCGCTGCAGCGCCCTCTATGGGCAGAGCCAGTACCGGGAGGTCATCCAAACGGCGGAGCCGGCGCTCCAACGCGCCCTCGGCGAGGCGTCCGGCACGGCGCCTCGCGCGTCGGACATCGCCGGGCTCTGGAGCCTCCTCGGGCTTTCCCGGCAGGCGCTCGCCGACGAAGAAGGCGCGCGGTCGGCGCTCGAGGAAGCGATTCACGCGGCTCCCGAAGCCGACCGGCCCCAGTACCGGCAGCAGCTGGGAGCCCTGGCTCTCGACGTGAGTCGCAGTCTCCTCGGGCGGGTGGAGCAGCTCGGCGAAGGCCCCGGGGAAGCGCGGATCGCGACGCTCAAGCAGGCGGTGCTCTGGCTCCGTCAGGGCTTGGCGGAAGTGTCGGGGGACATGGAGCTCTCTTCCGCTCTCGATCGCGCCCGGGGCGGCCTTTGGACCGCCTACGAGCAGAGCGTCACCGGGCTCATCGAGCGCCAGGAGTTTCACCGGGCGCGCCGGCTCATCGGCGACGCGCTTGCGGACACGGAATTCCCCGTTGACCCGCGGGAGAAGTTCGGGAAGTTGCTGGCGTCGACGTTCACGGGCGAGATCGGACAGCTGACCGCCAGCGCCATTCGGGCGCTGGAGGACGAGCGCGGGCGCGAAGCGCTGACGTTTCTCCAGCGCGCCGAGGAGGTCCTGAGCTGCGTCCCGGTGGATGGCCTTTCGTCCAAGCGCCGGGAGGAGGCGAACCGTCGCCTCTGGTGGGGTTACACCAAGCTCGGGATGCGGCGCGTGGAGGCGAAGGAGTACGAGGATGCCGTCGAGCCGCTCTTCCACGCGCTTAAGATGGCAGAGGCCAGCCCCGAGCGTCAGCAGGAGACGCGGGAGGCGATCGTGCGGGCTTTCGTGGGCGTCGCCGAAGCCCGGGCCGCGGCCATCACCCAGCTGCTCCGGGATCGCAAGCGGAGCGCCGCGCGTGAGGTCGGTGAGCGGCTCAGGGCGTTGATGCGAGAGGGCCTGGAGCGAGGGCTGACCCAGCAGGAGCTGTCACCGGCCTTCGCGAAGGCGCGGCTGGCGCTCGAGTCGATCGACCAGGGGACGGGGAGCTGACGATTAAGGATTCCCCGGTCTCCTTGTCGGCCCGAACATCCGTGCCCGGCTGAGTTTCTCCTTCATCCGTTTCGATCTATGACTGCTTCGCCTGGTAGACAACGACGCGGTCGCGCCCGGCCTGCTTGGCGTCATACAGGGCATTGTCGGCCGCGCGCAGTAATTCATGCGAGGTGGAGCCGTGTTCAGGCGCCCCCGCGACGCCGGCCGAGGCGGCGATCGCGCCAAATAGTCGGTCGCCGTGGCGAATCTTCAGTTCCTTGATCAGCCCGCGGATCTGTTCCACACGTTGCTGGGTGTCCGCCAGCGATGAATCAGGCAGAATGAGCACAAACTCCTCGCCGCCATAGCGGCACGAGATATCGCTCTTACGCAGCTTGTCACGCAGCAGCTGCCCCAATTCGCGTAACAGCGAGTCGCCGGCATGGTGCCCAAAGGAATCGTTGAACTGCTTGAAGTGATCGAGGTCGAGCATCGCGACCCCAAGTGGGGAATTCCGGCGGTGGGCACGATGCAGCTCGCGCCCCAGAGTGTCTTCCAAGTAGCGCCGGTTGAAGAGCCCGGTCAGGGGATCATGGGTGGCCTGTGCGTGCAGTTTCTTGCGCAGCTTCAAGTTGGACAAACATAGCTTGATCGATTCGCCCGCCATCACGGCCAGTTGTTGCTGGCTGACCTGATGTGGCCCTCTCCTCGTGGCAGCACCGACGAGAGACAACAGCCCCAATATTTCGCCTTGCACCATCAACGGCACACACAAGTAGTCAGTCTCTATTTGCTGGACAAAATGACGGCACAGCCAACGAGCCCGGGGATCTATGACTTCATGAGGAGTACCGCGTCGCAGCGCCCAGCAATCTTCCAATGGGAAACTGGGCCCCACTGGCGCCTGATCGCCCCAGCGGGCGACCGTCTCGAGATGCTGACCCGACGGGTGCAAGATCGCTACACAGCCGTTGTGCGCGGCAAATAGTTCACCCGCCTGCAGGGCAATCACCTTATAGGCCTCCTCCTGGGTATTGCAGGTCTGAAGCAGATCAGTCATGCGGTTGAGCAACTGCATTTCACTCTCACGCCTCTGCAATTCAGCCACGAAAACCATCAACTCGTCATTGGCCTTGCGTACGAGTTCCTCTGCATGTCTGCGTTCGCTGATGTCGCGAATGTTGCATTGGATGACTTGATGGCCGTCTTCCTCATAGACGTTGCTGACAAACTCTACTTCTCGGCTCTTTCCCTCTTTGGTGTGGAGCGGTAAGTGGTCGTAACGGATATAGCCTGTCTGCTCCAATTCTCGAAAAGCGTCCCGACTGGCTTGCGCATCCTTGAGTAAGCCGATTTGCCAGAGCTCCTTCCCCAGGAGTTCGGCGTGCGAGAAGCCCAACAACTCGACCATGTATGGATTCAGGTCTCTGATTTCTCGAGTGCCGGCATCGAGAATAAGTATCCCGTCTCGTGCGGCTTCAAAAAGCCGCCGGTAACGAATTTCGGAGGCCCGCAGCCTCTCGCGCGCTGGCTTGTGCTTGGTGGGTGTGTTGGTCTTGTCGGTCATTTGAGGAACCTCCCTTCCTGCAGGCGTCCTGTACGACGAGACGACGCCAACGGACCCAGATTCCGGGGAACGCGAGATCGGGACGGGCGAACTTCTTGCCACGGCGCCCTCCTAGGGTTCGAGGCTTCGCCGGCGGATCTCTTCGAGGATCGTGTCCGGCATGGACAAGAAGGTTCTGACGACGTCCGGGTCGAAGTGGGTTCCAGCGCACCGCTCGATCTCCCTCCGGGCTGCTTCGTAGGAAATGGCTCTTGAGTAGGGGCGGTCGAACGTCATCGCGTCGAAGGCGTCGGCGACGGCGAAGATCCGGGCACCCAGCGGGATCGCTTCCCCCCGGAGCCCGAGGGGATATCCCGTACCATCCCATTTTTCGTGGTGGTGGTAGACGATCGGCACGGCGGCGCGCAGGAAGGGGATCCGCTCGATCAGGCGCCGGCCCACCTCGGGGTGGGTGCGCATGACGATCCACTCCTCCGGCGTCAGCGGGCCGGGCTTGAGCAGGATCGCGTCGGGGATGCCGATCTTCCCGATGTCGTGGAGCAGGACGCCGTGCTCGATATCCTTGACGTCGCGCTCGGGGAGGCCGTGGATACGCGCGATGGTCTGCACGTACCCGTGGACGCGGCGGGAATGGGCTTCGGTGCCCACGTCCCGAGTGTCGAGCGCGGATCCCAGCGCCTCCAGGGTCGCCCGGTAGGTGTCCTGCAGTTCCCGCAGCGTGAGCGCGAGGTCGCGCGTGGCCTCCTCGACGCGCCGCTCCAGCGTCGCCTGATACTCGCGCCGCTCGATGAGGAGCTGGCGGCGCTCCACGGCGCGCTCGGCCGCGATCAGCAGCTCGTCCACGTTGACGGGCTTGATGATGAAATCGTGCGCGCCGACCTTGAGGCTTTCGATGGCGATCTTGACGTCCCCCACGCCCGTCAGCATGATCACGGCGGCGTCGGGATCGATGTCGCGGATCGCCTTGAGGAACTCGAGGCCGTCCATGACCGGCATCTTGACGTCGGTGACGGTCAACGGTGGCCGCGTCAGCTGGAACGTCTCGAGGCCTTCCCGACCATCCGTCGCGATCTCGCATTTGAAGCCGTTGGACAGGAATATCTCGTGCAGCACCTCGCGGACCTGGCGGTCGTCGTCAACGATCAGGACGTGCTTGGCGCCGTTTGCCATGGCTAGTGGACCCGTTGGCGGGATTCCGGGGTCCTGGAGTCCGAGCTCGCCTCGTATCCTTCCACGCGGTTCTTCCCCCCGCGCTTGGCGGCGTAGAGGGCCTCGTCGGCCGCGCGGATCAGGTCTTCCGTCGTGGGGGCGACATCCTCGGGTAGAGCGGCGACGCCGAAGCTGGCCGTCACGCGGCGGCCGTGCGAGAAGGGATGCGTGGCGAGTACCTGGCGGATCCGGTCGGCGTACAGGAGCGCGCCTCCCTTGGAGGTCTCCACGAGGAGGACCGCGAACTCGTCGCCGCCGTACCGGCAGAGGACGTTGATGCCCCGGGAGTGTTTGAGCAGGATGGCGGCCACCTCGCGCAGGGTGTCGTCCCCGACGGCGTGGCCCAGCTCGTCGTTGATGACCTTGTACTCGTCCAGGTCCATGAGCACCACGGAGACGGGGTGATTGAACCGCCGGCACCGGCTGACCTCCTCCTCCAACCGGACCGAGAAGAAGCGCCGGTTGTACAGCCCCGTCACCTCATCCTTGAAGGAGAACTCCTTGAGCCGGGAGTTGGTCGCGTCCAGCTCCTTGTAGGCGCTGTCCAGGCGCGCGGCGAAGGTGTTGATCTCGGTGGACTGCGCCTCGATGGTATTCAGCATCCGCGAGAAGGACCCCACCAGGAGGCCGACCTCGTCCCGGCGGCCGTCCATTTTTTCGAATTG
>JAHFDN010000021.1 GCA_023248995.1 Candidatus Rokuibacteriota bacterium
CCCAGCTATCCGCGAATTTCGTCTCCCAGACCACTCGATTCAACCTGGCTCGGCCGAGCGCCTCACGACCCGCAAGAGCGACGAAGAGGAACGGAATCCCGCATGAAATGGAGCGTGGCGCGAGGGCTCCGGTGCAGATGTCTCGGGGCGCCAGGGACAGAACCCCAGCGATATCATCGATTGAGTTGGAAGTGGTCCGCAACTCCGGAAGCTTCGGTGACGAGAACTCGGCGAAATACGCTCGACCGTTGCGCAGAAGCAGCCGCACCGGGACGGGACCGACGCCTTCTTCGAGCACCACCTGGGCGCCATCGCCGTCGGATGGAATCTCCCCGATCCAAGAGAGGATCATCGCTGTGCCGATCGTGGGATGTCCCGCGAAGGGCAGCTCCTTCTTCGGTGTGAAGATGCGGACCTTGCGCGTATGACGCGGATCCTCGGGTGGGAGAACGAACACGGTCTCGGACAAAGCGAACTCGGCGGCAACTCGTTGCATGGTCTTAGAATCCAGACCCTCGACGGCGGGGAAGACGGCAAGCGGGTTACCGCCGAAGGGCTCGGTGGTGAACACGTCGGCGGTGTGGAATTGAAGTCGCACTGCTTCTCCTTTTCGCGCGCCTGACGAGGCTAGAGGCAACCCCAATCCGAAAATAATGACTGTCCCATTTTCTCCGGCCCGCGGGTCCTGCCGCCGCGAACAGCCCCACGGTGCTCGCTCCCGCGAGGGCCAGGCTCTTTCCACTCCGGTTGCGGCCCGCATTCCCAGCGTCTGCCGTTTGAGGCGGTGCGCTCCGCGCCGTGGGGCGCCCCGTTCGCCGCGTCACCCGCGGACCTTCGCCACTCCTGCCGCGCAGTGTTTCTTCGGATCAAGGTCAACAGACACTCATCGGGACGAACCCCGCGCACGCCCACGAAACACTACGAGGTTCCGGAGAATGGCCGCGACGCCTAAGGCGAGGGGGAAAATGGCAAGCGAGCCGAGCAAAGAAATGAGCGGCCACCACGCTCTATCCTCGGTAGGCGACATGACCAGATAGGTTCGCACGCACCACGCCCCGGCAAGCGCCAGTCCGAGGGCAAGCGCACCGAGGTTGAAGCGAACTACAGCCTTGCGCTCAACGTGACGCGGGGCGAACCGAAAGAAGGCCCACGTTACGACGCCCACGATTGGCACCAAGAGCAGCAGGGCCGCGATCACAGTTGCGCTCTAACTCGAATCGGCCGGCACGCCCCTACCGCCGACCGAACAGGACGACAAGGGCCCCGACAACCGAAATAGCAGCACCCACGAAGTCCCAGCGGTCAGGATGAATGCCTTCGACGCCACGCAACCATGCCAGCGAGCTGGCGATGTAGATGCCGCCGTAGGCCGCGTACGCCCGCCCCGCGTACGGGGCCTCGACTCGTGTCAGACAAAGCGCAAAGAGCACGAGGCTCAGAAGGCCCGGAACGACATACCAGACGGGCCGGCCGCTCCGCAACCATGCCCAGAACGCGTAGCAGCCACCGATCTCGAACACCGCCGCCAGAAGGAAGAAGAGCAGGGACTTCACGAGACCTCCGTTCCTCGCCGCCGTGCGGCCTAACTTGAATTGGACGGAACTGTCCTGCGGGAACCATAGCCCGTTCCCGTCCTATCAGCAAGTGGATGCGGGCGCTCAGCGGGGCGTGAGCGTGACAACACCCTCCTTGGCGTCGATGATTACCGTGAACCGCTCAAGGAAGTCGCGGCCCAGGAGGCCGTCGGCCTCTTTCAGGTTGGCGTCATGCGAGATGATCAGGAGCGGTCCCGCCTTGGCCTCTCCCACCCCGACCGAGGCGACCTGGACCACATCTCCCTGCCCTGTCCCGGTCACCCCCTGGATCTCGGCCCGCGGAGCGTTGACGGTCGAGATGCCGAGCCGCCAGAGCGCCAGCGGCGATACCATCGTGCGATCGGCTCCGGTGTCCAGAATCAGTGTGACCGGCCCGGTTCCATTGATCGTGGCGGTGACCAGAATCGGGGACCCGGGCGTGAAGGGGATCCGGGTGATCCCGGCCGAGGGGGCGAGGGCTGGAGGCGCCATGGGAGATGCGGGGACGAAGCGGGCCCGGGAGCGAAAGAGCTCCGGAATGCTCTGGAGCTCGTTGGTGACGTGGACCGTTCCCTGCTCGTCCTCCCACTGGTAGATCTGGGCCACAGCGAGCCCGGGGACAAGCATAAGAATCAAGAGAAGCCCGGCGAGACGGCGGAGGAAGACTTCCACTTCCTTGAACTGGGCGATCTTGTCCTGGGGGATCACACGAGATAGCGCGTGAGCCAGCTGAGGCTCAAGGCGACTGCCTCCGTCCGATGCGCCATGTCACTCAGCCGGTGATCCGCCCCCTTCAGGATGTGGAGGTCCCTGGGGTCGGCGGCCCGGTCGAAGAGGAGCCGCCCGTGGCTCGGCGGAACCACCTCGTCCCGCTCGGCCTGGATCGTGAGCGACAAGCCGACGCCGGCCGGGGTGTCGGCGAAGGCGCCCGTGTCGAGCTCGTCGAAGAAGGGGCGGCCGAGGCCCGCCAGGTCGGACGAGGACGATTTCAGGAGCCCGCGGAGCGTGGCCGGAGCGTTCCACGTCACCACCGGCATCGCCGGACGTCGTGAAGCGGCCACGTGGAGCGCGATGAACCCTCCCATGCTCGAGCCCAGGAGCCCGACGCGCCCGCTCAGCGCGGGATGCTCCGCGAGGAAATCCAGCACGGCCTTGAGGTCCGCGACGCGGGTCGCCACGGTGGTCTCGGCGTAGGCGCCATCGCTCTCGCCCGAGCCGCGGAAGTCGAACCGGCAGAGCGCCTGACCGACCCGGGGAAACTCGCGCCCGAGGAGCAGGTACTTGTCGCTGTTCTTGGAGGCGCCGAGGCCGTGGCAGGCCACGACGCACGGGGCGGGAATGCGAGGAGGCAGGTGGAGGACGAGCGCCACCTTCTGATCGCCCACTTGAACTCGATGGACCTCTTCACGGATATTCACACGCCTTGTTCGAGCACCGGCGCCGCCGGTGCAACCCATGGGGGGAAGGTGCCGGAAGGGGGGCAAAACCCCCCTCCGGGTTAATCATGCGTACGGAAGATCGAAGAGGCGGCAGGTGTTCGTGGAGAGGCGCACTATCACCTCGTCCACCGGCAGCTGCTTGAGCTTGGCGACCTCCTCGACCACCCGCGCGGCCATCCACGGTTCGGTCGCCAGCCCCTCGAACTCGCCCTTGTACGGCCACGGGCTGTCCGTCTCGACCAGGAGCGACTCGAGCGGGATCCACTCCACCATCTCGCGGTCACGCTCCCGGTACACCACTTCCGGCGTCACCGAGACCAGATAGCCGGCGTCCACGATCTGCCGGGTCACCTCGGCCGGAGCCTTGTGCCAGTGGAAGACCGCCCGCTCGATGCCGCACCGACGCAGCAGACCGAGCGCTTCTACGGCCGCGCCGTGAGGGGCGTGGAGGATCACGGGGAGGTCGTAGCGGCTGGCCATCTCCAGGAGGCGAAGAAGGCGCGCGCGGCCGCTCACCATCAGGGAGGCTGGATCGGGGGCGGCGTCGAGGCAGTACCAGGGAAGCCCCACCTCCCCCAGCGCGACGATCCGCGAGTGGTGCTCGGCGACCTGGCGCTCCACTTCGTCCACCGCCGCATCCGTCAATCTGGTCCACTCGGGGTGGCAGCCGAGGCAGGGCCAGATCGCCTTGCCGTGCCGGGCGGCCGCTCGGAGCGTCTTGGCGTTCGTGGCGGGATCACAACCCACCGCGATGACCCCCCAGACGTCGTGGTCAATGGCGCGGTTCAACGTGCTGCGGAGATCCGTGAACACTGGCTCGTGCAGGTGACAGTGGGTATCGATGATCATCGCCCGTGATTCTCCGACGACCCGAACTACTCGCCGGCCACGACCATGCGGGCCACCCGCACGGTCGGCGCCGAGGTGCGGTCGCGCATCACCAGGTCGTTGCCGATGCCGTCAACGGCCTGGAACATCGTGAGGAGGTTCCCCGCGACGGTGACCTCCTCCACGGGATAGGCGAGTTCGCCGTTTTCGATCCAGAGGCCCACGGCCCCGCGCGAATAGTCGCCGGTGACCATGTTGACCCCGAAGCCGATCAGCTCGGTCACGTAGAGCCCGCTCTTCACGGAGCCGATGAGCTCCTCGGGGGATGCCGCCCCGGGGGCCAGATAGAGGTTGGTCGTGGCGACGCCGACTCCCGCGCCGTCGCGTAAGGCGTGGTGCGTGGAGGGCAGGCCGAGCTTCCGGCCGCTGTACGTGTCGAGCAGGTAGGAGTCGAGCCTCCCCCCGGCGACGAGCGCGGTCTTCCTCACGGGGAGCCCTTCGCCGTCGAAGGGACGCGAGCCGAGGGCCCCGGGGAGTGTGCCGTCGTCCACGAGGGTGACGCCCGGAGCGGCGATCGGCGTGCCCAGGCGGTTCAGGAGAAACGACGTCCCCCGGTAGAGCGCCGGCCCCGCGGCGGCGCCGGCGAGCCCGCGGATCAGGCTCGCGGCGGTCTCCGGATCGAAGACCACCGGCACCTCGGCCGTCTTCACCTTGCGCGCGCCGAGGCGGCGGAGGGCGCGCTGGGCGGCGATCCGTCCCACCTGCTCGGGGGGATCGAGCCGCTCCCGTCTCCGCGCGAGCGTGTACCACGAGTCGCCCTGCCTCTCACCGTTGCTGGACGCCACCGGCGAGACCGTCAGGCTGAAGCTCGAGGTCTCGTACGCGCCCAGGAACCCGTGCGAGGTCGCGTAGGCGTAGCGGGCCTGGCGTTCGAAGAACTCCGCCCCCTCCGAGTTGGTGATCCGTGGGTCGGCGTCGAGGGCGGCGGCCTCGGCCTGCCGGGCGAGGGCGATCTTCTCCTCGGGCGTGAGGGCGTGACCCACGGGATCCTTGAGCCCCAGGTCGGGGATCGTCCCGGCGCACTCGCCCGGCTCCGGCAGCCCGGCCACGGGATCGGGCGCGGTGAGGCGCGCGAGCGCGACCGCCTCGTCAATCAACCGCTCGACGGAGTCGCGCGAGAGATCCGACGTGGACGCCGACGCCGAGGCCTTGCCGGCGAAGACGCGCAGGGCCAGCCGCTGCCCGCGGGCGTGGGTGACGGTCTCCACCTCGCCGAGCCTGACCCGGACCGAGGAGTGCCGCTCGTCCACGAGGTACGCGTCGGCCTCCGACGCCCCGCGCCTCCGCGTGCGCTCCAGGAGCCCGGTCAGGAGCTCATCCATCGCCGGTCATACCTGCGTGCCGCCCACTGTGATGCCGTCCACCCGGATGGTGGGGAGGCCCACCCCCACCGGCACCGATTGGCCGTCCTTGCCGCACGTTCCCACGCCCTCGTCGAGCTTCAGGTCGTGACCGACCCGCGAGACGCGCGTCAGGACGTCGGGGCCGTTGCCGATCAGCGTCGCGCCCTTGACCGGCGCCGTCAGCTTGCCATCCTCGATCAGGTAAGCCTCGCTCGCCGAGAAGACGAACTTTCCGTTCGTGATGTCCACCTGGCCGCCGCCGAAGGCGACCGCATAGAGACCGTAGGGGACCGACCGGATGATCTCCTCCGGGTCGTCCTGGCCGGCCAGCATGAACGTGTTGGTCATCCGCGGCATCGGCGGATACGCGAAGGATTCGCGCCGGCCGTTTCCCGTGGGCGCCATGCCCATGAGGCGCGCGTTCAGGCGATCCTGCATGTAGCCCCGGAGCACGCCGTGTTCGATGAGGACGTTGCGCCCGGTGGCCGTGCCCTCGTCGTCCACGTTGAGCGACCCGCGACGGTTGGGCAGGGTCCCGTCGTCCACGACCGTCACCAGGGCCGAGGCCACGCGCTCCCCCATCCGCCCCGAGAACGCCGAGACCTTTTTCCGGTTGAAGTCGCCCTCGAGGCCGTGGCCCACCGCCTCGTGGAGCAGGATGCCGGGCCAGCCCGGACCCAGGACGACGGTGAGCGTGCCCGCGGGAGCGTCCACGGCGCGGAGCTTGAGGAGCGCCTGGTTGGTGGCCACGGCCGTGAACCGCTTCCACCGTTCCTCCTCGAGGAAGAAATCCAGGGGCACCCGGCCGCCGCCGCCGTAGGTCCCGACCTCCCGCCGGCCCTGCTCCTCGGCGACGACCGTGATGCTGAGGCGGGTCAGCGGCCGCACGTCCCCGACGGTCCAGCCGGACGCGGTGGCGATCAGGATGATCTGGTCCTCGCTCGAGACGGCCGCGATGACCTGTCGGACCCGCGGGTCGGCGGCGCGGGCTGCTTTATCGATGCGCTCGAGCAGCGCGGTCTTCTTCGAGAGATCTGCGGCGACGGGCGGGACGGCCAGCGAGTAGAGGTCATGAGGGCGGCGGTCAGGCTTGACGGGAACGATCGCGGAGGTCGCCGCCCGCTCCGCGATGGCCCGGGCCTGCCGCGCCGCCTCTTCCAGGCTCGGGAGCGAGACCTCGTCGGTGTGGGCGTAGCCCGTCCGCTCCCCCGATTGGGCCCGCACGCCGGCCCCCTGGCTCACGTGCCGGGAGGCCTTCTTGACGGCGCCCTCTTCCAGGACGAGCTCCTCGTTGACGCGGTACTCGAGGAAGAGGTCGGCGTCCTCCACGCGGCCGGCCAGGGCCGAGCCCAGGAGACGCTCCAGGAGGGACGACGTCAGGCCGAATCGGTTTTCAAAAAAGCGCTCCGGGCGCTCGATCTCGCGGGTCACTGAGCCTGGCGTCATGGGGGTTGTCGAAAGGGGATTCATCTTACCATGCACCCCCCGGCTTCCCCCATTTTTAAGGACGCGATCTCAGGCAAAATGAATCTCGGATGTTGTGGGATGTTTTCGACGGCAGGACAGGAACTTACACTCCCTGGAGAGAGACTGGACTTGAAGGGAACTACTGGCCCTCGGCCCAGCCCTGAACGATCTCGTGAATCTGGCGGAGGCCCCGCATGACGGAGGGTCCGGGGGCCAGGACGTCCGCCCCGTCCACCTCGTAGATCCGGTTCTCCCTGACAGCGGAGACCTTCTCCCAGCCGGGTCGCGACCGGACCCGCTCCGGATCGAGCTTCTTCCCGCACCACGAAGCCAGGATGATCTGAGGGTCGCGCCGGGCGACCTCGGCGGGATCCACCACGCGGCCCAGCGCCGCGGCCTTGTCCCGGAGCTCGGGGAAGACGTCGCGCCCCCCGGCCATCTCGATCAGCTCGGAGACCCAGCGAATCCCGGCGATCAGCGGCTCGTCCCACTCCTCGAAGAAGACCCGGGGGCGGTCCGCCCACACGCTGGAGAACTCCCGCGTCTGCCGGACCTCGTCCTGCATGTCCTGCACGAGGGCCCGGGCCTCGCCCTCTCTGCCGATGAGGCCGCCGATCATGACGATCGTCCGGAGAATGTCCGCGAACGAGCGCTGATTCGAGGCGAAGACCGTGACGCCGGCCCCCACCAGATCGCGGACGATCTCCTTCTGGAGGTCGGAGAAGGCGAGGACGAGGTCGGGGGTGAGGGCCAGGATCTTGTCGAGCCTGAACGTCGTGAACCCGCCGACCCTCGGTTTCTCTCGCGCCTCGGGCGGGTAGACCGCCGTCCCGGGGACGCCGACCACGCGCTCCCCGGCTCCGAGGGCGTAGACGATCTCCGTCGTCTCTGCTGTCAGGCAGACGATGCGCTGCGGGAACTCCACCGAGTCCTTGCCGTACATTTGCCGCCCTAGGGGGTCTTGGGCTCGACGCCAGCCCCGTCGAAGAGCTCACTCCGTTGGAGGCCGCGCTGGAACGCCAGGTATTCCTCCTTCGTCATCCTCGGCTTGGAGGACCGGAGGATGTCTCGCGCGCGCGCCCCGCCATCCCAGAGCAGGTCCACCGCCGTGAGAGCCAGCGCCTTGGCCGGCATCACGTACGCGAGCACGGGATCGGCGATGGCGAAGTCGGCGGCGTGGTGGCCGCCCGTCGCCCCGCCCATGTAGGGGTGGAGCGCCGGCATCACGTGGGTGACGTCGCCCATGTCCGTGGAACCCGTCCGGTGGCCGCCGCTGGCGACGTGCTCCTCCCCGAGGAGGCTCACCGCGTTCTCCCGAAAGACCTTTCCCAGCCCCTCGTTGTTGTAGAGCGGCAGGTACCCCGGCAACGTCTCGATCTCCACCTTCGCGCCGAGCGCGAGCGCCCCGGCCCGGAGCGCCCGGTCCACCTTCACGTTGGCGTCCCGGATCGCCTCCATGGTCTTCCCCCTGACGTAGGTCTCGATGCGCACTTCGGCCGGGATCACGTTCACCTGGGAGCCTCCGTGGGTGATGATGGGATGGACGCGGATCGTGTCCTCGTCCCTGAAGGTCTCCCTGATCGCGTTGATGGCGCCGAGCCCGATCGTCGCCGCGTAGAGCGCGTTGATCCCGCGGTGGGGTGCGCCGCCCGCGTGAGCCGCGCGGCCGAGGTAGCGGATCGTCTTCACGAGGCAGCCGTTGTTGGAGGTGCCGACCGCCGCCTTCAGGTCTTCGGAACGCGCCGTGGTGTGGATCATCATGGCCAGGTCCACGTCATCGAAGTGGCCGAGCCTGAGCAGCTCGGGCTTGCCGCCGAGGAACTCCAGTTTCCCCTGCCGCGCCTGGTCCACCCGCCACTCGACGTCGCCGTACTCCTCGGCGGGGACGGCGAAGAAGACGAGGCGGCCGGCGAGCGACTCCATCGCCTTCGCGTCGAGGAGCCCCATGGCCGCGCCGAGCAACCCAGCGATCTGAGCGTTGTGCCCGCAGGCGTGGGCTGCTCCCGTCGCGGGATCCGCCAGGGGGTGGTCCTTCACGACCAGCCCGTCGAGCTCGCCCAGGAGCGCGAGGGTCGGCCCGTCCGCCGCGCCCCGCGCCTCGGCCCTCACACCGGTGAGGGCGAGCCCGGTCTTGGGCGGAAGCCCCAGGCCGGCGAACGTCTCCATCACCAGGCGCGCCGTCTTCATCTCCCTGAAGCCCAGCTCGGGATTCCGCCGGATCTGCTCCCCGAGCCGGACAATTTCCTCCGCGCGCCGCTCGATGGCCGCCACGATCTCACGCTTGAGCTCTTCCTTCGTCCGCATCACCTCTCCTCCGTGACGAACCGGTCGGGGAGAAACGGCGTGAGGTCGAGGGACGGCTTGCCGTCCACGAGCAGCTCTCGCACCAGGCGGGCGGTGACGGGCGCCAGGAGGATGCCGTTCCTGAAATGCCCCGTGGCCAGCACGAGCCCTTCGAGGGCGGGCCATGGGCCGATGATGGGGCGCTCGTCGGGCGCCCACGGCCGGAAGCCGGCCCACGTGGCCTTGATGGGGAGCTGGCCGAGAGACGGGACGAGGCGCAGGACGTCGTCCAGGATGTCGCGCGCGACCTTGGCGGTGACCTGCTTGGTGAATCCCACCCACTCCATCGAGGCCCCCAGCAGGATCTCCCCGTTGACCCGCGGAACCACATAGTGGCCCCTCACGTGGAGGAGGTGATGGTGCCGCCGCGGGATCCCCTCGAGGCAGACGATCTGTCCCCGCGCCGGCCCCACCGGGAGGCGGAGCCCCGCGGTGGCCGCGAGCTGGCCGCTCCACGCGCCGGCTGCCAGGATCACCAGGGCCGCGCGGAGCGTCTCGCCACCGACGCTCACGCCCGTGACGCGATCCTTGCTCCTGAGGATCGTGCCGACCTCCCCCCTCGCGAACGTCACCCCCTCGAGCGCCGCCGCATGGGCGAGCGCGGTCACGAGCCGCGGGTTGTTGACCCAGTGGTCCTCCGGGAGGAAGAGGCAGCCGCGGACCTCGGGGGAAAGATCGGGCTCGAGCGCCAGCGCGTCGGCACGCCCCAGGAGCTCGGCCTTGAAGCCGGCCTCGCGCTGCCAGGCGAACGCGGCCCGGCCCACCGCCTCGTCGCCCTCGTCGAGGAAGCAGTGCAGGTCGCCTCTGGTCTCGTACTCGACGTCGAGGCCGGTCCGCTCGCGGAGCTCCAACGCGAGGTCGGGATAGAGCGCCTTGGAGGCGAGGCCGAGCGTGAGCATGGGGCCCAGCGCCGCGTTCTCCGACTGGGGTGCCAACATCCCCGCGCCGGCGGAGGACGCCTCGCAGCCGGGAGTCCCCCGCTCCACGAGGGTGACGAAGAGCCCGGCCTTGGCCAGCTCATAGGCGATGGCGCAGCCGATGACGCCCCCGCCGACGACTAGCACGTCCCCCGTCCGCACCATCACGGGCCTCCGAGGACGTCGAGCAGCGCCTTGGTCGCGTCGCCCGGGCGCTCCGCGGCGAGGATCGCCGAGATCACGGCCACGCCGTGGGCGCCCGCCGCCCGCACGGCGGAGACCCGCTCGGCGGTGACGCCGCCGATCGCGAAGACCGGGACGCTCACGGCGCCGACGACGCCGGCGAGGGCGCCAACCCCCTGGGGAGGGCCGTACTGCCACTTGGACGGCGTGTCGTACACGGGACCGAAGACGACGAAGTCCGCCCCGTCGCGCTCCGCCGCGCGCGCCTCCTCCACGCTGTGAACCGACGCGCCGACGAGAAGCCCGGGCGCTCGAGACCGGAGGACGGACACCGGCAGCGCGTCGTGGCCACGCTGGAGGCCGTCCGCTCCCACGGCCAGCGCCGCTTCCACCCGGCTGTTGATGAAGAGGCGCGCGCCGTGGCGCCGCGTGATCTCACGGAGGGAGCGGGCCAAAGGCAGGAACTCGGCATCAGGGAGGTCCTTCTCCCGGAGCTGGACCGCCCGGAGACCGGCCTCGAGCGACTCCTCCACGACCTCCGCGAGGGGGCGCCCGCCGGTCTGCCCCCGGTCCGTCACCAGACACAACCGAAAATCCACTCGGCTTGCCCTTTCGACCATCATCATGACACGTAGGGCAAGTTCTTAGCGAAGCGGACTCGTGCCGGGGCGAGAACCGAGCAGCCCAAGGCCGCAGCGAGGAGCCGGCCGCAGCGTACTCGGTTGTACGTGAGGATCGGCGACGAGCGAGAACGCCGGGATGCGACGGTTATCGACACGGCACCTAGCTGGTCCACTCAGGGAGGCCTTCGATCGGAGACGACGCCGTCGCGTAGAGCTTCTTGGCAATCCGCCCCGCCTTGAAGGCCAGGCGTCCGGCCTCCACCGCAAGCCGCATCGCGGTTGCCATCGCGACCGGGTCCCGCGCCCCCGCGATCGCGGTGTTCATCAGCACCCCGTCGCAGCCGAGCTCCATCGCGATCGCCGCGTCGGAGGCGGTGCCGACACCGGCATCCACGATGACCGGCACCGTGATGGTTTCCAGGATGATCTTGATGTTGTACGGGTTGCGGAGGCCGAGCCCCGAGCCGATGGGGGCTCCCAGCGGCATGACCGCGGCGGCGCCCGAGTCCTGGAGCTTGAGGGCGAGGACCGGGTCGTCGTTCGTGTACGGCAGCACGGTGAACCCCTCGCGCGCGAGAATCTTGGTGGCTTCGAGAAGGCCCTGGACCTCCGGGAAGAGCGTCCGCGAATCGCCGATCACCTCGAGCTTGATCAGCTCCCCCAGACCGGCCTCGCGCGCGAGGTACGCGGTCCGGACCGCTTCGTCAGCAGTGTAGCAGCCTGCCGTATTCGGCAGGAGCGTGTAGCGGGCCGGATCGATGTGATCGAGGAGCGACTCGCCGGTGCCCGGGAGATTCACCCGGCGCACGGCCACGGTGACGAGCTGGGCGCCCGACGCGGCGATGGCCTCCTTCATGATCTCGAACGACGGATACTTGCCGGTCCCGACGATCAACCGGGATTGGAACTCCTTGCCTCCCAGCACCAGCGTCGTGTCCTGCATGGTCTACCCCCCTCCCATCGGCCGAACGATCTCGACGCGGTCGCCCTCCCGAAGCATGGTCTCGGCATAGGCGGCCTTCGGGGCCACTTCCCGGTTGAGAGCCACGGCGGTGTACTCCCGGCGGATCGCGAGCATGTCGAGGAGTGCCTCGACGGTCAGGCCGTCGGCGACCTCCATGGGTTTGCCGTTCACGCTGATCTTCATAACGAAAAAAACCGCACCCAAGGGTGCGGTCCTCAGAGCCGGAATCGGCGCCGCGTTCCCTTCGCTGGGATTATCCAGAGCAGGTTCGAGGGGTCCCGGGCCGCACCCGGTTCTCAGGAATCCTCCCCCCGCGGCTTCGGCCCTATTATACCCCCTCCTCGAGCTGGCGGGCCAGCTCGTCGGGGTCGGTCGTCGGCGACTTGCAGGCATACTGGCGGCAGACGTACGCCGTGGCCTTGCCTCCAGCGAGGGGGCGGGACTCCAGGAGCGGAATGCCCGCCCGCCCTGCGGCATCGCCGTCGGGAGCGCCCACGACGACGCGATTGGGTAGATACCGGCCGAACACCTGGGCGAGGAGCGGCTCGAGGCCATCGCCGCCCGGCGGCCACACGAGCGCGATCTCACTCACCGGGCTCACGTGGAAGTCGAGAGCGCAGAGAAACCGGCCGAAGCCGGTGGGATGACGGGCCAGGAGATCCGCCATCGGGCGGAGAGCGCGGAGGGCGTGCCACTCGTATCGCGCCTCCCCCGTGAAGATCGCCAGCCTGAAGAGCACCTCCACTGTCACTGAACTGCCGCAGGGGACGGCGTTGTCGAAGAGGTTACGCGGGCGGACGACCAGCCGCTCGTGGTCCGCTCCGGTGTCGAAAAAGGCCTCGCGGTCCTTGTCCCAGAAGAGCCGGAGGATCTCGTCTACCAACACCCTGGCTTCCTTGAGCCACCGCAGGTCGAAGGTGGCCTCGTACACCGCCAGGCAGGCGTCCGCGACCATAGCGTAATCCTCGAGGTAACCCAGGAGTTTCGCCTCGCCGTCCTTCCAGGATCGGAGTAGCCGCCCGTCCTGCCTCATGGCCGAGAGAACGAACCCGATGTTCTTGACGGCAGCCTCGGTGTAGTCGGGACGGCCGAGGGCCCGGCCCGCCTCGGCGAAGGCGCGGCACGCGAGCCCGTTCCAGGCCGCGAGCACCTTATCGTCCCGCCCCGGGTGGATCCGTCGCTCCCTCGCCTCGTAGAGGATTCTCCGGGCCTTGGCGATGGCGTCGGGCGCCACGTCCTCCGGCTCCCCCGAGACGAACAGGATGTTCTTCCCCTCGAAGTTCGGCCCGCTCTCGAAGCCCCAGTACGTCGAGACCGCGCGGGCCAGCTCTTCGTCACCCAGCGCCTCGCGCATCTCCTCGGGCGTCCACACGAAGAACTTCCCCTCCTCCCCTTCGGAGTCGGCGTCCTGGGAGGAGTAGAAGCCGCCCAGAGGGTGCGTCATCTCCCTGAGGATGTAGTCGAGCGTCTCCTCGGCGACGCGCCGGCACTCGCGATCCTTGGTCGCGAGCCAGGTGTCGAGGTAGAGGCGGGCCAGCTGGCCGTTGTCGTAGAGCATCTTCTCGAAGTGGGGGACGAGCCACTGGCCGTCCACCGAGTAGCGGTGGAACCCGCCGCCGATCTGATCGTACATGCCGCCGCGCGCCATGCGCCGGAGCGTCAGCTTCAGCATCTCCACCACCAGCGGATTGCCCGTGCGGCGGGCGAAGCGGAGCATGAACTCCCAGATCATCGGCTGGGGAAACTTCGGGGCGCTGCCGATCCCTCCGTCGCGCTCGTCGAACTGGCCCGAGATCCCCTGGAAGGCGGTGAAGAGGATCTCGTGGGTGAGGAGCATCGCCGAGCCCTGGAGCCGCTCGCCCTGGGACATCTGGGCCACGAGCTGGCGCCCCGATTCCAGGACGTCCCCCTTCCGGCTCCGATACGCCTCGGCCACGGATTGGAGGAGCCGGGGAAAGGCGGGCATCCCGTGACGCTCGACCGGCGGGAAGTAGGTGCCGCCGTAGAAGGGCACGCCGTCGGGGGCGAGGAAGACCGTCATCGGCCAGCCGCCGTGGCCGGTCATCGCCTGGACCGCCTGCATGTAGATCTGGTCCACGTCCGGCCGCTCCTCGCGGTCCACCTTGACGTTGACGAAGAGCTCGTTCATGAGCCGGGCGATCTCCGGGTCCTCGAAGGACTCGCGCTCCATCACGTGGCACCAGTGGCAGGCCGAGTAGCCGACCGAGAGGAGGATGGCTTTGTCCTCGGCCTTGGCCCGGGCGAAAGCCTCCTCGCCCCACGGGTACCAGTCCACGGGGTTCCCCTTGTGCTGGAGCAGGTACGGGCTGGTCTCGCGGGCGAGCCGGTTCATGGGACGGCGCGGCGGTAGAACGGCAGCGCGGTGACCCGGGCCGTCAGTGCGCGATCATCCGCCTTCACTGTCAGCACCGTTCCCGGCTCCAGGTATTCCCGCCTGACGTACGCGAGCGCGATCGGGCGGCCGAGCGCGAAGGAGCGAGCCGCGCTCGTGACGTGCCCCACCCCGCGACCGTCCGCCTCCACGGGGGCGCCGTGCCCCGGCACCCGGTCGCCGTCGAAGCTGAGGCCCGTGAGCGACCGGTTGACGTGGCCCCGATACTTGATGCGGGCCACGACCTCCTGGCCGATGTAGCACCCCTTGGTGTAGCTCACGTACGGCTCGAGGGGGATTTCGGGAAGCAGGACGGTCTCGTCCACGTCGTGACCGTACCAGGGCACGCCGGTCTCCAGCCGCAGCACATCGAGCGCGGTCACGCCGACCGGCCGGAGACCGTCGGGCCGCCCCGCGGCGAGAGCCGCCGCCCAGAGCGCCTGAGCCCCGGCGGACGGCGCGTAGAGCCACGCCTCGGCCTCGCCGGTCTCTCCGTCTCCCGCGATCACGCGGACCAGGACCTCGCCCACTCTCCGCTCGGCGTGGGCCCAGGGGGCCGGCGGAGGCGGCGCGCCGGTGAGCCGCTCGACCACGGCCGGCGCCTTCGGCCCGGCGACCAGGAAGAGCACCTTCTCGGCGCTAACGTTCCGGAAGGAGACCTTCTCGGAGATGAGGAATCTGTCCAGCGCCTGGAGCGTCTTCTCGGCCGAGCCGCCGTCCAGGACGAGGAGGAGCCGGTCCTCCAGGATCAGCACGGTGAGAAGCGCCTGGACTTTGCCGTGGGCGTCGAGAAAGGCCGCGCGGCACCCCTGCCCCGGGGCCAGCGCCTTCAGGTCGTTCGTGAGCATCCCCTGGAGAAAGGCGACCCGGTCGCGGCCCGTCGCTTCCAGCACCTCCACGTGGGAATGATCGACGAGCCCCGCCGCCGTCCGCGCGGCGCGGTACTCGGCCTCGGGATCGCCGTAGGAGAACGGCAGATCCCACCCGCACGGCGCGGCGAAGACGGCGCCCAGCTCTTGGTGGACGGCGTGAAGGGGAAGACGGCTCGCCACGGACCTCATTGTCAGGGCGCTCCGGGATGATGTCAAATAGGGCAGAGATGCCATGGACGCCCCTGGAGCGCTGGCCTTGGCCCTGGCCCGTCGGGCGGTGGAACACTACGTTCGAAGCCGCGATCTGCTGCCGCCCCCGGCCGACCCACCGCCCCTCCTCCAGGATCCCGGCGCCGCGTTCGTGACCCTGAGAATCGGCAGGGCGCTCCGGGGGTGCATCGGCACCCTGGCTCCCAGCAAGCCCACCCTGGCGCACGAGATCGTCGCCAACGCCGTCGCCGCGGCGTCGAGTGACCCGCGCTTCCCTCCCGTGGTGGCGCACGAGCTGGCGGCGCTCCTCTACGAGGTGGATCTCGTGAGAACGCCGGAGCCCGTCGCCGACCAGAGTCACCTCGACCCCGAGCAGTACGGCGTCGTGGTCGAGGCCGGGGGACGCCGGGGCGTCCTGCTGCCGGGGATCGAAGGCATCACCACCTCCCACCAGCAGGTGGCGATCGCCAGGGCCAAGGGGCTCATCCTGCCGAGCGAGAGCGTCACCCTCTATCGGTTCACGGTCATCCGGTTCAGGGACGAGCTGTGAGGCCCGACCCCGGACTCTGCCGCCGCTTCCAGCGACGGCTCCTCGCCTGGTACCGGCGTCACGCCCGCGACCTGCCGTGGCGAAAGACCGACGACCCGTATTCGATCCTGGTCTCCGAGATCATGCTCCAGCAAACCCAGGTGGACCGCGTGATCCCGAAGTACCACGAGTTTCTCCGGTGCTACCCGACGCTCGAAGCCCTGGCCCGGGCGCCCGTCACGGAGGTGAGACGGACCTGGTACCCGCTCGGCTACAACATCCGGCCGGTCCGGCTCCACGGGATCGCGCGGGAGACGGTGGCCCGCTACGACGGCCGCCTCCCGGCCGAGGAGAAGGCGCTCCGTCGGTTCAAGGGGATCGGCCGCTACACCGCGGGTGCGCTTCTCTCCTTCGCCTTCCGGCAGGACGCGCCGATCCTCGACACCAACGTCCGCCGCGTGCTGGGACGGGTCTTCCTCGGGGTAAGGCGCATGCGGGCGCTCCGCGGCCAGAAGGCCCTCTGGGATCTCGCAGCCACGCTCGTGCCGAAGGGGAAGGCCTACGACTTCAACCAGGCGCTCATGGACTTCGGCGCGACCTGGTGCACGCCGCGCCACCCGCGCTGCCCCCCCTGCCCCATGAAGGGCTTCTGCCGGTCCTACCCCCTCACCTTGATCCTCTCCCCCCGCGGGGGGAGAGGGCGGGGTGAGGGGGACCGATGACCATGGGCGGCGTGGTGACCGAGGTGGCGGCGGCGGTGATCGAGGCGGACGGACGGTACCTCATCACGCGCCGGGTGAGAGGGCACCTCGAGGGGTTCTGGGAATTTCCGGGAGGCAAGGTGAGGCCGGGGGAGACGCTCCCGGAATGCCTCCGTCGGGAGGTCAGGGAAGAGCTGGGGATCGAGGTCAGCGTCGGCGAGAAGCTCGAGACCGTCACCTGGCGCTCCCCGAACCGCACGCTCGTCCTGCATTTCTTCCGCTGCGGCCTGGCAGGCGGCGAGATCGCCCCGCAGGAGGGCCAGGCCTTCGCCTGGGTCGCGCCCGAGGAGCTCGAACGCTACCAGTTCCCTCCTGCGGATGCCTCGCTCATCCGCCGCCTCCGCCGGGGCGGCTCATGACTAGTAGATAGTCGCCTCGGGGCTAGTTGAGCGCCGCCAAGGCCTGACGGACGCGGCGCAGCCGCGCGCGGACGGCCTCGGCGTCGGACGACTCGGGGCGCTCGCGGAGGTAGGTCTCCCAGTCCCGCGCGGCGGCCACGAGCGCGCCGAGGTTGGCGAGCACCAGTCCGCGATCCCGAACCTCGCAGGCGTTGACGGGATCCAGGACCACGAGTCGCTCCGAGACCATGCGGGCTTTGTCCCACGCCTCCTGCTTGAAGTAGATGGCCTTGAGATTGCCCAGCATGCGGATCAGGAACGGCCGCTTGGTGACGGGAGCGAAGTGCTCGTCCTGGAGCTCGACCGGCCGTCCCAGGAGCCGGGAGACCACGTCCTGGCACCCTTCGGGGGTGAGGATCGCGCCGCCGTTGAACGGATCCAGGAGCATCCGGCACCGGTCTCGCTTGAAACCGACGATGAAATGCCCCGGGAGGCCGATGCCGTGGATGTGGAGCCCGAGCCGCCGGCCCACCTCGATGAGGACCAAGGACAGCGTGATGGGGATGCCGAGCCGCCGGTCCAGGACGTCGTTGAGGAAGCTGTTGCGGGGGTCGTAGTACTCGCCGGCGTTTCCCCTGAACCCCAGCTCCTCGAACAGGAACTCGCGCAGACGGTGGAGGCGGCGGAGCGGTTCACCCTCGGGGACTTTCGCGTCGGCGGCCAGCCCGTCGAGCCGCTCGAGGTAGTCCCGGACATCCAGATCCGGATACTCCGTCTTGGCGATCAGGAGCGCTGCGACGGCGAGGTCGATCTCCGCTTCGGGTCGCTGCACGGCGGCGGCGAACTCGGGCAGCGACGGGTCAGCGCGAATGCCCGGATCTCCTCAGCAGCCGGGGGCGTGGTGGATCCCCGCCGTCTTGAGCGCGGCGGTCTGGAGCTCCTCGGCGAGGGACAGGGTGCGCGCGGCGGCACGGCGCGCCTCCTCCTGCGCCTCGGGGGTCGTCGCGAAGCGGAGGAGCAGCGAGCGGCCCAGCTCGTGGTGGTAGCGCTCGTCGGGCTCGATGATGTCCCGGTAGAGGGCCGCGGTGACAGTGTCCCCCGCCCGCTCGCAGAACTCGATGAACTGCCGGTTCTTCACGACCGCGATGGCCTCCCGCGTGAACTGCCCCGCCGCGACGCGCTCTACCGTCGTCCGGAGCGTCGCGAGGTACTGGAAGAGGGGGCCGTATCCCTTGGCGAGGGGGTTATAGCCTTTGGCGTCGAAGCCCAGCTGGCGGAGGCGCTCGACGACCAGGTGGTAGTGCTTGGCCTCGTCGCCCACCTGGCGCGCGAACGCGAGCTTCACGGTCACGTCCTCGGTGGTCACCATCCAGCGGGCGGCGATCTCGCTCGCCTCGATCTCGTTCTTCAGCGCGACCTTGAGGAGGTTCAGGACGTTCAGGTCGCCCTCCACTTCGGGCCGGAGCGTGTCGTCCGGCGCCAGGCGCTTGAGCAGCTCCCGGTTCTTTCCGTCCATCTCCCTGACGAACTCCTCGGCGGTCACGGCGGGCATCCTCGGGGCCTCAGGCGCGCGACCGGGCCCCGAGCCCGTGCCTCAGGATGTCCGGCAGCTCCTGGGTGAAGGTCTCCTTGGTCACGACGCGGTCGCAGCGCGGGTGCCACGGCTGGGTCGCCTTGGCCAGGACGTGGGTCGTGAACCCGAGGACCGGAGGGCGGGGCTCACGGCGCTCCAGGACCGCGAAGAGCCCGGCGTAATCCCAGCCTGGGGTGGTCAGGTCCACGATGACGAGCTCCGGGGCGGCCTTCCCCAGCGTCGATTCCAGCTCCTCGGGCCGGCGGACGAACTCGACGGCCGTTCCCACCAGCCGCCCCGTCTCGCCGATGCGGGCCGTGAAGAACAGGTCCTTACACAGGACGAGAACGCTCAATCCGCCGGCTCCTCGACACCGAGCCAGTATTTGCTCCACTCAGTCAGGTGGGTCAGCGTGGCGAGATTCTTCATCCGGTCCACGTAGACGATCCCGTTCAGGTGATCGGCCTCGTGCTGGATGACCCGGGCGAAGAAGTCCTTGGCGACCAGATCCATGGGCTCGCCGTGCCGGTCGTATGCCTGAAGCCGCACCGCCGTGTAGCGCGGGACCATGCCGCGCATGTCGGGGATCGAGAGGCACCCCTCCCACCCTTCCTCCATCGCCTCGGTCAGCGGGGACACGGTGGGGTTGATGAGGACCGTCAACGGGATCTCCGGGGCCTCGGGGTAGCGCGGGTTCGCCACCACCTCGATGACCGCGATCTGCTTCAGCGTGTGGACCTGCGTGGCGGCGAGCCCGGCCCCGCTGTACTCGCGCATGGTCTCGATCATGTCGTCAATCAACCGCTGGGTCTCGGCCGCGCGGAACTCGGCCGGCGGCACGGGCGCCGCGACCGTCCGGAGCACGGGGTGGCCCAGGCGAGCCACCTTCAGGATCGCCATGAAGGCATTCTACCCTATTTCGCGCCCTCGATCCTGCCCTCCTCCCGCCAACGCCTCTCCGACTGCAGCCGACCGCGCGTCAACACGCCGGAGGCCAAGGCGTGGCGGGCCCCAAGATCCGCGCGATGGCCAACCCCTCCACGACCGCCATGATCCCCTGAAGGCACAACTCATAGGCGATGAGGGGCAGAGGCTCGTGGTACTGGTTGAACGGGGCGAAGAACTCGAAGTAGCCGTACTGGAAGATCCAGATCCCGACCGCCAGGCAGAGTCCCTTTCCGACCCACCCCCTGCCGGGGAGGAGCGGCGCGAGCCGGAGGTAGACCAGCGCGTGGAGCAGGGTGAAGCCGAGAAACCCGGCCATCATGGGGACGGACGGTTGTTGGGTGATCCTCGGGAGCGGCTCCCAGAGCCTCCACACATTGATGAGCTTCTGGCTCTGGCCGAACTCCGGCGTCAGGATGATCCGCTTGGTCAACGGATTCATCCAGAGCAGCGCGGTGGCCGCCTGCATGAGCACGCCGGCGACGAGGGTCGCGATCAGGATTCGGCGCCACGGCATGGGCGTCATCGCCCCTTCCGCCTCAGGTAGGCCCGCCACGGCTTCCAGTAGTACTTGGGCCACCCCCGGTTGATGTCGGCATAGTGCCGGTCCGGGATGTTGGCGTGGACCAGGCTGAGCCGACCGCCGCCTCGAGCCCTGCTGAACGTGAGAATCAGGATGGAGTCGGCGTCGGCCTTCCCCCAGTCCGACCCCCGCCAGGTCTGGACGATCATGCGCCCCGGCACGATGGCGAGATTTTTCCCCCGGAGCATTCCCCCGAAGAGGCTGAACGCCCCCCCGACCTTCCGGGTGATGGACGCCCGGGAGTTGATGGCGGCCGCGTGCTTCTTCGAGTCGAGGTAGATGTCGAACAGTTTCTCGGGCGGCACCGGAAACGTCACCGTCTGCTGAATGGTCTTGGCCATGCGTCGCTCCTATCGGGCGTCCGGGAGGCCGACCGCCTTCCGGATCTTGGCGAGCTGGCCCGCGTGGTCGTTCCAGTGGAAGTCGAAGAGCGCCCCCACGTAGACGGCCATCGCGATCTCGTCCGTCCCCATGAACTGCTTGAAGAGCGGGATGCGCGCCTTGCGCTCTTGGAGCGCCGCCTCCGACAGGCCCTCGACGTGGGCGAAGACGCGACGCCGCTGGTCGTCGAGGGCGTCCAAGAACTGGCGGATGGTCATCGCCTTCCGCTCGGCCGTCAGGAGGGCTTCGCCCGGCTTGATGTCCACCAGCGGGAGGTCGCGGTCCCCGAAGGTCTTAAGAAGCGCGACGGGGTCCCACCCAGGCTCGAAGAGAAGATGCGATAGCACCTGGCGCGTCGTCCACTCTCCGGGAGCGTCGGACCGCTCGAGGTACGGCTCCATTCCCTGGAGCTGGCGGCTCACATTCGCCCACGCCGCGTCCGTCTTCTTCCTCAACTCGTTCACGATCGCGCTCGCCATGATGGTTCCTCCTTCTCGGGCTTAGAGAGTCTTTGCGAGCTTCATGCTGGCCCGTCTGGGAATCCGTGCGAAGGTCGTTCTTCAACCCTCCCGCCGACGTGCCGGAGTCGCCTAACGGTTGCGTTGAGCGGCGCGCACAAGAACACACGCAAACGATGGCGTCAGAGGCACACCAACCACGCGTCCGCTCGAACGTTTTGTTACGCGTCAAATCTTTCACGGCATCGGCGAGCCACGAATTCCACGGCGGCATAGTACGCGTTGCACACAACCAGAATGTTTGTGCCTGGAAACTCTTCCAGATTTCGTTCAATGGCCACATTTGTCGCCGGGAACCTTAGGCGTTCACCATCGATCTCGATCTCGACGAAGTACTTGCCTGCACTGCCGCCAACATGTGCGGGAATCTCGCCGGTCGCGGACTTAGCAATCGCCTCGGTGAGCCGAGGAATGTAAGCCTCGGGTATCGTGAGTCCATCTACCTTGACTCGAGAGGTCGTTTGAAGTGGACCAAGCTTTTGGGTTCTGATGCGAACCTCATTGGTGCCTCTTAGGAGAGCGGCTTCCTCTTCCGAGGTGGCAAGAGAGTCAAACCAGACTCTCCAGCCCTCTACGTCGGCATACTCAGTCCCCATTACCCAGGTGACTGAACGGGCGGCGCTGATAAACGCGCTGAGGAAGAAGTCGAACTTGCGCTCCTTGCCGTAGTTTGGCTTGAGCTGATCGAGAAAGAACTTCGCCTCATCGAGTTTGAGCTGAGTCAAATGTCCACGAACGCCCATCTGTGACGCCTAACGCGCAGCTGAGCAGCGCGGGTACCGCGTCGGCTCGAGCTGCTGGTTATGTCTCATCTGTCTGGCTTCTCGTTTCTGCGCACCAAAGCCAAGAACTCGCTAGGAAGGAGGACGTCAACGTTACATGCGGCTTCAAGCTGCGACGCACATGTGAGGATCCGTCGGTCAGTGGTGACAAAGTATGATCCGTACTTTTGGGCCTCAAATAAGTGCCGTGCGTCCGCCTCGAAGTTCTTGGGTTTCCCGGCTCCAGTGAGGATCTCCAGGATTCTCCGAAGCATAGCTCGTTCGTTCGGGGTCAGCGTCACCCGGATTGTGTAGATTAGTCCGGCAGCTTCTGCCTTCACCCAAGCCGGGGTGTTCGGATGTTCGATTTCCTTTTGGTTGGAATGGGCAATCTGAATCCCCAATTGCTCGTTCCGGTGTAGCTCAACGATCGCGTTCGCTGCTTCGTCCTCAGGCGCGTATTTCGGGTCGAACGCGCACGAGTCCACGAAGCTGTTCGTGATCCAGGGATTTATCCGCCGTCTGGTCATGAGACATAACGCCGGTGCTCACCCGCGGGCGCACGCGGATCGCGCGTGCGCCCGTCGGGTGCAGCGGCTTGTTGGGCGGGCCGACGGGCTCACTCAGTACGACCGGCTGGCCCAGATTCGCCGCCGGATGTAGGCCTCCCGCTCCGAGGAGCATTGTGCGGCCTCCTCCGGGTGCGCCGCGCAGAAAGCCTTGCCGTTCAGGATTGGCCTCCGAGACCGGCGGAAGCTGCACACGCCGGCTACTGCCTCGCAGTCTTCGATCGCCTGGATAGCCTGCGCCTTGAGATCCTCCTCATCCACCGTGAGGCGCGCCTCCTGCTGCTTGAGATCGAGGTACTCGCCGTGCAGGCGGGCGAGATTGTTTGTCCGCTCACCCTCCTTCCGAAGGCCATTGCCGTTCTCAAGCATTGCAGTGTCGAGTTCGCGCTGTTTCTCCTTCAGACACTCGACTTCCGCTCGCAAGTCCGTCCATCCGGGTGAGCCAAGGTTTGGCACATCCCGCCAGCGGAAGCTGCCGCCAACCTCCTCGACCGCATGGCCAGCAGCGAGGTTGGGGAACTTGTCGAGGGCCATCTGGGAACTGAACCGCCTCGAGGGCGAGAAGGGCCATATTTTGACGATGCCGGGGATGCGCAGAACCTTGCCCGCTTCGAGAGCGATACTCCTCGCCGTGCGTTCGAGTCGAAGCTTGACCGGGCACAGATCCGTGAGAACGCCGCGTACCGTCTCGTGGAGGCGCTTCTCCCCAGAGCCGGGTTGCCGCTCCTTTCCGTTGGATTCCGACTGACTCCAGCGCGCCATGGCCTCCGCGATGCGGGCGAGTCGCTCGCCTTCCTGCTTCGCGGTCTTGACGACATCGGCGATGTCCGAGCGAGCCAGTCGCAGCCACTCAAGTTGTGCGACCCGCGACGCGTTTGTACGATGCACCCAGTGCTCGACCTGGCGCGCGACCGCAGATTGGAAGCTCGCTTCACAGCAGATCTGATACGGGTTTCCGGTCTGGAGCTGCTCGATCCGTCTCTCGACGTCGTTCTTCGTGATCCCGACCTTGACGAGCCCGAAGTCGCGGCCCGGGTCGGCCGGATCGGCGAGCGAGAGGAAGTATACCTGCCACGAGCCGCCTGCCTCGGCGGCGTCCATCTCAGCCGGCGACTCGACGGCATCGAAGTTGTTTTCGTCGTCCCGCATTCGGGAGCCCTCCTCTGCCGTACGCATGTAGGCACGGCTAGCGGGTTGCGGCGGTGCACGCCAGCCTTCTTCCGGACCCGCGGGCTCGGCGTTCGTAGAGAAGTTCGGCCGGTCCCGGTCAATCGAGAGGGAACTCTCCGTCCGCCCAACGCTCCGGTTGAGCGGCGGCGCCAGCGCGCGTCGGGTCCGGCACCTCGGTCATAGCGCCGTCCGCTCCAATCGGATGTTAGACCTCGTCCTCGGAAGCATATGCTTCCCTTAGCCGGATGCTGCCCCTAATCGCATCAAAGTAGCCGCAAGTGTAAACGGCCGCCGCGCGAAATCTCGCGACCGATGTCCCAAGCCGGCCAGCGTAATCCGGCCGGAGCTTCGCGACGACTGACCCAAGGAGCTCGTCCAAGTCGCCCGGATCAAGATGGTGCGCCATCCTGTTTCTCACTTCGTTCAGCCTCCCCACGAAATCCCAGGCGGGTTCGTCGTGCCGTCCTACCACAGCACGACACAAACAGAGGACTTGGTGGAACGACAGTCTCGCAGCGCGCAACTCGTCAGGCGACCGGCAGATTCCAGCCAAGACGTCACGAAGACGCTCCTCGACCAACAGGTGAGTCCTCAGAATGAGGAGCGTCGGGTCATCGGTCTTGTCGAGGTGCCGACCGATTTGTTCCAGAGGGTCCACCTATGCTCTCCAGTAGATCTAACTTGAATTAGGCTGACCCGTCTAGCACGGCGAATCTTGCGGTGCCGGACGGCCTATCACCCAAGCGAGACCGCCCCTCTACACTACGTGTCTTCATCGGTTCGAGAATAGCCCACCCTCCTCGTCGGGAGCAAGACCGAGTCCTTGGCCCGGCACTAGGAGCGGCGGGCTGCGTCCCAGAGGAGCAGGATCCCCACGACGAGGAGCACGAGGCCCATCAGCCACAGGAGCCGGCGGAGGCTCAGCGTCCCTGTGAGCCGTGCACCCTGATACGTCCCCACCATGCCCGTGAGCGCCATCAGGACGAGAAGGGGGTAATCCACCTGCCCCTTGACGACGTGGCCCACCCATCCGAAGCCGCCCATCAGAAAGCCGATGACGAGGTTGCTCCCCGCCGCCACGCGCGGGTCAATGCCGAGAATCGTGATGAGGGCCGGGAGCCTCACGCTTCCGAGGATCAGCCCCACGGCGCCGCCGAGGAGCCCGATGGCGAACCCCACCACGGCTTCGGCGACGATCCGGCCCCGGCTCCAGCGCGGGCCGGCGGCCCTCGCCGGCTCGGCGCGGGAGGCGACGGGATGCTCCCGGGGCCGCTCGCGCCGGGCTCTCAGGAGAAGCTCGACGCCCTGCCAGACCACGAGCACTCCGGCCAGGGCGATGAGAAGGGCCTCGGGCGCCACGCCGCTGCCGAAGCCGCCGACGAACGCGCCGAGGACGGCGGGGATCCCCTGGACCGCCACCACGCGAAGGTCCACGCGCCGCTCGCGAAGGTGCCGGAGGGAGCCGGTGGCGGCCCCGAGGGTGCTGACCAGGATGTTGGTCCCCGCTGCCACCGGAGGGGGCATGCCCAAAAGGAGGAGAAACGGGAGTCGCATCGTGCCCAGCGCGAGCCCGACGATGCCTCCCAGGACGCCGACGCCGTAGGAGAGGACGGTGAGGAACAGAGCCTCCCAGAGCGGGACGGCGGATGGAAGCCCCCACGCCGACAGGGGAGCGGTCACCGTCCCGCGGCCTGGCGGTAGCCGACGAGCTCGAGGAGATTGCCGTCAGGATCGAGAAAGTAGAGGCAGTCGTGGTCCCCCCAGTTGATGGGCGCGTGGTGGGGGATGCCCTCGGTTTTGAAGAGCGCAATGGCGCGCTCGAGGTCCGCGTAGGCGACCTCGAAGGCGTGATGGCTCTTGCCGAGCGGGTTTGCGATCTGCTCGAGGCCGCCGGGCGGCCGGTCGGGCTTCCAGAAGAGAGCGCAGTTCCCGTCGCCGTAGCTGAGGAGCACCTGATCGGGAAGGCGCATCTCGACTGTCATACCTAGGAGCCCTGTGTAGAAACGCTCCGCGCGCGCGAGGTCGGCCACGTCCACGCCGAAGTGATCGAGCCGCGTGACCTTCAGCATCAGAGGTCCGTGAGCGTGACGAACGTCGCCCCCGCCGCCCGCATCTCCTCGATGGCCCGGTCGCCGTCGCCGGGGCGGAGGTCCACGGCGCCGATCGCGTCCTCGAGGACCACGACCTGAAACCCTTCGTGGAGCGCGTCGAGGACCGTGGAGCGGACGCAGTAGTCCGTGGCGAGGCCGCCCACGAAGAGGCGCTGGATGCCGTGCTCGCCGAGGCTGACCGCGAAGTCCATGCCGTCCGGGTCCTGGGCCTGAAAGCAGGAGTAGGCGTCCTGCTCGGGGTCCATCCCCTTGGAGACGATGACGACGTCGGAGGGCAGGGTCACGGCCGGGTGGAACTCCGCGCCCTTTGTGCCCTGGACGCAATGGGGCGGCCACACACCCCCATGGGCCTGAAAGTGCTTGGTCACCGGCGGGTGCCAGTCGCGCGAGGCGTAGATGGGAGCCTTGAGTTCGCGGAAGCGCTGCATGTACCGGTTAAGGACGGGTATCACCCGGTCTCCGTCCGCAATTCCCAGGGACCCGCCGGGGCAGAAGTCGTTCTGCAGATCTACCACCACCAGCGCGTCGAAGGTGGGATCAATCATCCCAGACGCGAGAGCGCCCAGGCGGCGTGGTCGCGGACGAGCGCCTCGGGGTCCGACAGCGCGCCGGCCAGCGCCGGGCGCGCGCCCCGGTCCTTCCGGTTCCCGAGAACGACGGCGACGTTCCTGAGAAGCCCCCGACGTTTGGGTCGCGAGAGGGGGCTTCCCGCAAAACGCGCGCGGAACTCGCCTTCGCCCATCTCCAGGAGCGACGGAAGGGGCGGGAGCGGGCCGTCGGGGAAGAAGGCCGGCTCGCGCGTGACCGGCGCCTTGCGGTTCCAGGGGCAGACCGCCTGGCAGAGGTCGCAGCCAAACACCCACTCCCCTACCGGCTCTCTCAGCTCCTTGGGGATCGGGCCCTTGTGCTCGATGGTGAGGTACGAGATGCAGCGGCGGGCGTCCAGCACGTAGGGCGCGACGAACGCCTGGGTGGGGCAGACATCGAGGCACGCCCGGCAGGACCCGCAGCGATCGGGGAGCGGCTCACCGGCCTCGAGCTCGGCCGTGGTGAGAACAGTCCCTATGAAGAACCAGGAGCCCAGCTCGGGATGGAGCAGGGTGGTGTTCTTTCCCACCCAGCCGAGGCCCGCGCGCGCCGCCAGATCGCGTTCGAGGATCGGCCCGGTGTCCACATAGGTCTTCGCGCGGACATCCGGGCCGGCGGCCTCCCGCAAGAAGGCGACAAGCGCCTCGAGCCGCGGGGTCATCACCTCGTGGTAGTCCCGCCCCCACGCGTACCGGGCCACGGACGCCCACCCGTCGGCGGCGGCCGGGTCCCCTTGATAGTAATTGAGCGCCACCGCAATGACCGACCGGGCGCCCGCGAGGACCTCGCCGGGATCCAGCCGCTTGGCCTTCCCGCGCTCGAGGTACTCCATGGTCCCGGCATAGCCCGCCTCCAGCCAGCCCGCGAAGGCCGGGCCGTGCTCGGGAGGGGCCGCGGGGCCCACGGCCACGCGGTCGAACCCGAGAGCCAGCGCGTGGTCCTCGATCGCCCGCGTGAGCGCGGCGCGCGCGAGCGTCATCGCCGTCGAGCCTTCACGATGAGATAACTCCGGGTGAGCGTGCGGCCGCCGCGCTCGAGGAACTCCACATAGCGCGGCCAGCGCCCGTCCGCTTTCCATTTAGCCTCGAGGGGGGCCGCCGCGGCGAGCCCCTCCGCCACCGACCCGAAGGAGGCCACCCGGCGATCCACCGCGAGATGCTCGGCCCCGAACCCGTTGGCCCTGAGGACCGAGGTTAGACGCTCTTCCTCGTACGCAAACCGTGAAGGGATGCCGGTCTCCCGCCACTGATCCACGTGGAAGGCCACGAAGGCCAGGCATTCGCCGGGGGCCAGCGCCCGGCCGGCGCGGGCGATGATGGCGTCCGACATGCAGAGGTGCGCCACGACCATCTGCGGGGCGAACTGGTCGTATTCGACCGCCTCGGCGTCGGCCACGCGGAACTCCGCGTTCGCCACGCCGGCCGCCCGCGCGCGTCTTTCCCCCTCCTCGATCGCGCCCGCGGCGCGATCGATCCCGATCACGCGGCGGGCTCTGAGCGCGAGGAGGAGCGTGAGCCGGCCCGCGCCGCAGCCCACGTCGAGGATCGCCCGGTCCTTGAGGTCTTCTTCCTCCAGAAGTGCCAAGAACCGAGGGCTGATCATCGAGCCTCAGCCCGTGACGGCGCCCTCGGAGGCCGACGACACCAAGCGCGCGTACTTGGCCATGGCGCCGCTCGCGTAGCGCGGCTTCGGAGACTTCACCGCGCGCAGCCGCTTCTTGATCTCCGCGGGCGACAGCTCGACGTCGAGCCGGCGGCGCTTGATGTCGAGGACGATGACGTCGCCGTTCTTGAGGGCGGCGATGGGGCCGCCGGCGGCCGCCTCCGGGGCCACGTGCCCCACCATGAAGCCGTGGGTCGCACCCGAGAAGCGGCCGTCCGTCATGAGGGCAACGGACTCGCCCAGCCCCGCGCCCTGGAGCGCGCCCGTGACGACCAGCATCTCGCGCATCCCGGGACCGCCCTTGGGTCCCTCGTAGCGGATCACGATCACGTCGCCGGCCTTGATCTTGCCCTTCTTGACGGCGGCGAAGGCGTCCTCTTCGCGGTCGAACACGCGCGCGGGTCCGCGGTGGATGAGTCGGGTCTGCCCCGACACCTTCGCCACGCAGCCCTCGGGCGCGAGGCTCCCGCGCAGGATGACCATGCCGCCCGTCGGCTTCAGCGGGGAGGCGAGCGGCCGGATGACCTGCTGGCCGGGCGCTTCCCGGGCCGCCCGGGCTTCGTCTCCGATCGTCCTGCCGGTCACCGTCAACTCGTTGGCGTTGAGGATGCCGGCGTCGAGCAGGCGCCTGGCCACCACCCCCATCCCGCCGGCCTGGTACATCTCGGGCGCGGTGAACCGCCCCCACGGCTTGAGGTCCGCCAGGAGCGGCGTCTTGCGGGAGATCCGGTCGAAGTCGTCGATGGTGAGTCTCACGCCGGCCTCTCTCGCCACGGCGAGGAGGTGGAGCACGGCGTTGGTCGAGCCGCCCGTGGCCATCACGCCCGCGATCGCGTTTTCTATCGCCCTTCGCGTGATGATCTGCCGCGGCGTCACCCCCTTCTTGAGAAGATCCATGACGAGCCGCCCGCACGCGAAGGCGACCTCCTCCTTCCGCGGATCCAGGGCGGGCACGCCGTTGCCGTTCATCGGGGAGATCCCCAGCATCTCGAACGCGGTGGACATGGTGTTGGCGGTGAACTGGCCGCCGCAGGCGCCCGCCCCCGGGCAGGCGCGATTCTCGATCTCCTTGAGCTCCTCGGGCCCGATCTTTCCCGAGTTGAAAGCTCCCACCGCCTCGAAAACGTCCTGAAGCGTGATGCGGCGTCCGTGGTACTCGCCGTACATGATCGAGCCGCCGTAGAGCATGAGCCCCGGAATGTCGAGCCGCGCGAGCGCCATCACCATGGCCGGGATGGTCTTGTCGCAGCCGGAGATGCCGACCAGCGCGTCGAAGAGGTGGCCACGCGTGACCAGCTCCACCGAGTCCGCCACAACCTCGCGGCTGATCAGCGACGCCTTCATCCCCTCGGTCCCCATGGCGATGCCGTCGGTCACGGTGATCGTGTTGAACTCGATGGGGGTGCCGCCGGCGGCGCGGACCCCTTCCTTCACCTTCTGGGCCATCTTCTGGTGGTTCCAGTTACAGGGGGTCACCTCGATCCAGCAGTGGCCGACGCCGACCAGCGGCCGGGCCAGGTCCGCGTCGGTGAACCCGATCGCCTTGAGCATCGACCGGGCGGGCGCGCGGTCGGGGCCGTCGAGGAGCGTGCGGCTTTTGTGTCGGGGGTCGAAGGTCATGCTGGCCTCCTTCTGGGCAATGTTCGCGAGATGGAGCGTATCACGCCATCGGACGCTTCGCGACGAGGAACCTCAGCTTGCCGGATTGCACGACCTCGCCGCGCTGGTTGAGGATCTCGTGCTCTTCCACGACCACGCCGCCGTCCTTCATGGCGCGCTTGGCGACGGCCCACGAACGGCTCCGCACGGTATCACCCACCTTCAGCGGAAGGAGGACATTCCACTCGACCCCCATGAAGGCCAGCACGACCAGCGGCGGGTGGGGATTCCGCCATCCGAGGCCGATCGCGAGGCAGAGCGGCAACAGCTCCGGCACGACGCGCGTCCCGGCCTCCGACTGGCGCGCGAACCCGTCATCGGTCGTCCGCGACTCCCAGTCGCCGGAGAGCCCGACGTACCGGAGGACGTCCCCCTCCGTCACCGTCCACGCGGGGCTCTCCACGCGCAGGTCGAGGGGCACGTCGTCGAAGTACCAGACCCGCTGCTGCCGAGACACGTGGCCGGTGCGCCTCAGCCGCCGCGGCGCTCCACCATCACGTCCGTCTCGCCGTCCTGGACCACCTCGCCCCGCTGATTGAGCACCTGACGCTCGAGCGTGATGATCCCGCGGTCCTTCTTCGACGTTTCGCGCTTGTCGCTCACCCGCGCCTTGACCCGGATGGTGTCGCCGATCTTGATAGGCCCCTTGAACTTCCACCTGAGCCCGAGCAGCGCCAGCGTGGCGTAGGGACGCATGCCGCGCGTCAGGAGGCCGGACTGGATGGCCAACCCCAGGAGGCCGTGCGCGATCCGCTCGCCGAAGATGGAAGTCTTCATGAACTCGGCGTCGGTGTGCAGCACGTTGTAGTCGCCGGAGAGGCCCGCGAACATCACGATGTCGGCCTCCGTGACCGTCCGTCCGGGGGAGACGTACTCCTCTCCCACCTGGATCTCCTCGAAGTACCGGCGCTCGTTCTCGCCCATCAGTTCCCCCTCCGAGCCTGGCGGGTTCGAAGCATGCGCTAGGATAGCAAACTCCGGCCGACAACGCCTTCCGTTTCTGAACGTTGACAGGCCGGCCGGGCTCCGGTAAGATGCCGACGGATTGGTCGGTCGGCATGACGATCCTGAAGGCGCTTCGTTGACCCTCACCGCGCGTCCCCTGCTCAGGGATCACCGCCTCGTCCCCATCTGGGAAAAAGTCGGAGCGGGCGCGCGCCTCGACCGTGAGGACGGGCTGCTCCTCTTCCAGACCGACGACCTCCTCGGGCTCGGACGCATCGCGGACTACGCCAAGCGGCGCCGCGTGGGGGACCAGGTCTTCTTCGTGATCAACCGATATGTCAATCCCACGAACGTCTGCGTCCTCTCCTGCAAGTTCTGCGACTTCGCCAAAAAGAAAGGGGAGGCCGGCGCCTTCGAGCACTCGATCGAGGACATCCTGGGGATGATCCAAGACGGCGTCCGCGAGGTCCACATCGTCGGCGGCCACCATCCCGATTGGCCCTTCGAGTACTACGAGCGCCTGATCGCGGCGATCCACGCCCAGCATCCCCAGGTCCAGATCAAGGCCTTTACAGCGGCCGAGATCGACTACTTCTGGCGGCGATGGAAGATCCCGCCCGAGGAAGTGCTCTCCCGCCTCAAGGCGGCGGGACTCCACTCGATGCCCGGAGGGGGCGCCGAGGTGTTCTCCGAGCGCCTTCAAAAACTGCTCAACTACACCGGCAAGGCTGGGGCCGACCGCTGGTGCGAGATCCATGGAATCGCCCACCGCCTGGGCCTCAAGACCAACGCCACCATGCTCTACGGCCACGTGGAGACCACCGAGGAGCGCGTGGACCACCTGCTCCGCCTCCGGCGCCAGCAGGACGAGTCCGGGGGATTTTTGACCTTCATCCCGTTGGCCTATCAGGTCGGCGACACCAAGCTCGTTCCGCGCCAGACTCCCCCGACCGACGATCTCAGGACCATCGCGGCGTCGAGGCTGCTTCTGGACAACTTCCCCCACGTCGAGGCGTACTGGATCATGATCGGCGAGGCGACGGCCTCGATCGCCTTGAACTTCGGCGCCGACGACATCAACGGCACCCTCGAAGACGAGCGGATCGCCCACGCGGCGAAGGCGGAAAGCCCTGCGGGGCTCGCGCGCGAACAGCTCCTCCGCATGATCCGCGACGCCGGCAAGATTCCCGTCGAGCGCGACGCGCTCTACAACGTCATCAAGGTCTGGAATTAAGCCTCGATGCTCGAGGAGATCCGACAGAAGAGCGAGGCTGGCAAGCGCTTCACCCGCGAAGAAGGGCAGTGGCTCCTGACCGACGCGCCGCTCTTGGAGCTGGGAGCGCTGGCGCAGGCGGCCCGGTTCCGGCGCCATCCCGAGAAGCTCGTCACCTTCGTCATCGACTCGAATCCCAACTACACCAACGTCTGCGTGACCGACTGCCAGTTCTGCGCCTTCTACCGCAAGCCCGGCGACCCCGAGGCCTACACGCTGAGCTTGGAGGAGGTGCTGAAGAAGGTCGAGTCCGCGGCCGCCAAAGGCGCCACCACCGTCCTGCTCCAGGGGGGCCACAATCCCGAACTCCCGCTTGACTACTACCTGGCCCTCGTCCGCGAGACGCGCCGCCGCTTCCCGCACGTCACGCCGCACTTCTTCACCGCCTCAGAGATCCAGACGATGAGCCAGGTCGCCGGCCTCACCGTGCGGGAGATCCTCGCGGAGCTGAAGGAGGCCGGCCAGTACTCCCTCCCCGGCGGCGGCGCCGAGATCCTCTCCGATCGCGTGCGCCAGCGGATCGAACCCAAGAAGGGCGGCCCGTCGGCGTGGCTCGAGGTCCACGGCGAGGCTCACCGGCTCGGCTTCAAGTCCACCGCCACGATGATGTACGGCCACGTGGAAGAGCCCGAGGACGTCCTCGACCACCTGGACGCCATCCGGGACCTCCAGGACGAGTACGCGGGCTTCACGGCCTTCGTGCCCTGGTCCTTCAAGCCGGGGAACACGCTCCTGGAAAAGTGGATCAAGCATTACGCCGGCCCGAACCAGTACCTGAGGATGCTGGCCGTCTCGCGGCTCTACCTGGACAACTTCCCCCACATCCAGGCGTCGTGGTTCTCGGAGGGCAAGCGCACGGGGCAGGTGGCGCTCTCGTTCGGCGCGGACGACTTCGGCGGCACGCTCTTCGAGGAGAACGTCCACGCCGCGGCGGACTTCGTGAACACGACGACGGTCGAGGAAGTGTGTACGCTGATCCGCGAGGCCGGCTTCACCCCCGCCCAGCGCACCACCCTCTACGAAATCCTCCGCGTCTGTAATTGAAGTACACGTAAATAATAGCAATTATGACCAGCGGCCTGGGCTACGCACTTCTGAGGTACTGCCTCAGGCGTCGTCACATGGGGTGGGATAGCCACGCCCTTCTGATCGTCGGCATCGTTGGTTGGGTCGTACTGTTCATCCTAGGCTACAAGGTGTGGTACTGGTCGTCGGCGTCATGAGGTCTAGCATCCGGATCAACGATCAGTGGCGCATCTGCTTTCGCTGGGGCGAGGGCGATGCGCATGGCGTGGAGATTATCGACTACCACTAGGAGGTTCAGCAGTGGCGCGGAAGCTGCCGGTCATTCATCCCGGCGAGATCCTCCTCGAGGAATTTCTAAATCCCTTGGGGATCAGCCAGTATCAGCTGGCGAAGGATATCAGCGTCCCTCCTCGTCGGATTAACGAGATCGTACATGGGCAGCGGTCGATCACAGCTGATACGGCGCTCCGTCTGGCGCGGTATTTTCGCACCTCTGAGCGGTTCTGGCTCAACTTGCAGAGCCGCTACGATCTTGAGGTCGAGAAGGATCGGCTTGGGAGGCGGTTGGAGCGTGAGGTCGCGGTGCGTTCATAGATCAATAATTCAGACAGGATCGATGGGTGGGATTTCGGGGATCAGCCCCTTCTGGTGGGCCAGCGAGAAGAGCCGCTCGAGCGCCTGCCGTCCCTCCTGCCCCAGCGTCACCGTGTAGTCGTTCACGTACATGAGGACGAAGCGCCGGCAGGTCTCCTTGTCAATCCCGCGACCGAACTTCATCGCGTAGTCCAGCGCCTCGTCCACGTGGGCGTGAGCATAGGCGATGGAGCGCCTCAGTGCTTCTGAGAGCGCAGCGCCCACAGCCTCCCCCAAGTCCCGCCGCACCACGTTGATGCCGAGCGGCAGCGGCAGGTGGGTGTCCCGCTCCCAGGCCTGCCCCAGGTCCAGAATCTTGTGGAGGCCCATGGCTTGATAGGTGATCTGCCCCTCGTGGATGAGGAGCCCCACGTCGGCCTGGCCTTCCAGGACCACCTTCGGGATCTTGTCGAACGCCACTTCGATGAGCGGCGGGTCGCCACAGTAGAGCCTGAGCAGCAGCGCCGCGGTCGTGTGGCTGCCCGGAATCGCCACGACGCGGTCGAGGATCTCCCGCGGGTCCATCGGTTCCTTGGCGACGAGGATCGGCCCGTACCCCTTCCCCATCGAGGCCCCGGGGTCCATGATCCGGTACCGGTCGGCGACCAGCGTATAGACGGCGGCCGAGATCGCGGTCACCTCCAAGTCGGCGCCGCGGGCCCGCCGGTTGAGGGACTCGATGTCCTCGAGAACGTGCTCGACCTGGATCCCTTCGGCCTTCACCTTCCCAGCGGTCAGCGCGTAAAACATGAACGCGTCGTCCGGGTCCGGGCTATGTCCGATCCGGATGACCGTCATCGCTACCGACGCGCCCCTGGGCTACTCGCGGTCCGACGGCTACGGCCGTCTCCTCTCACGGCGGGAGCTGTGGCGAGGTGGGGTGGGAGCTCGTCCAAGCGCAGGAGGTCCTCCGTTCGCTCGCCCCTCCGAAGCACGTAGGTTTCCTTCCCCCGCACGAGAACGACCGGCGGTCTGGGATAGATGAACTGGATAGAGTGGGAAATGCTGTAGGCGCCTGCGTGGCGGACGATAAGGATGCTGCCGCGGCGGACCGGAGGAAGCCAGACATCGCGTCTCAGCACATCGTCCTGCATGCAGAGGGCGCCGACGACGTCGGCATTCTCCGCGTGGGCCGCGCCCCTGCTCCCTGCCAGCACATCATGCCGGAAGCGGCGAGCGGCCGGCAGGAGGTTGACCCCGCCGTCCACGACCACGAGCTTCCGCCCCTCCGGGGTCCGCTTCACCGCGACCACGCTCACCAGGAGGGACACCGGGGCAGCCACGATGGCCCGTCCCGGCTCCAGGATGAGGAGCGGACGGCGGCGAAGTCCCTCTCTCCGGGCGTTCAACGGTCCGCAGATGGCCTCCGCGTATGCGTCATAGCTGGGAGCGGCGTTATCGGAAACGAACCCGCCCCCCAGGTCGAGGTATTCGATCTCGCCCAGCCCCTCGCGCTCGACGGTGCTCGCCAGCTCCAGCAGCCCTTCGATGGCCGCACGATAGATCTCCACGTCGGCCAGGCGGGTGCCCGCGTGGAGGTGGAACCCCGAAAGCCGGAGGCGCTTCGAGGCATGAATCCTCCCGCAGACTTCGAGGGCTTGACCGGACTCCAGGTTGAAGCCGAACTTGTCCCATGGAGTGTCGGTCAGCTTCATGTTCACCCGAATACCGATCTTGACCGGGCGAGCGAGCCGCTTGGCGACCTCCTCGAGATGAGACAGCTCCTCCTGGTGATCCGCGTTGACCCGGACCCCCTGGCGCGCCGCCTCGAGGAGATACTCGACCAGCTTGTGCGGCCCGTTGTAGACGATCTGCGGTCCCGGCACCCCCAGCGCGCGGGCGTGCTCAAGCTCGAATCCGGAGACGACCTCCGCCCACGCCCCTTCCTGGTGGAGGATGGCGCAGATGCCGGACACGTAGTTGGTTTTGTAGGAATACGCGACCACCGTCTCCGGATAGCGCGAGCGAAAGGCCGAGAGGAAGCGCCGGATGTTCCTCCGGAGCGCGGCTTCCGATACTATGTAGAGGGGTGACCCGTATTTCGCGCGGAGGGTCCCGACGCTGACGCCCTCGATCGCCCGGCCGGCCTCGACGGCATGCGCCCGCTGAGCCGGTAAAGATTCCTGAGTTCGCTTCAAGGTTCGAGCAGTGTACGCGACCAAAGCTCACCTTGACAAGAGCCCGGCCGGCCAGGTAAAGCCGCCCTTGACAGTCCTCACGATCCAGCCTAAAATCCGCCAATCTGGTGCCGGCCGGGCCTTCACGACGGAGGACAAACCACCCATCACGGAGGACGAACCATGAAGCGTCGCATCGGGTTTCTCTTGATCGTATCGCTGATCGTGCTCGGGATGGCCCCGACGGCGTTCGCGGGGCCGAAAGAGGAGGTTGCCGCCGCGACGGCGAAGTGGGCAGAGCTCTTCACCTCAGACAATCCCGACCCGATCCTCGCCCTCTATGCCAAGGATGGCATCCTCTGGGGAACGCTGTCCCCGGCTCGGCGGGATGATCCCGCGGCGATTCGCGATTATTTCGTGAAGGCGTTCGCGGCCCTGCCCGGCCATAAGGTCGCGTTCGGGGACCAGCGCATACGCGTCTACGGCAATACGGCCATCAACACCGGCTATTACACCTTTTCGTTCATGAAGGACGGCCAGGCCAAGACTCTCCCCGCACGATACAGTTTCACCTACGTGAAGCAAGGCGGGAAGTGGTTGATCGCGGATCACCACTCGTCGGCAATGCCCGCGCCACCCCCAGCACCCCCCAAGTAGTAGAGGCGTAAAGCGATTCACGGGAGCGCCCCGCGGCGCTCCCGCTTTCCCCATCAGGATCCCGCCCGGTCAGGCACGGTTTCGGCGGGAGCCGGCAACGCGCCGCCCCGAGCGCTTTCCCAGATGGCCTCCGCCTCGGCCTCGAGCAGCGCGCGGCAGACCCCACGCGTCGGGCCCTGGGCGAGCACCGTGCAGATCGGATGCCCCTGGACAATGACCTCTCCCCGGTGGGGCACGTCGCGCACGCCCCGCGTGAGCCACGCGAGCGTATCGCCCACCGATACCGTCGAGCGCGCGTACACGATCGCTTTCCCCCAGGAGCCGCCGCCCGCCTTCACCTCCGTGGGAAGCGCGCCTCGGAGGGCGGCGAGGTGCATGCCAAAGACCGAGACGCCGGCGGCCCGATCGACCAGCTCCATGGACGCGCAGTAGCGGGGGTTCACCTCCACGACCACGGGTCGGCCGTGGCGCAGCACGAAGTCGAACCCGTTGAGGCCGCGCAATTCGAACTCAGCCGTGACCGCCTCGGCGATGGCGGAGACCTCGTCCAGGGCCGCCCGAGGCGCGTCGAGCGGGAGAAGGTTGCCGCCGTAGGCAAAGCCCGTCGGCCCCGGGAGCTGCTCCGTCCATCCGAGGAGGACACTCTGTCGCCCGTCGGCCACGAACACCGCCGAGGCCGGAACGCCCTCGAGATACTCCTCCAGGATCACCCCCGCCCGGAGAGGCTGACCATCCCAGAAGCCAATTCCCCTCCCGCCTCCCCCGCGGATGGGCTTCACCAGCCACCGGCCGCCTCGCGGCAGGGGCGCACCGACCCCCACGGTACGCGGCACCGCAAATCCCCGAGAGGAGAGAAACGGGAAGAGCACGTCCGGGTTACGCACTCGGCGAAGGGTCTCAGGCCCGTTGCCCAGGAGAGTCCTCCCCGCGGCGAGCGCGGCGATCAGCTCCGGTTCGTTCTCCAGACCGCCGCAGTACGCCACCGCGTCGTACCGGAGCTCCCCCGCCACCGCCAGAAACGCCACGGCCGAGTACCGGAGCCCGCGCTCGCGGAGCGAGACATTTTCGCACAGGCGCTTCTGGTCCAGATCGCCGAACAGGTCGATCGTGACGATCTCGCACCCGGCACGGCGGGCGGACTCGGCGATCGCGCGGGTGGTCAGCCCCACGAGGAGGATTTTCATCGCATCCCGAATTGACCGCGCACCGCGTCGCTGCCGGCCACATACAGGTGATCCAGCACGGTGCCGCGCGAGTCTCGGAGAGCCATAGTCTCCACCAGAGCGCGGTTCGAGCCGCCCGCGAGCCCGTCGGCAATCAGGGCCGCCCCTTGGGCCGCTTCCTTAGAGCTCGATGCGAACCCGGTCACGGGATGCACCGGCGCCACGCGTTTCAGCCGGGTGGCCAGCGCCGCGGCGATGGCCGGAACGCGGCTCAGGCGGCCCGACAGCAACACCTCCCTCGGGGCGGGGAGGCTGATCCGCAACGCCGCGACCATTTTTTCGGTCGATTCGAGGAGCGCGTCCCACGCGATTCTTACGCGCGGATCCTCCCCCGCGCGTTCTGCGAAGGATTCGGGAGACAATTCCGGATCCCCGGCGATGAACACGGCGCCGCCGGTAAACAGCGCCGATTTCGAGACGCGCCCCAGCGAGTAGGCCACCTCCCCGTCCAGCGCGCCCAGGGCTCGGTAGCCGAGCCCGCCGCTGCTCCCCCCGATGCCGTCCACAATCCGCCCGCCATCCACCGCGAGCGCGGCCGTGAATGCACCCCCGAGCTCGACCAGGATAAAACTCGTCCGCTCGGGGGGCAGACCGAGGCGGCCGGCCTGATCCCAGATGGCCAGGGCAGCGACGCAGAGCTTGTCCGCCGTCCCCATGTCAATCCGGCTCACCTTCCGGTGCGCCGGAACGGTCCCGAGGTGAATGACGCCGGGGAGGATCACGGCGGGGAGCTGGCGCCGACGCATCAGCTCCACCATCTCCCGGAGTCCCCCGACCATCTCCGGCTGACTCCGGTCGTCTTCCCGCACGAGGATGAAGAGGTTGAGCTGATCATCAGTTATCTGGGCCACCGGGATGAGCGGGAGGCCATAGCCCGAGGGGGCGGCCACGAGGTCGAGGGGGAGCGCGCGCGTCAGGTGATCGACGATGAGGGAAGGGGTGCGGGCTGCGTCCTCGGTCGAGATCGAGAGCTCGAGGAACACGCGGCCGTCTTCCAGGCCGCAGAGACCAAAACTCAGGGTGCCGGGATCGACGCCGATGACGCGCGGCACAGCTAGATTGACCGCGCGATCTGATAGATCCCGCCCACGTCCAGGACCTCATCGTTCCGCTCGAAGAGCCGCGCCACGCAGGTCTTGTGGACCTTCATCTTCAGGCCGCCGACCCCGAGAGCGCCGAAGACACGCTTGCCCTCGCGCTCGGCTCCCTTGTCAGCCGCCTCGACGCCCTCGATGCCGAGCGGCGGCACCGCGTTCACGTCGGCCAGCGCCCTGAGGGTCGGATGCGCGGCCCACACCGAGCGGCGCAAGAGCGTCGTGCCGGCAGCCCCGGCCGTCAGGCACGCCCCGGCGCCGGTGAGCGCCGCGGCGACACCCGCGTCGTCCCGCGCCTCGGCCGCCTCGACCTCAACCCCGAAACGCGCTTTCAGCTGGTCCCCGGCGGCGCGCGCCCGGTCCAAGGACCGAGAGGTGAGGGTGACCGAGGCGCCCTCGCGAGCCAACAGCACGGCGGCCCGGACCCCCACAGGGCCGGTTCCCGCCAGGATGACCACCCGTTGCCCCTTCAGATCCATCGTTGTCGCCAAGCGCGCCACGGCAGCGGCCGCGGTTGTGTTGCAGCCGTTGGAATCCATCATGAGGCTGACCCGGAACGGTCCAAAAAACGCTTTCTTGGCCGCCTCCAACAGCGCGTCACCGGCGGCCACGTCGCTGCCACCGATCCAGATCGCCGTGTGACGCAGGTCCCCCGGCCCTCGCGTGAAGATCGCGCCATGGACCAGCGGCGCCACGTCCCCCGGCACGACGCCCCCGTAACTCAGCACCTCGTCCGCGCCGGCGTCATGCGCCACGATCCGGTCGAACGCGCTCGGGTGTCTGTCGGAGTCCAGCTGCAAGAGCACTTTCTTCATCGTGGCCTCCACCGGCACATTCATTTCCGTCTGGCGCGCCGCGTCCCCTCGAGCCTCACGCGGCCGTGGCGCGACTCCTCCTTCTCGGGTGTCATGTATCCCCAGCGCAACGGTTGCTCCTGGACGTAGGTCTTTCCCAGCAGGAGCGCCAGCTTGGCCTTCATCAGCTCCTTCCCGAGGTAGAACGCGTGTGACGGCTCCTTGACCTCCAGTTGCTCGAAGAGCGCTTGAATGTCCGTACCGCTGACGAACAGGCGGTTGTTGAACACGCAGATCGCATCCTGGGTCGTGGAGATGCGGAAGTTCGGGTCGGTGATCGCCGACTGGAGTGCCCGCAACTCGGCCTCCGTCGAATACTTCGGACGGGCGTCCTTCACCGTGAGCAGCCGGCTGTCGATGAATTTGGGCACCACCCCGCGCTGCTGGGCGGCACGCATCAGGCGGCGCGCCACATCCACTTCGCGCACCGCGCCGCGCGCCCACTCGATCACTTCAGTGGTCAGGACGTGGCGGATTCCCAGCTCCTGGCAGAAGCCGATCAGCAGCGCGTTGACGCCGGTGGTGTCGGCGTCGGTCAACTCGGTGATGTTGCCGATACCCATCAGCATCTCAGCAGTCGGGTATTTCGCCCTCACCTGGACATAGCGGTCGAGACTCGCCGCGAAGCCCACCGTGATCGGCTCGATGATCGGATCGACGATGTACGGCCGCCCGATCCGCTCGAGGTACGCGATGTTGCGGTCGAGTATGTCGAGGCCCTGCCCGAGGTCAGGGATGACGACGACGGCACAGTGCAGGGCCTGGGCGATCTCCAGGTTCTCGGCGTTGAGGCTCAGCACGTAGTCCACGCCGGCCCGGTCAGCGGCCAGGATCTCGGTCTTGTCGAACGTGTCGATGCTGACGACGAAACCTCGCGCCTTGAGCAGTCCGATCACCTCGGCCGCATCCTCGAACTTCCGATCGAGCGAACAGCCCAGGTCCACGACGTCCGCCCCACTCTCGCGGAAGTATTCAGCCCAGCGCACGACTTCCTCGCGCGACATGTAGGGGACGTTGTTGATCTCGGCGAAGATCCGGATGTCGTACTGGCCGTACTCCTCCCGCAGGGCTGCCTGGCCGAAGTATTCCGGTAGTTCGCGCAGGTCGGCCGGCCCTTTTTCCGCCCTTGCGCCGAAGCGCTCTTCAATAACGCGTACGTCTCCTTCGCACAGCCCCGGAATCAGGATACGGTCGAACCCCTCCGTTGATGCCAGGTGCTTCGAAATCCAGGACGTAGTCATCAACGCCGCAACGGAGATGCGCAGAACGACGACCTCGTACTGGAAGTCCGGCGCCATGGCCTCGAGCGTCGCCCTGAGCGCCGGCGCGGCCAGTTTGCCCGTGACGAAGAGGATCTTGGACAACGTCCGCGAGAACTTCAGGCCGCCTTGTCAGGGCTGCCGCTGCGCACCCATTTGTTCGGCGTGCCTTCCATCGGTGAGCCGGCTTTCGGTCTCCAGAGCACCGTTTCCTCGATCCTCTTGGCAACCGCGAAATCGCGCTCAGTGATCCCGTCGGAAGCATGGGTGCGGAGTTTCACCCACAGTTTACCCCACGTCACCTCGAGATCGGGATGATGCCAGGCGGCCTCGGCGACAAACCCGATGGTGTTCACCAGCGCCAAGGTGGTGAGCCATCCGTCAGTGTTGTATTTGCGGCGAATCCAACGACCCTCGTGCCACCAGTCCGGGAGCTCCTCCTTCAGCCGTTTCGTGACGACATCTTCGGGCAGAACGGGTAACTTTTCCTCGGGCATATCGGCCTCCCTCCAAGCGCCCCGTCACCGGGGCGGGCAAATTGCTCCCCTAGGCCATGACGACCCCGCCACCGACGAGGATTGTCTGGCCAGTGATGAACGACGACTCCGGAGAGGCCAGGAACAGCACCGCCGACGCCACGTCTTCGGGAAGTCCCCAGCGCCCCAGCGGGGTTTGTCGGAGGACCGAGGCGGCTCTCGCCTCGTCGAGCTGCTCGGCCCACCTGGTCTTGATCCACCCGGGGGCCACGACGTTCACCCGCACTCGGGGTGCCAGCTCGCGGGCCAAGCACCGGCTCATCGCCACGACTCCTCCTTTCGCCGCAGCATAAATCGCCGCGGTCGGGTTGCCCATCCCGTGGAAGACGTGGTCCCACGCCATGTTCACGATCACTCCCTCGCCGCGCCTCATCATCACCAGGGCGGCCGCGCGCGAGCAGAGCCAGGTCCCCTTGAGGTCCACCGTCATCACCCGATCCCACTTCGCCTCGTCGGGCCACGTGGCCGCATCGCCCGTCAAGACGTCGGCGCCCGCATTGTTGACCCAGGCGTCGATCTTGCCAAACGACGCCAGGGCAGTCCCGACAAGCCGCTCCACGTCCGCCGTCCGAGACACGTCGGCCTGCGCCAGAATCGCTCGCCGCCCCAGGCGGGCGATCTCGGCAGCGACCGATTCCGCCTCGGCCTCGGAGCGCACATAGTTCACGACGACGTCAGCGCCCTCGCGGGCGAGAGTCAGCGCCGTCGCCCGTCCGATCCCGGTGCTCGCTCCGGTGATGACCGCAACTCGGTCATCCAGCTTTCCCACGTTCCCTCCTGCCAGCGACCAGTCTGAACTTGTAGCGCCCGATAGACCCTACTATAATCCAAGTCGTGCGCCTTCTGGTCAGCGTCGTGGACGCAGCCGAGGCCGTCGAAGCGGCTCTAGCGGGTGCCCGCATCATTGATGTGAAGGACCCGGTGACCGGGGCACTCGGCGCCGCCACGCCGAGCTCCGTGCGCGAAGTTCGGGACGCGATACCTCCGGGACTCCCGGTCAGCGCCGCCATTGGCGACGGCCCGTTCGAGCCGAGGTGGGCGACGCGCGCCGCGCGCGCCGCCGCCGAATGTGGCGCGGAGTTCGTGAAGCTCGGTCTTCGCGGTACCTCGGCCGACCACGCCTTCCAAACGATCCGCGCCGTGCGCGCCGGCCTGCCGCGACAGGTTCGCTTGATCGTCGCCGCCTTTGCGGACTTCCGTCGCGCCGGGTCGCCCCATCCCCTCGACGTCCCTCGCCTGACCCAGGCTGCCGGCGCCCAGGGCTGCCTGATCGACACGGCGATCAAGGACGGCTTGGGACTGTTCCACTGGCTGGACGACGTGGCCCTCCAGGCGTTCGTTGCCGCCTGTCGGGCGCGCGGGCTGCTCTCTGCTCTCGCGGGGTCGCTCGCGCCGACGGACCTCCCGCGCCTGGTCCCGATCGGGCCGCACATCATCGGGGTGCGCGGCGCGGCCTGTGAGGGCGACCGCGTCCATGGCCGGGTGACCCGGCAGCGCGTCGGGGCGCTCGCCCTCGCGCTGGGCGACGGAGCGACGACACCACTTCCGTTCCGTACGTGCGTCCCGTCTCGATCAGCTCCGCAACGCGTTCCGGGCGGGTTCCGTTGACGATCCAGCAGGGCATCGCCGAGTCAAGCACCCGAGCGAAGTGGGGATCCACGACGCCGTCCAATCCCTCGAGGACAATCCGCCCCCGGAGTCGTGCCCCCCTCCCCTGCTTGGGGTTCCGATCGAAGAGGCCGTCCACGTCCTTCACGAGCACCAGCATTTTCGCGCGCAGCTGACGCGCCACCCACGCGGCGATCGAGTCCGAAGTCACCTGCCACGAATGCGGCAGCGGATCGGCGCGGCCCAGCCACGCGGAAAGCGCGAGGACATTCAGCCGGCCCGCCGCGATGGCCTCCCGCCCGCGGAGCACCACCGCGTCGCCGGCCAGGCGCGCCAGCACGTGGGCGTACTGGTCCATCGCCAGGATGGCCATCCAGTGAGCCGGCGAGTCGCCGAGGGCGAAGCGTCGGTCCGCGCGACGCACCTCCTCGGCGAAGCCTCCTCCCCCGGGCACCACCACAAGCGTGCGGGCGCGCGCCAGCTTCGCGAGCACCGACATCAGCCGCCGGAGCGCCCGAGGCCGACGGCTCAGACTTCCTCCCACCTTGAGGACGACCCTAGTGCCGGCCCAACTGACTTCGCCATACCGCGTTCTCGGTCGTCGCCGGTCCTCAACGTACAACCGCGTACGCCTCCGGCCGGCTCCTCCCTCGGGCCTTGTCTTGCTCGTCACTTGTCCCGGCACCTTGATGCGCGCGTGATTACTTGTCAGTGTGGGCACGACGTCCGGCACCGGCTCACCCTCGTTCGGCGAGGAGCCACGCCACCGCGACGGCCGGCGCGGCGGTGCTGACGTCCACCCCGAGAAGGCTCGACAATTCGATCGACCCGAGCCCGCACTGTGCCGCCGCCCGGTGGCCCAGGAAAGCGCCCTGCCCCGTCACGATGATGTCCACGGGACGCTCAAAGGGCGCAGCGACACGGGACAGCGCCGACGCGATCTGGCGGGTTTGCGCGTGGGCCACGGCAGCCGCGATCCCGACGATCTCCTCGTGCGCCAGCATCTCGACGTCGGCGCACACGACGCGCGCCAGCCTCTCGGCAGCGAAGCTCGGCGTGGCCGGGCGGCCGTCGGGCGTGGGGCAGGTGTAGTCATCCGGACTGAGGCTTCCAAGGAGGAGATGCACGTCGCCGCTGACCGCGAAGGCCTCGGCGGCAACCGGACACTCGCGACCCCGGAGCGGCACGCTAGGGACGATCGCGGCGACGGTCGTGCGGAGCGTCCCGCTATAGACGAGCTCGCCGGCGAGCAAGCGCTCCGGGTCGGTCCGGCCCTCTGCGACGACTCGGCCGGCGCGGATCGGAATGATGTCGCTGGTCGTGCTCCCCACGTCCAGCAGGATCGCATCCGCCGCATGGCGGGCAACCAGCATGGCCGTCGCCATCCAGTTCGAGGCGGCGACCTCAAGGGGACGCTCACACGCCGCCCTCGCGGCCAGAAAGTCCCCGCCGGTGGTGAAGACCGAGAGCGGCCGCGGCGACACCGCGCCGAGCGCCTCCAACACGAACGCCACGCCCTCACGCTTGGTGCGAAAGGCGTCCGACAGCTCCGCCGTCATCGTGACGGCGATCGCGTCCGCCAGAGGCAGGTCGGCGGCCAGCCCGCGCAGCGCGTCGGGCAACCGTTCCTTGTCCCGCCAGATCTCGAACGGGCGACTGGCCGTGCGCACCGACCGCACGTGCCCGTCCACGGTCAGGTGCGCCGCTTTGACGTTGGCCCCTCCGACGTCCCACCCCAGCACACGGATCACGCCGCGACCCCGTGGAGCGGCTCCACTCGCACCTCACCGCCCGCCGTAAACCAGGCCCGCGCCACCACCGGCATGCTGCCCGGCACCTCGCCCCGCGCGACACGGAGGAGAATAGCCGCCAGATTGACGCCGAGCGCGCGCCGGAGCCCGGTATAGGACGTGGTCAGGCGCGGGTTGATCTCCATGACGACCGCATCCGCGCCGAGCACGAGGTCCACCCCCACGTAGCCGGAGAGTCCGGGCGTGAGGCCACACGCCGTGGCCGCCACTGCCAGCGCGCGCGCGCCCAACGGGTGTTCCAGGGGAATAACCCCACCGCGATATTCGAAGCGCGCGCCCTCCGCGATCTCTTGCCCGTTCAGGCTGATGGGGCGGGCCCCTCGCCCGTCGCAGAGCATCGAGACACTGGCATGCCGGCCCTGAATGTAGGGTTGCGCGATCAGGGGGGAGCCGCTTGCCTCCTGTGTCGCCTCCCGCCAAGCTTCTGCGAGGCCGGCCAGCTCCCCGACTCGACGGAGGCCCACGCAGCCCGCTCCGTCGCGCGGCTTGAGAACCAGCGGGAACCCGAGCGAGACCGCCGCGGCCGGCGTCGGCGCCTCCAGCGTGGGCGGGACAGGCACCCCGGCTCCTGCCAAGCGCGCGATGGTCCGGAGCTTGTCGGCGGCCATCCGAACCCCGTCGCTCCGCGATCCGAGATGGAGGACGCCCGCCCGCTCGACCCGCTCGACGAGTCCGGCCAGCAGCCCGCCCTGCTCCGGGGCGATGACGAGCGCGGCGTCGCACGTGGCCAGGCAGCGGTCGAAGGTATCGTCGAAACCTCCCGGTTGAACCGTGTGGATGTGGCGCGCCTGGAGCTCCCCCGGGAGCCGGGGATCGCGGGTCGTGATAACATCGCCCCCGTCGAGCGCGGCGAAATCGGCCACGGCCGCGCGCAGCATCGCCGCCGCCTCCAGGAACATGGCCGGAGGGAGGGGTTGGCCCGCCAGCCCTCCGCCGGAGACGTACTCAGCGATGAACATCCGCATCATTCCGGTGCTGGACCTCAAAGATGGCGTGGCAGTGCACGCCGTGCGCGGTCAGCGGGACGCCTACGCCCCGGTGCGAAGCGTGCTCGCGGCCTCGGCCGATCCGGTCGCGCTGGCCCGTGCCTTCATGGAACGACTGGGCCTCCAGGAGTGCTACGTGGCCGACCTGGACGCCATCGCCGGACGCGGGGACCACGGCCCGACGATCCGCGCCATCGCACAACTCGGTTTGGCAGTGTGGCTGGATGCCGGGGTCTCGACCGTGTCGGATGCCGAGCGCGCGGTCGGCCAGGGTGCTGCCCGCGTGATCATCGGGACCGAGACCCTCGGCGACCCGCGCGATCTGCCCGGCATCGCGGCGGCCACCCGGGGCGCGGCGACACGGCCGGCGCCGTGCTCTGCCCTCAGCCTCGACCTGCGGGAGGGCCGGCTCCTCGGCGGCTCCCCTGCCGTCGAACGGCTCGACCCCTTGGACGTGGCCGACCGCGCATGGGCGGCCGGAATCCGGACGTTCATCGTCCTCGACTTGGCCCGGGTCGGCCACGGGCACGGCGTGGACACGTCCGTGGCCGTCCGGCTGCGGCAGGCCTTCCCCGGTGCAGAGATCATCGTCGGCGGGGGCACGCGCGACGTCGAAGACCTGCGCCGGCTGGCGCGCCAGGGTTTCGACGGCGCGCTCGTCGCCACCGCGCTGCACACCGGGGCGATCACGTCGGGAGCCGTCGAGGCGGGGACCCCGTGAAGCCAGCATCAAGCGGCGGGACGAGGGCGGTGCCGGCGTCGGACTCGGCACCGAGTCCCAGATACTGCTCGCAGAATCCCACTTCGCGTAGCCCCCTGATCGCGTTACAGATATAGATCGCGTCGGCGTGCCGGAGATCGTCCAGCCACAAGACTCCCTCACGCGCCCCTGCTTCGGTCTCGAGCAGGTGTTGCCGGTAGACCCCGTTGAGCAGCCCGCAGGTCACCGGGGGCGTGACGAGGGCCGCCCCCTTTCGGATGAAGATGTTGCTGATCGCCCCTTCCGTGACCTGGCCGTCCTCGTTCATAAAGATCACGTCGGCGAAGCCTCTTTCCGCGGCGAGGCGATACATCCGATCGTACACCGCTCGCCGCGTCGTTTTGTGATAGAGGAACGGATCCGTGGCGTCGCTTCTGCGGCCCGACAGGGCGACGCGGGCAGCGGCCACCTCGCTCCCCTCCTCGAGGACCGAGCTCTCCAGCGCGATGCCCCCGTGGCGGTCCAGCGTCAACCGCACCTTGTATCTTTTCCCCGCTGGGAACCGTTCGCCCTCCGCCATGAGACTCGCGACCACACGATCAACATCCGAGGGATAGTCGAAGTACCTCGCCGACTCGATGAGCCGTCTCATATGCCGGGTCAACAGGGGATATCCGTCGTCCCAGAGGATCGTCTCGACCAGCTTGAACTCCTCGTGCACGCTCGCCACAAAAGCCGCCTTCAGTTGACACTCTTCGTACTCGTCCCCTGGATTCGAATCCGCCACGATGCCGCTCCCGATCCCCATCTCGCCTCTGCGGCCGTCGAGGACGAGCGTGCGGATCGCCACATTGAACACGGCCTCACCCGCGGGCGACACATAGCCGATGGCTCCCGTGTACACGCCGCGGGACTCGCCCTCCAGCTCGCGGATGATCTGCATGGATCGGATCTTGGGAGCGCCGGTCACGGAGCCAGACGGAAACAGACTGCGGAAGAGATCGTAGTAGCCCACCCCCCGGCGGATCTTCCCCTCGACCGTCGAGGTCATCTGAAACAGCGTCTGATACTTCTCGACCGTGAAGAGCTCCCGGACTCGGACCGACCCGACCTCCGCTATCCGGCCCAGATCGTTCCGGAGCAGATCCACGATCATCACATTTTCCGCTCTGTTTTTGGGATCATTTCTCAACCATTCCTCGAGGACCAGGTCTTCCTCGCATGTGCGCCCACGCCTGACCGTGCCCTTCATCGGCTTCGTCGTGATCGTGTCGCCCGTTCGCCGCAAGAACAATTCGGGGGAGAAGGACAAGACCGTCCGTCCGCGGGCGTTGATGAAGGCGCCGTACGATACGCGCTGCCGCTTTTTCAGGGCATGGTAGAGCGCCAGGCGAGACCCCTCACACTCGAAGAGGTACTTGCCCGTGAAGTTTATTTGATACGTAGAGCCCGCGCGGATGAGGCTCTGTATCCTGTCAAGGCTCCGGAAATACTCCTCCCTGGGAATGTTATAGCGGAGGTGATCGATCCGGTAAGCGCCGCCCGGCGGCTCACCGGCCGTCGGCGCGGACCCCCTCTCGCCGTCCGCTTCGAACGCGCCGGTGAGGTGATTGAACACGAGCGGGGCACGGTAGATCCCAAACCACGCGAGCGGAGAGGCGTCCGGGAGACAATCGGCGATCTTCTCAAAATGATATCCGCACTCATACCCAAGGTATCCGGCGGCATACAAGCCTTGCCCGACATAGCGCTCGATGTCTGCCAACAGAGCCGGGACTTCCCCAACCGAATGTATAGAGCGCGTGTCGATCGGATCGATAAAGAGGAAGCTCCGGTAATTGTCCAGGTCGTATCGAGAGGTTTCCAGCAACACGACATTCTCGCGACCCTCGATCAGCGCGTAGTGGGCCGGTGGGAAATCGTGAAACATATCGTCGTTCCGACCTCGCTAGAGGTCCTCGCGGTACAACGCGCGCTGCCCGAAGGACTCCTCGACCTCCACCTGGATCGCCGTCAGGCCAGTCAGCCCCGTCTCACCCAGCGCCTCGCGGAGCTGTCCGGCAATCCAGCGCGCCAGCATCTCCGCCGTGGTGTTCGGGATCGGCAGCAGGACCACGTCGCTCCGTGGAAACACGTATCGCTTGTCTTTATAGGTGGCAACGACGTGATCTCCCTCCGCTTCCACCCGGATCAGCTCGCTCCGGTCGGGGAGCAGCATCCGGTGGTCGAGCCGATCCACAATGTCCTTCAGCCGCTTCTTCAGCCGAGTGAAGTCGAAGACATAGAAATTCTCATCGAGAGATCCCTCCAGCTGCGCCGCGGCCCGGTAGTTATGACCGTGGAGCGGTTCGCATTCGTGACCGTCGTACGTGATGAAGTGGCCGGCGCAGAATACCGTGTGATCCTTCTCGACACGAACCCCGTAAGCGCTCATCCCAGCACTCCCCCCTCCGCCTCCAACAGCCCGACGAAGAGAGCGGCGGAAACGAGGTCGGCCGACGCCCCCGGGTTCAGCCGATTGCCCTCCTGCCTGAGGTCGTGATCGAGCTGACCGGCCGCCCGTCGGCCCTGCCGCGTGTAGAGTCCCCCGGTTTCCACCACCGTCCGCGCCTGAGCCGACACCGTCTCGGCAGTCGCTCGGCCAGCCTTGCGCATGATCAGCGTGTCCGGCAGACGGGCCAGGAGTTCAAGGTGGGCCTGGGCGATTGCCTCAGGCAGGGCGAGCCCTCCCTTCACCCCGGCGAGCAGCGCGGGGAGCGCGAGATCGAAGGTGATCGCGAAATCCCGGACATACTCCGACGCGATCGCGTCCCGCTGGGCGGCGAGCGCCATGGCCTGCCGGAGCGTGATCGTCGGCGGGTGCCTAACATCGGCCGCGTCGCTCCGTCCCAACCCGCCCGGGTTGGCGATCCGGATGGCGCGATACGCCCAGCGGGCATCCCCCACGCTCAGCCCGCGCAACACCGCGGCCAACCGGCGCCTCAACCCGGCTCTCCCGGGAGACCGCCAGGCGGCGACGAGAGGCGCGAAGAGCAGCGCCACCCCCAGATGCGTGTTGGTCGCTGCCGCCCGGCGCGCGGCCGACACGGATTTCCACACCGCCCAGCCGACTCGACCGGGTGCGGCCCGCGCGATGGCGGGACCGAGCGCTGCGGCGCTCGCCACGAAGTCCCGGAAGCCCGCGTCGGTGAAGCGGTGCTCAGGGGTCACATTGCCAACTTTCTCGGCGCTCGCCTCGAGCACGCAGGCCAGCGTCGCAGCCAGGGCGACCTGATGCCGCGAGTCGCCCGAACCTTCCTTCCGGTGGGCGAGCTTCACGGGCGAAACGCCTCCGTCCTCGCGTCCCGGCGCGCGGATTTGAGCGCGTGGTCGGCAACCACGCCGGCGATGTCTGTCTCGGTGGTCCGCTGCAAGCCCTGCCAGCCCGGGATGCCGTTGACCTCGAGCACGAACAGACGACCGTCCTCTCCTTGGAGCAGATCTACGCCGGCGTAGTCGGCTTCGAGGACGCTCGCCGCGCGCCGGCTGATCTCCGCCAGCGAAGGAGGCAAGTCAAGCCGTTCCGGCCGCGCGCCCTGGGCCAGATTCGTCTTCCATCCCGCGCTCCTGCGCGCCATCGCGGCAACCACCTGCCCTCCGACCACAAATGCCCGGATGTCCCTTCCCCCATGGGGGATGTATTCCTGCAGGTAGAACACCGCCCGGGCCAGCTCCAAGGCCCGGAAGGTGCGGTAGGCAAGGTCGGCGTCCGTGACGCGAACGATCCCGCGCCCCTCCGCCCCGAACAGGGGCTTGATCACCACATCCCCTCCCAGCTCCTGAAACCCCGCCATCGCGTCGTCGAAGCGCTCCGAGACCAGCGTCCGGGGGGTGGGGAGGCCCGCGTCCTCGAGCAGCGCCGAGGTGAAATACTTGTCCACACTGCGTTCGATGCACCGCGGCGAGTTGATCACCGGGACCCCGAGCCGCGTCAGCCGGTGAAGGGCATCCACCCGGAAGATGACCTGCTCGAGCGACCCGCTCGGGATCGCCCGGACGATGACCGCGCCGCAGTCGTCGAGGTCCTGGCCAAGGACCGCGAGCCGGGGCGCGTCGCTCACGCGTGCCGTGAGCCCCGTCACCGGGACGAGGATCGGGGTGGCCCCGCGGACAAGCAACGCCCTCTCCAGCTGAGCTTCGTGCCAGCCCCCGCGCGAGCCCAGAATGGCGATCTTCATCCCACTCCAAACGAGGCCCGAAGCGCGTCGGGATTCACCCGCCCCGCTCGGGAGAGGCGGCCGGTCTCGAGATTGTTGATCGTCACCTCCGCCGGGCTGAACAGCCGCCGATCAATCTTGTAGAAGTCGTGGCCGTAGCGGGCGAAGATGTCCAGGAACGGGGTGCCGTAATCGGGAGACGCCGAGGCGGGGAGCTGATCGAGCACCGCCCCGATTTCTTCGTCGGAAGCCCGCACGGTCACGTACACGCGGGAACCATAGAGGATACAATCATTGGTCCAGCC
>JAHFDN010000022.1 GCA_023248995.1 Candidatus Rokuibacteriota bacterium
GTGGGAGAAGCTCGGGCGGAAGACGCGCGAACTGGTGCTCCGGGGCGAGCCGGCCGGCGGCTTCGAAGGGGTGCTGAAAGTCCTCGACCGCCGCTACAAGGAGACGCTCTCGGAGGAGACGCGCCTCCTGATCGAGCGCTTCATGTCGCTCCGGGACTGCCCGGCGTGCGGAGGGTCCCGCCTCCGCCCCGAGACCCTCGGCGTGAAGATCGCCGGCCGCTCCATCGCCGACGTCGTCACGCTCACGATCAAGAGCGCGGCGGGGTTCTTCGACGGTCTCAAGCTCTCGGAGCGCGAGACGACGATCGCCCGCCGGGTGCTGAAGGAGATCCGCGAGCGCCTGGGCTTCCTGACCAACGTGGGGCTCGACTATCTCACCCTGGACCGGGCCGCGGCGACGCTGGCGGGCGGCGAGGGGCAGCGAATCCGGCTCGCCACCCAGATCGGCTCCAGCCTGGTGGGCGTTCTCTACATCCTGGACGAGCCCTCCATCGGCCTCCACCAGCGCGACAACCGCCGGCTCCTGGACACCCTCAAGCGGCTGCGCGACCTCGGCAACACGGTCCTCGTCGTCGAGCACGACGAGGAAACCATCCGCTCCGCGGATTACGTCATCGATCTCGGGCCGGGAGCGGGCGAGCTCGGAGGCCACGTCGTGGCGGTGGGAACACCCGACGAGATCATGGGCAATGCCGCCTCGCTGACCGGCAGGTACCTGGCGCGAGAGCTCAGGATCCCGATCCCGGACCGCCGCAGGAAGCCCAACGGCAAGTTCCTCACGATCCACGGCCCCAGGGAGCACAACCTCAAAGGGATGCCGGTCAAGATCCCCCTCGCCACGTTTACCTGCATCACGGGCGTGTCGGGGTCGGGCAAATCCACCCTCGTCAACGACATCCTCTACCGGGCGCTCGCCCAGATGCTCCATCGAGCTCAGGAGCGCCCAGGCATGCACGACCGGATCGAGGGCGCCCAGCACGTGGACAAGGTGATCAACATCGACCAGTCCCCCATCGGCCGCACGCCGCGCAGCAACCCGGCCACTTACACGGGCGTGTTCACGTTCATCAGGATGCTCTTCGCGCGGACCCAGGACGCGCGCATGCGCGGGTACCAGCCCGGCCGGTTCTCGTTCAACGTCAAGGGCGGCCGCTGCGAGGCCTGCCAGGGCGATGGGCTGGTCAAGATCGAGATGCACTTCCTGCCCGACGTGTACGTCACGTGCGAGGTCTGCAAGGCGAAGCGCTACAGCCGGGAGACGCTCGACATCCGCTACAAGGGCAAGAACATCGCCGAGGTGCTGGCCATGACGGTCCACGAAGCCCTGGCCTTCTTCGAGCCGGTGCCCGTCATCCGCGCCAAGCTCCAGACGCTCCACGACGTCGGGCTCGATTACATCCGCCTCGGCCAGTCGGCGACCACGCTGTCCGGCGGCGAGGCCCAGCGGGTGAAGCTGGCCACCGAGCTCTCGCGCCGGGCCACCGGGCGCACCCTCTACATCCTGGACGAGCCCACCACGGGGCTCCACTTCGCCGACATCCAGCGCCTCCTGGACGTGCTGAACCGGCTCGTGGACCAGGGGAACACCGTGGTGATCATCGAGCACAACATGGACGTGATCAAGACGGCCGACTGGATCATCGACCTCGGCCCCGAGGGGGGCGACGAGGGCGGCCGGGTCATCGCGACCGGGATGCCGGAGGAAGTCGCGCGGCAGGCGGCCAAATCCTACACCGGGCAGTTCCTGAAGCGCGTGTTGGTGTCTTGATGCGGCGCACGAAGATCGTCTGCACGATCGGCCCGTCCAGCGCATCGGCCGACGTCCTGGACCGTCTCGTGGCCGCCGGGATGGACGTGGCTCGCCTCAACTTCTCCCACGGCAGCCAGGCGTGGCACGCCGAGGTCATCCGGCTTATCCGCGAGGGCCAGGCGCGGTGGGGCAGGCCGGTCGCGATCCTCCAGGACCTCCAGGGGCCCAAGATCCGGCTGGCCCGCTTCGTCGAGGGCGGCGTCGAGCTGGTCACGGGCGCCACCTTCACGCTCACCTCGGAGGCGGTTCTCGGCACGGCCCTGCGCGCGACGATCAGCCAGCCGGAGCTCCTGTCGGCACTCCAGCCCGGCGATGAGGTCTGGATGGACGACGGGCTGGTTCAGCTGAAGGTCCTAACCGTGGAGGGCGGCGAGGCGCGCTGTCGCGTCACCGCCGGCGGTCGCGTGGACGACCACAAGGGGATTTCCCTGCCGCGGGTGCATCGCCCGGTCTCATGCCTGACGGACAAGGATCGGGAGGACCTCAAGTTCGGCCTGAACCTGGGCGTGGACTACGTGGCGATCTCGTTCGTGCGGTCACCCGCCGACGTCCAGGAAGTGAGGAAGGTGCTCCACGAGCACGGCGCCGAGGTGCCGGTGGTCGCGAAGATCGAGCGCGCGGAGGCGGTCACGAACCTCGCCGGGATCCTGGCGCTCGTGGACGCGGTCATGGTGGCGCGCGGGGATCTGGGAGTCGAGGTTCCCCTCGAGGACGTGCCGGTGATCCAGAAGGCCGTGATCCGGCAGGCCCGCGCGGCCAAGGTCCCGGTGATCGTCGCCACCCAGATGCTCGAGTCCATGGTGGACAACATCCGGCCCACCCGCGCGGAGGTGTCCGACGTCGCGACCGCGATCTTCGACGGTGCCGACGCCATCATGCTCTCGGCGGAAACGGCGACCGGCAAGCACCCGGTGGAGACCGTCGACTTCATGGCCCGGATCGCCGAGCGGACGGAGCAGTCGGCGCCGCGGACCCACGTGGAGCGGCGCCGCCGGGAAGTCTTCGGCTTCGCCGAGGCGGTAGCCGACGCCGCCTGCCACGCCGCGCGCGATCTCCAGGCCAAGGCCATCGTGGCGTTCACGCAGTCGGGCTCCACCGCGCGCTTCATTTCCCAGGAGCGCCCAGAGGTGCCGATCTTCGCCCTCACGCCGCATCCGGAGGTGCAGCGGCGCCTGACGCTCTGCTGGGGCGTGTCGGCCCGGCTCGTGCGGAAGGTGGAGACCACCGATGAGATGGTCGAGGAGGTGGAGGCCACGCTTCTGGCGGACGGGTCGGTGCGCGTCAACGACGTGCTGGTCATCATCTCGGGCGCGCCCATGTGGGTCGCGGGAACCACGAACCTGCTCAAGCTTCATCGGGTCGGGCAACGCCGGTAACCCGAATCGGACGAAGGAGACCGCGATGGCCTACCAGGTGCTGCGTCTCGAGGTGAAGGACCAGGTGGCCACCATCACGCTGAACCGGCCGGAGGCCTACAACGCCCTGAACGCCCAGCTGGTCCGTGAGCTGTTCGCGGCCGTCCTGGAAGTGGACGAAGACCCGGAGGTCCGTTGCGTCGTGGTCACGGGGGCCGGGAAGGCGTTCTGCGCGGGCGGCGACGTCAAGGCTTTCGCCGCCAACCTGGCGACGATCGGCGCCCTCATCAAGGAGGTGACCACCTATCTGCACGGCGCGGTGTCCCGGCTCTGCCGCAGTCCCAAGCCCGTCATCGTGGGGATCAACGGCGTCGCCGCCGGCGCGGGGATGAGCCTGGCCCTCGCCGGTGATCTGGCGGTCGCCGCCGAATCCGCCCGCTTCACGATGGCCTACTCGAAGATCGCCGCCCCGCCCGACGGGTCCTCGAGCTACTTCTTGCCGCGTCTCGTCGGGCTCAGGCGCGCGCTGGAGCTCTACTACACCAACCGGGTCCTGAGCGCCGGGGAGGCGCTCGCCTGGGGCCTGGTGAACCGCGTGGTCCCCGACGCCCAGTTCCGGGAGGCCCTGGCCGCCCTGGCCCGGGAGATGGCTTCGGGGCCGACGCTCGCCTTCGGCAAGGCGAAACTCCTCTTTCTCCAGTCCACTCAGGAAAGCCTCGAAACCCAGATGGAGCTGGAGGCCCAGGCCATGGCGAGCTCGGGGAAGAGCGAAGATTACAGGCGCGGCGTCACGGCGTTCGTTGAGAAAAATGCCCCGGCCTTCAACGGGCGCTAGCACTTAACCCACAACCCGAGGGTGACTCGGAAAGGAGCGAGGAATCGTGATTACGCTCGAGTCGAAAGAGGTCCGCGAGCAGCTGAACCGGTGGATCGAGGACGGGCAGCAACAGCTGGCGGTCGTTCTCAGGGTCATGCAGGACTACGATCGCTTTCGCGAGTCGCTCGAGTCCTCCGAGCGCGAGAACGAGCGGCTGCGGGGGCTCGTCTACGAAAACGAGAAGCTCCACAACCGGCTCGAGACCGCTGAGAGGGAATGCGTGCTGCTCCGGGAGGAAGGGAACCGGCTCCGGGGCGAGACCGAGCGAAACACGAAAGAACGGGAGGAGATCGCCGACTGGCTCTCCAGCACCATCAACGAGGCTCTGTTGCGGCTCCGTCCCCAGCAGGCGTGAGGCGGAAGGCGTGAAACGGGCGCGACTCTACTACCGCCCCGGCTGAACCTCCTGCGCCAAGACGAGAGAGTTGCTCTCGTCCTTCGGCGTGGAGGTCCTAGCCGTGAACGTGGAGGGGGATCCCGCGGCCCTCGCCGAGATGAAGCGCCTCGGCGCCCCCGTGGCGCCCGCCGTGGCCGTCGGCGATCGGGTCGTCCAGGGCTGGAACCCGAAGGCGGTAGCCGAGCTGGTCGGGGCCCGATACGTCGAGCCGCCGTGCCTCTCGCCCGAGGAGCTCGCCCGGCGCCTCGACACGATCCTCGCCGCCGCGGAGCGCGCCGTCCGTCAGGTCCCCGACGACCGGCTCGGGATGACGTCGCCCGATCGCGACCGGACCGTGCGCAACCTGGGCTACCATGTCTTTCGCCTGAGCCTGGCCTTCCGTGACGCCATGGTCGAGCGGCGGCTTCCCGAGGAATGGCTCCAGGAGGCGGCGCCGGCCGAGATCGCCGACGGCGCCGCGATCGCGCGCTACGGCCAGACCGTCCGCGAGCGCCTCGCCGAGTGGTTCAGGCGACCCCAGGCCTCGGCAGGCGTGGTCGAGACGTACTACGGGCCGCAGACGGGCCACGAGCTGCTCCTGCGCACCACCTGGCACGCCGCCCAGCACCTGCGCCAGCTGTACGCGCTGCTCGAGATGATGGGCGTTCGGCCCGAGCGCCCTCTGGGGGAGACGGACTTCGAGGGCCTGCCGCTTCCGGCGGCCCTCTGGTAGCGCCTAGTGCCGGCCCAACTAACTTCGCCATACTTCGTTCTCGGTTGTCGCCGGTCCTCAACGTACAACCTCGTACGCCTCCGGCCGGCTCCTCCCTCGGGCCTCGTCTGGCTCGTTACTTGGCCCGGCACCGATCATCCGGTGGCGAACGTCTGGCGCATTCGTTTGGAGCTCCACTAGGCGCGGACGACGCGGAGGGAGTAGTCCGAGTAGCGGAGTTTGGGCGGGATGCTCGAGCGGTGGGCCACAGTGCTCCACGGGATCTGGTGCCGCCAGGCGCCGCCGCGGGAGACGCGCCGCGTTCCCGCCAGCGGGCCGCGCGGGTTCACCATGGGGGAGGCGAGGTAGTACCCCTCCTCGTACCAGTCGATGCACCACTCGTGGCAGGAGCCCGAGAGGTCGGTGAGGCCGTAGCCGTTCGGGCGGCCCCAGCCGACCTTCGGGGGCCCGGTCAGGGGCAGCGCGACGCCGGGGAAAACCGTGTCGGGCTTGACGTCCCCCCACGGGTAGCGGGAGCCGTCGAGGCCGCCGCGCGCGGCCTTTTCCCATTCGGCCTCCGTGGGGATCCGGTGGGTCTCTCCCGTCGTCACCGTGAGCCACTCGCAGTAGGCGACCGCCTCGAGCCAGTTGACTCCCACCACCGGCTGCTGCGGGTCGTTGAAGCGGGGGTTGTCCCAGAGGGGCGGGGGCGCCACGTGCGTGGCATCCACGAAGCGGGCGTACTCGGCGTTGACGACCGGCGTCCGGGCGATGAAGAAGCCGTCCACCCGGACCGGATGGCGCGGTCCCTCCCCCGGCAGGCCGTCCTCCCACCCCATCCAGAACTTGCCGGCGGGAATCTCCACGAACTCCACTGAGCCTAGTATAATGATGCGGTCCGCCTGGAGGCGTCCATGAATTTTGCCGAACGGATGTCGCGGCTCGGGACCGAGTCGGCCTTCGAAGTGCTGGCCCGGGCGCGGGCCCTCGAGCGCCAGGGACGCGAGATCGTGCACCTGGAGATCGGCGAGCCCGACTTCGACACGCCCGCCCACATCAAGGAGGCGGCCAAGCGCGCGCTGGACGCCGGCCATACCCATTACGGCCCAGCCGCCGGCCTTCCCGAGTTACGGGAAACGATTGCCGCGCACGTGTCCCAGACCCGCGGGATCCCCGTGAGCCCCGAGGAAGTGGTCGTCACCCCCGGGGCCAAGCCGATCATGTTCTTCACGATCCTGGCCCTGGTGAACCGGGGCGACGAGGTCATGTACCCCAACCCCGGCTTTCCGATCTACGAATCGATGATCAACTTCGTCGGGGGGGTGCCGGTGCCGATCCCGCTCCGGGAGGAGACGGGGTTCGGCTTCGATCTGGACCTGTTCGAGAGGAAGGTTTCCCAGCGAACGCGCCTCATCATCATCAACTCCCCCCAGAATCCGACCGGGGGCGTCCTCGAGCGGGAGCAGCTCGAGCGCGTCGCGGAGCTGGCGGGGCGGTGGAAGATCCCGGTGCTGGCCGACGAGATCTACCGCCACTTCCTCTACGAGGGGGAGTTCGCCTCGATCGCGTCGTTGCCGGGGATGAAGGCGCACACGATCATCCTCGACGGCTTCTCCAAGGCCTACGCCATGACGGGCTGGCGCCTCGGCTACGGCGTGATGCCGGTGCCGCTGGCGGAGCACGTGACGCGCCTCATGGTGAACTCGGCCTCGTGCACCGCGACCTTCGTTCAGCTCGCGGGGGTGGCGGCGCTCGAGGGGGATCAGTCGCCGGTGGCTCGGATGGTGGCCGAGTTCAAGCGGCGCCGCGATCTGATCGTGGACGGGCTCAACAAGCTCCCCGGCGTATCCTGCCGGAGCCCGCGGGGAGCCTTCTACGTCTTCCCCAACGTGAGCGCCCTCCGCCGGCCCGCCGGCCAGATCGCCGATCTCCTGCTGAACGAGGCGGGGGTGGCGGCGCTCTCTGGGACCGCCTTCGGCCAGTACGGCGAAGGGTATCTCCGGCTCTCCTACGCCAACTCCGAAGCCAACCTCCGAAAGGCGCTGGATCGGATGCGGCCGGTCTTGGAAGGGCTCCGGGCTGGGGCGTGATGCCGACGGTCCCCCCGCCGCTGGCCCCGCCGGATCCTCGGACGCTCGACCGGGCCGCCGACCTCCTCCGGGTGGCGTCCCGCCCCGTCGTGATCGCCGGTGCCCAGTGCCGGCTTGCCGAGGACGGCGCGTGGCTCCGCGCCCTGGCCGAGGCGCTGCCGGTCCCGGTGCTGACCGCCTGGCGCGCCCGGGGCGTCCTGCTGGAGGGGCATCCACTCGATCTGGGGCTCTTGACGGCAAGCCCCGAGGACGACGGGCTGCTCGGGCTGGCGGACCTGATCCTCCTATGCGGTCTGGACGAGGAGGAGCTGGCCGTGAGCCGCTGGCCGTACTCGGCGCTCGTCGTGTGCCTCTCCCGGACGAGGCACGGTGAGCATCCTGTCGCGCCGCTCGTGGAAGTCGTGGGAGACCTGGCGCTGATCCTGGCGGAGCTGGCGCCGCGGCTCACGGGGCGGACCCAGGTTGACTGGGACATGTTCGAGCTCGATCGCCTCAAGAAGATGCGTCGCTCGGTGCGGGGATGAAGCCCTACTGGTCTCCGTACGCGGTGGGGGTCGGACTCGGCCTGACCCTCCTGACCACGTATGTCCTGATGGGCTTTGGCCTCGGCGCCTCGGGGGCGTTCACCCACGTCGCGGCCCACCTCGAGGGCGCCGTCTCCCCCGCGCGCGCTCAGGCGAACTCCTACATCGCCGGGTACCTGGAGGCCGGACGGCTGTGGGCCCAGTGGGTGGTGGTGGAGATGGCCGGCGTCGTCGTGGGCGGCTTCCTCGGGGCGTGGTCGGCCGGCCGGCTCGGGTGGCGGTTCGAGAAGGGCAGCCGCATCGGCTGGGGGCGCCGCCTGCTCTTTGCCTTTGTCGGCGGAGCGACCGTCGGGTTCGCGAGCCGCGTGGCCCAGGGGTGCACCAGCGGGCTCGCGCTCTCCGGGAGCGCCGTGCTGTCCCCGGGGGCGTGGGCGTTCACGCTCGCGTTCATGACCGGCGGCTTCGTGACCGCGCGGATCGTGAGGAGGGCCTGGCGATGAGCTGGCCGCTCAGCCTGGAAGGTCCGCCCGCGCTCCTGGCCGGGCTCGGGCTGGGGGTGGCTTTCGGGTTCTTGCTCGAGCGCGGAGGCCTCGGGGATCCGAAGAAGCTCCTCGGGCTCTTCTACCTGGAGGACTTCACGATGTTCAAAGTCATGTTCGCCGCCATCGCGACGGCGGCCGCCGGGATCGGCGGACTCTCGGCGCTCGGCCTGATGGACCTCGGCGCGTTGGCGATCCAACCGACCTACCTCTGGCCGATGATCGTCGGCGGGCTGGTTCTCGGCGCCGGGTTCGCTCTCGGCGGTTACTGACCCGGCTCTTCGGCCGTGGGTGCGGCCTCGGGGCGGGTGGACGCGCTGGTGTTCATGGGGGGGCTCGTCGCGGGCATCTGGGTCTTCGCCGAGGTGTACGCGTGGCTGGCGGGCTTTACCTCGAGCGGTGAGATGGGCACGGCCACGCTGGCCGAGTTGCTGGGGATCCCGTTCTGGCTGCTCGCCGGCCTGGTGGTGCTGATGGCGGTCGCCATGTTCCGGCTGATCCGGAAACTCGAGCGCCCTGTGCCGGGAGGAAAGGCGTGAAACGGACGTGGATCGGACTCGTTGTCAGCCTCGTGGCGCTCCTTGTCGGGGCGCCGGTGGCCCTCGCCCAGGAGAGCCGGATCCTGGTCGACGCGGCCTGGCTCAATGCCCGACTGGGGACGCCCGGGCTCCGCGTCGTGGACATGGCCACCGAGCCGGGGGACTACGCCAAGGGGCACATCCCGGGGGCCGTCTATCTGAACGTCAACGACTCCCGGATCGCGGTGCCCGCCGGCGGATTCCGTCTGCCCACCGCCGAGGAAGGAGCGAAGCTCCTGGGCGGGCTGGGCATCACACCGGAGACCATGGTCGTGGTCTACGACGACATGGGCGGCCTCAACGCCTCGCGATTGTTCTTCACCCTGGATGTCTTCGGCCACTCGAAGGTGGCGATCCTGGACGGGGGGATCCATGCCTGGCGCCGCGGGGGCCTGCCGGTCGGCATGGAGGCGTCGAGCGCGACGCCGACGGTCTCCCGGCCCGCGCTCCGTCCCGAGCGTGTGGCGAGCGCCGAGTGGGTCCTGGAGCGCCTCAAGGATCCCACGGTCGTGGTGGTGGACGCCCGCAGCCCGGCCGAGTACGCGGGCACGGATGTCCGGGCCATGCGCGGGGGCCGCATCCCGGGTGCCGTGAACATCGAGTGGAACCAGAACCTCCGCCCCGACTGGACATTCAAGCCGATCCCGGAGCTCCGCGCCATGTACCTGGCGAAGGGCGTGACTCCTGACAGGACGGTGGTCACCTACTGCCAGACGCATCATCGCGCCGCGCACACCTACTTTGTGCTCCGGCTCCTCGGGTATCCGCGCGTCGTGGGGTACGATCGCTCCTGGGCGGAGTGGGGCAATCGAGCCGATCTACCCGTCGAAAAATAATCCGGCGGAGCGTATAATGAAGCAGGCATGATTCTCTCCGAGAAGGACCGCGAAGCCGTCAAGAAAGAGTTCGAAAAACTCGCCGATCCGGTGAAGGTCACCGTGTTCTCCCAGGAGCTCGGCTCCGAGACCTGTCAGCAGACGGAGCGGCTCGTGCGGGAGGTCGTCCTGCTCACCGACAAGGCCTCGATGGAGGTCTTGAACCTGGTCCTCGACCGCGAAAAGGCCAACGCCTACGGCGTGGATCGCGTTCCTGCCGTGGTGGTCGAGGGCGCCAAGGACTACGGGATCCGGTTCTTCGGCCTCCCGGCGGGCTACGAGTTCACAAACCTCGTTGACGCCATCGTCGTGGCCTCGACGGGCAAGCCGGCGCTCTCCCAGGAAACCCAGGCCGCCCTCGCGGGGCTCAGGTCCCCGGTCCACATCAAGGTCTTCGCCACGCCCACCTGACCCTACTGCCCCCGGGCCGTGCGCCTGGCTCAGCACATGGCGGTCGCGTCGGACCAGATCCGCGCCGATTGCATCGAGGCGAACGAGTTTCCCGAGTGGAGCCAGCAGTACCGAGTGATGGCGGTGCCCAAAGTGGTCATTAACGACCGCGTGCAGTTCGAAGGCGCCCTGCCGGAGCGGGATTTCCTGAGCGCGGTGCTGCGGGCCGTCAACGGCGGAGGGACCCTTGGTTAATCTGCTCTTCGCCTACGGCACGCTGATGCGGGGACTGCCGCTCCATCACCTGATCGCGCGGCGGGCCGAGTTCCTCGCGCTCGGGAGCGTCGCCGGGCGCCTGCTGGACCTCGGCGAGTACCCGGGCGCGTGTCCTGACAGGGAGGGGAGGATTCGCGGGGAGGTGTACCGGGTCCAGTCGGCGGATCTCCTCGCCACGCTGGACTCGACGGAGGGCCCCGAGTTTCCCCGCCGCCTGACGCCGGTGCGCCTCGATGACGGTCGCAAAGTGCGCGCCTGGACCTACTGGTTCAACGGATCCGTCCGCCGGGAGGTCCCGATCCCGGACGGCGATTATCGTCGACACGCGGCTGTTCACCTGACAGGGGGGGCCTCATGGCCAGCCTGAGCGCGTCGGATCTCGTCAAGCACGATCAGGACCATCTGATCCATTCGCTGCACCATCCCATGGACAACGCCGAGCCTCTGATCTTCGTCAAGGGACGGGGCGCCGTGATCACGGACGTTCAGGGCCGCGAATATCTCGACGGGCTCGCCGGGCTCTGGAACACCAATGTCGGGCACGGCAGGGCAGAGCTGGCCCAGGCCGCCGCGGCCCAGATGCGGGAGCTGGCCTATTTCTCCGCGTATGCGGGGTCGTCGAACATCCCGGCCATCACGCTGGCGGACCGTCTGGTGAGCCTTGCCTACAAGAACCTGCAGGCGGTGTTTTTCACCTGCGGGGGCGCCGAGGCGAACGAGGCGGCGTTCAAGACGGCCCGCTTCTTCTGGAAAGCCAAGGACAAGCCCGAGAAAGTCAAGATCATCGCCCGCCTCGACGCCTACCACGGCACCACCCTTCAGGCGATGAGCGCCACGGGGATCCCGACCTACTGGGCGATGTTCGAGCCGCGCGTGCCCGGCTTCCTCCACATCCAGGCGCCCCACCCGTACCGCTTCCAGGGCTGCAGGCCCGGGGAAACCGTGGGGCAGGCGGCCGCCCGGGAGCTCGACGAGGCGATCCTCCGCGAAGGGCCCGACACGGTCGCCGCCTTCATCGCCGAGCCCATCATCGGGGGCGGGGGGGTCCTCGTCCCGCCCGACGACTACTTCCCGCGCATCCGCGAGATCTGCACGAAGCACCGGGTCCTCTTCATCGCCGACGAGGTCATCACCGGTTTCTGCCGCACCGGGCATTGGTTCGCGCTCACCCACTGGGGCGTCCAGCCCGACATCATGTCCTTCGCCAAGGGGGTCACGTCCGCGTACCTGCCGCTCGGGGGCATCATGGTGAGTCGCGAGATCAAGGACGCCATGGATTCGGTCCCGCCCGAGCGGCGCTGGATGCACGCCTACACCTACTCGGGGCATCCCACCTGCTGCGCCGTGGCGCTCAAGAACATCGAGATCATGGAGCGCGAGCGCCTCTGGGAGAATGCGGCGAAGATGGGCGCGCGCCTCCACGACGGGTTGAGCCGAGCCTTTGCCGAGCACCCCCACGCGGGAGACGTCAGGGGCGGCAAGGGGCTCATGGCCGCCGTCGAGCTGGTGGCGGACCGGGCCACCAAGGCCGCGTTCCCCGCCGACCAGAAGGTCGGGCCGCGCGTTCACGCCGAGATGATCAAGCGCGGGGTCGTGACGCGCATGCGCGGTGAGGCCGTCCTCTTCGCCCCGCCCCTGGTGGTGACGGAGGCCCAGGTGGACCGACTGATCTCGGTCGCCCGGGATGCCGTGAAGGCCGTGCTCGGCGTCTAGGTTTGGCGGTACACTAGGGGGGACCATGGCGGCAACGGTCACCCTGGAGCAGACCCTTTCCCGGCTCGCGCGCGAGGGAGAGCTCTACGAGCGGCTTTCCGAGGGGCGCGTCCGCTGCTACGCGTGCGGCCACCGCTGCCTCATTCCCCCCGGCCAGAAGGGCATCTGCAAGGTCCGCTGGAACGAGGACGGCCGCCTTCTGGTTCCCGCCGGCTACGTGGCCGCGCTGCAGCTCGACCCCATCGAGAAGAAACCGTTCTTCCACGCGTACCCCGGGGCGCGCGCGCTCTCGTTCGGCATGCTGGGTTGTGACCTTCACTGTTCTTACTGTCAAAATTTTTTGACATCTCAAGCGCTGAGGGATCCCAACACGGGCGTGCCGCCCCAGGAGATCACGCCCCACCAGATCGTGAATCTGGCGCTCCATAACCGCGCGCGGGTCCTCACCTCCACGTACAACGAGCCGCTCATCACGAGCGAGTGGGCGGTGGAGGTCTTCAAGGAAGGGAAGGCCCGCGGGCTCGTCTGCTCGTACGTCTCGAACGGCAACGCCACCCCCGAGGTGCTGGATTACATCCGCCCGTGGGTGGACCTCTACAAGGTGGATCTGAAATCCTTCGACGACAAGCACTACCGGCAGCTCGGCGGCGTGCTGAAGACGATCCTCGAGGGGGTCCGGATGATCCACGCGCGGGGATTCTGGCTCGAGATCGTCACGCTCACCATCCCTGGCTTCAACGACTCCGACGCCGAGCTCAAGGACATCGCCCAGTTCCTCGTTTCGATCTCGCCCGACATTCCCTGGCACGTGACCGCGTTCCACAAAGATTACAAGATGACGGATCCGCCCAACACCAGCGCGAAGGCGTTGATCCGCGCGGCCGAGATCGGCGTTGCCGCCGGCCTCCGCTACGTCTACGCCGGCAACCTGCCGGGGCAGGTGGGGCCCTTCGAGAATACCTACTGCCCGTCCTGCAAGGCTCTCTTGATCCGGCGCGTCGGCTACACCATCCAGATGGACCTGCTGAGCCCCACCAGTGGCGTCTGCCCGTCCTGTTTAGCCAGAATTCCAGGGGTTTGGGGCTAATTTTTTTGGGCTGGACTACTCATCTTGTGTATAGTATTCTGCACCCACAAAAAGGCTGCCATGGACCGCCACCAAAGACTCGCCATTCTCGCAGAAGCGGCTACTGGTGACCGGGAGCGCGGGCTACCGAAGGGGCCCAACCGACCCGGGGATCCAGTCGGGATCACGAGGGTCCCGCTCCCGGGCGGGGGGAGCACCAACATCATGCGCGTCATGCAGACCAACGCCTGCTCCCTGTCCTGCGGCTACTGCCCGACCTTCTGCGGGGGAAAGGTGAAGCGGACGGCGCTTCAGCCGGAGGAGGTGGCGACGACATTCATGGAGGCCCATCGGGCCGGGCTGGCCCAGGGGCTTTTCCTCACGTCAGGTATCCCCGGGAAACCGGCCCGGGCCATGGACCGGATGCTGGCGGCCGTGGACATCCTGCGTCGCCGGGAGGGATACGGGGGCTACGTCCACCTGAAGCTCTTGCCCGGCGCCGATTCGGCTCAGGTCGAGGAGGCGGCCCGTCTGGCGAGCCGCGTCTCGATCAACCTTGAGGGGCCGGGGGCCGCCTATGTCCGGAGGCTCGCGCCGGAAAAAGACCTGAGCGGCGACCTGCTCCCCAAGCTCGAGCAGGCCGGCCGCCTCCTCAGGGAGGCGCGCAAGCCGGCGCTGACGACGACCCAATTCGTGGTCGGCCCGTCGGGCGAGAAGGACCGGGAGATCCTGGGCCTCGTGGCCCGCCTCGAGAGCGAGCGGCTCCTCCACCACGCGCACTTCAGCGCTTTCCAGCCGGTGGTGGGGACCCCGATGGAGGGCGAGCGGGCCACGCCGGCGGTGCGCGAGCTCAGGCTCTACCAGGCCGAACACCTGCTCCGTCAGTACGGGTTTCGCTTCGAGGAGCTTCCCTTTGACCCCGACGGAAACCTTCCCCTCGACGACGACCCCAAGACCGCCTGGGCTCTTCGCCACGCCGAGCAGTTCCCGCTAGAAGTCCGGGCCGCGCCGTACGAGCTCCTGCTTCGAGTGCCGGGAGTGGGGCCCAAGGCCGCGCTGACGCTGGTTCGGGAGCGACGAAAGTGCGTCATCCGCGGGGCGGAAGATCTTCGGCGCGTCGGCGTGGACACCGCGCGCGCGGGCTACTTTTTGACGCTCAGGGGGCGGCGCCTCGCCCCGGCGCCCGCCGCCCACCAGCTCCGCCTCTTCCCTCACGGGCAGCACCTCACCCAGGCGCCATGGAGGACGCCCGTCCCTCCCTGCGCCTTCCGGTAAGAGCCGGAGCGGGATTAGAGTAGAGTAGGCGCTGGAGGGCGGTGATGCCCGAGCTCGCCGGGAAGATCGCGCTGGTCACGGGGGCCTCGAGCGGGATCGGTGAGGCCACGGCTCGGGAGTTCGCCCGACAATGGGCGCGGGTCGCTCTGTTCGCCCGTCGCGAGGATCGGCTGGAGGCGGTCGCCGACAGCATCCGGCGTGAAGGCGGGCAGGTGATGGTCTGCGTCGGGGACGTCACCAATCCGGAGGCCGTCCACGCGGCCGTCCAGAATATCCTCTCCCACTGGAAGCGCCTCGACCTCCTGGTGAACAACGCCGGCCGGGGCCTGGCGGCGCCCTTCGAGGCGGTGACCGCGCAGGAGTTCCGCGACCTCGTGGAGGTGAACCTGGTGGGCGTGCTGAATGCCACGCAGGCCGCCCTCCCGACGATGCTCCAGCAGGGGTCCGGGCACGTCTTCAACATTGCCTCGATCGCCGGGCGTCGCGGCGTTCCGTTCCGCTCGGCGTACAGCGCGACCAAGTTCGGGCTGGTCGGCCTCACCGAGTCCCTACGGCAGGAGCTCAAAGGAACGGGGATCCACGTGAGCCTGGTCTATCCGATCTTCACGGAGACCGAGTTCCACGCGGTGGAGCCGAAGAAGGTGACGCTGCGGCGATACGGCCCCGTTCAGTCTCCCCACCGGGTGGCCAGGGCGATCGTGCGCTGTGCCCGGCGTCCACGTCCCGACGTGTACCCGTACCCGCCGGCGCAGCTCCTGGCCGTGCTGAGCGTCCTCGCCCCGGGGTTCGTGGACTGGCTGATGGCGCGGCTCATGCGCGGCTGACCCCTCGGCTCACGCTCTGCCCTTCGGCCGCCCCCGGATCGCGCCGAGCGCGCGCCGGCCGACCAGCGCCGCGGCGACGAGCGCGGCGGTAATCAGGACCAGATACTCCACGCGGTGGATGCGCTCTACGTATGCTCCCAGTCCGTACCCGATGGCGTAGCCGATCCCGACCGCATAGGGCACGTAGATCGCGGCGCCGAGGAGGTTGGCCAGGACGAACCGGGCGGGGGGGATGCCGGCCGCCCCCGCCAGGGGGCCGGCCATGAAGCGAACCCCCGGGATGAACCGGGCGGCGAACACGCCGAGGGAGCCGTGGCGGGTCACGAAGCGCCAGACGGATTCCAGGCGCTCGGGCGTCACGAGGACCCGGCACCCGTAGCGCTCGATGGCCTGCCGCCCGTACGCGCGCCCCAGCCAGTAGCCGAGGTTATCGCCGGCTGCCGCGCTGATTACGCCCACCGCGAGCACCATCGGGAGGCGGAGTTCGCCCCGCCAGACGAGGTAGCCGGAGAGCGAGAGGATCGTCTCCTCCGGAATGGGCAGCCCCAGGTTGCCGAGGAAGACGACGAGGAAGATCGCGGCGTAGCCCCAGTGACCGATCAGCGGCGCCAGGTCAAGCACGGCGGCCCCCCGGGCGGCCCCTCATTTGAGGACGCTGATGTGGCCATCCTCCTCGAGGATCACGTAGCGCACGTCCCGAAGGGACACGACGCCGTGGCGCCTCAGGGACGCCCGGAATTCCGGCAGGCTGAGCCGCTCGCGGCGCAGGTTCTCGCGGAGGATCCTCCCGCCCCTCACCAGGATCGTCGGGGTGTGCTCGACGAGCCGCTCCACCCGCTTGAACCGGAACGTGACCCACGCGACGCCGGCGTTCAGCAGGAAGATCACCGTGGCGCCGAAGAGTCCGCCGCCGAGCGAGTTGTCGTTCCCGATGACGGCGTTCTGCACCACGTTGCTGATGATCAGCAGGACCACGAGGTCGAAGGAGGTGATCTGCGACAGCTGACGTTTGCCCGCGAGGCGAAACGCCACGAGCAGGAACAGGTACACGACCGCGGATCGGACGAGCTTCTCCAGCAGCGAGACGTCGGGGATCAAGATGTGCACGGGGCCCTCCCACGCATTCGGCTTTTGGGGCACTCTAGCAACGTCCGGGTCGTGACACAAGACGGGCTGGACGCGGAGGTGGTTGACCTGGGCCCGGGGGAAACAGTATGCTCCGTGGGACATGGGGGAGCCCCTCCAGCTCCGTTTCCGGCGCCCCTGGGTGATCACGGCCCTCGCGCTGGCGCTGATGGGCGCGCCGGCGCTCCAGGCGGCCAGCCTCGCCGGGCTCCGCGTCCTGAACTACGCGCCTGACCGGCCCTGGAACTACGTCGCCTACGGGCTCGTGGCTCCCTACGTGGGCTGGCTTCTCTGGCGCCGGCATCCCCGGGCCCGCTTCGCCGCGTATGTGTTCCTCACGCACGAGAGCCTCCGCGGCCTGCACTTTGGTCGCCGGGACGCTGTCCTGTTGGCCGTGGCGTGGGTCGCCCTTCTCCAGCTTGCCGCTGCCCGGCAGTACGCCCCGTCCCTCCGTCCCGCCGAGATCCGGGCGCGGCTCTGCGGCTACCTCGGCCGGCTGAGGCGCGCGCCCGGTGCTTAAGCGCCTGTTCGTGGGGATGCCGCTCCCGAGCATGGCGGAGCGGCACCAGCGCCTGTCGAAGAGGCTGGCGCTCGCGGTCTTTTCATCCGACGCTCTGTCCTCCGTGGCGTACGCCACGGAGGAGACCCTCCTCGTCCTCGTCGCGGCCGGCAGCGCCGCGCTGGTCTGGGCGCTGCCGCTCGGGCTCGCCATCATCGTGCTCCTCGCCATCGTCGTCACCTCGTACTGGCAGACGATTCACGCGTATCCGAGCGGCGGCGGCTCCTACATCGTGGCGCGCGAAAATCTCGGCACCTTCCCCGGGCTCGTCGCGGGGGCCGCGCTCCTGATCGATTACGTGCTGACCGTCTCGGTCAGCGTGGCGGCCGGCGTCGCGGCGTTGACCAGCGCGGTGCCGCGACTGCTCGATCACCGCGTGGCGCTCGGGGTGATCGCGATCACCGTGATCACGGTCGCCAATCTCCGGGGAGTCCGCGAATCGGGGCGCATCTTCGCCCTGCCCACGTACGGCTTCATCGCCTGTTTCGCCGCGCTGATCCTCTGGGGAGCCACTCGTCTGTTCATGGCGGGAGAGGTTCCGGCCGTGGTGATGCCCCATCGCGTGACCCCCCCGATCACGCTGTTCCTGCTGCTCCGGGCGTTCGCCTCCGGGTGCACCGCGCTGACCGGCGTGGAGGCGATCGCCGACGGGGTGCCCGCGTTCAAGGCCCCGGAGTCCCGGAACGCCGGGCTGACGCTCGCCGCGATGGCAGTGATCCTGGGCGGGCTGTTCGCGGGCATCACGGGGCTCGCGCATTTCTACAGCATCGTTCCGCGCGAGGAGGAAACGGTCGTGTCGCAGATCGCCCGCGTGACGTTCGGGGGGGGCGTGTTCTACTACGCGACGCAGGCGTTCACAGCGCTGATCCTGTTCGTCGCCGCGAATACGTCGTTCGCCGACTTTCCCCGCCTCGGCTTCTTCCTCGCGCGGGACGGCTTTCTGCCCCGTCAGCTTACCCACCGCGGCGATCGCCTGGCGTTCTCCAACGGGATCGTGGCGCTCGGCGTCCTGGCCGGCGTGCTTCTGGCGCTCTTCGGCGGCGAGACCCACGCGCTGATCCCGCTCTACGCCGTCGGCGTGTTCGTGTGCTTCACGCTGTCCCAGGCGGGAATGGTGACGCGCTGGTGGCGCCTGCGGGAGCCGGGGTGGCGCTCCTACATGGCGATCAGCGCGGTCGGCGCCGTGACGACCGGCATGGTCACCCTGATCATCGGCGCGACCAAATTCACGCGCGGGGCGTGGATCGTCGTGATCCTCATTCCGTTGCTGATCTTGCACTTCCGGCGGACCCGTGCCCACTACGATCATGTGGCGTTGCAGCTCTCGCTGGAGGGTTACGTGCCGACGCCGCCGGGCGCACACCAGGTCATTGTGCCGATCGGGGGGGTGCACCGGGCGACGGTCCGGGCACTCGAATACGCCCGGACGATCAGCCCCAACGTCACCGCCGTCTACGTGGACCAGCTCGGCGACGCGAATCGGATGCTTGAGAAGTGGGGGCAGTGGGGCGCGGGGATCCCCCTCGTCGTGCTGCCGACCCCGTACCGGTCGCTGGCCCGTCCGCTCCTCGACTACATCGATCGGGCGCGGAAACAGCAGGGCGGCAAGGGCTTCGTCACGGTCATCCTGCCCGAGTTCGTGCCGGGCCGCTGGTGGCATCACTTCCTCCACAACCAGTCGGCGCTCCTGCTGAAGGGGGCGCTGCTCTTCCGGCGGGGCGTGGTCGTGGTGGACGTCCCTTACCACCTCGACGACTGAGCAGGGTTCACCTCGCGACCGTCGGGTCCTTCACCGCCAGGAGGAAGAGACCGGCCATCGCTCCCATGAGGGCCGCGATCACGCTGAAGGCGGGGCCATAGGAGGAGGAAGCGATCAGGATTCCCGCCAGGATCGGCCCGGCCGCCTCGCCGCCGTCCCAGATCGTCCCGAATACCCCCATCGCGGATCCCATCCGGCCGGCTCTGACCAGATCCGCCACGAGCGCCGTGGTCGACGGGGTGACGACGGCCACTCCCAGGCCGAAGAGCGCCGAGACGGGAAGGAGGAGCCAGAGGGAGACGAGGGTCGGGATCGCCGGCAACGTGGCCGCGCAGAGGAGCAGGCCGGCCAGAATCATGGGCTTCCGGCCCAGGCGGTCGGAGAAGCGGCCCGTGAGCGGCTTGGCGAGCATGGTGGTCGCGAGCTGGCCTCCCATCACCAGCGCGATCTGGGCATCGTTCAGGCCGATGCCTCTCGCGTAGGGAGGGAAGAAGCCGAGAAAGGCCCCGTAGCCCAGGTAGAGAGTCGCTTCCATGGTGGAGGCGATCAGGACGGCGCGATTCCCCAGCACCTCGGCGATCCCGCTCCAGAACTGGCGCGACCGTTCGGCGAGCGGCGCGCCGCCGGGGCGAGGGGTGCGGTCGTCGGGCAGGCGGAGAATCAGGACGAGCGGAACGAGGCCGAGGACCCCCACGACGAGGTAGGTGGTCGAGTAGCTCGAGGTGTAGAAGAGGAGCAGGCCGCCGAGGACAGGTCCGAGGGTCGCTCCCACGTCGCTCGCCGCCGCGAACCAGCCGAGCTTTTCCCCGCGCCCGCGGGTCGAGAGCTCGGCCACGAACGCGGAGGCCACCGGCGAGAACACCGCCGTGGCCAGGCCGTGGAGGAAGCGGAGGGCCAGGAGCGCGCCCGCCGTGTGGACGAAGGGGTAGAGGAAGGGCGGGCCGGCGAAGAAGAGACAGCCGAGGAGCATCACGCGGCGGCGTCCCAAAAGATCGGAGAGGGCGCCCGCCGGAAGCTTCACGGCGACCCCCGTGATGGTCGAGGCCGCGAAGATCAGGCCGATCAGTTCGGGCGCGGCGCCGAGATCCTGGGCAAAGCGCGGGAGGACCGGGCTCCGGGCCATCTGATAGCTGAAGCGGGCCAGAAACCCGGCCAGGACCAGCGTGAGGAACGGCGTCATGTCCCGCCGATCATCCGCTCCGTGTCCTGGTCCTCACTACTTCACGAAGATCCAGGTCGGCCTGAATAAACTGAGAGGTCGCCAGGTTCAACCGGCACATGTTCCACGGGGAGCGGGCACTGGACGACTGTAATGATCATACGGCGATCTCGGCTGGTATTGAGGTAGCCGTGCGGGGTGTCCACAGGCACCAGCACGGTCTCACCGGCCTTGATTGGGGAGTGCTCTTGACCGACAACAATGATCCCTTCGCCTTCCCAGCAGAAGACGACCTCGTCCGCAACGGGGTGCCGATGGAGACTGTTTTGTTGTCCCGGTTCGAAGCAGTAGATGTTGCAGTGGAGCTGAGTGGACTGCCACACGCGCCGCCGCACAAATCCCTTCGGGGAAAACTCTCGGAGGACCTCGAGACTCTTCTTTTCCATAATCCGCATTCTCCTTGGTGTGTCGTTGTGCATTGACTACCGCTATCGGAGCTCGCTCAGCGCGGCGTAGAGGCCGTCGAACAGGGTCATGCCGTGGGCGAGAACCTCGTGGTCGTCCTTGAGTGCCGCCAGCAGGCCCCGGACGGCCAGGTCCACGCCGCGCGCCTCGTCCCGGTGGTACTTGTCGTCGCGCAGGTCCACCTCGTGGACGATCTCCGCCAGCTGCGTGAGGTGGCGGTCGCTGAGCCCGCATCGTCGAAGGAGCGTCTCGAACGTGCAATCCTCCCCCTGGTGGCCGAACTGGGCGCCGAGAGCGTCGAAAGGGATCGCGTCGGCGGGGAACTCTTCGGGGGGCGCGAACAGGAACTGAGCCTCGGGGTCAATGAAGCGCCTGATGAGCCACGCCGAGGCGATCCGGTCTATGTGCGGGCGGGGCCGGGTCACCCAGCGCCGGGCGCGCAAGGAGTCGGGGGGGATCTCCGCGGGCCCCTCGGCGACGGCGGTCGGCAGGTGGAGCCGCATGGCGATGGTTTCCTTGAGGCGCTGGACCTCGTGGAAGCCGGGGGCCTCGAAGAAGTCAATCTCTTTGATCCGCGCGAGCTCCCTTCCCAGGCGGGCGAGCTCCTCGGCCAGCCGGGCCGCGGTCCGGCGCGGCCGCCTTCGATCCAGGCTGCCGAGGAGCTTCCGGTAGCGGCGGGCGAGCTCCCCGTAGTCCCGGTTGCGGGCGTGCTGGAAGAGGCGGATGACCTCGGACGGCTTCAGGTTCTCGATGCGGTCCACCCTGACGAGCGTCGCCTCGCCCCGGTCCTTCTGGATCGCCTGGGTCAGCCACTGGAAGTGCTCGTAGCTCTCCGGCGTGGAGGGGAGCAGGTAGACCGAGTTCTTGAGCGGGACGGCCCCCAGGGCCCGGAGCTTTCGCCACGTCTTCACCCGGAGGCTCGACGGGTGGGGCGGGAGACTCACGATGAGCAGGAGCCAGGCATCCATGGGTGTAGCAACTGTTACAAAGATATAACGTGCGTTGCACATGTCAAGCGTTATTTGAGCCGGACCGAGGCTCTTGACAGGAGTCCCGGGTCCGAGGTACTGTAACGGACGTTTCAAACGAGAAACGAGAGTTTCACCCAGCGTGATCGGACGGAGGGGACGAGCATGTCCACCCTGCTCCTCAGGCGGGAGGAGGTAGCCGGACTCTTGAGCCTCGAGGCGTGCATCGCCGCGGTCGAGGAGGCCTTCAGGCTCTACGCGGCAGGCAGGAGCTTGCCGCCCGGCGTCCTGAGCGTCCCCGCCCGTGACGGCTGGTTTCACGTCAAGGCCGCCGGGCTCGAACTCGGGCGGACCTACTTCGCCGCGAAGACCAACGGGAACTTCACCCACAACCCGGAGCGGTACGGGATGCCGGCCATTCAGGGGATCATCGCGCTCTTCGACGGCGAGAACGGCGCTCCGCTGGCCCTCATGGACTCGATCGAAATCACGCTCCGCCGAACGGCCGCGGCGACCGCCGTGGCGGCCAAGCACCTGGCGCGGCGTGATGCAAGAGTCGCCACGATCTGCGGCTCGGGCAGTCAGGGGCGCGTTCAGCTCCGGGCGCTCGCGAAGGTTCGCCCGCTGGAGCGGGTGTATGTCTTCGATGCCGATCCCGGCCGGGCCGAGGCGTTCGCCAAGGATGCGGCAGCCGAGCTGGGCATCGAGGTCACGGCGGTCCGTGACCTGACGACCGCGGTGGGACGGAGCGATATCTGCGTCACGTGCACGCCGTCGCGGCGGCCCTTCCTGGGCCCGGCGGATGTGCCGGCGGGGACGTTCGTGGCGGCGGTGGGAGCCGACAGCCCGGAGAAACAGGAGTTAGAGCCGGCCCTGTTGGCGTCGAGCAAGGTCGTGGTGGACATCCTGGAGCAGTGCGCGACGATGGGCGAGCTCCACCACGCCCTCGAGCGAGGGCTGCTCACCCGGGCGGACGTGCATGCCGAGCTCGCCGAGGTGATCGCCGGGACGAAGCCGGGCCGCACGTCGAGCCGGGACATCATCATCTTCGACAGTACCGGAACGGCGCTCCAGGACGTGGCGGCGGCGGCCGCCGTTTACGAGAAAGCCGCGGAGGCTGGAAGAGGCCTCAGGCTGAATTTCGCCGCGTGAGGGTGCGCGGGGAGCGGCGGAAGAGGCGGGCGAGGAAACTGGCGCGGGGCGGCGGGGCGGTGAGCCGCGCGCGGGCGAAATCCCCCTTCGAGACCTCGAAGCGCTGCCAGTAGTCGGGGAGGAGCCGCGCGAGCGCCGTCTGGCCGGCCAAGAGCCGGGCCAGCTCTTCCCGGCCCTGGGCGACCTCCGCCTGGCTGACCTTCCCGAGCGCGTCTGGCGCGAGGCCCTCGCTGCACTCGCGGCGCAAGTGGCGGAGCAGGTCCTGGACGAGCTCCTGGAACTCCGCCCGGTCGCCGGGGCTCCCCGCCTCGAGGGCCGGCCGGCCGTGGGCGCGGCGAAGCTGGACCAGGAGGTCCATGGCGATGAACTCCACGGCTTCCTCGATGCGCTCCCTGATGAGGGCCTCGATGCGCTCGCCGAGCCCGCGCGGGTCGTCGGGGTCGCGGCGGAGCGAGGTGTTGAACGGCGTGCTCACCGGCCGAGCATCCGCCGGAGGCCGTCGGAGAACTCGACGGCGTCGAGATTAAACGCGCGAAAGAAGGGGTGCGGGTCGCAGACGTTATCCTCCTCGAGCATCGTGAGCTGGTCCCCGGTCAGCGGGAAAAACGGCAGGCGCTCCAGGAGCCGCGTCAGGGGCCGGATCAGAGCGAGCGGGTGATGGAGCTTCCGCACCCGGCGCTTGCCGAGCGCGGCCCCGATGAGGTCGAGGATCTCCGTGAAGGGGTAGGGGCGCGGGCCGCCGGCCTCGAACGTCTGCCCCTTGGTCTCGCCGCGCAGTAGCGCCCGGGCGAAGGCGTCCGCCACCTGCGCGACCGGGATCGGCTGAAGCCGGTAGCGCCCGTCCCCGATCACCGGCACCACCGGGAGCCACCTGATCATCCGGGCCAGCATCGAGACGAACCCGTCCCCCACGCCATAGATGACGGAGGGGCGGAAGATCGTCCACTCGAGCCGGCTTCCCCGCACGATCTCCTCGGCCTCCCACTTGGTCCGGTGATATCGGGAGCGGGCGTTCGCCCGCGTGCCGAGGGCGCTCATCTGGAGGAAGCGTGGCACTTCGGCCATCTCGGCGACCCGCACCATGTTGGCCGTGGCGGCGACGTGACTCCGTTGGAAGGTGACGCCCCGGCCCGGACGCTCGCGGATGATCCCGACGAGGTGAACGAGGGCGCTGCACCCCTGGAGCGACGCCTCGATCCCCTGGGGGAGCAGCACGTTCCCGGGAACCCGCTCGATCCCCTCGAAGCCCTTCAGGTCCGCCTCGGAGCCTGGCCGGACGAGGCAGCGGACCATGAACCCGTGGGCTCGAAGGGCGCGAATGACGGCCTTGCCGACGAAGCCGGTCCCGCCCGTGACGAAGACGCGTTGCATGGCCCCAGAGCCTCCCGCGATCCTACCACCTTTTCATTCCGTCCTCTCGCGCTTGCCATTATCATAGAGGCATGCTTCGGACGACGGTGCTGCTCGCCTCGGGCCTGGCGTTCCTGACGGCGGGCCTGTCCTCGGCCGCCCCGCCGGATCTGAGCGCCGTGGACGAGGTGGCGCAGCGCGCGGTCAGCGCCGGCGACACGCCCGGGGCGGTCATCCTCGTGGGGCAGGGAGAGCGCGTCCTGTACCGGAAGGCCTTCGGCTCGCGCAGCGTCGTGCCCCGGAAGGAGGCCATGACCGAGGACACGATCTTCGACGTGGCCTCTCTCACGAAGGTCGTCGCCACCACCCCGGCGGTGCTCCTCCTCTGGGAACAGGGGCGCCTGGACCTGGACGCGACGCTCGGGACTTACCTGTCGGAGTTTCGCGGAGGCGCCTACCGGAGCGTGACGATCCGCCAGATCCTCACCCACACGGCCGGCTTCCCCGATCTTCCCTCGCCCGACGCGATCCGCGAGGGCTTCCCGAAGGCCGCGGCGCGCCTCGCGCAGGGGAGCCTCCAGTTCCCGCCGGGAAAATCGTTTCGCTACAGCGATACCGGCTTTATCGTCCTCGGCGAGCTGGTGCGCCGGGTGAGCGGGGAGCTGCTGGATCAGTTCACGCGCCAGCATCTCTACCAGCCGCTCGGGATGAAGGACACGACGTTCCTGCCGGCTCCCGCCCTCCGGCCGCGGGTCGCCCCGACGGAGGCCTTGAACAGCCAGATGCTCCGGGGCATCGTCCACGACGGCAACGCCCGCGTGCTCGGCGGCGTGGCCGGCCACGCCGGGGTCTTTTCGACCGCGGACGACCTCGCGCGCTTCGCGCGCATGCTGCTCGCGGGCGGGGCCGGGCCCCAGGGACAGGTGTTGAAGCCGGGCACGGTGAAGGCGATGTTGAGCCCGACCGAGGTGGGAGAGGTGATCCGGGATCTGGGCTGGGACGTGGCCTCGCCGTTTTCCGGGGTCATCGCGCCGTTCTTTCCGCCCGGGGCCGCCGGCCACACGGGCTTCACCGGCACGGCCCTCTGGCTGGATCCGGCGAGCCGAACCTACCTGATCATCCTGACCAACCGCGTGCACCCGTACGGCAAAGGGAGCGTGGTGGGCCTCCGCGCGAAGGTGGCCGCCGAGGTGGGGGCCGCGCTCTTCCATCCGTCGTTACGGGCCGCGCGCCCGGCTCCGGCGGAGACTTCCTCCACCGCCGCCGACGCGCCGCCGGCTTCCGGGCCGGTCTTGAGCGGGCTCGACGTGCTGGTCGCGGAGAATTTCGCGCGCTTGGCCGGCCGCCGCGTGGGCCTCGTCACCAATCAGACCGGCGTGGATGCCCGAGGGCGGCGCGGCATCGACCTCCTGGCCGCCGCCCCGGGGGTCCGGCTCCGGGCGATCTTCTCCCCCGAGCACGGCCTGACCGGGGACGGCGTGGCCGAGATCCCCCACGCCCGGGACAGGAGAACGGGGGTGACGGTCTGGAGCCTCTACGGGAGCGACCGGCGTCCCACGCCCGCGATGCTGAGAGGGGTGGATACGCTCGTCGTGGATCTGCAGGACGTCGGCGTGCGCTACTACACCTACCTGGCGACGCTCCTCTACACGCTGGAGGAGGGCGCCCGCGCGCGGATTCCCGTGATCGTGCTGGACCGGCCGAATCCCATCACGGGCAAGATCGTCGAGGGGCCGGTCATGGATCCCGACCTCCGCTCGTTCAGCGGGCCGTATCCCATCCCCGTGCGGACCGGGCTCACCATGGGCGAGTTCGCGCGGCTGGTCGTGGGCGAGCGGAAGATTCCCGTCTCCCTCACCGTGGTGCCGATGGCCGGCTGGACACGCGCGCTCTGGTACGACCAGACCCGGCTGCCGTGGGTCAATCCCTCCCCCAACATCCGCTCCCTCACGGGGGCGCTCTTGTATGCGGGGGTCGGCCTCCTCGAGGGGACGAACCTCTCCGTGGGACGCGGGACCGACACGCCCTTCGAGGTGGTGGGCGCGCCCTGGATTGATCCGGTCCCGCTTGCTGCGGCGATGAACGCGCAGCGGCTCGCGGGGGTCAGGTTCGAGCCGGTGGTCTTCAGGCCGTCGGCGGACGTTTACGGGGGGCAACAGGTCAACGGGGTCCGCCTTCAGGTGATCGACCGCGACGCGATCAGGCCCGTCACGGTGGCGCTGGCGCTGGCGCGCGAGATCAGGAAGCAGTACGGCCAGGAGTTCAACGCCGAGGCCATCCAGAACCTCCTGGTGAATCGGTCCACGATGTGGGCGTTCCTGCGCGGCGAGCCGCTTGGGAAGATCACGGCCTGGGCCGACGCCGACCGATCCGACTTTCTCGAGCGCCGCGCGTCGTACCTCATCTACCGCTGATCCCTCGGAGGGGGGCTTCGCCCCCCTTCCGATACCTCCCCCCAAGGGTTGCGCCGGCAAAGCCGGCGCTCGGGCCGCTAGTCACGCTCGACGAGTCTGAGGCCTTGCGGCAACGGCTCTCTCACCGCTTCCTTCATGCCTTTGGGCACCGTCACGGTCAGCGGGTCGCCGTCGCTGACAAACCTCGCATCGGGGCGCTTGTCGAAGTAGTCGAGCCAGTAGGACAGCTCGGATTCGAGCGCCTGAATGCGGGGCAGGTGGTACGGGTCGAAGCGTCTCGAGAACGGCGACGGCGCGGCGCCGCCCGAGACCTGGAGGATCGCGTCGTGCTGGTAGGCGGTCCCGTTCACGCTTCCGCGGATGGCCCAGTCGAGCTCGCGCGGGTAGCGCCCCATGGGAAGCGCGAGCGTCCGGGGCCGGTAGGCCGGCACGTGCCGCTGGATCCACTCCTGGCCGGACGCGAGCTGGCGCCGCACGGTCTCCTCCGGGTAGTGGGCGAGGTTGGCGTGCCAGAGCGTGTGGTTGCCGATCTCGAAGCCCCGCGCGACCAGCTGCTGGAGCTTTCGCCCCTCGTAGGCCGGCTGGTTGAAGAGGCGGTTCGGCGGGGCGGCGCCCGGCAACACGTAGAAGGTGGCCTTGAGGCCGAACTCGGGGTGCGCCCGGGCGAAGGCCTCGAGAATCCCCACGGCGCAGTCGGGGTCCACCTCGAGGCCGCCGTTTTTCTCGAGGTACCGGAACTGCCCGGGCGAGGAATCGTCGAACGTCAGGACGACCGGCGTCGTGCCCGCGGGGAGGTCCAGGCGGCCGTCGAGGAGGTCGTTGAGGGCGACGAGCCGGTAGCCTTTCTCCCAGAGGCGCTCGAGGTCACGCCGGAAGTTGTCCGGGGTGCGGGTCCAGCGCTCCTCGGGCCGGTCGATCTTGTGGTACTCCAGGATCATCACCTGGCCCAGCTCGTTGGGCAGCCGCTGAGCGAGGGCGGGCGGGGGAGCGAGCAGGACCGCGCAGGCAAGGACGATGAGTCGGCGGGCGGTCACCGTGAGTCGGCCGGCCTGGCGCCGGGGGTGGCCTTCGGCCGGAGCGCGGCCGACGTGTAGCTGTTGCGCGGGTTCCACAGCATCCACCCCGCGGCGCCGGCGTCGGTGGCGGCGCGGGTCTGGGCGTTGACCTCCGTCACCCCGAACGGGCGCCGGTCGAAGGCGTAGTCGCGGAAGTCCTGGATCCAGGGGCGGACGCGGACGGGAGCGAACGCCGTGCGCTTCCGGATGAGCTTGACGCTCTGGAAGACGATCTCGTAGGGATGGGCGACGGGGTTCGTGTAGCCCGGGATTCCCAGGTGATAACCCGAGGGGTACACCATCGGGGAGATGTAGTCGAGGTAGGGCGCCAGCTCCTCGATCCGCTGGCCGATGTCGGTGTCGTTTTCGTTGAACGCGGTGTAGCCGAAGAGGTCGGCGGCCAGGAAGACGCCGGTGGGCACCAGCGCCTTGCGCGCGCGGGCGAGGAAGGCCGCGATGGCCGGCAGGCGCGTCTCGCGCGTGTTCGGCCGGGCGTAGCGGGCGAGGCCGAGTTTACCGTCGGTGGGGAAGCGGACGTAGTCGAACTGGATCTCGTCGAAGCCCTTCTCCGCCGCCTCCCGCGCGACCGCGATCGCGTACTCCCACACTTCTTCACGGAACGGGTCCACCCAGGCGAGGCCTTCGTTGTCCACCCACGGCTTGCCGGTCCGCGTGTCGATCACCGCCCAGTCCGGCCGGTGCCGGGCCAGGACGTCGTCCTTGAAGACGACGATCCGGGCGATGGTGTAGACCCCCTTGGCCTTGAGGTCGGCCATCATCTGGTCGAAGTCTCTCATGATGAGCGGGCCCTGGGCGCCGGCCTCGAGGGCGAGCGGAACCCGGGTCCGGTAGGGCATCCACCCTCGGTCGCCCTTGACGTCGATGACCACACCGTTCAGCTCGGTCGTGTCGAGGAGCTCGAAGACGCGGCTCCGGATCCCACGGTCCCCGACGCCGTAGTAGGTCAGGTAGGCGGCCTTGATGGCCCTCGGGCGGAGGGAGACGGCGAGGGGGGACGTCCACGCCGGGAGCGTCTGCCGCTCGTAGCCCGGGGCCTTCACGAGGAGCGAAAGGGTCGGCTTCGCCACGGTGAATCGCCCCTCGGCGTCCGTGCGAATCTCGCGGGGGCCCGAGTGGATGGATGCCCCGGCGATGGGGCTCCGCGTGTCGGCGTCCACCACCTGTCCCTCGATCAGCTCGAGCGTCGGCGGGAGCTGAAGGACGCTGCGGAGGTCGTCGAGCCACGGGGAGGCCGGCGCGCGCTTGGGGAGGACCGCCGCTCCGGTGAGCAGGGTCAAAATCAAGGCGAGGAGGGCGAGGCTGCCGACGGCGGCGCCGCGTCGCCCTCCGGCGGGTCTTTCCGGGACGTCTTCCATCGCTAACTCAGAATACGCCCGGCCCCGGAGGGCTGCAAAGTATTTGTCGCGCTCGGAGGTGGCCCCGCCCGCTGGGTCCCGCGACGCGACGGCGGGCGAGCCGTTGCGCTGCCCGTCGGCAAGGGCGCTTATCGGGTACAATCGGGAGCGTGAGCCGTCCTCCCGCCTTCGCCTGCGAGGCCGCCCGGCATCGCGTCCTCGCCGCCAACTCCCTCCGCTTTCACTGCCTGGAGTGGGGCTCCCCCGAGAGGCCGGGCCTCCTCCTGCTCCACGGCGGCGCGGCCCACGTCCACTGGTTTGACGCCGTGGCGACCGCGTTCCAGGATCGCTTCCATGTGGTCGCCCTGGATCAACGGGGGCACGGGGAGAGCCAGTGGCCCGAGCCGCCCTCGTACCGGACGGAGGATTTCGCCCGCGATGTCGTCGGGGTGATGGACGCCCTGGGCTGGAGCCAGATGGCGCTGCTCGGGCACTCCATGGGCGGGCACAACGCCATGTGCTTCGCCGCCTGGCATCCGGCCCGCGTCGGCCGGCTCGTGATCGTGGACAGCCGTCCGGCCCTCCCCGAGGAGGAGCTGCTGGCGATGCTAGAGCGCGGCTCCCGCCCTCTGCGCCGCCACGAGAGCCTGGATGCCGCCGTGGGGCGCTTTCGTCTCATTCCGCCCGAGAGCACGGCAGACCCGGCACTGCTGGCCCATCTGGCGCGGGCCGGGATCAGCGAGCGCGACGGCACGTGGGCCTACCGCTTCGACCCGGCGTGCGACGGGACCCGCCGGCCTGCGGACGCCTGGCCGCTCCTGCCGAAGATCGAGTGCCCCACGCTGATCGTCCGCGGCGAGAAGAGCACCATCCTGTCGCGCCGGACGGGGGAGGCGATGGCGAAGGGGATTACCCACGCCAGGCTCGACGAGATTCCCGGCGCCTACCACCACGTCCCCCTCGACGCCCCCGCGTCCTTGGTGGTGCTCGTCGAGCGCTTTCTGTAGGCCGTCAGGCGCCGGTTTTTTCGATGCGGACGGCGCAGAACTTGTACCCCGGGATCTTGCTGAAGGGATCGAGCTGGTCGTTGGTGAGCGCGTTGGCGGCGGCCTCGCGGAAGTGGAAGGGGATGAAGACCGTGCCCGGGGCGACGCGCGTCGAGGGATGGGCGCGGAGCCTGATGGAGCCCCGGCGAGAGGCGACGGTCACGTAGGCGCCGGCCTGGATGCCGGCAGCCGCCAGGTCCTCGGGGTGCAGTTCGCAGAACGCCTCCGGCCGGAGGCGGCTCAGGGCTCGGGCCCGGCGGGTCATGCTCCCCGTGTGCCAGTGCTCCAGGAGGCGGCCGGTGTTCAGGATGAAGGGGTACTCGGGGTCGGGCACCTCGGCCGCCGGGCGGTACTCGGCGGGAACGAACTTCCCCCGGCCGCTCGGGGTCGGAAAGCCGTCGCCGAAGAGGAGCTGGACGCCGTCGCTCAGCTCGGGGTCGGGGCAGGGCCAGAGCTTGCCGTGGGGCGCGAGGGTCCGGTAGGTGAGCCCCCGGTAGCTCGGGGCGAGCGCGGTGAGCTCGGCGAAGATCTGCTCGGCGTCCCGGTAGGCCATCGGGTAGCCGAGCCGGCGCGCGATCTCGGCGATGATCTCCCAGTCCAGCCGCGCCTGGCCCGGCGGGTCGAGGGCCTTCCGCCCGATCTGGACCCGGCGGTCCGTGTTGGTGTAGGTGCCCGTCTTCTCGAAGAAGGACGTCGCCGGGAGGATCACGTCGGCGAACTCCGCCGTCTCCGTCAGAAAGATGTCCTGGACGCAGAGGAAGTCCAGCGCGGCGAGCGCGTTCCGGACCTTGTTGATGTTGGGATCCGAGAGGAAGGAGTTCTCGCCCATCATGTACATCCCGCGGATCTCCTTCCGGAGGGCCGCCGCCAGGATCTCGACGACGGTGAGGCCGCTCGTGGGATCGAGGCGGACGCCCCAGGCCTCCTCGAAGCGCCGCCGGATCGCCGGGTCCGCCACGCTCTGGTAGTCCGGATAGAACATCGGGACGAGCCCCGCGTCGGAGGCGCCCTGGACGTTATTCTGGCCACGGAGGGGATGGAGCCCGGTGCCGGGGCGCCCGACGTTGCCGGTGAGGAGAGCCAGTGAGATCAGGCAGCGCGCGTTGTCGGTGCCGTGCGTGTGCTGGGAAATCCCCATCCCCCAGAAGATGATCGCGGCCTTCGCCCGCCCGAAGACCCGCGCCGTCTCGCGGATCCCCGCGGCGGCCACCCCGCAGATCTCGGCGGCGCGCTCGGGCGGGTAGCGCTCGACGGTCGCCCGGAGCGCCTCGAAACCCTCCGTGCGCTGTTTCACGTAGTCCTGGTTGACCAGGCCCTCCTCGATCAGCACGTGCATCCAGGCGTTGTAGAGCGCCACGTCGGTCCCGGCCTTGATCTGGAGGAAGTGGTGGGCGTGCCGGGAGATCCCCGTCGCCCGCGAGTCCACCACGATGAGCGTGGTGCCGTGCCGGGCCGCGTCCTTGATGAAGGTGGCGGCCACCGGGTGGTTGTCGGTCGTGCTGCTCCCTGCCACGAGCGCGACGTCGGCGTTCCTGACGTCGCCGAAGACGTTCGTGACGGCGCCCGAGCCGATGGTCTCGAGCAGCGCGGTCACCGAGGAGGCGTGGCAGAGGCGCGTGCAGTGGTCCACGTTGTTGGTCCCGAGGCCGGCGCGGAGGAGCTTCTGGAACAGGTAGGCCTCCTCGTTGCTGCACTTGGCCGATCCGAACCCCGCGAGCGCCCGGGGGCCGTGCGCCTCCTTGAGGGCGCGGAGGCGCCCCGCCACCAGATCGAGCGCCTCGTCCCAGGTGGCCTCGCGGAAGGCGGGGAGCACCTCGGCGTAGTCCACCACCCCGCCGGGCTTGTCCTCCCGCGCGCTCCCCTTGACCTCGCTCGAGAGCGCCCCCTTGGGGTAGAACTCGGCGCGCCGGATCAGGGGGACGGTGAGCCGCTGGGGATGGAGCGCGTAGTCGAAGCCATAGCGTCCCTTCACGCAGAGGCGACCCTGGCTGGCCGGGTTCGGCCGCCCGCTGACCTGGACGATGAGGTTCTTCCGGGGATCCACGTGGACGGTGACGGCGCAGCCCACGCCGCAGTAGGGACAGACGGACTCCACGCTCTCGAGCTCCGCGGGCGGACGGAGCGGCCCCGTCAGGGCCTTGTCGGTCAGGGCCCCCGTGGGGCAGACGGCCGCGCACTCGCCGCACGACACGCAACTGCTCTGGCCCATGGGGACGTCGAGGTCGAAGGCGATGCGGGTGAGATACCCCTTGCCCGTGCGGCCGATGACGTCGTTTCCCTGGATCTCGTCGCACGCGCGGATGCAGCGGTCGCAAAGAATGCAGGCGGCGTGGTCCACAGCGATGACGGCCGAGGAGAGATCGTGGGGTCGGCCGTTGCCCGGCGGAAGCCGGGGGCGCTCCCTGTCGAGACCGTAGCGGCGGGCAAGGGCCAGGAGAAGATCATCGCCGGTGGTCTTCTCGCGGGCGGACTCGCGCGGGTAATCGGCCAGGAGGAGCTCGGTGAGGGTCTTGCGGCACCGCTCGACCTTCTCCGAGCGCGTGGCGACCGTCATGCCGTCGGCCACCGCGCGCACGCACGAGGCCGCGAGGACGCGCTCCCCCACGTCCACGACGCACACGCGGCAGACGCCCACCGGGCGGAGGCGCGGGTCGTGGCAGAGGGCGGGGATCTCGATCCCGGCCTCCCGGGCCGCCTGCCAGATCGTGGTCCCCTCCGGCGCCGTGACCGGGCGCCCGTCGATCGTGAGCGCAACGGTCACTTGGCAGCCCCTTTCGCGAGGTGGCGGCTCAGCTCCTCGGGCCAGGCTCCCAGCACGGAGGTGAGCGGGTTCAGGGCGACCTGGCCGAGGCCGCAGAGGGAGGTCTGAGTCAGCGTCTCCTCGAGAGCGGGGAGGACCTCGAGGAGCCGACCGTCGCCCTTGCCGCTCAGGATCTCGTCCAGCAGCTGGACGACCTTCTGGGTCCCGGCGCGGCAGGGGACGCACTTGCCGCACGACTCGTTCCTGAAGAAGCTCACCACGTTCCGGGCCACCCGGAGCAGGTCCGTGCCCTCCGCCACGACCACCAGCGCGCCGGAGCCGAGCATGCTCCCCGCCGCCTGGAGCGAGGCGAAGTCGATCTCGACCTCGGCCTTGTCCGCCGGGAGGAACTGCGAGCTGGCGCCTCCCGGCGCGAAGGCCTTGAGCCGGCGCTTGCCGCGCACGCCTCCTGCGATCTCGATCAGCTCGCTCACCTTCGTCCCCAACGGGATCTCGTAGACGCCCGGCCGCTCGACCTCGCCGGAGACCGCCATCACCTTGAGCCCCTGGTGCCCGCGGATCCCCTGGGCCTTCCACCAGTCGGCTCCGCGGCGGAGGATGACCGGGACCATGGCGAAGGTCTCCACGTTGTTGATGAGCGTGGGCTGCCCCCAGAGCCCGCGGCTGACGGGATACGGCGGCCTGTTCCGCGGCTCGCCGCGCCTGTCCTCCAGGGCCTCGAGCAGCGCGGTCTCCTCCCCCAGGATGTAGTCGCCGGGGGAGAGGAAGATCTCGATGTCGAAGCCGCCGCCGAGCAGGCCGCGCCCGCGCGCCTGGGCGAGGGCGCCCTCGAGCGGCCCGACGGCATGCGCGTACTCGCGACGGAGGAAGATCCAGCCCCGCTCGGCGCCGACGGCGCGCGCCGCGACGCACATCCCTTCGACGACCAGGTGCGGCAGCGACTCCAGGATCACGCGGTCCTTGAACGTGCCGGGCTCGCTCTCGTTCGCGTTGCAGATGACGTACTTCGGCGTGGCGGCCTCCTTCCGGACCAGCTCCCATTTGAGCCCCGTCGAAAATCCCGCGCCGCCCATCCCGCGGAGGCCCGATGCCTTGAGTGCCCCGATGGTGTCGGCGGGCGAGCGGACGATCGGCTCTCCCTCGCCCTCGGGGTCGATGCGCCAGCGCGGGCGCGCGGCCGGGACCGCATCCTCCAGACCCGGCCCGGGCTGGCTCACCAGGCGGGCGATGGCCTCGGGAGGACCGCCCCCGACCGCGACGCCGTTCACCATGGCGGCGGGCGCCCGGTCGCAGCGGCCGAGGCAGGAGACCGGACGCACTTCGACGCCCTCGTCGCGCGCGAGGAGCGCCGCGAGCCGGGCCCCCCAGGCCTCGCCGCCCGCGAGGAGGCAGCACACGTCGCGGCAGAGGCTCACCTGAACGCGGGGGGCGGGCGTCGTCCGGAACTCGGGATAGAAGGAGACCACTTCCTGGATGCGGTAGAGCGGCACGCGGAGCCGTTCGGCCAGCTCGCGGAGGTCCTCCTCGCGGAGGGAGCCGTGCTGAGCCTGAAGCCGGGTGAGCTCCGCGATCAGGCTCATTACGCGATGTAGGGAAGTGGATCCCTGAGCCCGGCCTCGGCGAAGCCTTTCTTTCTGAGGAGGCAGGAATCGCAGCGGCCGCACGCCCGGCCGTCGGGGGACGGCTCGTAGCAGGACCACGTCAGCCCGAAGTCCACCCCGAGGGCGCGGCCCTGCGTGACGATCTCGGCCTTCGTCATCCGGATCAGGGGCGTGTGGATCTTGAAGCGGCTTTTCCCCTCCACCCCCGCCTTCGTCGCCAGGTTCGCCAGCTTCTCGAAGGCCTCGACGTACTCCGGGCGGCAATCGGGGTAGCCCGAGCTATCGTACACGTTGGCGCCGAAGAAGAGATCCTCGGCCCCGAGCACCTCCGCCCAGCCCAGCGCGTGGGCGAGAAAGATCGTGTTCCGCGCGGGGACGTACGTGACGGGGATGCCGCGGCCGATCTCCTCCTGGCTCCGTCCCTTGGGCACCGGGATGTCGGCGGTCAACGCTGAGCCTCCGATGGATCGGAGGTCGAGGGTGAGAATGAGGTGCTCGACCGCGCCGAGCGAGGCCGCGACCTTCTTGGCCGCCTCGAGCTCCCGCGCGTGGCGCTGGCCGTAGGCGAAGGAGAGCGCGTGGCAGGCGAACCCCTGGCTCCTCGCGAGTGCGAGAGTCGTGGCCGAGTCGAGGCCGCCGGAGAGCAGGACGACCGCCTTCTTCATCAGATTGTTTCCCACGCCCCCTCACCCTGCCCTCTCCCCCCCTCACCCTGCCTCTCCCCACGGGGGAGAGGAGAAGAGGTGAGGGGCATTAAGTGGGGGGAGAGGATTAAGGTGAGGGGGGCTTGATCAGACGCCCCGCCGCGCCCCCCAGAAGAGCACGTGCAGTCGCGGGGAGAACCGGTAGCCGTGGCGCTGGCATTCCTCGATCACCCACGGCGAGCGCTCCAGAATCTCCTCGCGGCGCACCCCCTCGGGCATCAGGAGGATCTTCTCGCGGGGGATGGCGAACCGCTCCGCCAGGCGCAGGACTTCGGCGACGTCGGCGGCGTCCACCACGACGAACTTCCACCACGCCCCGAGCCCGAGGAACTGGCGGATGGCCCCGGCGTCGATCCGTTTCGCCTCGGGGACCCCCGAGCCCGCCAGCTTGAGCGACACGTTCCACTGGTCCACGGGGACGGGCGGCGGCGCGAGCGTCCCCGACGTCTCGACCTCCAGCGTGAAGGCGCGCCCCTTGAGGGCTTCGACGAGCGGGGCGAAGAGGGGAGACTCGAGCGGCTCCCCGCCCGTGATCACGCCCCGCCGGCAGGCAAACGCCGAGGCCTCTTCCACGAGGTCGCCCAGCGCCACCTCGCGGCCGGCGCCCGGGTCCCAGGAATACTTCGTGTCGCACCACTGGCAGCCGACGGAGCAGCCCTGAAGTCGGATGAACACGGCGGGGAGCCCGGCGGTGACGCCCTCCCCCTGGATGGAGAAGAAGACCTCCGCGAGCCTGCCGGTCAGCTGGGGTTGGCGGTCAGCTCGCTGGAGCACGTGGGAGTCTCCTCGATCTTCACCCGGAGGAGGCTCACGTCTGGCGGCAGCGCCTGCCGGATCGCCTCCCACGCCTCGCGGGTCAGGATTTCGGCGGTGGGGTTCTGCGGGAAGCTGACGACTTTTTCCGGCGCCTCGGCCTGGACGGCGGAAATCGCCGAGACGAGAGGGTCCAGCTCTGACAGGAGCGTGGCGTGGTCCCACCGCTGGAGGACCGCCTTCCGGACCAGCGCGCGCAGGTCGTCGAAGTCCATGACCATTCCCAGAGCGTCGAGGCGGGCGGCGCCGATCGTCACCTCGAGGTGATAGGTGTGGCCGTGGAGGTAGGCGCACTTGCCCGGATGTCCCAGGATGCGGTGGGCGGCGTCAAACGTGAACCGGCTGATGAGATTCATGAAACGCCTGTAAGGGCGCGAAATTCTTTTGGGCCTCATGATAGCACGAAATTTCCGCTTGCCTGGGGTGGGGCCCTTTGATATAAGGAGGCCAACGAACAGGCCTCTCACCCTCCGTGGTGAAAGGGGGATCGCGTATGGCTCAAAGCCTGACGGACCTGCTCCAGAAGAGCCGACTCACCGTCGTCAGCGTGGACAAGGCCGCCGGCCGTCTCCGCGTTCGGGACGACGCCGACCTGTGCTCCGACCTGAGCTGTCAGGGCTCCTTGGTGGTCACCGAAGAGGACTCCAAGGCCGACCTTGGCCTGATCAACCCGGGGGACATCATCAAGGTGGAGTCCAAGGACGGCCGTGCCGAGAAGATCGTCGTCGTGCGCCACGCCTGGGAGGAGTTCGGTAGCCCCGAGACATAATCTCGCCATCGGCCCCTCGGCCCGCCGCCTCCCAGCGGCGGGCCTTTTTTGTTTCCCCCTCACCCCGCCCTCTCCCCCCGGGGGGGGCGAGGGTGCGAAAGTTTCCTCTCCCCCGGTGGGGGAGAGGTAGGGTGAGGGGGGGGCGGGGAGACGGTCTTCATGGGTGTAAGCAATCTGATACATCTTGCTCCAATCGCAAGAATGATAGTCTGTCCTCTTGCGAGGGATCACTTGGACGATAAGGACCGGGATCTCGACGATGTCATCCGAGAAGAAACAAGCCGTGGACGGCGTCCGATCGACACGGACGCTCAACGTCAGCGGCAAGAGCGGCTTAAAATGTGTCGGGAGCTTCTGCAGTACAGCAGCGAGAGGGAGGTGCGCGAGGTTATCCTCGCGTACGGCCTGAAAGACGGGTCGCCCGAGTTCTTAGAGGTAATTCGGGTTTGGCGCGCCTGGCGCGGATCTTATCGACCGCGCGGGTAAAGGCCTCCCATTTCTTCTCGCGCTCAGCGACCGGGAGTCTCGCAGCGTGCTCTTCAAGGATCGCCAGCATGCGCTCCGCCGCCTGGTCCAGGGTTAAACGCTTGGCCCTTTTCGCCTTATGCATAGACTTAAGGTAACCGGTTCTCCGGATCAGCGCAAGCAGCAGGATGCCTCCCTCCCTCACCCCGCCCTCTCCCCCCGAGGGGGCGAGGGTGCGAAAGTTTCCTCTCCCCCGGTGGGGGAGAGGTAGGGTGAGGGGGGCGGGGGCGGGGCTCAGCGGGAGGAAGCCGTGCAGAAGTCCAACAAGAAGGTTCCGTTGGATTGATGGATGATGAGGCGGCAGCCGTCTCTTCCATTCACGATGACCGGCGCGTCTTCTTCAGGATAGTTTTTCAGCTTTATCCAGCGCTCGTCTCGCAATTCATATAGCCCTCTCAACTGGGTGTTCACCAGCTTCCCCCAGATGCTGATCAAGATCTTGTCGCCCGCCCAAAATACCCTCATGTTGGTGTAGCATGAAATGCCGCAGGAGAATCCGTTGAGGCGGTCGAGAAAGCCGTAATCGACTACCCAGGGTCCCTGGGGGATCGATATTTCTTGGAAGGATAGGCTGTCCAAGTTCAGGAGATAACTTTTGAGAGGCCAAGGGCCTTTATTCCTCTCGAAATCACTCGTTTCTTGGTAAATGAGATACTTTTCCTTAGAGGGATCATAGGCGACCCCGTATTCATAACGATGGAAGGCGTTTGCCACGGGTTGGAACCTGACCTCTTCGCCTCGCTTCAGATACAAGAGCCTCGTTTGATCATTCGCCGGATTGGTCGTGTCCAGGATAGAGAGATAACCATGGGAGTCTCGGATCAGGTTTTGAAATGCGTAATGGTATTCTGAGCGGGTGCGCCAGGTTTCTCCATCGTAGGACACCTGAAACTTCTCATGTTTCTGACGTCTTTCTTTGGCGAGATAGTTGAAATATCGCGGACAATTGTATTTCCCATTCCATACGGACTGGTCTTCTGGAAGCCGTTCGATCGACATGGTCCTTAGGTTCAAGTAGGAGCCATAACTGTAGCTGGTGCTGCCGCCTTCTTTCTTGACGTTCGCAAAATGGACCTCTCCCTTGTCGAAATCCACGCAATTCACGGAGATAGGGCCTGATGGAACGCGTGCCGCTTCGGTCTGCGCGTGGATGTCATAGGTAAAGAGGGAGTTTTCATCCTTAAACAAGACGATGTCATCTGCGATCCAGTAAAGGGGTGTCCAAGAAGGATCCAACTTGATGGCCTTGTATGGAAAGGCTTCGGGTTCCCTGGTTCCGGAGCAGCCGGCGAGCTGGAGGAAGAGGAATGATATCCAAAGAAGCCTTTTCATGGAGTCTCGCGGCGTGCTCTTCACTTAAGGTAGCGGGTTCTCCGGATCAGCGCAAGCAGCAGGATGCCGGGGTAGTGTCATAATTTGAGGACTCTTGTGATCGGCACGGGTAAAGCCTTTCAGGTCGAACAAAGAGTATAATAAGGCAAAGGGGAAGCGTTATGGGTGATCTCAAAATACAAGGAAAACCAATCCAGCCTGCCGGAGTATACCGACCCCAAACAAGGGTGAGCGTGTACAAGCAGACGATTAGCGGTCGGTTCTCACAGTTTATGTTGCGGAAGGCGAAGCCAGCCGCTCGCGTATCAGATAGTAAGTAATTCTCGAAGCTCCCACACCCGCTTCGTCGGCCACTATAGTATGGAATGGATTCATCTCGTCCCAGGCCCCCGTGACGCCGCCCAAGCTGTTCGGTTGGATGTCCTCCTGAAGGAGAAATTGCAGGGATTAGCCGTTTTCGCAAAGGGCATCTCATCAGGCGGTGCCGGCGTGGAGGGTGACGGTGCCGAGGCCGAGGCGGCGGCAGGTCACATCCCGCAGTCCCACCCGCTCCATCAGGCGGGCGAGCTCCGCCGGCGGGAGAAAGCGCTCCACCGAGCGCGGCAGATAGGTGTACGCCTCCCGGTTGCCGCTGACGACAGCGCCGAGCCCCGGGACGAGGCGGTGAAAGTACCAGCCGAACAGGTGGCGGAAGCCCCAGAGTGTGGGCTGGGTGATCTCGAGCGCAACGACCCGGCCGCCGGCTTGCGTGACGCGCCTCATCTCGGCTAGACCGGGCTCGAGGTGGGCCAGGTTCCGGAGCAAAAAGGCCGAGGCCACGCACGCGAACGTCTTGTCCGCGAAGGGGAGCAGAAGCGCGTCGCCCGCCACCAGGCTCACGCGCCCCGCCGGATCTTTTCTGAGGAGCTTCTCCCGCCCGACCTGGAGCATCCCGTCGGAGAAATCGAGGCCGATGACGCGGCGGACCGCCGTCTCAGCCAGGAGGGCGAGGGCGAGGTCGCCCGTCCCCGTCGCCAGGTCGAGGGCGAGGCCGCCCGCCTGGGGCTCAGCGAGCCGGGCCGCGGCGCGCCGCCAGGCCTGGTGGCGGCCGCCCGTCATGAGGGCGTTCATGAGGTCGTAGCGGCGGGCGATGCCGGTGAACATCGCCCGGACGTACCGCGCCTTGTTCTCCCCCTCACCCTGCCCTCTCCCCCCTTGGGGGAGAGGATTAAGAGGAGACCCTACGTCCATAGGCCCGCGAGGGCGGCGAGAAAGACGATGACGGCGATGTAGCCGTTCACGTTGAAGAAGGCGAGGTCCAGGCGCGAGAGGTCCGTCGGCGAGACCAGCCGGTGCTCGTAGACGAGAAGCCCCGCGACCGCGACGACGCCAACCCAGTAGCCCCAGCCGAGCCCGAGCGTCCAGCCCACGGCCCCGAGCGCCAGCACCGTCAGGAGATGGCAGACGCGCGCCGCCCGGAGCGCCGCGGCGATGCCGAAGCGGGCGGGGAAGGAGTAGAGATGCTCCGCCCGGTCGAAGTCCACGTCCTGGCAGGCGTAGATCAGGTCGAACCCCGCGATCCACACCGTCACGGTGAACCACAGGAGGATCGCCGGCAGATCGAACGCCTCCCGCACCGCGATCCAGCCTCCCGCCGCGGCGATCCCGTCGGTGAAGCCGAGCACCCAGTGCGAGGTCCAGGTGAAGTACTTGGTGTAGTGGTAGCCGACGAGGAAGAGCATCGCGAGCGGGGCCAACGTGAGGCAGAGCGGGTTGAGCTGCCAGGCGGAGACGAGGAGGAGCCCCGCGCCCCCGGCCGCCCACGCGCCGACCTCCCACGGCGTGAGGAGCCCCCGCGGCAGGTGGCGCTCCGCGGTGCGGGGGTTACGCGCGTCGATCGCCCGGTCCACCAGGCGGTTCGTGCTCATGGCGAGCGTCCGGCCCCCGACCATGGCGAGCGTGACCCAGAGCACGACGCGCCACCCCGGCCGGCCGCCCGCGGCGAGAACCATGGCCACGTAGGCGAACGGGAGGGCGAAGATCGTGTGCTCGAACTTGATCGCTTCGAGGAAGTACCGGAGCTTCAAATACCGTAGTCTTTCCAGCGGCGGGTGACGAGGGCCCGGACCTCCTCGCTCATCACGATCTCTTCCGGCCACGGCTGGCTCACCTCATCCAGGTCGCTCTTTTCAGTCGCATCCACGCCGAGCTTGCCGCCGTAGCGGTGCCGGAGGGCGGCGTGGTCGAGATCGTCCATGGGCCCCTCCACGATCACCAGGTCGCGCTTGGGGTCCATGTTGCCGGTGGCCCGCCAGGCCACCTCGGAGAGGTCGTGCACGTTGACGTGCTCGCTCACGACGATGATCGACTTGGCGAGCATCATGAGCCCCATCCCCCAGAGCGCGTACATCACCTTGCGCGCCTGCCCGGGGTAGCGCTTCTTGATTGCGACGATCACCAGGTTCTGGAAGATTCCCTCGGCGGGCATGTTGATGTCCACCACCTCGGGCAGGACCATCCGGATGATGGGCAGGAACAGGCGCTCGGTCGCCTTGCCGAGCCAGTAGTCCTCCTGGGGCGGGCGGCCGACGATGATCGTGGGATAGATCGGCGCCTTCCGGTGCGTGAGCGCGGTGAGGTGGAACACCGGGTAGTCGCGGGCCAGGGAGTAGTAGCCGGTGTGGTCGCCGAACGGGCCCTCGCGCCGCCGCTCCTTCGGGTCCACGAACCCTTCGAGCACGATCTCCGCCTGGGTCGGCACCTCCAGGTCAATCGTCTTACATTTGACCATCTCCACGCCGGTCCCCCGGAGCCAGCCCGCGAAGACGATCTCGTCCACCCCGGGCGGGAGTGGCGCCGAGCCGGTGTAGATCGTGGCCGGGTCGCCGCCGAGGGCGATGGCGACCTCCATGGGCTTCGCCAAGCGCTCGGCCTCCCGGTGGTGCTCGGCGGAGCCCTTGTGGATCTGCCAGTGCATGCCGAGGGTCCGGTCGTCGAAGACCTGGAGCCGGTACATGCCGACGTTGCGCGAGCCGCGCTCCGGGTCGCGGGTGAAGACCAGCGGGAGCGTGATGTAGTGGCCTGCGTCCTTCGGCCAGCACTGGAGGATCGGCAGGGACGTGAGGGACGGGCTCCGCGTCTCGACCACCTCCTGGCAGGGGCCGCTCGAGACGCGCTTGGGCCCGGACTTGGCGAGGTCGAAGAGATCCCCCAGCTTTTTGAGCTTGTCGAAGAACGATCCGGGCATCTTGAGGTCGAGGAGCTTCTCGACGCGGCCCGAGAGCTCGTTCAGGTCCTCCACCCCGAGCGCCCACGCCATCCGCCGCGCGGTCCCGAACGTGTTGATCAAGACGGGCATCTCGAAGCCCTCGACCCGCTCGAAGAGGAGCGCCTTGTTTTGGCTCGCGGGGCCCTTCGAGACGCGGTCGGTGATCTCGGCGATCTCCAGATCCCGGCTGACCGGCGCGGCGATCCGGCGGAGCTCCCCCTGCGACTCCAGCTGGGCGATGAACTGGCGGAGATCGGCGAAGGCCATGGCGCCGCCCATTATAGCAGGCAGGGCCCTATTGACACCTTCGCCCGACTTCGGGTATACGAAGACGTATCTCCTCGATGGCTCGCATGCGACGGGGGAGGGAGCGCGATGAATAGAGCAGAGCTGGTGGCGGTGACCGCGAAGGCGACAGGCAGCACGAAAGCATCCGCTGAAAGAGCCATCCACGCGTTCCTGACCGCCATCCGCGATTCGCTCAAGAAGGGACGTCGCGTGACGATCGCCGGCTTCGGGAGCTTCGGGGTCGCGCGGCGTTCAGCGCGGAACGGGAGAAACCCCCGCACCGGGAATGCCATGAAGATCCCGGCGGCCCGCGTCCCCCGGTTCAAGCCGAGCAAGACGCTCAAGTCCGCCGTCCGCTAACCCTCCCCGGGCGTTACGGAAGGTTCACGCGCCCGCCGTCCGCCCGCTTTATTGACACCCCTAACCCCCTGTGATGTAATGACTTCCGCGCTGGGGGATCGTCTAGTGGTAGGACGCGTGGCTCTGGACCACGTAGCGGGGGTTCGAATCCTCCTCCCCCAGCCATTTTCTTGTCCGCCGGGCAGGCCCCATCGTCTAGAGGCCCAGGACACGGCCCTCTCAAGGCTGAAACACGGGTTCGAATCCCGTTGGGGCCACCATTGACAGGCTAGTTTGAAGTGCCTCGCCACCGATCAGACGTTCAAGGGCGAGCGCTCCCCGGAAGCGGTATCCGCGCTGGTGATCCTGACCGACCGGCCCCAGTTCGATCTTGTCAGCCAGGATCTTCCTGAGCATCTGGCGGGCCTGGACCGTGTGCTTGCCCAGGAGCGCGGTCACATCGCTGACCCGCGCCTGGAGTTGGCGCTTCAACTGTGCGTCGTCGAGGGACGCCACCTTGGCGAGTTGATCCAGCTTCTCTAGCTCTGCCGTCAGCGCCGTCTTGCGGGCCTTCTCGGTGCTCAGGTGGGTCTTGATCTCATCGGCGGGCAGGGAGTCATTCGCCAGCGCGTCGATGAGCCGGTCGAGCTTCCGCTGAACCTGTCCGAGTTCTTGTTCCACCTGATCCCGCCGTGACGCATGGTGCGAGCGGGCGTAGGCGAGTGGAGTGCACCCCATTTGGACTGCACACCGTGGGGACGTAACATGCAGCGGGGGGTGCTATGGGCAACGTTCCCCGGAAGGCCGACGGACGACGGGTCTTTAACCCCGACTTCAAGCAGGCGACCGTCCAGCGCATCCTGACCGGCGAGAAGACGGTCGCCGAGCTGAGCCGGGAGCTGGACATCGCCGCCAGCGTGATCCGCAACTGGAAGCGGCACTACGAGGCTGGCGCCGCCACGGGGGTCGCGGCGAACGAGGACGTCGTCCCGGCCAGTCACCTCCGCGAGGCCTACGCCCGCATCCGGGAGCTCGAGCGCGCCTTGGGGCGGAAGACCATGGAGGTCGAGATCCTCCGGACGGCCCAAGAGATCGTAAAAAAAACGCCGTCGTTGCGCAGAGAGTCCGGGCGGTGACGCACTTCCCGGTCACCGTGATCTGCCAGGCGCTGAGCATCGCGCGCCGGACGGCCTACTACCTCCCGCGGGCGAGGCCCGGGGGCCGGTATCATCGGGCCAGCGACGAGAGGGTCCTCGGCCAGATCCGGGCCGTGACGAACAGCCGGGCCACTTACGGCTCCCGCCGGGTCTGGGCGATGGTGAACCGGACCTTTCGCACCGGCTACAACCGCAAGCGGATCCGGCGCGTGATGCAGCTCCACGGCCTCCTGCTGGCCCCGCGGGTCCACCGCCGCCATGGCCGCCCGCATCTCGGCCAGGTCCAGCAGCCGGCGTCGAATCAGCGGTGGTGCTCCGACGTCTTCCTGGTCCCGTGCTGGAGTGGCGAGGTGCTCTCGGTGGCGTTTGCGATCGACTGCCATGACCGCGAGGTGGTGGCGTTCGTCGCCTCGCCCCGGCCGCTGACGGGGGCGGACATTCGGACGCTGATGGACAAGACGCTCTGGGCGCGGTTCGGCGAAGCCACGTTGAAGGCCCCCCATGCCGTCCAATGGCTCAGTGACAACGGCCCCCAGTACACGGCGACGGCCACGGTCTTCTACGCCCACGAGCTGGGCCTGGTGCCGATCACGACCCCGGCCTACAGCCCGGAAAGCAACGGCCTGGCGGAAGCGTTTATCGGGACGTTCAAACGCGACTACCTCGGCGACGCTGACCTCCGGGACGCCGAAACGGTGCTCGCGCGGCTTGGTGGGTGGTTTGAGGACTACAATACCCAGGCGCCCCACTCGGCGCTCCGGATGCGGAGCCCGGCGGGGTACCGGGCGGAGCAGCTCACTCTAAGCTCCTCGCGGTGAGCAGCACATTGGGGAGCACTCCGAAGGAGGGGGTTGTGCAGGGTCAGAGAAGTGAAGGTTATATGGGAGAGAAGGGTCAGAAACGAAGTAAGGGGTCCTAGAAGTAAGTGGTCTAGGAACTGAGGAGGGCGGAGTCGTTCGGTAGCCGGCGATGCTGATCGCGTTGCTCAAGGGCAAGCTTTCCGGTGAGCAGAGGAACATGGAGGATCTTCTTACCTCCAATGTCTTCGGGTTGCTCCAGCACTACCAGGAGAAGCTTGCGCTCCTCCCCTTCATCCGTGAAGCGCGAACCCTGGAAGGCAGGCAACCGCTCGGCGACGTTCCTGACGAGACCCGGGCAACATACGAGTTCTGGCCACTCTGGCGCACCGAGACTGGACGCTACTGTGAGCCGGACGTCGTGCTCCAACTGGAGCTTCCCGACGATTCGAGGCGCTTGGTCCTCGTCGAGGCCAAATTCCACGCCGGCAAGTCCGATACGGCCGATGTCGAGACCACCGGCGAGATCCGCGATCAGCTCGCCCGCGAGTGGGCGTGCCTCCTGACGGAGGCGGATCGCCGGCGCGCCCAGCCAGTGCTCATCTACCTAACGCCACATCTTGCCCCACCAAGGGACGACATCGAGGCGTCGCTTGCCGCGCTAGGGGCGATCGCGGGACCCGCTCCGGTGATCAGTTGGCTATCGTGGCGTCGGCTCACCACTGTCCTATCTGCGACGGCTGATCCCCTATTGCGGGAGCTTAATGCTTCTCTGATTCGTCTTGGACTCGAGCTCTTCACCGGCTTACCAGACATTCGGCCCTGGGGACCGGTCCTGTGGACATTCGAGAATCGCTGGGACTGGCCGGCGTCCACTATCGAAAGCGTTACTTGGAGGTTCACATGACGGCGGACGGGACGGGCATTACCAGGCTGATGGAGGAGCTCAAGAAAGTCTACACGTCAACGGCACTGCTCCTGACCACAGCCGACACATACATGAACGAGGCGGGCTGGGCGCTGCGAACGAATCAATGCGTGACGGTCACGTACACTCCGGCAGAACCAGCGTACTGGTTTCCGTACTACGCATTCCGGGTCTACAGGCACAAGGCCTGCCCGCATGTGCTCGCATTCGTGTCCGTGATTTTCGACGACCGGGAGGGCGGCAATTCGGTACCCGAATCTCTCCTGAGCGCTGGCTGGCTTGATTACGGGCGGGGCACCGAGGTCACAGAGCAGACGTGCAAGCAGGACATGGCATATGACCACGTCGACTGGCATCGTTTCATCGAGGGGCGCACCGACGACGGTCGCCTCCTGTCGGTGGATTGGCGCAAGCGACCGGAGTTTGGGAAGTTCAAGGTGCAGCAGAGTGCGACACTCGCCGTCCCGCTGGTCGGCGTGAGAAATCCCGACGACCTGAAGAAGCAGGTTATTACCCCATTGCTCGACAGCCTTAAACAACAAATCGCGTAAACGCCGCTCGACGCAGGGGTTAGCCGCCGAACAGGGAGCTTACGTTGGCGCTAAAGGACGAGGCGATCGCCAACATCAAAGAGGCAATCTTCTTCCTCACGGCTTCGACTGTCAGTTCGTTCCGGTCCGCGTGGACGGAGTAGAGCAGCCGCCATGGCCTTGAGGACAGCAAAGAAGGCGGCGCGACGGCTTCCTCGTGGCAAAGCGGTAGTCATCCTAGCCGGGGTGTCAGTCACGAGAGCTCTTGGAGGAGGGTCCGGGCGGCCGTCAGGTCGGCGGTGTCGAACCCCTCTGTGAACCAGCCGTAGCTGGCCGCGAGTAGGCGCCGGCCCTCCTCCCGTTTCCCCTGATGGCGGAGGAGCCCGGCGAGGCTCGTCGCCGCTCTGAGCTCCAGCGACTTTTCCTGCCGGGCCTGGGCAATCTCGATGGCGCGGCGAAAGCAGCCTTCGGCCTCCCGGGTGTCGCGGCCCGCCTGTCTCAGCAGCTCGCCGCGGACGCGGTGCAACTCGGATTCGTAGCTCCTATTCTCCTGGGGAATCCCCTCGGCCAGCACCTGGAGGCCCTTGTCGGGCTGGCCCACCTGGGCGTACGCCTCGGCGAGCGTCAAGAGACAGAGCGCTTCTCTCCATGTGACCCCGGCCGCCCGGGTCACGGCCAGGCCGCGCTCGAGGAGCGCGATGGCCTCCTCGGTATGTCCGCGCTCGAGCAGGCGTCGCGCCAGGATGAACGACCCGTGCTGGATCCAAGTCGAGAAGCCTTGCGCCGTGGCCAGGGTCACGAGGGCCTGGGCTTTCTCTTCGGCGGCGCTGCGATCGCCTCGCTGGTCGAGCACCCAGGCGGAGAAGTAGAGCGTGATCGTGGTGGTGAGGGGGTGCGCGAGCTCCTGCGCGAGGCTCAGGGCGTCTCGGACGCCCTTCAGGGCCTGGTCGGGGTAGCCGAGTATCCACCGGCTGAGGGCCCAGTGGTTCCGGCTGCACGCGCCCGGGTCGTGGCCCCCATACAGGGCGGCGTGAGAGCGGTGCTGCACGGGATCATAGAGGGCGAAGCCTTGTTCGATGTGGGCCGTGGCGGAGACCAGCTCTCCCGCCCCGGTGAGGGTCGCCCAGAGGGAATGATGGGCTTCCAGGAGGAAGCCCCTGTCCTGGGCGGCCTGGGCCGCGCTCAAGAGCCGCGTGCCGAGCTCTCGGGCCGCGGGGTACTGCCCCCGGGAGACGTTGACGTACCAGAGGCCCCACAGCACCGGGAAGAGGCGCGAGGTGTCCTGGACCCGGCTGCAGAGTTCGTGGGCGTGCTTGTACGAAGCCTCAACCTCCCGGGCGCCGGCGCCCTTGGTCGCCATCAGCACGGGGCCGAGCTGGAGCCGCACATCGATGGTCTCTCTGAGGGCGTCCTCTGTCTCCGGCAGACGCGCGAGGGCCGACAGGGCCTGTTCGAAGAAGCCGATCCCCTCCGGGTAGGCGGAGTGAGCCACCGCCTTCGCGCCTGCCTGCCGGAGGTAAGTGACAGCCTTGGGCCAGAGCTCGCTTCGGAGCGCGTGGTGCGCTAGCCGGTCGATCTGCTCGGTGAGCCGGTCGGGATAGAGCCGCTCGAGCGCCTCCATGATCCGCGCATGAAGGGCCCGCCGCCGCTCCTGGAGGAGGCTCCCGTAGGCGACCTGGTACGTGAGGCCGTGCTTGAAGGTGTACTCGAGGTCCGGGAAGAGGCTCGACTCGTAGAGGAACTCGGCGCCCTGAAGATGCGCGAGGCCCCGGCGGAGGGCCTCCTCCGGCTCTTCGGCGATGGCCGCGAGGAGGGTAAAGGGCACGTCTTCCCCGATGACGGCGGCGGCTTGGAGGAGGCGCTTCTCCTCTGGCGGGAGACGGTCGATCCGGGCCGCCAGGATCGCCTGGACCGTGGCCGGGACCGTGATGCTCGGGAGGGCCTTGGTCAGGCGATAGGCGCCGGCTTCGCCCGCGAGGGCCTGGGTCTCCACGAGGGTCCGCACGCTCTCTTCCAGGAAGAAGGGGTTCCCCTCCGTCCGCTCAATGAGGAGGCGCTTGAGGGGGTGGAGGGTGGGGTCGTTCCCCATGAGGGCCTGGAGGAGCTCCTCGGCGCTGTCGGACGGAAGCGGGTCGATGCGGAGCTGCGTGTAGTAGGTCTTGCTCCCCCACCCGTGCTGGTACTCGGGGCGATAGTTCGCCAGGAAGAGGATGCGCGCGGTGGGCAGGCTCTCGACCAGGCTGTCCAGGAGCGCCTGGGTCTCAGAGTCGATCCAGTGCAGATCCTCGAAGACCAAGCAGAGGGGCTGGACCTGGCTCTCGCGGAGCAGTAGGCGCTTGACGGCCTCCAGCGTCCGCCGGCGGCGCTGGGGGGGCTCGAGAGCCTGCCACTCTCGATCCTCGACCGGCACGTCCAGGAGCCCGAGGAAGGCCAGGAGAGTGGGCTCCAGAGCCCGATCCAGCGTCAGGAGCTTGCCGGTGATCCTCTCGCGCATCTTGCGCCCGTCGTCGCGCGACTCGATCTGAAAATAGGCCTTGAGGAGATCGATGACGGGGAGGTACGGCGTGGCCTTGCCGTAGGAGACCGAGCCCGATTCCAGGACGAGCCAGCCGTGGGTCCGGTAAGAATGGATGAACTCCCAGAAGAGGCGGGATTTGCCCACGCCGGGATCGCCCATGAGGGCCACCATCTGGCCGTGGCCGGCCCGGGCCCGCTCGAGGGCCTGGCGGAGCTGGTCGAGTTCGGCCGACCGCCCCACGAAGCGGGTCAGTCCCCGCGCGGCCGCGGCCTGGAGCCGCGTCCGGGTGGGCGCGGCGCCCGCCAGCTCGAACATCTCCACCGGGTCTGGTAGCCCCTTGACCGGGACCGGCCCCAGGGATTTGACCTGGATGAACCCTTCGGCCAGTCGGAGCGTTTCGGCGGTCAGCCGGATGCTCCCGGGGGACGCGAGTTGCTCCATCCGGGCCGCCAGGTGCGTCGTCTGGCCCACCGCCGTGTAGTCCATGTGCAGGTCGCTGCCGATGGCCCGGACCACCACCTCCCCCGAGTTGAGGCCGATCCGGATCTGGACCTCGATCCCGTGGGTGCGGCGGACCTCTTCAGTGTAGCGGCGGATCGCCGACTGCATGGCGAGGGCCGCGTAGCACGCCCGCACCGCGTGGTCCTCGTGGGCGAGCGGGGCGCCGAAGAGGGCCATGATCCCGTCGCCCATGACCTGGTTCACGGTTCCCTCGTACCGATGGACCGCCTCCATCATGCGTTCGAGGACGGGGTCCAGCAGCTTCCGCGCCTCCTCAGGGTCGCGATCGGCCAATAATTCCATCGAGCCCTTGAGATC
>JAHFDN010000003.1 GCA_023248995.1 Candidatus Rokuibacteriota bacterium
GCCGCGTCGGCCGGCGGCGCAACCCCTGGTCAGACCAATACGTAATTACCCCCTTGACAGTTCCCTGAAGCCACCATAGACTCCTCCGCACCCGCTGCCCTCCACGGGGGGACAGCGAGGGCTCCTCAGGGTCCAGTAGCTCGAGGCCGATAGACGGCCGAGAGGGTGCCATGGTGGTTCGGTGTAGAAGATCCCGGCGCAAGGCGCGGACAAGAGGACGATGAGTCCCCCACCCATGGCGGTCACCTTCGCTCTCTCCCCAACTGCACGTGTCTGGCCCCAGTTCTGGACATCTCGTTCACACTTTAGGAACGGCGGTCACGAATTGCTATGGAATCCTTGAGCGTTTGGAAGGCACAAGGGGGTGGTCGGCCAAATTTCCGCGAAGGGCTTGACTCGCCAGCGAGAGCGCAGTCCTGGAACCGGGTGTGAGGTACGCGGAGTTCTAACGCGTCTGGGAACGCGGTGCAGCGGCCGCGGAGGAGGTTAGGAGATGAACGGAGAGGGACACATCAGTCGATGGTGGCGGGTGGTGGGCGGCATGTCCATGAATCTCGCCCTCGGCGCGCTGTATGCGTGGAGCGTGTTCGTCGCCCCGCTCGAGAAGGAGTTCGGCTGGAAGCGGGCTGACGTCTCCCTTATTTTCAGCATTGCGGTGTTCGTCTTCGGCATCTCCTTCGTGCTGGCCGGGCGGCTCCAGGACAAGAAAGGGCCATTCTGGGTCTCGGTGACCGGCGGCGTGCTGGTCAGCCTCGGATTCTTCATGTGCGCTTACACGACCAGCCTGAACTGGCTCTTCTTCTGGTTCGGCGTCTTGGGCGGGATCGGCAACGGCTTCGGCTACGCGACGCCCATCCCCGTCATGGCCAAGTGGTTCCCAGACAAGCGGGGCACGGCAGTCGGCCTCGCTGTGGCGGGATACGGCGGCGGGTCGGCCATCTTCGGACCCTTGTCCGCAAACTGGCTGATCCCGACCTACGGGTGGCGGGCCACCTTCCAGGTCCTGGCGTTCATCTTCCTCGCCATGACGCTGATCGGGGCGTTCCTGCTCAAGAACCCGCCGGCCGGCTACCGGCCCGCAGGATGGGCGCCCGCCGCTGCGGCCAAGGCGGCGGCCACGACCTACGAGTTCGCCCCGGGCGAGGCCATCAAGACCCCCACCTTCTACTTCATGTGGATTGCCTACTGCCTCGGCACCATAGCGGGCTTCATGGCGATCAGCCAGTTGCTGCCGTTTGCGAAGAGCGTGGGGATGGGGGCGGAATGGGCATTCGTGCTCTTTGTCACGGGGGCGGTTGGCAACGCGAGCGGGCGGATTCTTTCGGGCACGATGTCGGACGCCATGGGCCGTCTGAACGTCCTGCGGTTGATGATCGCGGTCTCGGCCGTTGGCATGCCGTTCCTGTATCTTGTGGGCGGCAACGTCCCGCTGCTGCTCGCCATGATCTTCGTGGTGTACTGGTGCTACGGCACCCAGCTCTCCGTGAATGCCTCCACGGCCTCGGACTTCTGGGGGACCAAGAATGCGGGGATCAACTACGGCATGCTCTTCACGGCGTGGGGCGTGGCCGGCATCATCGGCCCGCGGATCGCCGGCGTGCTGTTCGACACCTATAAAGACTATCGCGTCGCGTTTTACACCGCTGGAGCCCTGGCGGTGGTGGCGCTGATTTCGGAGATGATCGCCAAGCGTCCTGCGGTGCCGGCGGGGGCGCCGGCGAAGGTAACGGCGTAACCCCCCGCAGCGGGGATGATCGAGCGCACAACAGCCATCAAGTAAGGGAGGTCAGCATGGCAAAGAGCTATCCTGTGTTAGCGTGGCCGGCCGTTCCGACGCCGACCCCGGATGAGGTGTATAAGGGAGAGGCCGACGCGAAGAAGGAGTATGCTCTGTGGCTGGAGGACAATGTCCGGCAGAGCAAAAACTTCGACAAGCCCGAAGCCCTCAACAACATCCGCGTCCTGGACTGTACCAGCATGATGATCATCGGCCACTGGTGCTCGTCTCTCTTCGCCGAACTCGGGGCAGAGGTCATCATGGTGGAACCGGCCGGCGGCGATCCCCTCCGCAAGCTGACGCCCTTCGGCCGCAAAGAGTACATGTTCAAGGATTCGCAGACCCAGGAGGGGGTGGGCGCCCGGTTCCTGGCGGAGGCCCGGAGCAAGCAGTCCGTCACGCTGGATCTCACGAAGCCCGAGGGGCGTTAGATCTTGAAGAAGCTCGCTGCTCACGCCGATGTCATTATTGAGAACGCCCCCCCCGGCCAGTGGGACGAGTGGGGGATCGGCTATCGCCAGCTCTCCCAGCTTAACCCCCGCCTGGTTTACGCCTGGGTGGGCCAGCTTGGTCAGTGGGGCCCCTTGAAGGATAAGCCCGGCAACCTCGATCCCACGGCGCAGGCCGCGTGCGGCTTCGTCCACGGCACCGGCGCTCCGGTGGCCTTCGGCGGCACCCCGACCCGGTCGGGCTGGTGGATGTGCGACCAGGTCGGTGGGACCGGCGCCGCTATCGGCATCATGACGGCGCTCAACTACCGGGAAGAGGTCTCAGGCCGCGGCCAGTTCGTCGAGGCGACGGGCGCGGCCGGGGTCATTCGGATCCTGGACTACAACTGGGGCTGGTACGGGGTGGACGGGAGCATCCGGCCCCGGTACGGCAACTGGGACCTGGCCATTAACATTTACGCCGTGAACCCCTGTAAGGATGGCCAGATCATGGTGGGCGGCGGCCATGACCGCCTCTGGTACCGGATCTGGCGGACGGTGGGGAAGGACAAGCCGGAGGTCGAGCAGCATATTGTCGAAGACCCCGCCCTCAAGGAAGTCACCGCCCGGCTGCCCCACTATAAGCAGGTGGAGACCTATACCTCACTCTGCGAGTGGATGAAGGACAACACCCGCTCCGAGGCCGAGACCAAGCTCCAGGCCGAGGAGGTGGCGTCGGGAGGTGTGTCGTTCATCGATGAGGTCTGCGAGTTCCCCCACTACAAGTACCGAGGGCACCTCGAGATCATCGACGACGTCAACTACGGCAAGGTGCTGATCGGGGCCTCGGCCTTCCTCGGCCAGCGGACCCCGGGCCGGGTGAAGTGGATCGGCCGGCCGATCGGCCAGGACAACGAGGACGTCTACCGCCGGCTCTTGGGCTTCACCAAGGCCGACATGGATAACCTCAAGGCAAAGGGAGTGATCTAACCATGGCGATGTCTTTTGAAGAGTACTGCCGCGACGTCTTCGACCCGAAGAAGATCTTCGGAAAGCCGGAGCCGCTGAAGGGGAAGCGGTTCCTGAGCTGCACCCAGTACATCCTGGGCCCCTCCTGCGCGAACTATCTGGCAGAGCTCGGGGCCGAGGTGATCAAGATCGAGCTCCCCCGCCGGGGTGAGCCGATGCGCCATACCACGCCCTTCAACGAGCCCAAGCTCTATCCCCTGTCAAAGCAGATGCCGGAGATGGGAACCGGCCTCGGCTTCTTCGGGGCCAACCACAACGAGTATTTCCTCTCGGTGGACTTCCATAAGCCGGAGGGGCAGGCGATCGTCAAGATGCTCGCCAACAAGTCCGACGGCGTTGTGGAAAACTACCGGGCCGGCACCTTCGACCGCTGGGGGATCGGCTACCGTCAGCTCAGCCAGACGAATCCTCGGATCATCTACCAGTGGCTGGGAGGGTTCGGCGGCTGGGGCCCCGGCCGCAAGCGGGCCAGCTACGACATCCTGGGTCAGGCCCAGGGCGGTTGTTTCTCGGTGACCGGCTGGCCCCTAGATAAGGGAGGCAACCCCTCCAAGCAGACCATCTGGATCATGGACTACTGGGGAGGCATGATGGGCGCCTTCCAGATCCTCGCCTGCATGTACTGGCGGGACAACGTCTCCGGCCTGGGGAACTTCATGGAGTACTCCCAGGTGCAGGGAGCCCAGCGCCACCTCTCCGACTGCATCGCGCTTTACGGCCGCCACGGTCTGGTGCCCCAGCGGTGGGGGAACTATGATCCCCTCGTCAGCGTCCACGGGATCATCAAGTGCGGCAAATCGTCCTATCCGAACTCCAAGAACCCGCAAGAACTAGAAGAGGGGTTCATCCTGGTCAGCGCGTACAAGGATGCCGACTTCGCCAAGCTGATGAAGCTCATCACGCGGGACGACCTGGCCAAGAAGTACGCGACGCACGATGAGCGGATCAAGGCGGAAAGTCAGTATGAGATCTACCCTGCCATAGAGGCCTGGGCCAAGGACAAGACCAAGGAGCAGGCCCGGGATATCCTCACCAAAGAGGGGATCAACAACCAGCCGGTCTGGAACTCGAAGGAGGTGTCGAATCAGGAGCACTTCCACCTCCGGGGGGAGCTGGAGTGGCTGGACGATCCCACGTTCGGTGACGTCCAAAGCCAAGGGCCCGCCTTCCATCTTTCCGACAGCCCGCCCCGCCACAAGTGGGCCTTCAAACCCGTCGGGGCCGATAACGAGTACATCCTCGGCAAGCTCTGCGGCTTCTCCAAGACGAAGATGGCGGAGCTGGAGGCGGACGCGGTCATCTAATTCACGCCCCGACAGGGGGAGGGAGGCAGACGGATGGCAGAAGTCAGTTATAAACACTGTTCCTTGATGTTCGAGTGTCCCAAGTGTTCGGTGATCAACTACATGGACCCTTTTTCCTTCTGGAACTTCAAGGGGAAGACCAAGTGCGCCGGCTGCGACGCCATCTACGCCGTTGAGTACTCCAATGGCCAGAGGGTGAAGGGGCCCGATCCGGCCCAGGGGCCGCACGATAAGCTGCCCGGCTACGCCCAATCCAAGGATTACAAGACCGAGTACACGATGACGGGCAAAGTGAGCCCGCCGTTGTACGCCCGTGCCCCGGACCAGAAGCACGGACCGACGTATTCGAATGTCCGGGGGAAGCCGGTGGCGGCAGGGAAGTTGACGGCCGCTGACCTCGTTGGGAGCCGCGCCCGCTTCATCGTGGAGGGGAAACCCTATAAGCCGGCGGGGTAGGAGCGCCAAAAAGGCGAAACGAGTCAAGAAGAGATCGGGGCGCGCCGGTTCCAAGCGCCCCCGTACGAAGCATCCTCGCCCACGAACGGCGAGAAGGGAGGAATTCCGGATGGCGAAAGGGACGTGGCCAAAGGATACGTATCCCTTTGAGTGCCCTCATTATTCGAAGGCGCTCGATCCCCACATCGCATCGGCCTACTGGGGGTACGATGCCGCAGTCGAGTGGCCGTACACGAAGATCATCCCCAAGGGGAGCGAGCCCAAGGAGTGCGACTACTGCAGGGGGACGACCACCGCGCGGAAAGGATTCCCATTCGAGTAGGCTCCTGCGCCTCCTCGGGGCTTTCATGCACATCACGGCCGCCTCGGCGGCTGTGATGTGCCGGGAAGCCTTTCTTTCTTCCCGCCACCTGCGTTTCGTGCCGGGCTTGCTGCTGAGCCAGCGGTGAACCCATGTCGGAGGTGATTCCATGAAGGTCGAGTTCTACTACAGCAGCAAGCAGGCGCCGGGCCCCCAATTCCCCTGCGACAACAAGAAGGCCGTGGACCTCTGCAAGCAGCTCCAGCAGAAAGGGGTCAACGTGAAGATCCAGGACTGCGGGGAGCAGGCGGCAGCCTTCATGACCTACAATGCCGCCGTGACGGGCCCCCCCTCGGCGCAGCGCGCGGTCTTCGGCGCCAAGGGCGCCCTGGAAGAGGATTTCGGAAAGACCGTTCCCGCCCTCCTGATCTTCGAGAAGGAGGGGGATCGTTACCCCACCGAGGTCTTTCCCAGGTCGGATCGGGAGCTGAGCAAGCTGGTGGGTGTCGAGGAAGCCCTCCAGGAGCTCCTGAGCAAGGCCTGAGGGGAAGGAGTCACTGCGATGGGAAAGCTGCTGGAAGGAGACCTGCCACCCAAGGAGCTCTGGCCGACCCGGATCTACAAGCTTCCCGAGTATCAGTCCTATCCCCAGAAATTCAACAGCACCGAGGAGCTCCTCGACAAGCAGGTGGCGGCGGGCAGAGGGGACCGGGCTGCGATCCTCTTCGAGGATAAAAAGATCCCCTACAAGGCGCTCCTCGGGATGGTCAACAAGCTGGGGTCGAGCCTCAGGGCGCTGGGCATCGAGGAGGGCGACCGGGTGGCCCTCAGGACTCCCAACATCCCGCCCGCCCTGGTGACGAACTTCGCGGTCCTGAAGATCGGCGGCATCTTCCTGCCGACGTCCGGCTTGTTTTCCCGAGCCGAGATCGCCCACGTCTTCAACAATGCCGAGGTCAAGGCCGTCGTCGTGGCGGGGGCGTTCTTGGAGGAACTGGAAAAGGCCAAGGCCGACCTGAAGACCCTCGAGCACGTTATCGTCGTGGGCGGGACGCCGGAGCAGCAGGCGGCATACAAGCAGAAGGGCTATCTCCTCTACCAGGAGCTTCTGGACGGCGGGAAGCCGGAATGTGAGCCGGTGCGCCGGGATCGGATGGATGTGTCGGTCCTGATCTATACGTCAGGGACGACCGGCCTGCCCAAGGGGACGGTCCATTTGACGGAAGAGGCGCTCATCGTCCCCGACGGCTTCGGCAAGTACTGCTGGGGGGTGACGGCGAACGACGTCATCCTGAGCGCCGCGCCCATCGCCATGGCAGCCGGGTACTCCGCCGTCACCACGATCCCTTACCGGTTCGGGGCCGCGGTCTCCATCTTCCCCCGGTTCACCCCCGAGGGGATGTTCGAGCAGATCCAGAACCACAAGGCGACCATCCTGTCGGCGCTGCCCACGGCCTACAGGAAGATGCTCCAGGTGCCGGACGCGGAGAAGAAGTACAACATCGGTTCCCTTCGGATCTGCACGGGCGGAGGCGAATCGCTGACGGCCAAGACCTACCTGGATTGGAAGGCCAAGTTCGGCCAGGAGATCTTCGAGGGGCTGGGGACCACCGAGATGATGTTCGTCTTCATCTCCTCTGCGGCCACGAAGAAGGTCAAGCCGGGCTCGATCGGCCCCGCCATCCCGGGGTACGAGCTCAAGGTCGTCAACGAGGAGGGCAAGGACTGCAAGCCGGGAGAGAGTGGGCAGCTCCTGGCCCGGGGACCCACGGGAACCGTGTACTGGCGGGATGCCGAGAAACAGCGCTCCGTCGTCAAGGGGGGCTGGTGCCGGGCCGGTGACATGGTCAGCATGGACGAGGATGGCTACATCTGGTTCCTCTCGCGCGAGGATGATCTGATCAAGTCCTCCGGCTACCGGATCGGGCCGGAGGAGATCGAGGATGTCTTGGTCACGCATCCGGCGGTGGCGGATGCAGGGGTGGTTGGACTACCCGACCCTGTGATGGGGCAGAAGACCAAGGCCTTCGTCCAGATCAAGGAAGGCAAGCAGCCGTCCGCTGCCTTACAGCAGGAGCTGATCGAGTTCTGCCGGGGCAAGATCGCGGTCTACAAGCTGCCCAGGGAAGTGGAATTTGTTGACAAGATGCCCCGGGCGCCGGGACCCGGCGGTCCGGGGACGGGAAAGCTCCTCCGGCGATTCCTGCGGCAGCGCGAGACGGAGAAGGCGAAGCCCTAGTCGAGGCGCGACGGAACGTCGAAGAGCCCGGAAGGACGAAGGGGCCCGCCCAGGTCGCGGGCCCTTGTTGTTTGGCGAGCGATCGAGGGAGGAGGAGAGGGTCGTGCTCTGCAAGCGGTGCGGAAACGGGGTGGCGGCGCAATTCCAGCGCGTGGACAGCTTCGAGCGCCTCGCCCTGGCCGATGACCCGGCGGATCCCAACTGCGGCCACTACTACATCGAGGTCGTGTACGTGATGCGATGCTCCGCTTGCGACCACCGACAGGAACACGTGGTGAAGCGGTCGCCCTTCTCGGGCTTGAAGGAGGCCGAGAGGGAACTGGAGAGCCATCTCTTCGGCAAGGGGTGAGGGGAGCCGGTCGAAAGCGTGCGGACGTAGCGGATGAGGTCCTGGATCTCGGCGTCCGAGAGGTGGAAACCGAAGGCTGGCATCCCGGGTTTCCCCAGGGGGGCACCTCCCTGCTTGACGACGTCGAACAGGTACCGGTCGGAGAAGGACCGCATGCGGCGGGGATCGGACAGGTCCCCGGGCCGGATCAGGAGCAGCGTCGCGCGCCAGGAGCCGTTTCCGTGCCCACCGTGGCAGGTGGCGCAGTGGGCGAGGTAGAGCCGCTCCCCGGGCGATGCGGTCGGAGGAGGAGAGGGCCCGGGCCAGAAGGTGGCGAGCACGATCAGGTTGAGGAGAACCACCCCGAGCGCCGCCAGGAGCAGGAGCCACCGCCGCGCCATCGTCCTATCGTCCCGCGGCGCGGCGCGTTCCGAGCAGATCGTCGAGCAGGAGAACCAAGCGCTCGACGTCTCTCGCCTGGCGCAGTCGGGTGCGCCACCCCCCTTCGGACGGGAAGGCGTGGGTGAACCCGTCGAAGATGACCAGGCGCCCTAGGTTGGGGGCCGCCCGCGCGAGCCGGGCGCTTTCTGTGTACGGGATCGAGTCGTCGTCCCGGCCGTGGGCGATGAAGAGCCGCGCCCTCACCCCTCCGATCGCGGTCGCGGGCGAAAGCCGCTCGAGGCGCTTTTGGATCCCTGGCGTCAGCGAGGCGAGCAAGTTGGGCACCCGGTCGCGCCGCCGGTTCTCCACGAGGGCCAGGAGCCGCCACCCCTCGGCCCCGAGCCTTCCCATCTCGGCCCTCACATCCTCGGCGGGATTGGCGAGCTTCCGGTCCGCAAGCTTCTGGAGGCGCTCGCGCTCCAGGGGGTCTCTCGCGTAGGGTGCGAGGGCCGCCAGGAGCTTCCAGCGATTTTGGGGCTGCTGGACGACCGCGCGCCAGCTGCTGTTCTCCTCGATGGAGCCGGTGGTGATGAACGCGATGACGTCGGCGAGGTGCCAGTAGCCGCCGAAGCTCCCCACAAGGTCAACCTGGTCGCGGATCGTCGGATCGGCGGCCGCTATGAGCGCCGGGCCGGCGCCGAAGGAGAAGCCGAGGACCCCGATGGGGTGCGGGGCCTCCGCGAGAAGGATCTGGACGGTTCTGACGATCGCGGCGATGTCGGACTCAGAGACGTGGAAGTCGCGGAGCCCCGGGAAGTCGGGAGCCAGCACCACGAAGCCGGCTCGCGCCAGGCTCCGGGCCAGGCGCTGGAAGGCCGGATGGTCCTTGCCGGTCCGGGAGAGGCCGGGGACCAGCAGGAGGCCGCCGCGCGCCCGGCTGGCGGGGCGGTAGACGTCGGCGGCGGTCCCGCCGACGCTGGTTCCCTCGCGGGTGACGTGGCCCATCGTCGGGACCCACCCGGGAGCGAGGAGGTCGAGCGCCAGGAGGTGGGCGTTCGCCAGCCGGTAGATTTTCGGAGCCCCCAGCAGGATGACGGCGGCCAGCGCCAGTGCCAGGGTGGGTTTCATCGCTCCACGTCCGGCGTGAGTTCGAGAAGGGCCCGACGGAGGCGCTCGTCCCGCAGCAGGCCTGGACCCGACCCCGACAGCGTCACGCGACCTTCCTCGAGCAGGTAGGCGCGATCGGCGAGGCGGAGGAGCCGGCGGACGTGCTGTCCGGCGGCCAGGATGGTCATCCCCCGAGCGGTCAGCTCGCCGAGGGCCTCGGAGAAGCGGCGGGTGACGGGCGGCGCGAGGCCGAGAAACGGATCGTCCAGGCAGAGCAGCCGAGGATATGTCATGAGCGCCCGCGCCAGGGCCAGCATCTGCTGCTCGCCTCCCGAGAGGTCCCCGGCGGCGACCGATTGTCTCTGCTGGAGCGTCGGGAAGAGTCCGAAGATCAGGCGGAGGGTCTCCTCCTGCCGGGCGCGGGCCCGCGGCAGGAACGCACCCAGCTCGAGATTCTCCCTGACCGTCAGCGGGACGAAGAGCCGCCTCCCTTCGGGGACGAGCGCGACGCCCCGGGCGGCGATCGCGTAGGGCGTGAGGCCGTCAATGCGCTCACCGTCGAGCCGCACGGTGCCGGCCCTCGCGGGGACGAGCCCGCAGAGCGTCTTGAGGAGCGTGGACTTCCCGGCTCCGTTGGGCCCGACGAGCGCGACGACCTCGCCGGCCCGCACCTCCAGCGAGCAGTCCTTGAGGATGGTCAGGTCGTTGTAGCCGGCCTCGATCCCGCCCACGTCCAGGAGAGGTGGCGTCACGGCTCGTCGTCCTCCCCGAGATAGGCTTCCACCAGTCGGGTCGAAGCGAGGACCTGCTCGGGGCGTCCGTCGGCCACGACCGTCCCCTGATCCAGGACGAGGAGGCGATCGGCGACCCGGGAGAGCACGCGCGCGGAGTGCTCGATGGCGAAAATCGTGAGCCCCTCCCCGCGGAGCTGCCCGTAAAAGCCCATGACCTCCTCGCGTCCCCTGGGCGAGAGCCCGGAGGCCAGCTCGTCGAGGAGGAGCAGGGTCGGACGGGTGGAGAGCGCCATCGCCAGCTCCAGCCGCTTTCGCTCGCCGAGGGAGAGCTCGCCGGCGGTGGCCCTCGCCTTGTCGAGGAGCCCCACGGTGGCCAGGAGTCTCTCGACCTCGCGCCGACGCTCCAAAGCCGCACGCGGGCCCCGCCGGGCGCGGAAGGTCACGCCGACCAGCACGTTGTCCCAGACGGTCGAGTGGGCGAAGGGGCGCGCGATCTGAAAGGTGCGACCGATGCCGAGACGGGAGATTTCCCACGGCGGAAGCGTCGTCAGCCGGGCGCCGTCGAACCGGGCCTCGCCCGTGGTCGGACGCAAGAGTCCCGACAGGATGTTGAAGAGCGTGGTCTTGCCCGATCCGTTGGGGCCGAGCAGGCCCACCACCTGGCGGGCCTCGATGGCGATGTCCACGCCGCGGAGGGCCTGGAGCCCGCCGAAGGCCATGGAGAGCCCGCGCGCTTCAAGCAGCGCCATGTCGCCTCCTCCTGAAAAGGGTCCCGAGACCTCCCGGGGCGTACAGGGCGACCACGATCAGCGCGAGGGCGTACGGGAGCTGGTGGAACGCCGGGACGTAGGGGTGGAGGAAGAGCTCGCTCGCCAGGTAGAGACCCAGTGCCGCGCCGGCGGGGCCCAGGAGCGTGCCGACGCCCCCGAAGGTCGCCATCACCAGCGGGAGGATCGAGAAGTGGAGGCTGAAGACGAGGTCCGGCTCCACCACGCGCACCGTGTGGACGTAGAGCCCGCCCGCGAGCGCGCTCCAGAAACCGGACAGCCCGAAGGCGAGGAGTTTCCAGGGCAGGGGGTGAACACCGAGCAGGCCGGCCCGCTCCTCCTCTTCCCTGATCGCCGCCAAGGCCAGCCCGAGCCGCGAGCGGAGGATCCCGGCGAACACCGCCAGGACCGACGCGAGAAGCGCGAGCGACAGGTAGTAACCCCCGGCGCGGCCTCCGCTCACGTCTGGGGAGGGCCAGGGGAGCGTGGGGAGCGCAGGGATGCCGATCAGGCCGGCGCCCCCGCCCGTGACCTCGTCCCAGTTCTGGGCGATCGCGCGCCACATCTCGGCGTAGGCCAGGGTGGCCAGGGCGAGGGAAGCGCCCTGGAGCCGCCCGGAGGCCAAGCCGATGATGACCGCCCCCGCCGCCCCCAGGCCCCCGCCGAGAGCGATGGCCGCCCAGGGAGAGAGGCCGTGGAGCGACGCGAGCGCGGCGCCGTAGCCGCCGAGACCGACGAAGGCGGCATGCCCGAAGGAGACCTGGCCGGCGTAGGCGAGGATGTTCCATGAGGTGGCCAGCGTGCCGAAGAGGAGCCCGGTGGAAACCAGGTAGAGGTAGTAGGGATGAAAGCCCGAGAGCGGCGGGAGGAGGATCAGCGCCAGCCCGACGAGGCCCGTGGCGATAAGCCCCCCTCGCGGCATCAGCGGCTCCGGCGAGGGACCAGCCCGCCCGCGCGGGCCAAGAGCGTCCCCAGCAGCATCAGCGCGACGATCAGCTCGCGCCAGCGCGGACCGCTCCAGAGGAGGGTCAGTGTCTCGACCACGCCGAGCAGGATCCCCGCCCCCAGCACGCTCCGGGCATGCCCCGCGCCCGACCAGATCGTCAGGACGATCGCCAGGAGCGTAAGCTCGGCGCCGCCCGACGGGGACAGGTAGTGGAGGGTGGCGAAGAGGACGCCGACGCCGCCACTCAGGGCGAAGGCGAGGAGGAACGTCGACTGGGTCGCCTGGTCCACGTTGATCCCGAGGAGCGCGGCCGCCTCCCGGTCCACGCTGGTGGCGCGGACGGCCCGGCCCCAGCGGGAGTGTCCGAGTGCCACATGGAGGCTGCCGACCGCGGCCAGGGCTAGGCCGGCCACGAGGAGCCTTCCCCGGTTCAGCGTGAGCCCGCCGAGAGAGACGGAAGCCGTCAGCGCCTCGCTCGCGATCAGGCGATACTCGCCCGGCCAGAGCGCCAGCATGCCGTTCTGGAGGAACAGGGAGAGGCCGAACGTGAGCACGAGGCTCGAGAGTTCCTTCGGCTCGCGAAGGCGCTGGAAGAGCCACTGCCAGCCGAGCGCCAGCGGGAGGAGTGCCGCTGCCGCGACCGGCACGAGGAACAGCGGGTGAAGGCCCGAGCCGATCCAGAGCCAGTAGCCCAGGTAGCCGCCCAGGATGATCAGATCTCCGTGGGTGAGATTGAGCGCCCGCGTCACGCTCCGGATCATCGAGAAGCCCAGCGCCATCAGGGCGTAGAAGCACCCCAGCAGCACCCCGGCGACGATCGCGTGGGCCAGAGTGGTCGGCGACACCCGGGGACTCGAAAGGAGGGCTACCGGGCGGGGTAACGGGCGCCGGCGGTGGCGCGCTCCCGGGGATAGACCACCACGTAGCGCCCGCGCTGGATCTGGATCACCACTCGCTCGTAGAAGAGCGGGTCGCCGTTGTCGTCGAACTTCACCCGGCCGAGCGGCGTCTCGACGTCCGATCGGACCAGGGCCTCTCTGAGAGCCTCTCCCGTGAGCGGCTTGCCGCCGGCTACCACCGCCTCGATCGCCCGGAGGAGCGTCCGGGCAGCCGCATAGCCGTGCATGGCCAGCGGCGCCGGCTCCCGTCCGACGCGTCTCAGGAAGGCTTCCGTGAAGGCCTGGGAGTCCTTCGCGTTTCCGCCGACGTACACGCCGGGCTGCCACGCCGTCGTCCCGTACAGCCCCTCGCTGGCGGATCCCAGCTCCCGGATCACGCCCGGGAATTCCATGCCGAAGGCGCCCAGGAACGCTTTGGGCGCGACCCCGGCCTGCGCCATCTGACGGACGAGCAGGAGGTGGTCGGCGAAGAAGGTGTCGGAGAGCAGGACGTCGGCGCCCCGATCCCTCACGCGCGCCAGGAGCGGCGCGAAGTCCGAGAGTCCCGGGGCGAACGGCTCGAACACCGACACCCTCACCGCCGCCTGCTCGAGCGCCTCCTTCTGGCGCCGGGCGAGCTGGCTGGCCCCCGGCGTGGAGGAGTAGAGGATGGCCACGTTCCGGGCCCGGAAGACCTCGAGCACGATGCCGGTGGTCACTTTCGCGTATGAAGCGAGGCTCGAGATCCGGAAGAAAAAGCGGTTGCCGCGAAGGGCGAGCCGCTCGTCCAGGGACGCCGTCGCCAGATAGGGGATCCTCGAGCGATCGGCGACCTCGCTGACCGGCCCCACCAGGCTGTCACCGTAGCCGCCGATCAGCGCCACCGCCCTCTGATGGGATGCGAGCTCTTCGGCGGCGGCGATGGCGCGCTCCGGCTTTCCCTCGTCGTCACGGGAGAGCAGCGCGACGAGGCGGCCGCCGATGCCGCCCCGCGCGTTCGTCTCCTCCAGGGCGAGCCGGATTCCCTCGTGCACCGCCGTGCCCTGGACCGCCAGCACCCCTGTACGGGAGTTGATCTCTCCGATCGTGATCGGCTCGGCCGCCCAGGCGCCTCCCACGGTCCCGACGAGGGCCGGGATGAGCCACGCGAGCCGGAGCACGGAAGCAAGGCGGATCAGACGATGGCTTCTTCGGTCCGGTTGTCGAAGAAGTGGATCCGATGCGGGATGAACGCGAGGCGGATCTTCTGGTGGTGCTTGGCGCGCACCGTCGGATCCACGCGGGCGACGACGGTATGGGTGCCCACCGTCGTATCGAGCAGGATCTCCGAGCCGAGCGGCTCGACGACCTCCACCAGCGCCTCGAAGACCAAGTCGTGGGGATCGCTGCCCGCGGCCTCCCGCAGATCCTCCGGGCGGATCCCGAGCGTGACCGTCTTGCCCTTGTACGGCGCCAGGCGGGAAACCCGGTCGGCCGGGACCTTCACCCGCATCCCGGTAGTCTCCGCGTAGAGGCCGCCGGCGTCGGAGATCGTCGTGTCGATGAAGTTCATGGCGGGCGAACCGATGAACCCCGCCACGAACTTGTTCCGGGGTTTCGAGTAGACCTCGAGCGGCTCGCCCACCTGGTGCACGAGTCCGTCCTTCATCACGACCACACGGTCGCCCAGCGTCATCGCCTCGACCTGGTCGTGCGTCACGTAGATGGCCGTGGTTTCGAGGCGGTCGTGAAGGCGTTTCAGCTCCACCCGCATCTGGACGCGGAGCTTGGCGTCGAGGTTCGAGAGCGGCTCGTCGAACAGGAAGACCTGGGGGTGGCGTACGATGGCGCGGCCCACGGCCACGCGCTGGCGCTGGCCACCGGAGAGCTGCCGCGGCTTGCGCTTGAGCAGATCCTGGATCCCCAAGAGGGTGGCCGTCTCCTTCACCCGCGTCTCGATCTCGGCCTTCGGGAACTTCCGCATCTTCAGGCCGAAGGCCATGTTGTCGTAGACGGTCATGTGCGGGTAGAGGGCGTAGTTCTGAAACACCATCGCGATGTCCCGATCCTTGGGCGGCAGGTCGTTGACGAGCCGGTCGCCGATGTGGATCTCTCCCGACGTGATCTCCTCCAGCCCGGCCACCATCCGGAGCGTCGTGGACTTGCCGCAGCCCGACGGTCCGACGAGAACGAGGAACTCTTTATCGCGAACATGGAGGTTCACATCCTTGACCACGTGCACCTCGTCGAACTTCTTGTTGAGGTCTTTCAAGACGACCTGCGCCATCGTGGGTCTCCCCTCTATCCTTTGACGGAGCCGGTGAGGCCCGCCACGTAGTGCTCGACGAAGAAGGAGTAAATGAACGCCACGGGGACCGACCCCAGCAGTGCTCCCGCCATGAGCTGGCCCCAAAAGTAGATGTCGCCACGGATGAGCTCGGAGACGACCCCCACGGGCACGGTCTTGCGCTCCGGGGACGACAGGAAGATGAGGGCGTAGATGAACTCGTTCCAGGAGAGGGTGAACGCGAAGATGCCAGCGGAGAGGATGCCCGGCACGGCGATGGGGAAGATGATACGGACCATCGCGCCGAACCGCGAGGCCCCGTCGATCCGGGCGCACTCTTCGAGCTCCTTCGGGATCGTCTTGAAGTAACCCATGAGGAGCCAGGTGCAGAACGGGATGAGAAAGGTCGGGTAGGTGAGGATCAGCGCCCACGGGGTATTGCCCAGGTGGAAATTCCTGACGATGTCAGCGAGAGGGATGAAGAGGAGTGTGGGCGGCACGAGGTACGTGACGAAGATGGACGTGCCGAGCAGTCCGGCCATGGGGAAGCGGAGTCGCGCCAGGGCATAGCCCGCCAGAAGGCCGCAGGCCAGCGAGATGCCGGTGGAGACGATGGCGATGAAGAACGTGTTCCAGAGCCAGCGGGGGAACGTCGTCCGGGCCAGGAGATCCTGGACGTGCGCCAAGGTCGGCTGGAGCGTCCAGAATGGGGTGTTATTGACAGCGCGCCAGGAGCGGTAGAGCTCGGCGTCTGGGCGGACCGCAGTGATCAACATCCAGTAGAAGGGGAAGAGGGTGCCGATGATGAACAACGTCAAGGGGATGTAGAAGTACACCCATTTCTTCCAGTGCCGCTCGATGACCATCAGGCCCCCTCCAGCCGCCGGAGGTAACGGAGCTGGATCCAAACCACTGCGAGGAGCACCGGAAACATGAAGAGGGAGATCGCCGCTCCCTCCCCCAGGAGGCCGGTAGCCACGCCTATCTGGTAGGCGTACGTCGCCAGCAGGTGGGTCGAGTTCGCTGGACCGCCTCCCGTCAGGACGTAGATGAGCTGGAAGTCGGAGAACGTCTGAATGATCGAAAAGACTACGACGACGATGGTGACCGGCTTGAGCAGCGGCCAGGTCACGTGCCAGAAGCGCTGCCACGCATTGGCCCCGTCGAGCGATGCCGCCTCCTGGAGGTCGGGGTTGATAGTCTGGAGCCCCGCCAGCAGCGTGATGGCGAAGAAGGGCATGCCGCGCCAGGTATTCACCACGATCGCGCACCAGAGGGCCCAGGTCCCGTCCGACAGGAACGGCAGCTTCGTGACGATGAGCCCGGTCCTGTACAGCAGCCAGTTGAGGACGCTGAAGGTGGGGTCGAACATCCAGCGCCACGCGAAGGTGGAGAGCACCGTGGGGATGATGAACGGGAGCAACATAGCGGCCCGGACGAACCGCTTGCCGCGGAAGTGGCGGTTAAGCAGGAGCGCCAACCACATGCCGAGGGCCAGCTTGAAGATGGTGGCCCAGAACGTGTAGACGAAGGTGTTCTGAAAGGTAGTCTGGAAGATGGAATCGTTCCAGGCCTTGAGGAAATTCTGGAGGCCGACGAAGCGACCCGGATTGCCCACGCTCGTGCTGCTGAGCGAGAGCCACACGCCCATGACGAACGGGTAGGCGATAAACACGGCGAGGATGAGGACGGCGGGGGCGAGGAGGACGGCCGCCAGGGCCCGCTCGTTATCCAGGAGGCGCGCAAGGACGGGTTGCTGGACGTCGCGGGGACGGAGAAGCGCCACCTCTACTCCGGTGGCGCCTCCCGATCCCCCTCGGATGGCCTTATTCACATCGAGCCCGTAACCCGCGAGGGAAACGGCGTGGTCTAGCCCTCGTAGATCTTCTTGAGCTCGCCCTCCGCCCACCTGACGGCGTCCTCGGCTTTCATGCCCTGGACGGCCCTTGCAAACATGTCCACGACGACGTACTTGGTGTAGGACTCGGTCGCTTTGGCGGTGGCGGGGCCTGCATGGCCGAGCATCAGGGTGTTCCGGGCGGCCTGCCGGAAGATCCGGAGAGGTTTGTCGACCTTGGACCACAGCGCGTGCTCCTCCCAGACCTTGGTCGAACCGACGCTGTAGGCCCCGTTAGCCTCGAACCACTTCTCAAAATTCTCCTTCTGGTGGAGCCACTTGAGGAAGTCCTTGGCGGGCTTCTGGTTCTTTGAGTACTTCATCACGGCGTGCTGTAACGGGTAGTAGAGCGAGAACCGGCCGGCCGGCCCGGCGGGGAGCAGCGCCTCATGCTCGATGTCCTGGACCATCGGCTCGCCCTTCTCGTCCTTGATCTTGTCCTTCTGGCGCTTCGCCACGATGTAGATGGACGCGCCATTCAGCGTGGCGCTGAGCTCGCCGGCGTGGAAAGCCCGGTTGTTGTTCGTGTCGTCCCAGGCCAACCCGCCCTCGTCGCAGGCGTCCTTCCAGAAGGCCTGCATAAACTTGACCGACTCCACCGCGCCCTTGGAGTTGATGACGACCTTCTTCCCGCTCTTGTCCGTCTCGAGGCCGCCGAAGTCCCAGAGGAGTGGGTAGGCAAAGGTTGGCGGATCGGCGAAGCTGTGTCCGAGCGCCTGGCCAACGGGCCTGCCCTTTGCCTTCAGCTTCTTCCCGACTTGGCGCCACTCGTCCCACGTCTTCGGGAACGCCGTTACCCCGATCTCCGCGTGCCAGGAGCGGCGATAGGCAATGGCGTTCCCGACGATGCTGTGGGGAACCGCGAGCCACTTGCCCCCGACCTTGGCAGCGGAGTTGAAGACGTCGTAGAACCCCCCCTGGGCCTTGCCGATCGGCTCGGCCACGTCCGACAGGTCCACGATGCCGCCGGCGTAGAGATGCGGCCAGTTCCAGAGCATCTGGATGATGTCCGCGCCGGAGCCTGACTGGATGGCCGCGGTGATCCGGGGCTGGAGGTCGTTGGCGTTGATGAACTCGAAGGTGACCTCGGCGCCGAGGGCCTTGCTGGCCTCGGGAGCCTGGCGCCTCAGCTCGACGTCGGCCTCGGGAATGAAGTCGTTCCACCGGACGATGTGGAGCTTCGTCCCCTGGGCGTAGGCGGGGGCCCTTTTTGCGGCCAGGATGCCCTCCAGCCCACCTGCGGCGGCGGCGAGACCGACCGCGCCGCTCACCTTGATGAAGGTCCTTCGGTCAACTGCTGGGATCGGGGTCTTTTCGGCATCGAGTGTGTCCATCACGTCCTCCTTACCGTCTGAACTGGGTCGGGTTCCCGGCAGTTCCCATGCGGGTCCTCCTGAAGGGCGTCACGCGCTCAAGGGATGAGAGCGGTTTCCGGTCCCTAAGTGTGACCGCACCTATAGCACCGAAGGCAGGGCGTGTCAATGGACAAGGGGCGAGAGCGCCGGGGCCGTGGCGGGCCGGGGACGCCTGAGCGTCGCGGCCAGCAGGACGGCGGCTACTCCGATGGCAAAGGAGCCCAGGTAGAGCCACCGGTAGCTTCCCAGCATGTCGAAGATGTAGCCGCCCGCGTAGGAGCCGACCCCCATCCCGATCGAGGAGATGAAGAAGACGCCGCCGTAGGCGGTCCCCATGACCCCCTCCCCGAAGTACTCCCGCGTGATCAGGGCGTAGAGCGGCATGACCCCGCCGTAGGCCAGCCCGAAAACCAGGGCGAACGCATAGAAGGTCCCCAGATCCGCGGCGAAGAGATACAGGAAGACCATCACGGCCTGGATCGAGAGCCCGGCCACGAGCGTCTGCTTGGCGCCGAAGCGATCCGCCAGGAGGCCCGTCCCCAGCCGGCCGATGATGGACGAGAAACCCGAAACCCCCAGCACGGTGGCCGCCGCCATTTTCGCGACGCCCTGGTCCGTGGCGTGCGCCACCATGTGGAAGATGGGCCCCGAGTGGGCCGCGCAGCAGGCGAAGTGGGTCAGCGCGATGGTCCAGAACGGGAGGCTACGGAGCGCCGTGCCCGCCGTCTCGTTTGAAGCCTGGATGCGGACTGGCGAGTGACCCAAGGCGAGGGTTCCCATCTCCTCCGGGCTGTTCCGGATCAGGAGGGCGGCCGGGATGACGATGAGCCACGCCAGGTCGCCCAGGAGCAACATCGCGGTTCGCCAGTCGAAGGCGGTGGTGAGGAAGCGGGCGAGAGGGGAGACCGCGAAGATGCCGAGACCGTTTCCCGCCGAGACGATGGCCACGGCCAGCCCGCGGCGCACTTCGAACCACTTCGTGGCGGTGGCGGTGAGGGGGACGTAAAAGGCGCCGACCCCGAGACCGACCAGGAGACCCCAGGCCAGGTAAAACTGCCAGAGGGCCGTGACCTGGCTCGACAGGACGGGGCCCAGTCCCAGGAGCGCGCCACCGGCGAGGACCACTGTCCGCGTCCCCACCCGGTCGGAGAGAAATCCGAAGACGAACGAGCCGAGCCCGACGATCAACCAGTTGAGAAGCGCCACGCCGCCGATGGCGCCCCGGCTCCACTTCATGTCGTCCTCGATGGGCTTGAGGAAGACGGCGAGGGAGAAGAGCGTCCCGATCGCCATCGTGATGATCAAAAAGGCCGCGCCCAGCACCACCCAGCCGTAGAAGAGGCGTCGCGAGCGCATGGAGCCGATTGTCTCCGCCCCCACGCCCCCTGTCAACGGTCGTAGAGGCCCCGTCGCTCCCGGACGAAGCCCTGGAGCGCCAGTGCGAGCCCCACGGCGGTCCCGGCCAGGAAGAGCACGATGCGCCGGCGCGTTCACCGGGGATGGGACTGGAGGCGGGCTTCGACGGCGCGGAGGTCGGCTTCCGTGTCCACCCCGATGGTGGGCTCCGTTGTTTCGACGACCTGGATGGCGATGCCGTGCTCCAGGAAGCGGAGCTGCTCGAGCCTCTCGGAGGTCTCGAGCGCCGAAGGCGGGAGACGGTGGAAGGCCTCCAGGGCCTCGCGGCGGTAGGCGTAGAGCCCGAGGTGCTTCCAGTAAGCCGGGGTGGCGGTGCCGTCCCGGTCAAAGGGGATGGGGAGGCGCGAGAAGTAGAGCGCGGTCCCCTTGCCGGTCACGACCACCTTGACGACGTTGGGGTCGGCCGCCTCTTCGGCCGTGGCGCGGATCCGGAGCGTGCTCACCTCCGTGGCCGGATCGGCCAGGAACGGCTGGACAAGCTTTTCGATGTGGCCCGCGGTCACGAGGGGCTCGTCCCCCTGGATGTTCGCGTAGAGGTCGGCCGCGCGCGTCTGGGCGACTTCCCAGATCCGGTCGGTGCCGGACGGGTGCTGGGGTGAGGTCAGCACCGCGGGGATGCCCAGCGCGCGGCAGGCGTTCAGCACCTCGTCCGCATCGGTGGCGACCAGGAGGTCGGACAGAAGGGGCGACTGGCGGGCGCGCCTCCACACGTGGGCGAGCATCGGCACGCCGGCGATCTCGCGGAGCACCTTCCGGGCAAGGCGCGTCGAGTGGAGGCGAGCCGGGATGACGCCGAGGACCCGGAGGGAGGCCATGGTTCGGTTTCCGCTCAGGCGGCGAGGGTCTTGAGCGTCCGGAAGAGCGCGGGGCGCGGGTCGTGGGCGGGCGAGAAGGGGAAGACCACCGGCTGGGTGAGACCGGCCTTGGCGAAGGCCTCCAGGCGCTGGCGGCAGAAGTCCGCCGAGCCCACGGCGCCCAGGCCGTCGAGGAACCGCGGCGAAATCTGCCCGACTGCGGCCTGCCTGTCCCCGCTCCGCCACGCTTGATTGACCGCCTCCACGTCCTTGCCGAAGCCGCACCCGGTGAAGAACCTGGCGTAAGAGTCCACGATGCAGTAGCCGGTGATGTCGCGCGCCAGCGCCGCGCGCGCGGGCTCGGGCTCGTCGGTGACCGCGGTCCGGATGAAGGCGGCGATCTCGAAATCGGCCAGGCTCCGCCCCGCGCTCCGCGCCCCGATCTCGATCTGGCGGATGGATCCGGGGATCGCCTCGGGCGGGATCCAGTTGAGCAGAACCCCGTCGGCGATCTCGCCCGCGAGCCTCAACATGCGCGGGCCCAGCGCGCCGAGGTAGATGGGCACCGGCTTGGCTGGCGGGGCCTGCAGGAGGCGGAAATTCCGGACCCGGTAACATCGACCCTCGAAGTTCACGCGCTCTCCGGAGAGGACCATCCGGATGACCTGCACGGCCTCGCGGAGCTGCTCGAGCGGGCGCTCGAAGGGGAGGCCGTTCCACTCGCCGACGATGATCCGGCTGGAGATCCCGAGCCCCAGCCGGATCCGTCCGGGCGCAATCTGGGCGAGGGAGGCGGCGGTCATGCCGACGACGACGGGCGTGCGCGTCTGGACCGGCATGACGCCCGACGCCACGTTGACCCGCTCCGTGTGGCTGGCGAGAAGCGTCATCGTGCTGACCGCGTCGGGGCCACCGACCTCACCCGTCCAGAGCGTGTCGTAGCCGACGGCTTCGGCCTCCCGCGCCAGCGACAGGTAATCGGACAGGGGGAACGCCTGTGTGAAGGGCAGTGCCAGGCCGAGCCGTTTCATACCTCGGAGGGGGGCTCCGCCCCCACCCAGGCCTTCGGCCCGGGTACCCGGATTCCTCCCCCCACGCGTTTCGCCGGCAAAGCCGGCGCTCGAACAAGCGCGATACCATGGGATGACTGCGCGACCGTGGCCACGGCGTGTCTCATGCCCCTTCGGTCTTGATGGCGTCGCGCGCCGCTTTCGCCGCCGCCGTCATGAAGCGCACGTCGCCCAGAACCCCCATGAAGCGCCAGCCTTCGGCGATCCGGCGGTTCACGGTCTCGGCGCTTGCGCAGTGGATGCCCGGGGGCACCCCGTGTCTCAGGGCGGCGCGCTTGATGGTCTGGACGGCCTCCTCGAACTCCCGGTGCGGGGGCTCCAGGGAGGGGGCGAGCCCCATGGAGGCGCAGAGGTCGTTGGGGCCGATGAAGCAGGCGTCCACGCCCGCCACGGAGAGAATCTCGTCGATCTTCCTCACGCCGTCGATGTGCTCGATTTGGAGCACCACGAGGATCTCGTCGTTGGCCCGCTGGAAGTAGGTCGCCGGATCCGTCTTGAAGGAGAGGTGATGGCGCCCGCCCCCCAGGCTACGAATCCCCGTCGGCGGATACTTGGCGGCGGCGACGACCAGCTGGGCCTCCTCGCGGCTCCGGACGTTGGGCGCCACGAACCCCCAGGCTCCCGCGTCCAGCACGCGCTTGATGTTCTCCTCGCTGTTCCACGGGATGCGGGCCATGGGTGCCACCGGGAAGCGCCCGATGGCCTGGAACATGTAGGTCATGGGTTCGACGTCGATCGGGCCGTGCTCGGTATCCACCACCAGCCAGTCGAAGCCGAGGGCGGCGAGCGCCTCTGCGGCGATGGGGTCCGGCAGGTTCAGCCAGGTGCCGATCACGGCCTTCCCCTCTTGGAGCTTTCGCTTCACGGGATTCGGCGTCATCCATCCCCTCGGGGGTGCCGGGCAAAATGCGCCCCTATGCTACACGCCGGGCGTTCGGTCGCGCAACCTGTCTCGACCGAGCCGGGCGGGTGGCACGGCGAGCTGGAGCCCCCCGGCGCCCGCAGCGTAAGGGGTCCCACCGGGGGATGGGTGGAGCGAGGACGACGGGGGCTGCTCGCCGGGACAGGACCCGCCCGGCCGGGCTTTCAGAACGACCGGATCAGGCGCTCCACCCGCTCGTCGTGCGACTGGAAGGGATCCTTGCAGAGGATGGTCTCGCGCTCCGGGTCGTTGAGCTTCAGGTAGACCCAGTCCACGCGGTAGTCCTTGCCCTTCAGGTTCGCCTGGCGGATGAACTCGCCCCGGAGCCGCGCCCGCGTCGTCTGGGGCGGGGTGTGCTTCGCGCGCTCGATGGCGTCGTCGTCGGTGATGCGGTCCACCTGATCCCGGCTGGCCAGGCGGTAGTAGATGCCGCGGTCCGGCCGGATGTCGTGGTACTGGAGATCCATCAGCGACACTTTGGGGTCGCGCCACGACAGGCGGTTCTTGGCCATGTAGGCCTCGATGAGCTCCTTCTTGATGACCCAGTCCACCTCGCGGTTGAGCTGCATCGGGTCCTCCTCGAGCTTCAGGATCACGTCAGTCCACCGCGCGAGGACGTCCTTTGTGACGGGGTCCGGGTCGATGCTCTCGACGTAGCGGGTGGCGTGCTCGAGGTACTCGCGCTGGAGCTGGAGCGGCGTGATGGTCCGGCCGTCCTTCAGCTTGATCGTTTCGCGCAGCGTCGAGTCGTGGGAGATGTCCCGGATCGCCTGCACGGGGGACTGGAGGCTGTAGTCCTTGTCGAACGCGCCGTCCTCGATCATGTCGAGGACCAGCGCGGTCGTGCCGACCTTCAGGTAGGTGGCCACCTCCGACATGTTGGAGTCGCCGACGATGACGTGCAGCCGGCGGAACTTCTCGGCGTCAGCGTGGGGCTCGTCCCGCGTGTTGATGATCGAGCGGGAGGACGTGGTGGCGCCCGAGATCTCCTGGCAGATGTGCTGGGCCCGCTGGGAGAGGCAGTAGTGGAAGCCCCGCGGGGTCTGCAGGACCTTTCCGGCGCCGGCGAACATCTGCCGGGTCACGAAGAAGGGAATCAGCGACTCCGCCAGCCGCTGGAAAGACACGTCGCGCGAGACCAGGTAGTTCTCGTGACAACCGTAGGAGTTGCCCGCGGAGTCGGTGTTGTTCTTGAAGAGCAGGATGTTCCCGGAGATGCCGTCTTCGCGGAGCCGCTTCTCCGCCTGGTGGAGCAGGTCTTCGACGATCCGTTCGCCGGCCTTGTCGTGGATGACCAGCTCCTCGATGTTGTCGCACTCCGGGGTCGCGTACTCGGGGTGGAAGCCCGTGTCCAGGTAGAGGCGGGCCCCGTTCTCGAGGAAGACGTTGGCGTTGCGGGCGCCGGGGATGACCTTCTCGAAAAGATAGCGGGCGACGTTATCCGGAGACAGCCGACGCTGCCCGTTGAGGGTGCAGGTCAGGCCGTATTCGTTCTCGAGCCCGAAGATACGTCGCTTCATCTCGGCTCCAGCTTACCGGCAGGAGGGCCTCCTGTGCAACTTCAAACGGCGTGCCGTCCCGGAGGCTACTTGGTCCCGCCGAGCAGCTGGCTCAGCGCTTCGGGGGGGATGCGGCGGAACCTGCGCTGCTCTTTGGCCCGGTCCAGCACCGCGACCTCGAGGTCCCGCTCGGTAAGCGCTTTGTTCTGGGTCACCATCAGCGCCCGGACGCCGAGCTGCAGGGCCTCCTCCAGCGTCAACCCCTCCCGGTAGTTGTCCTTGAGGAAGCGGCGGATCTCGTCGGCCTGGCCGCCCATCGTCGCGTAGTTGTGCTCGTCCTCGATGGTGCCGTCGTAGAGGATGTGGTAGATCTCGTTCTTGGATCCGTTCGTCTCCGCCACCTCCACCACCAGCACCTCGACCTCGAAGGGCTTGATGTCCTGGGTGAAGATGCTCCCGAGCGCCTGCGAGTAGGCGTTGGCCAGTGACTTGCCGGTCACGTCGCCCCGGCTGTAGCTGTACCCCTTCATGTCCGCGTGCCGCACCCCGGCGATGCGGAGGTTCTCGAACTCGTTGTACTTCCCCACTCCTGCGAACGCGATGCGGTCGTAGATTTCCGAGATCTTGTGGAGCAGCGTCGAGGGATTCTCGGCAACCAGGAGCACGCCGTCCCTGTACTCGAGCGCGACGATGGATTTCCCCCGGGCGATGCCCTTGCGGGCATACTCCGCCTTGTCCTTCATCATCTGCTCGGGGGACACGTAATAGGGCAGAGGCATTATAGTCGGCCTTTACGCTCGGCTAACAGTTCCTCGCAGGCGCGGCGCACCTCGTCCTCTGGCACCTCGCCGAAGCCGTCGCGCGTGATGGTTTTGACGCTTGGGAAGATGCCGCGGACCAGGTCGGGCCCGCCGGTGCCGATGTCCTCCTCGGCGGCGTCCATCACTGCCTCCAGGGTGACGCGAAGCGCCTCCACCTTCGACATGTCCTTTCGGTAGCGCTTTTTGAGCGAGTCGCGCGCGTCTTTCCCTCCGGAGCCCTGAGCGAAGTACTCGGCCTCCTCGTAGCGACCGCCGGTGATGTCATACTTGAAGATCCGGCCGATCCCGTCCTTCTCGTCGAACCCCGCAAAGATCGGCACCACGACGAGACCCTGCATGGCCGCGGGGAGGTTCATGCGGATCATCTGGGCCAGGCGGTTGGCCTTCCCCTCCAGGGAGAGCGCCTCTCCCTCCACTTTCTCATAGTGCTCCAGCTCGGTCTGGAAGAGGCGGGCCATCTCCATGCTCGGCCCGGCGGCTCCCGCGATCCCGATTCCGGAGAGGTCGTCGGCCTTGTAGATCTTGTCGATCTTTCGGTGCGCCACCTGAAACCCCTCGGTCGCTTGCCGGTCTCCCGCCATCAGCACGCCGTCGCGGTATCTGACGGCGAGGACCGTGGTCCCGTGAGGAGGGGCCGCCGGCACCGCCTCATCGGCAGAGCCCGCGCTCAGCGTCTGCAGCAGGTGGGCAGAAGTCGCGCGCAGCAGCTCCACGAAGCTGGAGTTCCCGTAGTCGCGGAAGGCGGCTTGCCAGCGCTCGTCCGTCATGTTCTCACTCGCGTTGGGCCGCCGGGAGCGGCCACTAAACGCCGAAGCTGGGGCGAGAGAGATTTTCCAGCAGGTCGGCGGCCGTGGGGGATTCGTTGAGGAGCTGCCGCACGTGGGCTTCCGTGCCCCGGAGCGGCTCCAGCATGAAGATTTTCTTCAGCGGGCCCTCCTTCAGGTCGAAGATCACCGAATCCCAGGACGCCGACACGATCTCTTCCGAGTATTTCTGCAGGCACAGCCCCCTGAAATAGGCGCGCGTATCCTTGGGGGGGTCGTAGATGGCCTTGGACACCTCGTCGTCGGTGACGATGCGGTCCACGGCCTCCGACTCTTCGAGCTTACCGTAGAGGCCCTTGCCGGGGCGGATGTCGTGGTACTGGAGGTCGATCATCGCCACTCGGGAGTCGTTCCAGGCGAGGGCGTGCTTGGCGATGTAATTCTCGATCAGCTGGCGCTTGATGACCCAGTCCAGTTCGCGCGCAAGCGTCATCGGGTCCTCGGCGAGCCGGTCCAGGACGGACTCCCACCGCGCCAGCATGTCCCGCACCCACGGTTCCTCCTCCCGGTCGCGGTAGTAGCGGTGCGCCAACTCGAGGAACTGCCGCTGGACATCCACGGCGGTGAGCGTGCGGCCGTCCTTGAGCCGGAGCAGTTCCCGGCAGGCCAGGTCCCGCGACACCCGCCGGTAGGCGAGCACCGGGCTGTCCAGCGAGAGGTCGCGGTCGATGAAGTCGTCCTCGATCATGCTGAGCACGATGGCCATCGTGCCGACCTTGAGGTAGTTGGCCACCTCGCTCATGTTGGCATCCCCCACGATGACGTGGAGGCGCCGGTACTTCTCCGGGTCGGCGTGGGGCTCATCCCGCGTATTGATGATGGGGCGGCTGTGCATGGTTTCGAGCCCGACCTCGGTCTCGAGGAAATCCGCGCGCTGGGAGATCTGGTATTCGCACGCCTCGGTGTTGTTCTCGGTCCCCACCTTCCCGGACCCGGTGAAGATCTGCCGGGTGACCAGGAACGGCATCAGGTGCTGGACGATCCGGGCGAAGGGCACCTTCCGGTCCATGAGGTAGTTCTCGTGGGTGCCGTACGAGTTGCCCTTGAAGTCGGTGTTGTTCTTGTAGATGAGGATCCGCTGCTCCGGAGGGGACACCGCCTCGGCCCGGCTGCGCGAAAGATTCAGAATGCGCTCGCCGGCCTTGTCCCAGATGACGAGGTCACGGGGGTTGGTGCACTCGGGGGAGGAGTACTCGGGATGGGCGTGGTCCACGTAGAACCGGGCCCCGTTGGAGAGGATCAGGTTGATCAGGCGCGACTCTTCCTTGGAGGGGGCATCCTTTTCCTCCATGTACTCGAAGCCCCGGGCGTCGCGCAGCGGGCTTTCCGCCTCGTAGTCCCAGCGGATGCGGGAGGCGCGGTAGGTCTCGTAGCTGTTGATGAGGAGGAGGGAGGAGAGGATCGGGTTGAAATCGGGCTGATTCTTGACCGTGATGCCGTACTCGGTCTCGATCCCCATCACCTTCGGGATGGCCATGCGCGCCTCGTCGCTATAGACGGAAAAGGGGTAGGGGAAAGCCGGACCCTCCCCCCACCCCAGGGCGTTACAGGTATTGGCCGGTGTTGATCACTCGCTCCACGGCCCGCTGCTTGTCCTTGCTCTCCCCCATCAATGGCTTGACGTAGACGATGCGCTCGCCCTTCTTGCCGGCGATCTTCGCCCAGTCGTCCGGGTTCGTGGTGTTGGGCAGGTCCTCGTTCTCCTTGAACTCTTCGCGGACCGCGGTGAGGAGGTCATCGAGCTTGATGCCCTTCTCGCCGGTGGCGATGTAGCGCTTGAGCGCGAGCTTCTTCGCCCGCCGCACGACGGACTCGATCATGGCCCCGGAGGAGAAGTCCTTGAAGTACAGGACCTCCTTGTCGCCGTTGGCGTAGGTCACCTCCAGGAAGCGGTTTTCCTCCGTGAGCGCGTACATCTCGTCGATCGTGGAGGGGATGAGGCGCTCGAGGGTCGCCTGGAGGTCGCCGCCGTGTTGGCGGCTCTCCGCCTCGTGGATCGGGATGTCGGCGGTGAGGTACTTGTGGAAGATGTCGCCCGCCGCGCCTTTGTCCGGCCGCTCGATCTTGATCTTCACGTCGAGGCGCCCGGGCCGGAGGATCGCCGGATCGATCAGGTCCTGCCGGTTGGAAGCGCCGATCACGATGACGTTCTTCAACCCCTCGACGCCGTCGATCTCCGCCAGGAGCTGCGGAACGATGGTCGTCTCCACGTCCGAGGAGATCCCCGAGCCGCGGGTGCGGAAGAGGGCATCCATCTCGTCGAAGAAGACGATGACGGGCACATCCTCGGCGGCCTTTTCCTTGGCCTTCTGGAAGATCTCGCGAATCTTTCTCTCCGTCTCGCCGACATACTTGTTCAGGAGCTCGGGTCCCTTGATGTTCAGGAAGTACCCCTTGATCTTCTCGCCCCGCTGCTCCGAGATCTTTTGCGCGAGGTTGTTGGCCACCGCCTTGGCGATCATCGTCTTGCCGCAGCCGGGAGGGCCGTAGAGGAGCACGCCCTTGGGCGGGCTGAGCTTGTGCTCCTTGTAGTAATCGGCATAGAGGTACGGCAGCTCGACCGCGTCCCGGATCGCTTCGATCTGGGACACGAGCCCGCCGATGTCTTCGTAGGAGATGTCGGGCACCTCCTCCAGGGCCAGGTCCTCGACCTCGCTCTTGGGGAGCCGCTCGAGCAGGTAGCCCGATTTGGTGTCCATCAGGATGTGGTCGCCGACCTTGAGCTTCTGGAGCCGGAGCGGGTCCGCCACGATGCCGACCTTCTCCTCGTCGGCCCGCAGGGTCACCACGGCCCGCTCGGCGTCCAGCACCTCCTTCAGCACCACCACGTCACCCTGGATCTCGTAGCCGGCCGCCTCGACGACGTTCAACCCCTCGTTCAGGATCAGCTCCTGCCCTGGCTTGAGCGACTCGGCCTTGATGGAGGGGTGCAGGTTGACCTTGACCTTGCGCCCCTGGGCGAGGATGTTCACGGTGCCGTCCTCGTTGACGGAGAGATACACGCCGTAGGTCGAGGGTGGGGCGCAGAGCTTGTCCACCTCTTCCTTGAGGGACTGGATCTGCTCGCGGGACTCGTAGAGCGCGTTGACGAGCTTCTCGTTCTGGTTGAACGCCTGCACGAGCTGGCGGTTGGCCTCCCGGAGTTTATTCTCCAGGATCATGAACTCCTTGGGGGCCTCCTCCAGCTTCTTGCGGAGGTGAACGGTCTCCGCCTCGAGCGACCGGACGTAGCTCTGCAGGTCCTGCATCTGGACCTCGTATTCGGTCAACCGGCGCCGGTACGTGGAGTCGGTCATGGGGAGGAATTTCGAGAGCCCCTTCGTCCCCTCGGGGGTAGGCTCTCGGCTCGGGTTACTCTTCTTCTCGAACTCCTTCATGGCCTCTCATCCCTTCCCCTGGCCGCCCTCGGCGGCTTCCCCGCCGCGGCACACCCTGCCACACTCTGTCACACAAGTGCGCAAGAATGAGCCCCAGTATACGGACCGGGTGAAAAAAAAGTCAAGAAAAAATGCCCCCAAACGTTCTCCGACTCCCTGAAATTGCTCACCTTTCCCTCGCCCTGTGTCTTGTCTCGCCTCATGACCACTTCCCGCAGGGTCCCTCCTGCCATCTGTTGATGCACCTCCGAGGCCAGTCACTGCGTCTTGAACGGACGGATAGGCTTGCCCTCTCGGTCGTCACTCCGTATAACAACAGTATGCTGTCCACGTTCAAGCGATGCTCGGTTGGCGGGCTCGCGACCCTCTTGGCCGTCGCGCTGGCGTCGCCGATCCTGGGCGAGCCCGCTCGCGAACTCAAGATCGGCGTCAGAGAAATCCCGGCGCTCCCCGACCCAGCCACCGCCCTCGACGGGACGACCCCGCTCATCGCGCGTCAAGTGTTCGAAACGCTGGTGCAATACAAGGAGGGCGGAAGCGACATCGAACCCGCCCTCGCCGTCCGCTGGTCGCCGTCCAGGGACGGGCTCACCTGGACCTTCGCGCTCCGGGAGGGCGTGAGGTTTCACGACGGCGCCCTCTTGACCGCCCAGCACGTGGTGGCGAGCTTCGTACGGCAGATGTCGCCGGATCACCCGCTCCATCCCAACCCGCCCGCCGCCTGGCCGCCTCTCTTGCGCGGACTCCCGGGAGTCGTCAAGGAGGTCCGCGCTCCGGACGCCAGGACCGTGCAGATCCAGCTCCTGCTTCCCTACGCCCCGCTCCTCACCGTGCTCGCTCACCCGGCGTTCTCCGTGATCCACGAGGTGGCCGGAGCGAGCGGGGCCTCCCAATGGGTCGGGACCGGGCCGTTTCGGCTCGGCGAGGTCGCCTCGGGCCGTATCGTGCTCGAGGCGAATCCAGGGTACTGGGGAGGACCTCCCAAGCTGGACCGGATCGTCTTCCTCGAGGTCACCGACGAGCAGGCCGAGGGCGAGCTGGACGCCGGCCGCCTTCACGTCTGGATCCCCTCCGTCGCGCCGCGCAGGTTGGAGGGAGCGCTGTCGATCCCTGGCTGGCAGGTCGGAGTGCTGGCGCTTCAGACGGAGAAAGCCCCGTTCGCGAAGAAGAAGGCTCGCCAGGCGGTGGCCGCTGCGCTGGACCCGGCGCTGATCGCGGCGGCCGTGGAGGGGGTGGCGGTCCCGCTGCAGTCGTTTCTCCCGCCCGGGGTGTGGGCGCGGCGGGAAGGTTCGCCGATCATGCTGGCGGATCCGAGCGGAGCCCAGCGCCTTCTGGCCGAGGCCGGGGCGCCCACTGGCATCACCTCGACCCTCCTCGTGAGCGACGCGCCGGGCGTCGTGGATCGGGCGCGCCTCGCCGAAGCTCTCCGCGTGGCGCTCGCCTCGGCGGGAATCACCGTCCAGCTCAGGACGGAAAACCCGCAGGTGACGGCGCAACTCTCCCAGCTCGGCGATCACGAGATGGTCCTGATCGACGCCCTGGTCGCCGGCGGGGACCCCCACCTGTTCCTCTACCCCCTCTCGACCAGCGAGGGCACGACGAAAGGGGCCGGCGCCGTGAACCTGTCCTTCTATCGGAATCCCCGGCTTGACGATCTTCTGATCCGCGCGAGCCAGGTGGCGTGGAGACCCGAACGCCTCCGCCTCTACCAGCGCGCCCAGGCGATTCTGGCCGGCGACCTGCCATGGATCCCGCTGTACGTCCGGCTTCACTGGGCGGTGGTGCGGCCCGAGGTGCGGAGTCTTCGACTCCACCCGAGCGGGTTCCACCGGCTGGACCGCGTGTGGGTGGAGGCCGAGGCGCGCGGGACCCCCGGGTGAGCACTCGTTGCGGGCTCTTGCTGCTGGCGGTCGCCCTCGTACTGACGGGGCCGCCGCCGGCAGGAGGGCAGAAGCAGGGGGGGACGCTGCGGGCCGCCTTTTCGAGCGATCCGCCCACGCTCGACCCGGCCCAGGCCACCGACACCACCTCCTCGGCTGTCATCCGGCAGATCTTTGACACGCTCGTGGAGCTCGACGAGACGCTCAAGCCGGTGCCGGCCCTGGCCGAGCGCTGGAGCGCCTCGAAGGATCAGAGGGTCTACACGTTCGTTCTGCGCCCGGGGGTCCGGTTCCACCACGGCCGGGAGCTCCGTGCCGGGGACGTCAAGTTCTCCTTCGAGCGGGCCGCCCGCGGCAAACGTCCCTGGGTGTTCGAGAAGATCGCGGGCACCCGGGAATTTCTTCGAGGGCAGGCGAGCGAGATCCGCGGGATCCGGCTCGTGGACGATCTAAGCGTGGAGGTCACCCTGGAGCGGCCCTTCGCGCCGTTCCTCTCGCTGATGGCCTACGACGCCGCCTCGATCGTGCCCCGGGAGGAAGCCTCGCGCCTGGGCGTCGAGTTCGCCAGCCACCCGGTGGGGACCGGGGCCTTCCGGTTCGTCCGGTGGCGACGGGACGATCAGGTAGTTCTGGAGAAGTTCAACGGCCACTTCAGAGGCGCCCCCTCGCTGGATCGGGTCGTGTTTCGGATCATCCCCGCCGAAATCACACGGTTCAACGAATACAAGACCGGTCACCTTGATTACACCGACATCCCCACCGGCCACTGCCGTGCCGTGCAGCGTGACCCGGCCCTCAAGCAGGAAGTGGCCATCTGGCCCATCCTGGGAACCCAGGCGGTGCGCTTCAACGTGGAGCGCCCGCCCTTCAACGACCGGCGCATTCGCCAGGCGGTGGGACATGCCATCGAGCCGCGGGCGATCGTCGCCGGCCTCCTGGAGGGGTGCGTGGTGGCGGGGAAGGGGATTCTGCCTCCCGCGATGCCCGGATTCAACCCCGGCGTCTCGGGGCCGGCCTTTGATCGCGAGCGGGCCCGCCGGCTCCTCGCCGAGGCTGGATTCCCCGCCGGGAAGGGGCTCGGTCCCTTCACCTTTCATTACAACACCGGCGACCTCAATCAGCGGATCGCCGAGCTGCTGCAGGCCCAACTGAAAGAGGTCGGCATCGTCCTGGAGCTCCGCCGCCTGGACTGGGCTGCCCACATCAAGCTTGTCGATGAGGGGGGGGCGGGGTTTTTCCGCCAGGGGTGGATCGCCGACTATCCGGATCCGGAGAATTTTTTGACCGTCCTTTTCCACTCCCGGAACGCCGGGGCCGCCGGGAACACGTCGCGCTACCGGAACCCGTCCCTCGACCGCCTTCTGGACGAAGCCGACGGGATGGCGCCGGGTTCGGCCCGCTTCAAGCGCTATCAGGAAGCCGAGCAAATCGTCCTCGACGACGGCGTGTGGATCTCTCTCTACCACTACACGAGCCGCGCGCTGATCAAGCCGTACGTGAAGGGGCTCGAGCGCTCGCCGCTCTCCTCGGCCCCGGAGTTCCTGGCGCCGCTGCGCAAGGTGTCGCTGGATCGGTAACCGCGCGGCGCGACTTCCGGGCGCAGGCCCGTCACGGATCTCCCGCCGCGTCCCCCTGCCGGGATTCGGGCGGTTTCATGAGGGGGTCGGGTAAGATAGGCGGAGTGGGCGCGTATGATCGAAAAGCGGCCGTGGCGTGGACGCTCTACGATTTCGCCAACTCTGCGTTCATCGCCGTCATCCCGGGCACCGTGTACTCGAAGTACTACGCCCTCGTCGTGGTCGGCAACGAGCGCGGGCAGGGGGATTTCTGGTGGGGGCTCGCGGTGACGACCTCCATGACCATCGTGGCCCTCGCGTCGCCGCCCCTCGGGGCGATCGCGGATCACGCCGGGGTCCGTAAACGCTTTCTGTTCGTTCTGACCTACGTGAGCGTGGCTGCCACGGCCCTCATGGCGACGGTCGGCAAGGGTGACGTTGCCTGGGGGTGGGTCCTCGCCGTGATCGGGACGGTGGGCTACGAGTGCGCCGTCGTCTATTACAACGCTTACCTCCCCGGCCTGGCGCCGCGGGAGCGCCAGGGACGGCTGTCGGCCTACGGGTTCGCGGTCGGGTATCTCGGCTCGGCGGTGGCGCTGGGGGCGGCGCTCCCGTTCGCCCTCGCGGGTAACTACGCCGGCACCTTCCTCGTCGCTGCGGCCTTGTTCGGTCTCTCGGCGATCCCGGCGTTCGTCTACCTGCCGGGGGACAGCCCCGGCGCGCTTGGCCTCGCCGCGGCAGTCCGCTGGGGGATCGTCCAGACCCGGGTGACTCTCCGCCGCATCCTCGCCGTGCCGGCCCTCCGCCGCTTCCTCTTGGCCTACCTCTTCTTCGAGGACGGGGTCAACACCGTGGTGTTCTTCTCCTCGATCTTCGCTGGCCACACGCTCGGGTTCACGACGCCCGAGGTCATCCAGCTCTACTTCGTCGTCCAGCTCTCGGCGCTCGCGGGCGCCTGGCTCTGGGGGCGCCCCACCGACGTCAAGGGGCCGAAGTTCGTCGTGATGGTCACCCTCGTCCAGTGGTGTCTCGTGGTCCTCGGCGCCTACTTTGTGGCGACGAAGCTCCAGTTTTTCGCCGTCGCGGTCCTGGCGGGCAGCGGGCTGGGAGCAGTCCAGGCGGCGAGCCGGACTTTCATGGCCACCCTGATCCCGAAGGGTCAGGAAGCCGAGCTGTTCGGCTTTTACGCCCTCGTCGGGAAGAGCTCCGCGATCCTGGGACCCCTGATCTTCGGCATATCCTCCTGGCTCACCGGCGGTAACCAGCGGATCTCCATCGTGGCGATCGGCTTCCTCTTCCTGGTGGGCCTCGTCCTCGTTCGGGGGGTAGAGGCCGGCGGGCCCACCGCCCGCGAAGCGGCAGGCTGAGAAGGGACGCATGATTCGCCGTCGCTGGCTGATCCTTCTTCTCGCCTCCGTCCTCCTCCTCGTCCTGGTCGTGGGCGGTGGGCTCCTGTACGTCAGGACGCGGACGGCCCGCGAGCAGGTCCGCACGTTGGTCGAGCGAGCGCTGGCCCAGGAGCTCAACCTCCCCGTGCGGCTGGGCGGCGTGTCGCTCTCTCTCGGCGTCGGGAGCGTCGAGCTTCGGCACCTCGCCGTCGTCGAGGGGCCCGCCGGGCCGCCGCTCTTCGAGGTGGATCGTGTCAAGGTCTCTCTCAGGCTGGCCTCGCTCCTCCGCGGCGACCTCCGCGTCAGATCCGTCACGATTTTCGGGCCCCGGCTTTCGCTGGAGGATACCCCTCGTCTTCGGGAGACCCTCGGGAAGATCGTCGCCCGCTTGAGAGAGCTGGCGCGAGCCCGGGAGGCGGAGGGCTTTCCGGTCCGGCTCCAGGGGGGGGTCATCGCCTACCGCGATCCCGCCACCGACGTCGGCGTCCACCTGACCGGCCTCAACGCCAGGATCTCCTGGCCTACCCCCGAGCGGGCGCTGGCCGACGTCAGCGTCGACCAGGTCCAGCTGCGCCTCGGCGGGCGCGAGGTGAGCGGCATTCGTCTCGCTGGCCACGCGCGCGTGGGGCGGGACACCGTGGAGGTGGAGCAAGTCAGGTTCACTCGTGGGGGCTCCGTCGTGACCTTGGCGGGGGTGGTCCTCACCCCGACGACCGTGCCGCGAGTGGAGCTGACGGCGACGGGTGAGCTGGCCCTCGACGAGCTCGGCCGGGCGACGGAGGGCGGCAAGGGGTGGAGCGGCAAGCTCTCCGTCGGGGGCAAACTCTTCGGGGAAGGCGTCCCCCGAACCTTCGAGGGAAGCCTGGGGCTGCTCGACGGGCACGTGGGGGGGATGCCCGCCCGCCTGGTTACCGCCCAGGTGCTGCTCCGCCCCGACCGGCTGGAGGTGATCTCGCTGTCGGCTCTGGCCGGCGGTGGCGCGCTGCGCGGGTCGGGAGTGTTCGAGCCCGGCGAGAGCCGGTGGCGCGGCAGCGCTCAGCTCACCGACGTCAATCTCGGTGATCTCTTAGAGGTCCTGGGCCAGCCACGGAGGCTCACCGGTCGGGTGAGCGGGACTGCCGAAGGGAGCGGGCAGGGGAAGGACGCTGCGTCGCTCGACCTCCGCGTGCGCCTGGCCGGGCGTGAGCTCCGCCTGTCCGACCGGGAGCGCAGGGCCGACGGGGAGGTCGAGGTCACTACTGCTCGCCGGGGAGTCCTCACGGTGGAGCGATTGTCCTTGAGCCGTGGGCAGAGCCGAGTCGCGCTCCGGGGCACCGTGGATCTCCGAACCCAGACGCTGGCGCTCCGAGCCACGGCAACCGTGGCCGACCTCGCCAAGGACTTCTGGCCCGGGGAGGTGAAGGGGCTCGGTGGCCGGCTCAGCGTCCTGGGGCGCGTGGGCCAGACGCTCGGAAAGCCGCTCTTCACCGGCCGCGTCAGCCTCAGGAACATGACGTTCCGTGGGTGGCGCGCGGACGTCGTGGAAGGGCCGTTGGAGGTCGGCCGCTGGCGTCTGGCCTCCCGCGCGCTTCGACTGAGCGCCGGGGGGACGGCGGCCACGCTCTCGGGCGCGGTGGAGCTGGCCGACGGCGATCTGCCGTGGGCGCGCTGGCGCGACGGCCTTCACCTGGACCTGACGGCAGACCTGAAGGGGCGAGTCGAGGACGTGATCGCGTGGCCCCGAACGGACTGGTCCGTGGCCGGTCCCGTCGCGCTCCACGCTCGGTTCGCGGGAACGCTTTCGACTCTCGAGGGCGGCGGGCAGCTCGAGGCGCGGGAGCTCAGAGTCGGGCCCGAGCGGTTCGAGGCTCTCCGGGCGGCACTCACCTTCAAAGGTTCCGAGCTTCATGTCCCCCGGCTGACGGTGCGTCGCGGCGGGCTCATGATTCAGGCCGAAGGGGCCATGGACGTGAGCGGCCGGTACCGGTACTCGCTCCTTCCGGTGAGTCTCGACCTGCGCACGCTGCCGTGGTTGGCCTCTCTCGGCGTGAGCGGCCACGCGGTCCTGGGGGTCCGGGGGAAGGGGGAGTGGCCGGAGACGCGGGTCGAGGGGGAGCTGACGCTGGCGGACGGCGTCTTCCGAGACGCGAGGTTGGGAAACGGGAGCGCCCGCTTCGCTCTCGACGGCAAAGAATGGCGCTGGGATCTGAAGCTCGCGCAAGGGCTCAGGGCCCGGGGCGCGCTGCCCCTGGCTCTCGCCGGCGCGCTCCAAGCCGAGGTCACCGCCACGGACCTTGATCTCATGCCCTTCGTCCCGACGTTGGCCGCCGAGCTCAGGATCCCCCTCACGGCGCGCGCCGACGGGCGGGTGACCCTCCGTGGAACCGTGCCGGGACTGACCGACCTGTCGGGCCGGATCGAGTTGAGCGCCCTCCGGGGGGAAGCCGCCGGGGTGAGCTGGCGGGCCCGGGAGCCGGCGCGTCTCGCCCTGGAGGCCGGCACGCTCCGCATCGGTTCCCTGGACCTGGTCGGCTCTGGCCTTGTCGTGGAGGTCAGGGGGAGCGTGCGGCCGGGAGAGAGGACCGATCTGCGTCTGGCGGGCCACGCGCCCTTCGCCGTTCTGGCGCCCTGGGTGCCCCCGCTGGCTGACCTCCGCGGGGCGCCTGACGTGAGGCTTTCCCTCGTCGGCGTCCCCGACGACCTGAAGGTGACGGGTCGCGCCGATCTCGCGCACGCGGACCTGAAGCTCAAGGCCATCCCGATCTGGATCGCCGTCGTCAGGGGCGAGGTCAAGTTCGACAACGACACGGTGCAGTACGCCGTCAGTGAAGGCAGCGCGGCCGGGGGCGGGCTGGAGAGCCAGGGCGGGGGGCGACGCCGGGATGGACGCTGGGGACACACGCTGGACTTCAAGCTCGACAAAGCCCGCATGGAGGCGATCTACGACGAGCTTCAAACCGGGCGGCGCTGGGCTTCAGGGGACCTTTTTGCTCGGGGCTCCTTCGCCTTCGACGTCCTGCCGGGGCAGGCGGTGCTCCCGACACTCCAGGGCCGGGTCGCCCTGACGCTCGCGGAAGGTAGCCTCTCCCGCTACCCCGCCCTGGTGCGCATCTTCGGCCTCTTGGGAACGCCGGCTCAGCCCTTCCGCCTGCCGGACCTCACCCGGGAGCGGATGCCCTACCGTCGCATCAACGCCGATTTCTCGGTCAGGGACGGCGTCATGGAGACCAAGAACCTCCTCCTGGAGAGCGAGGTCGTTCGGGTCAGCGGCATCGGCAAGGTGGTGCTCTCGGACCAGAGCGTCAATCTCGATCTGGCGGTGAGACCGCTTCAGGTGCTGGAGCAGGGCATCCGGAGAATCCCCTTACTGGGCCGGCTCCTGCCGCAGGAGCAGAGCCTGGTCGTGGCGTACTTCGACATAACGGGCCCCTGGACCGACCCCTCGATCACCGTGGCGCCCGTCAGGTCGCTGAGCGAGACCGTCGTGGACATCCTCCTCCTGCTCCTGAAGGCGCCGGCGCGCGTCATCAACCCGAGGTCGTCGAACCCCTGATGCTCGGCGAACTCTCCCAGCCGATCGCCCGACGGCTGCTCGCCCTCGTCCCCGTCCTCTTCGGCATCAGCCTCCTGGTCTTCGTCCTGAACGCGGTGGCCCTCGGCGACCCGGCGCGCGCCATGCTGGGGCAGCGGGGCGATCCGGAAGTGATCGCCCAGATCCGGCAGGAATACGCCCTTGATCGTCCGCTCTGGAGCCAGTACGTGACGTGGATGGGCCGGATCCTCCGGGGCAACCTCGGCCGCTCCTATCACCAGCAGCGGCCGGTGGGCGAGGTGATCGCCGAGCGGTTTCCCGCCACGCTGCGGCTCGCGGTCGCCGCCACGCTCCTGGCCGTGGCCTTCGGGTTGGCCATGGGCATTGCCGCGGCATTGACCCCCGGCAGCGCGCTGGATCACCTCCTGATGGGCGCCGCCGTCGCCGGCATCTCGACGCCGGTCTTCTGGCTGGGGCTCATGCTCTCGCTCTTCTTCGCGGTCTGGCTGGGCTGGCTTCCCGTCTCGGGTTACGGGGACGGCGCGATGGCGAACCTGGTGTTGCCAGCCCTGACCCTCGGCGCCCTCCACACCGGCACGATCGCGCGGATGACCCGCTCGAGCCTCCTGGAGGTCATCCGACAGGATTACGTTCAGGCGGCCCGCGCCAAGGGTCTTTCCGAGGTGGCGGTTGTCGGCAAGCACGCCCTCAAGAACGCCCTCATCCCCGTGGTCACGGTGATCGGGATCGGCCTCGCGGACCTCCTGGTGGGCGCGCCGCTCACCGAGACGGTCTTCGCCTGGCCCGGGCTCGGCCGGATGCTCGTCGCGGCGGTCGGCCAGCGCGACCTTCCGGTCGTGATGGGTGCGGTCCTGGTCTTCGCCGTGATCTACGTGCTCGGGAGCCTCCTCGTGGACCTGGCCTACCTCGTCATTGACCCGAGGGTCCGCCGTGAGTGAGCGGGGACCCTTCCGCCATCACGGGGTCCAGGTCGGGGGCGCGCTCGTCGCGCTCTTCGTCGTGGCGGCGCTCCTCGCGCCGTGGCTCGCGCCGTTCGATCCTCACGACGTCCCCACGGGGCTGGCGGCGGCATCGCTCCGCCCCCCGGGACCTCCCAACGCCCTCGGCACCGACGCCCTGGGGCGCGACCTGCTCTCGCGGGTGCTCTACGGAGGCCGCGTCTCGCTCATGGTCGGGGTGGGCGTGGAGCTGGTGACGGCCCTCCTCGGCGCCCTGATCGGGCTCGTTGCGGGCTACTACGGCGGCTGGCCCGACGGCCTCCTGATGCGTGTGACCGACGTGGTGATGGCCTTCCCCTCGCTCATCCTCGCCATCGGCCTCATCGCGGTCTTCGAGAAGCCGGGGCTCGACAAGGTCTTCCTCGTCCTGGCGCTCCTGGGATGGACGACGATCGCCCGGGTCGTGAGGGGCGAAGTGCTCTCGCTCAAGCGGCGGGAGTATGTTCAGGCGGCGCGGGCCCTCGGGGTCCCCAACCTCACCATCCTGTTTCGCCACCTCCTCCCCAACTGCCTGGCCCCCCTTCTCGTGGCCGCCACGATCGGCGTCGGCGGCAACATGGTGGCCGAGGCGGGGCTGTCGTTCCTCGGGCTCGGCGCCCAGGCGCCGACGATCTCCTGGGGCGCCATGCTGGCCGAGGGGCAGACCTTCCTGGCCTCCGCTCCCTGGGTCGCCGTCTTTCCGGGGCTCGCGCTCATGCTCGCCGTCCTCGGCATCAACCTGCTGGGTGACGGTTTGCGAGACTTGCTCGACCCACGTTTCAAGAACTAACTGCGGCTGCAGGGGCCTCCCCGATTTCGGTATAATGAGGATACTAATGGTATGACCATCTTGGAGGAATACATGGCACCCAAAGTGAAGGTGACGGTTAGTCTGGACGAAACCCTTATCCGAGAGTTGGGGGGAGCCAGCCGCCAAAAGCGGAAACCCAGAAGTCAGCTTGTGGAGGAGGCGCTTCGGCTCTGGCGGCGCAGGCAGCTGGAGGAAGAGCTGAAAGAGGGCTATCAGGCCATGGCGAAAGAGGACCGCACCACCGCCGAACGCCACCTGGCGACGGGATGGGAGGTTGTGAAATGACTCTGCCGTCACCTCGCCGTGGTGACGTGTGGATGGTGAACTTTTCTCCGAGCCGGGGGAGCGAGCAGCGAGGGATGCGCCCGGCGTTGGTCATTCAGAATGACGTGGGAAACCAATATGCCGCCACAACAATCGTCGCGGCGATCACTTCGACGATTAAGATCTATCCGGTGACGGTAGCCTTGAAGAAGGGGGAAGGAGGTTTGAAGAAACCCTCGATGGTCAATCTCGCCCAGATCCTGACCGTTGATAAGTCCCGCCTCCAACGACGGGTTGGGGCTCTCCAGCCGGGGGTCATGGACCTGGTGAATGCCGCCGTTACAGTCAGCCTCGATGTGGGATGATGAGGGCATGGCCAAGCGCAGAGCGAAACCTGTCATCCGCGGCTTGAAGAGCCAGGCGGCTGGGGAGATGGACCGCCGCCAATGTGGTTTCCTGAGTCCTCCCACGGGAAAAGTGGTAGCCTAATCTCGCGAGAATCCGGATGCCGTCAATCAGCGAGACCGCTGTGGAAATGACCCAGTTCGTGCTCCCCGAGCACGCGGGGGCGCCGGGCCAGATCCACGGCGGGCGCATGATGGACTGGATCACCAGCGCCGGGACGATCCCGGCCTCCCGCGTCGCGCGGGGGACCGTGGTGCTGGGCGCCATGGACGATATTGACTTCCTCCATCCGGTGCTGGTGGGGGAGATCGCGACGCTCCGGGCCCAGGTAGAGTACGTGGGGCGCTCCTCCCTGGAAGTGGGGGTCCGCGTGTACTCGGAGAATCCGGCCACCGGCCAGCGGGCGGTGACGCTCTCCTCGCACCTTGTGTACGTGAGCGTGGACGAGGAGGGGAAACCGCGCCCCGTCCCGGACAAGATCGCCCCGGCGGGCGCCGACGAAGAGGCGCTTGTGGCGGCCGCCGTCGCCCGGCGGGGGGAGCGCCTGGCCCGCTTCGCGCGGAAGGCTGAAAGGCTTCGGGAGGCGACCGAGGAGCCCGACGACTTCCGCTGGCAGTTCGAATCCGCGCGTGTGGTGCGTGCACACGAGGTCCTGTTCCGGAACTTCATGATTGCGGGGAAGCTCCTCTTCGACATGGACGAGGCCGGGGGCATTCTGGGAGCCCGCTACACGCGGGGATTCGTCATGACGGCGTGCCTCGACGCCATGGACTTCTACTCGCCGGTGCGGGCGCGGGAGTTCCTGATCTTCAAGGCGGGGCTGAACCAGGTGGGCCGGACATCCATGGAGATCGGCGTCAAGGTCCTGGCCGAGGATCCACGGAAGGGCGAGGTGCGCCACACCTGCACCGCCTATCTCACGTTCGTCCACCTGGGGCGTGATCGCAGGCCGCGCCCGGTCCCGCCGTTCACACCCGAGACCCCGGGGGAGAAGCGGCGCTGGGAGGCCGCGATGGTCCGGCGGGAAGCCCGGCTGGCGCGCGTCAAGCGCCTCAAGGCCTCCCTCCTGCACGAGGGATAAGCGCATGTCAGGCCATTCTCGATGGGCTCAGATCAAGCGCAAGAAGGCCAAGACCGACCAGAACCGCGGGAAAGTCTTCACCAAGCTGATCCGCGAGATCACCGTCGCGGCCCGCACGGGCGGCGGCGACCTGAAGATCAACATGCGGCTCAAGGCGGCCATCGAAGGCGCCAAGGCTGCCAGCATGCCCCAGGACAACATCAAGCGCGCGGTCCAGAAGGGGACCGGCGAGCTGCCCGGCGAGGCCTACGAGGAGGTCACCTACGAGGGATACGCTCCCGGCGGGGTGGCGCTGATGGTCCGGGTCCTGTCCGACAACAAGAATCGGACCGCCCCCGAGATCCGTCACATGTTCGAGAAGCACGGCGGCAACCTCGGCCAGGTTGGGTGCGTCGGCTGGATGTTCGAGCGCAAGGGCGTGATCCAGGTGGACGCCCAGCGGATCGGCGAGGACGACCTTTTGGCGCTGGCCTTGGACGCCGGCGCGGCCGACATGAGGCGCGTCGAAAAAGTTTACGAGATCACCACCTCGCCTGATGAAATGGAGTCGGTGCGCCGGGCGCTCGAGGAGCGGAAGGTGCCGGTCCTGGAGGCGGACGTGACGATGGTCCCGCTCTCCGCCGTCCGGGTGGAGGGCAAGGACGCCCAGGCGGTCTTGAGGCTGGTCGAGGCGCTGGAGGAACTGGACGACGTTCAGGCCGTCTACGCCAACTACGACATCGCCGACGAGATCATCGACGCCATCACGGCGGCCTGAGAGCGGGCGCGCTCTCCGGGTGATCGGCATCGACCCGGGGCTCGTCGAGACGGGCTTCGGCGTCCTGGAATCCGGCCCTCGGGGCGTGTCGCTCCTCGACGCCGGCGTCATCAGCACCTCGCGGAGCGCCCCTCTCGAATCGCGCCTTCACGCTCTTCACGGCGCGGTCCACCGGCTCCTCGAGCGCTTCGCCCCGGATCTGCTCGTCGTCGAGGACCTCTACGCCGATTACAAGTTCCCCCGGACAGCCATCCTGATGGGCCACGCGCGTGGCGTCATCTGCCTGGCGGCGCGCGAGCGCCAGGTGACCATCCTGCCGCTCGCGCCTTCGGAGGTCAAGCGCGCCGTGACGGCCAACGGGGCGGCCTCCAAGAGCCAGGTCCAGCGGGGGGTCCAGCGACTGCTCGGGCTGGCGGTCGTTCCCAAGCCGAGCCACGTGGCCGACGCGCTGGGGCTGGCGGTGACCGGGCTCTTCCGCGTGAAAGGCCGCCTGCCTTCATGATCGCCTCGCTCAGGGGGAAGCTCCGACGGAGGCTCGAGGACCGCGTGGTGGTGGAGTCGGGCGGCGTGGGCTACGAGGTCTTTCTGCCTCCCGTGGCCTATCGCGCCATCGCGGACGCGGTGGCGTCCGAGAAGGACGACGCGAGCGACCTCTCGCTGGTCATCTACTACCACGCCACGCGCGACCAGCCGCGGCCGATCCTCATCGGGTTCACCAGCGAGCTCGACAAGGAGTTCTTCGAGAAGCTCATCACCGTGAAGGACATCGGCCCGCTCGTGGCGGCCCGGGCGCTCACGTGCGCCGTGCAGGACCTGGCGGCGGCGATCGCGCGCCAGGACGAGAAGTTCCTGCGAAGCCTGCGGGGGATCGGCCCCCAGAAAGCGCGGAACATCGTCGCCCAGCTCCAGGCCAAGGTTGCCAAGTTCGCGCTCCTGAAGGAGCCGGGGGCCGAGCCGGCGCCCGTCCCGGCGGCGCCGACGGACGACGAGGAGGGCGTGAAGACCCTCGTCTGGGAGGTGCTGGTGAAGCAGTTGGGCCACCGGCCGAGCGAGGCGGGCCAACTGATCGGCGACGCGCTCCGGCGCAAGCCCGGGATCAAGACCGCCGAGGAGCTCTTCGACGAGATCTACCGCGGGAGGAAGCAGGCATGACCAAGACCGCGGGTCGCCGACCAGCCCCTTGGCCCGGCGGTTGTTCGCGGTGCGCTCCGCGCCGTGGGGCACCCTGTCCCCCGCCTCCCGGCGGCTCCCCGCCACCGGGTCTGGCCCCGTCCGGGCCTCGGTGAGGGCGCACGATGGATGAGGCGAAGATCCTGAGCCGCCTGCCGCTGCCCGAGGAGGCGCAGGTGGAGCGCCAGCTCCGCCCGCAGCGCCTGGACGAGTACGTGGGACAGCGCGAGGCCGTCGAGAGCCTGCGCGTCTCGCTGGAAGCCGCCCGCCAGCGTGGGGAGCCCGTGGACCACGTCCTCCTCTACGGGCCGCCGGGTCTCGGCAAAACCACCCTCGCCTACATCATCGCCAACGAGATGGGGACGAACGTCGTGGCCACGTCGGGGCCGGCTCTCGAGCGGGGCGCCGACCTCATGGGGATCCTCACCAACCTGGCCGAGGGTGACCTGCTCTTCATCGACGAGGTCCACCGCCTGCCCCGGGTCGTCGAGGAGCTGCTCTATCCGGCGATGGAGGACTTCGCCGTCAACTTCATCCTTGACAAGGGTCTCCACGCCCGGACCCTCCGCTACGCGCTCCGCCCGTTCACGCTCGTGGCCGCGACCACCCGACCGGGGATGCTGTCGTCCCCCCTCAGGGAGCGGTTCGGGATCTTTCACCACCTGGATTTCTACTCCGAAGAGGAACTCCGCCAGATTGTCCTGCGCTCGGCCACCATCCTGGGCGCCTCCGTCGAGCCGCCGGGAGCAGCGGAGATCGCCCGGCGCTCCCGCGGCACCCCGCGGATCGCCAACCGCCTCCTCCGCCGCGTGCGGGATTACGCCCAGGTCAAGAAGGACGGCGTCATCACGCGGGATGTCGCCCACGACGCCCTGGATAGAGAAGGAGTGGACGGCCGAGGGCTGGACCGGCTGGACCGTCGCTTCCTCACCGCGATCATCGAGCAATACGGCGGGGGGCCGGTGGGGATCGAGGCGGTGGCCGCTACGATCAACGACGAGGCAGAAACCCTCGTCGAGATGGTGGAGCCTTACCTCCTCAAGATCGGCTTCGTCGTGCGGAGCCCCAACGGCCGGCGGGCCACTCCGGGCGCCTATGCTCACCTGGGCTATCCCGTCCCGTCTGTTCCCGGCGGCCAGGGGCAACTGCCGCTCTAGGGGGGTGATCGGGGTGTCTCTCCTGGGCGGGCTGGGGAAATTACTCATCGGTTTCGGGGTCGTCATGATAGTTCTGGGAGGGATATTCCTCCTATTGGGGAATGTATCGGGAAAGGTGCCGTGGATCGGACGACTGCCGGGCGATATCTACATCGAGCGAGGGAACTGGAGTTTCTATTTCCCTCTCGCTACGTCGATCGTCCTCTCGATCATCCTGACCCTTATCTTTTCCTTCTTCGGCCGGCGCTAGGCGCCTTCGCGCTCTTCGCCCTGGCGGCCATCCTCGTCGGCCCCTCCGGGGCCCAGGCCGACGGACTCATCCGCGTGGCGGTGGCCGAAGGGCTCAAGAGCGTCGAGGTGAAAGGCGTGGCGATCCTGGTCACCGATCTCGACGGTCAGCCCGTGCTCCAAGCACGCCCGACCACCGTCCGCCTGACGCTCGGCAACGGCGGCGTGGGCGTGGACGGCCGGCGGCTCGCGGCCGCGCGTCTCACGCCGTTTGGCGCGGGCACTCTCAAGCTCAACGGCCGCGAATATCCGGGGACGCTGGATGTCCTGAAAAACGGCGAGGGCCTCGTCGTCGTCAACGAGCTCCCGTTCGAGGACTACGTCGCCGGCGCTCTCCAGGCCGAGGCGTCGGACAAATGGCCTTCTGAGATGCTGAAGGCCCAGGCCATCGTGGTGCGAACCTACGCGGCCTATCACCGCCAGCTCAACGCCGCCAAGCCCTTTCACATCCTGGCCTCGACGGCCAACCAGCAGTATGCCGGGAGGGTGGCCGAGGCTTCCCCGATTTGGGAGGCCGTGAGAGATACCGAGGGGGAGATCCTCCTCTGGGGGGGGCAGCTCTTTCCGTCCTTCTACCATACCGACAGCGGGGGGCACACCGAGGACCCGCGCCTGGTCTTCGCCGCGCGAAACATGCCGGCTCTCAGGGCGGTGCGCTCGGAGTTCTCGGGCGATTCCCCCTACTTCGTCTGGAACCTGAGCATCCCTATCGGGCAACTGTCCGAGTTGTTGCGGCGGGGGGGAGTCCAGGTGGGCACGGTCACGCGGCTCGAGGTGGTCGAACGGTCGCGCTCCCTCCGGGTCCTGCGACTGACCGTCCACGGAACGCGCGGGAGGGCCCAGCTTTCGGGGGCGGACTTCCGCCGGATCGTGGGCTACGACATGCTCAAGAGCACCCTCTTCGCGGTCGCGGTGGACGGCCAGTACGCGCGCTTCGCCGGCCGCGGCTACGGCCACGGTGTGGGACTGGATCAGTGGGGGGCCAAGGCGATGGCCGAGCAGGGCTACTCGGTCGCGGAAATTCTCGAGTATTACTATCCCGGCAGCGCCCTCGCGACGCTCAGATGATCTCCTGGGTGGGTTCCTTCGTCTTCCCGCTCACTGTTTTCCTGCTGACGATGTCCCGGGAACGGTGTTGGCTGGGCTGACAATGCCTCCGCCGTGGCCTCGACCGGCCAGCGGGAACTCTTCCAATGTTTCAACGGGTTCGGGCTCGACCCGCGTCTGGCAGAAAGGTTGCTCCTGCTGGCTCCCCGGAGGGATGACTATGAAGACGATGAAGAACCTGACACGGTGGCTTCTGGCCGGGCTCGCGGCTTTTGCCCTTGGACCCGGCGCCCTCTACGCGGAAGACGACGCCTGGCGGCTCGGCATGACCGCCGGGGTGGGCGCTTACCAGGAGGGCCGGTACGCCGAGGCCGAGGAAAAATTCTCGGCCGCCGTCAAAGAGGCGGAGAGCTTCGGCGCTGAAGATCCTCGCCTGGCCGCGAGCCTCAACAACCTGGCCTCCCTCTACGCGGCCCAGGGCCGATACGCTCAGGCGGAACCGCTGTCCGAGCGGGCCCTGGCGATCCGCGAGAAAGTCCTGGGCCCCGAGCATGCGGAGGTGGCCCAGAGCCTCCACAACCTGGCGTCCCTCCACGCCGCCCGGGGCCGGTACGCCGCGGCAGAGCCGCTCGCCCGGCGGGCCCTGGCGATCCGTGAGAAAGTCCTGGGCCCTGAGCATCCAGACGTGGCCCAGAGCCTGAACGGCCTGGTCGAGCTCTACCGGGCCCGTGGGCAGACCGGAGACGCCGAAGGGCTCGCCCAGCGGGCCCTGGCGATCGCGGAAAAGGCGTTGGGGCCGGAGCACCCGGACGTCGCCACGAGCCTGAACAACCTGGCGGGGATCCATTTGGCGCAGGGCCAGTATGCGCGAGCCGAGGCGCTCTACCGGCAGGCGCTGGCGATCCGCGAGAAGGCCCTGGGGTCGGAGCATCCCGACACCGCCACGAGTCTCAACAACCTGGGGGTCCTCTACGCCACCCGGAGCCGGAACGTCGAAGCCGAGGCGCTCTACCGGCGGGCGCTCGCGATCCGGGAAAAAGTTCTCGACCCTGAGCATCCGCACATCGCCACGAGCCTCAACAACCTGGGGCTGCTCTACGCGATCCAGGGCAGGAACGACCAGGCCGAGCCCTTCTACAAGCGGGCTCTCGCGATTGACGAAAAGGCGCTGGGGGCTGAGCATCCGACGGTTGCGACGGACCTCAACAACCTGGCCCTCCTCTACGTCGCACGGGACAAGACCGCGGCGGCCGAGCCGCTGTTCCAACGGGCCCTGGCGATCCGTGAAAAGGCGCTCGGGGCCGAGCACCCGGACGTGGCAACGACCCTCAATAACCTGGCGGTGCTCTACCACAACCAGGGCAAGACCGCCAAGGCCGAGTCCCTCTACCGGCGCGCCTACTTCATCCGGGAAAAGGCCCTGGGGCCGGAGCATCCGAACGTGGCCGTGAGCCTGGAAAACTACGCTGCGCTCCTCAGGAAGACTCACCGGAAGTCCGAGGCCGTGAAGCTCGAGGCTCGGGCGGAGAAGATCCGAGCCAAGCTGGCCGCGGCAACCACGACGCAGTAGCACGCCCCTCGCTCTCCTGCTGTGCCCGGCGGGGCTTTGAAAACCCCGGGCGGGCGGCTTAGACTTCATGGGTCATGGATCTGAGCCTATTTCAGTATCGGTTGCCCCCCGAGCGGATCGCCCAGTACCCTGCCGAGCAGCGGGACGCCTCGCGCCTTCTGGTGTGTGACCGCGCGACGATGCGCCGGGCGGACCACGTCTTCGGCGATCTGCCTGCCCTTCTTCGACCGGGAGACCTGCTCGTCGTCAACGACTCACGGGTCATCCCGGCTCGGCTCCTTGGGCGAGTCGACCCAGGGGGGGCGCCCGTGGAGCTCCTGTTCGTCAGAGCCGCTGGGCCTGGGCGCTGGGAAGCGCTGGCCAAGCCGGGAAAGCGCTGTCGCCCCGGGGCCGTCATTGTCTTCGGGGACGGCCAGGCGAGGGTGCGCGTGGTGGCCGTCACAGAGGGGGGGCGGGGGATCGTGGAGATCGAGGACGGAGGACCCGTCCGGGAGATCCTCGAGCGCCACGGGATGCCGCCGCTCCCGCCCTACATCCGCCGGCACCAAAAACCCGGCCAGGAGGACTGGGAGCGCTATCAAACGGTGTACGCGACTCACGAGGGGTCGGTCGCCGCCCCCACGGCCGGGCTTCACTTCACCCCGGGACTCCTGGAGCGCCTCGAGGCGGGGGGAGTGGAGATCCGGGCCCTCACGCTCCACGTCGGGCCAGGGACGTTTCGTCCGATTCGTGCGGCCAGCGTCGAGGCCCATCGCATGGAGGCGGAGGAGGTCACGGTCTCCGCCGAGACGTCCGACGCGATCAATCGGGCCAAGGCCGAGGGGCGGCGTGTCGTCGCCGTCGGGACGACCACGTGTCGCGCGCTCGAGTCGGCGTCGGATCACGGGGGGAGAGTCCGGCCGGCCTCGGGGTCCACGGATCTCTTCATCTATCCCGGGTATCGCTTCAAGGTCATGGACGCGCTCCTGACCAACTTCCACCTGCCGAGGTCGTCGCTGCTCTTGCTCGCGTGCGCGTTCGCCGGCCGGGAGCTCGCGCTGGGCGCTTACCGCCACGCCGTCGAGACGGGCTACCGCTTCTACTCGTACGGTGACGCGATGCTCATCTCCTAGTCCATGCGCTTCGAGATCCTCGGGACGGACGGGGCGGCCCGGGTCGGGCGCCTCGTGACCGCCCACGGCGCGGTGGAGACCCCGGCGTTCATGCCGGTGGGGACCCAGGGAACGGTCAAGAGCCTCACGCCCGAAGACCTCCGCCAGGCGGGGGCGCAGATCCTTCTGGCCAACACCTACCATCTCTTCCTCCGCCCGGGGCACCGGCTCATTGCCGGACTGGGGGGACTCCATCGCTTCATGGCCTGGGACGGCCCGCTCCTGACCGATTCCGGGGGCTTTCAGGTGTACAGCCTGGCTGCCCTTAGCAAGGTGTCCGAGGAAGGCGTCAAGTTCAGGTCCCACCTCGACGGGGCGGAGCACCTCCTCACGCCCGAGCTGTCGGTGGAGATTCAAGAGGCTCTGGGGGCCGACATCATCCACCCGCTCGACGAATGCCTGGCCCATCCCTCCCCGCGCGCCGAGACCGAGGCGTCGCTGGCCCGCACGCTTCGCTGGGCGGCGCGAGCGAAGGCGGCCCATGCCGGGGCCGCCGGGCGCCAGGCCATGTTCGGTATCGTCCAGGGCGGCGGCTACGAGGACATCCGCCGCCGGGCCGTGGAGGAGACGTGCGCGCTCGAGTTTGACGGGTACGCGATCGGCGGGCTCGCGGTGGGGGAGCCGAAGCCGCTCATGCTCGACCTCCTGGCGTTCACGGGGGCGCTTCTGCCCGAGGACCAGCCGCGCTACCTCATGGGCGTCGGGACGCCGAGGGATCTCGTCGAAGCCGTGGCGCGGGGGGTGGACCTGTTCGATTGTGTGCTGCCAACCCGCAACGCGCGAAACGGCCAGCTGTTCACCGCCGACGGGGTCCTGACGATCAAGCAATCCCGCTATGCGGCCGATGCCCGCCCCCCGGAGTCGGGCTGCTCCTGTTACACGTGCCGGAACTTTTCCCGCGCGTACCTCCGCCATCTCTTCGTCGCGCGGGAACTTCTGGCCTACCGCCTGCTGAGCCTGCACAACCTCCACTTCTACCTGCGCCTCGTGATGGACATGCGCGCGGCGGTCGCCGCGCGGGCGTTTTCCGCATTCGGCGCTCGGTTTTTGGGACGGTATGCGGTATCATCCGATGACGGTTCGCCCAGCCACCCGGGGGACACGGAGGCCTGACATGGACATCGCCTATGCCGTCGACCGCGCCTACGCCGCAGTGCAGCCGCCCGGCGGCGCGGGGCCGAACTCGATGTACATCCAGATCCTCTTCTTCGCCGGCATCTTCGCGATCTTCTACTTCCTGCTGATCCATCCCCAGCAGAAGCAACGCAAGGACCGCACCGCGATGCTGGGCGCCCTCAAGCGGGGCGACCGGGTCGTGACGAGCAGTGGGCTCCACGGCACTGTCGTGGGGCTGAACGAGGAGACGCTCGTCCTGAAGGTGGCCGACCAGGTGAAGCTCGAGTTTGACCGCCAGGCCGTCGGGCGCATCGTGTCGGCCCAGGGCGAAAAGGAAGGGACCTAGGGGCCGGATGCCGAAGCGCCTCGGGCTCAGGATCGGGATCGTCCTGGCGGTGATCGCCGGGTCGTTGATCTATCTCTACCCCCCGCCGGGAATCCGGGAGCGCGTCTACGGGCCGGCGCACGGTCCGGCCCGGCAGGGAGGACTCCTGCCGCCGACGCTGAACCTCGGGCTCGATCTCCAGGGTGGCATCCACCTCGTGCTGGGCGTGGACGTGGACAAGGCCCTGGAGAATCAGGTGGAGCGCAACGCCGCGGACATGAAGGCGGCGCTGGAGAAGAAGGGCATCGGGATCAAAGAGGCCGCTCGCCAGGGCGCGACGGGGATCGTCATCCAGCTAGCGTCATCCCAGATGTGGACCGACGCGCTGACCGTGCTCAACGAGTCCCAAGGGTACGAGCAGAAGGGCTCGGACCAGGCCGCAGGGCGGATCGTGCTCGCGCTGAAGGCGCGGGAGGCGGTCACGCTCAGGGACCTGGCGATCCGCCAGGGGCTCGAGACCATCCGGAACCGGGTGGACCAGTTCGGGGTGGCCGAGCCGACGATCCAGCAGCAGGGGGAGAACCGCATCCTCGTCCAGCTCCCCGGGATCCAGGATCCCGAGCGGGCCAAGGGGTTGATCGGGAAGACCGCGCTCTTGGAGTTCAAGATGCTCGACGACCAGGCCGAGCTGGACAAGGCCGTGCGCGAAGGGCCTCCGGCCGGCGACGAGCTTCTGTGGCAGCGGATCGTGGACAAGCAAACTCGCCAGGAGCGGCGGCTGGCCTACGTGGTCAAAAAGCGCACGCTCCTCACGGGGGCTGATCTGGCCACGGCGAAGGTGTCCATCGACCAGTCCACCAGCGAGCCCTACGTGTCGGTGACATTCACCGACGCGGGAAGCAGGGTCTTCGCCGAGTTCACCGAGCACAACGTCGGAAAGCGCCTGGCGATCATCCTCGACGGAAACGTGTACTCGGCCCCGGTGATCCGGGAACGGATTCCGTCGGGGCAGGCGCAGATCACCGGCGGGTTCACTCCGGAGGAAGCGACCGATCTGGCCATCGTCCTCCGGGCGGGAGCGCTGCCGGCGCCGGTACGGATCCTGGAGGAGCGGACGGTGGGGCCGTCCCTCGGCGCCGACTCGATCCGCCAGGGCCTGGGCGCGATCGTCGCCTCGGCGCTGGCGGTCTTTCTGTTCATGCTCGTCTACTATCGCCTCTCCGGTCTGATCGCCGACGTCGCCCTGGTGCTGAACCTCCTGATCCTCCTGGCGGCGCTGGCGGGCTTCCACGCGACCCTGACGCTTCCCGGCATCGCGGGGATCGCGCTGACCATCGGCGTCGCGGTGGACACGAACATCCTGATCTTCGAGCGGATCCGCGAGGAGCTCCGGACCGGCAAGACGATCCGCGCCGCCATCGACGCGGGCTTCGCCCGGGCCTTCCGGACCGTCATCGACACGCACGTCACCGTCCTCGTCTCGTCTGCGATCCTGTACCAGTTCGGCACCGGGCCGGTGCGGGGCTTCGCGGTCTCGCTCGCCATCGGGATCCTGGCGAGCCTCTTCACGGCGGTGTTCTTCACGCGGCTGATCTTCGATGTGCTCTACATGGGCCCCCGCCGGGTGCAGTCGCTCTCCATCTAGTGCCATGCCGATAACCGTCGCATCCCGGCGTTCTCGGTCGTTGCCGATCCGTTCCTCTACGGGCACCGCGTCCGGCCGAAGGCCGGCGTGGTCGCTACGCTCCGGTCGGCTCCTCCCTCGGGCCTTGGGCTGCTCGGTTCTCGACATGGCCCGAGAAGGACTGCAAAGGCCCGTCGCGGGTTCCGGCGCGGGCTTTGCCCGCGCAACCCTCGGGGGGAGGAATCGGAAGGGGCGGGGACCCGGGCATCCACGCCGCAGGCGTGGGGGGGCCTGGGTGGCCCCCCTCCGAGCATAGAGCCATGGTTCAGATATTCAAGGACACCAACTACAACTTCATCGGCAAGCGGCGCTGGGCGTACCTGCTGTCGGCGACCTTCATCACCATCGGGTTCATCTCGATCGGGGTCAAAGGCGGGCTCCGGTACGGGATCGACTTTTCCGGAGGGACCCTCATCCAGGTCCGCTTCGAGAACGCAGTCCACGTGGACGTCATCCGGAACGCGCTCGGCCGCATCAAGCTCGGCGAGAGCGTGATCCAGGAATTCGGCGATCCCAGAGAATTCATCCTCCGGCTGCCGCTCGTGGATCTCCCGTCGGAAGAGGTCACGCGGCGCGTCCAGGAGGCCCTGGCCGCGGTACCCGGGTTGGGCAAGGCCGAGGTGCGGCGGGTCGAGTTCGTGGGCCCGCAGGTGGGGCGCGACCTTCAGCTCCAGGCGCTCTATGCGGTCCTGTGGAGCGCCGCGGGGATCCTGATTTACATCGCCGTCCGATTCGACTTCCGGGGCGGGGTGGCTGCCATCGTGGCCACGTTTCACGACGTGCTGGTCACCTTCAGCGCGATGTCTCTCACCGACAAGGAGATCTCGTTGCCGGTCCTGGCCGCCTTCCTCACGATCATCGGGTACTCGGTCAACGACACCATCGTGGCCTTCGACCGGATCCGCGAGAACCGGGGCAAGGGGATGCGCAAGGGGAGCTCGTTCGCCGAGCTGATCAACAGGGCCATCAACCAGACACTGTCGCGGACCGTCCTGACCTCATTGACCACCTTCCTGTCCACGGTCGTCCTCCTCTTCTTCGGCGGCAAGGTCCTGGAGGATTTCGCCTTCGTCCTCACCATCGGGGTGATCACCGGGACCTTCTCGACCATCTACGTGGCGGGCGCGATCCTCGTGGACTGGAACGGCTGGGTCGAAGCGCGGGCCCAGCGGACCAAAAAAGCCGTAGCAAAAGCCTGATCGGCGTGAGAAAATGATGAGTTACAAGGCAGCGAGGTGGAGAGAGCGTGACTCAGCTCGACACACTCATCGAGGAGATTCCGAAATACCAGCCCGGGGCCGACCTGGACCTGGTCAAGCGCGCTTACCGCTTCTCTGAAATCTCCCACCAAGGGCAGCAGCGGGCTTCCGGGGAGCCCTACCTCTCCCACCCCCTCGAAGTCGCCGGCCTCCTCGTCAACTTCAAGGTGGACGTGACTACCGTCACGGCCGGCCTGCTCCACGACGTCCTCGAGGACACCCGGGCGACCAAGGATGACCTGACGCGCGAGTTCGGTGCCGAGATCGCCGACCTCGTGGACGGCGTCACCAAGATCGGCAAGCTGGCCTTCTCCTCCCGGGAGGAACGCCAGGCGGAGAACTTCCGCAAGATGCTCGTGGCCATGGCCCGGGACATCCGGGTGCTGATGATCAAACTCGCCGATCGGCTGCACAACATGCGCACCCTTGATTACCTGGCCCCCGACAGGGGGCGGAAGGTCGCCCAGGAAACCCTGGACATCTACGCCCCGCTGGCCCACCGGCTCGGCATGGCGAAGGTCAAGGCCGAACTGGAGGACCTGGCTTTCCGCTGCCTCCACCAGGAGGAGTACGCCGACCTCCAGCGACGGGTCGCCAAGCGGCGACTGGAGCGGGAGGCGGAGATCAACCAGGTCATCGCCATCGTGGAGAAGAAGCTCGGAGAGGTGGGCATCCAGGCCCAGATCAGGGGGCGGCCGAAGCACTTCTACTCCATCTTCAAGAAGATGCATGATCAAGGTCGGGAGTTCGACGAAATCTATGATCTGACGGCTGTTCGAGTGATTACGGACTCGGTACGTGATTGTTATGGTGCCTTGGGCGTCATCCACTCCTTGTGGAAGCCGGTGCCGGGGCGGTTCAAGGATTTTATCGCGATGCCCAAGGTGAACATGTACCAGTCGCTCCACACGACGGTCATCGGGCCCAAGGGGGACCCGGTGGAGATCCAGATCCGCACCGCGGACATGCACCGGGTCGCCGAGGAAGGGATCGCCGCTCACTGGCGCTACAAGGAGAAGAAGCACGACCAGGACAAGTTCGACCAGTCCCTCGTCTGGTTGCGCCAGCTCATGGAGTGGCAACAGGAGATGAAGGACCCGCGCGAGTTCATGGAGACCGTGCGGGTGGACCTCTTCCCCGACGAGGTCTACGTCTTCACGCCCAAGGGCGATGTCAAGGCGCTCCCCGAGGGCTCCACGCCCATCGACTTCGCCTACGCGGTCCATACCGAGGTGGGGCACCGCTGTGCCGGCGCGAAGGTGAACGGCAAGTTGGTCCCCCTGCGTTACACGCTACGGCAGGGAGACATCGTCGAGATCGTCACCTCGCCAACCCAGCATCCGAGCCGAGACTGGCTCAAGGTCGTCCAATCCTCGCGGGCTCGGTCCAAGATCAACCAATGGCTCAAGATCGAGGAGCGCGCGCGCTCGCTGAGCCTCGGGCGCGAGATCTTCGACCGGGAGGCGCGGAAGCACCGGCTCTCCGCGGCCAACCTCCTGGCCTCGGAGGAGGCGAAGAAAGTTCTCGCCGACCTCGGCTTTCCCTCGGTCGACGACCTCCTGGCCTCCATCGGCTATGGGAAGACGGGGGTCCACCAGGTGCTCGGGAAACTCGTTCCTTCGGTCGTCGCCGACGAGGAGCGGAGCCAGGAGGCCAAGGCGCAGAAGGCGGCCCGGCCGGCCAGAAGCGAGGGGGGGGTCAAGATCCGCGGGGTGGAGGACCTCCTGGTGCGCTTCGCCAAGTGCTGCACCCCGGTGCACGGCGATGCCATCGTGGGCTTTATCACGCGCGGGCGTGGCCTGACCGTCCATACGCGAGACTGCCACACCGTGGCCCACGGGCTCCTGGACAGGGAGCGAGTCGTCGGCGTGGAGTGGGACGTGGCCGAGCCGGCGACCCGCCCGGTGAAGATCGCCGTCTATATCGGGCGCGATCGCCCGGGGCTCCTCGCCGAGATCTCGGCGGCCATCTCCGGGCGGCACGGGAACATCACCAAGGCCGAGATCACCGTCACCGAGGACCGCAAGGGGCTCAACCACTTCGTCGTGGAAGTCGCCGACGTCCATCAACTGCAGCAGATCATGGAAGCCATCGGCCAGGTCAAGGACGTCATCAAGGTCGAACGCGTCCGCGGTTTGTAAGGGCCTCCGGTGACCCGAGAGGAGTTCGAGGCGCTGGTGGCCCGGGCCCTCAAGACCCTCCCCCGGCGCTTCAGGGCCAAGATGAAGAACATCGCCGTGGTCGTGGAAGACTGGGCCGATCCCGCGACCCTGATGGATATGGGGATCGAGCCGCCCGACACCCTCTACGGCCTCTATCGGGGCGTTGATCTCACGCGCCGCGACTCGTCCTACGGCAACGTCCTTCCCGATACCATCACCATTTACCAGGGGCCCATCGAGGAGGACTCGGCCGACGAAGCGGAGATGACCGAGCTGATCCGCGACGTGGTCATCCACGAGGTCGGCCACTACTTCGGCCTGGATGACGAGGCCATGGACGCATTGGAGCGCCCGGAAGAAGAGTAAATCACCCGCCTTCTCGTCTCGGTCTCCCTAAGTTTTTCCTTGACAAGGCTTTCAACTTCCTCTACGTTTTCAGCAGATGCTGAAACTCGAAGAACAAGTGAAACGATGCGAAAGACCGATGAGATTAGGAAGTCGGGCGTCCAGCAGCTTCGCGAGCTCTTTCCAAAAGTGAAGGTCTGGGAGGAGATCCGCGACAGCAAGGTGGGCGATCAGCGGGCGGATCTGCTCGTGAAATTCCAGATGGGGAGCCAGGAACATCTCCTGGCCCTCGAGGTCGCTGGCCTCGGGCAGCCCAGACAGATTCGCGAGGCCGTGACCCGGCTCAGCGACATCCGTCGCGACCTGCCGGCCGCGTACCCGGTGGCTCTGGCGGAGTACATCGGCCCCCAGTCGGCCTCGCTGCTCCGCCGGAACAACTTCGGCTATGTGGATCTTTCCGGCAACTGCTACCTCGCCTTCGAGAACGTCCTCATCGAAAAAGAAGGCAAGCCCAACACCCGGCCCTCGACCCGGCCGCTCAAGTCCCTCTTCGCGCCCCGGGCCACGCGCGTCGTACGGGTTCTGCTGGCAAACGCCGAGCACGGCTGGCGGCTCGAGGAGCTGGCCAAGGCGGCGGACGTGAGCCTGGGGCACGCGCACAACGTGGTCAAGCGCCTCGAAGAGCTCGCGTGGGCCGTCCGGGAAGAACGCCAGCGAATCTATCTCGCCAAGCCCGCCGACCTGCTCGACGCGTGGTGCGAGGCCTACTCCTACCGCGAGAACGTTGTGGCAACGTACTTCTCGCCTGAGCGCATCACGCGACGGCTGATGGCAGAGATCGTCCGCCTCGCCCTGGCCGAAGGGCGTCGCTACGCCTTCACGCTACACGCCGGCGCCGCGCTGGTGGCACCCAACATCCGCTTTCCGATCATCCACTGCTATCTGGAGGGCGCCCCGGACCCCTTGGCCCGTGCGCTGGGGCTCAGGCCAGGCGAGGGGGAGGGCAATGTGCATCTCCTGACGCCGTACGACTCCGGGGTCTTCTACGGCCGACTGGAAAAGAGCGGGCTATCGGTGGCGTGTCTTCCGCAGCTCTACGCGGATCTCTACCGCTACGAGCGGCGGGGGCGAGAGCAGGCAGAGTACCTCCGGCGGGAAGCCATGGGGTACTAAACCGGAGAGGGGGTGAAACCGAACGATGGCGAAGAAGAAGGCCAAGAAAAAGGGCAAGAAGCGCTAGTGCCCGATGGGTACCCGAACGTCGAGTACCGGAAAGGAGGTGACAACTGAATGGCAAAAAAGAAGGCGACCAAGAAAAAGAAGTAGGTTCGGCAGTACGACTCGGTGGGGGGGGCGGCCTCCCACCGGCACTCATCCCCTCACCCGGGCCCTCTCCCCTCAGGGGAGAGGGTTTGGGATGAGGGGTTTTTATACGACCCTGGTCACCTTGCCTGCCTTCAGGCAGCGGGTGCAGACGCGGATCCGCTTGGGCGTTCCCCCCACGATGGTCCGCGTGGATGTCAGGTTCGGCAGCCAGCGCCGCCTGCTCACGTTGTGCGCGTGGCTGATCCGGTTACCGAAAGCCGGACCTTTGCCGCAGACATCACAGCGTTGTGCCATCGTGGCTCCTTCTGAGGTGACGGGAGGTTGCCCGAGCCAAGGACCTTGTATAGCATACACCGATGAGTGAGGCAACTGATTGGCGACCTCCCGTCCCGCGTCGCGCGAGTCGGCCCGGGGCCTCCAGAGTCCCCTCCAGTACCTGAAGGGGGTGGGGCCCCAGCGGGCCAAGCTCCTCTCGCGGCTGGGCCTCGAGACGATCGAAGATGGCCTCTTCTTCGTCCCGAGCCGGCACGAAGACCGAAGCCGCCTCACCCCGTTCGGCGCCCTCGGGGAGGGGAAAGCCCAATCCTGCTCGGGGACCATCGTCGGGATCAGCCCGCCCCCGCGGGGCAACCCGCGCGCGCCCTTCGCCGTCACGCTCCGGGACGGCACAGGATATCTCACCGCAGTGTGGTTCAACCAGCCCTACCTCGAGAAGGTGCTCAAGCGGGGGCAGACCCTCGTCCTCCACGGGCGGGTCGCGCGCTTCCGGAACGGGCCGCTCCAGATGCAACACCCGGACTTCGAGATCGTCGAGGAGGGGGAGGACGAGGCCCTCCACACCGGCCGCCTCGTGCCCATTTACGGGCTGACCGAGGGCCTCACTCAGCGCCCGCTCCGGCGTCTCATCTGGCGCCTCGTGGAGGAGCACGCGGCGGGGGTGCCGGAGATCCTGCCCGACGCGGTCAGGCGGCGCCGCGCGCTCATCTCGCTTCCGGTCGCCGTCAGGGCGATCCACTTCCCCGGGAGCGAGGCAGAGCTGAGCGCCGCGCGCCGCCGGCTGGTCTTCGACGATTTCCTGCTCCTCCAGCTGGGTCTCGCCATCCGCCGGCAGCGGGAGGGGCGCGCGCGCGGGCTCAGCCTGGACCCGGCCGGTGTACTGGTGGGGCGACTCCGCCGGTCGCTGCCGTTCGCGCTCACCGACGCCCAGGAGCGGGTCTGGGAGGAGATCCGTCGGGACCTGGCCGGCCCCTACGCGATGAACCGGCTGCTTCAGGGCGACGTGGGCTCGGGGAAGACCATCGTCGCGGCCATGGCGATCCTGACGGCGGTCGACGCCGGCTATCAGGCCGCGCTGATGGCGCCTACCGAGATCCTGGCCGAGCAGCACCTGATGACCCTGGAGCAGTGGCTTCCGCCGCTGGGGGTCCCCGTCGCGCTCCTCACCTCTGCCATCAAGGGGCGGGAGCGGGATGCGCGGCTCGCCGGCGTGGCCTCCGGCGCGATCTCCTGCCTCGTGGGGACCCACGCGCTGGTCCAGGAGGGCGTCGAGTTCCGGCGGCTCGGTCTCGCCGTGGTGGACGAGCAGCACCGTTTCGGCGTCGTCCAGCGGGCGGTGCTCAGGCGCAAGGGGGACAATCCCCACGTCCTGGTGATGACGGCCACGCCCATCCCGCGCACGCTCGCGCTCACCCTCTACGGGGACCTCGACGTGTCGGTGATAGACGAACTGCCTCCGGGCCGCCAGCCGATTGTCACCGCCGCGCGGACCGAGGCCAAGCGCGCCCAGATCTATGCGTTCCTCCGCCGGCAGATCGCGGAAGGCCGCCAGGCGTACGTGGTTTGCCCCCTGGTGGAAGAGTCCGAAGCCACGGACCTCAAGGCCGCCACCGAAATGGCGGAGCGGCTCCAGCGGGAGGTCTTCGCCGACCTCCGGGTGGGATTGCTCCACGGCAGGATGCCGCTCGGCGGAAAAGAAGCGGTGATGGAAGCCTTCAAGGCAGGCGAGATCCACGTCCTCGTCTCCACCACCGTGATCGAGGTCGGGATTGACGTGGCGAACGCGTCCGTCATGCTCGTGGAGCACGCCGAGCGCTTCGGCCTCTCCCAGCTTCACCAGCTGCGCGGCCGAGTGGGGCGCGGTCCCTGGAAGTCCTACTGCATCCTGCTCCGGTCCGGGACGTCGTCCGCCGAGGCCCGGCGCCGGATCGACGCGATGACCCACACACAGGACGGGTTCAGGATCGCGGAGGTGGACCTGGAGCTCCGAGGTCCCGGAGACTTTTTCGGGACGCGCCAGTCGGGTCTCCCCCAGTTCCGGGTGGCTGACCTCCTGCGCGACGGTCGGGCCCTCGAGGAGGCCCGCCAGGAGGCCTTCGACCTGGTCGCGGCGGACCCCGACCTCGCGCTTCCCGAACACCGCGGCCTCCGGGCGGCCTTGCTCGCTCGCTGGCGGGGCAAGCTCGAGCTGGCGTCGGTCGGATGAACCGGTCCGGCGCCCTCGTCGCGGCCCTGGCCGCTGTCGCCCCCAGGTTCTCGGGCGAGGATCGCCACGCGAAGCTCGGGCTTCTGGTGCAGCTGGCAGAGAGCCGGATCCAGGCGCCGGCGGCCCTTCTCCGCTTACACGAAGCCCTCTGCTTCCTCCAGGCATATCCCGACGACGGAGCGGTGCTGGCCCACGCGGAGCAGGCGCTCGGGACCTTCCCGGCGCGCATCACGCGGCTCCGGCCGAGCGCGCGGGCACGCCTCCACGACTCGGGTGTCGCGGCAACGACGCTGGACTACCCCTTCGGGCTCGCGATGACGCGCTGGCTCGCCGCGCGGTTTCCGCGAGACGTGGAGATCGACTGGAAAAAATCGCGCGGCGCCGAGCGCCTGGATGACGCGCTCCCGCTCCTCATCGCCCAGGCCGAGGAGGATGCTCTCAGCGAGGGCGGGCCGGGGTGGCGTCGCTGGCTCCGCGCCGCCAAAGGGGGGCGGCGGCTCACCGACCTCCGGCTGTTGATGGAACTCCTCGAGCGGAGTGGGCTGCCCGAGGAGACGCGCGAGTGGTTGTTCGAAAGCCTGGAGTTGTCCATCCGGTGGCGGCTCGTCGGCCCGGCGGCGTCGCGGACGCTGGCCAAGCTCCCCTCGTCGCCCCCCTTCTTCCACGCGGATGGGCTCAAGCGGGTGGGCTTTTCCTTCGTCGCTGAAGTGGCGCGACCGCTCGGGTCCATCCGGCCGGCCCCGCGCCCGCTGGCCGAGTCGGTGATCGAGTCGGCCCGCGTCGCCATGGCAACCCGCCTCCGCGAGCTCCACGCTTTCTCCCATGCCAATCCGGACGACGTCCTCGTCGCGGACCCGGGTCGCGGCCTTCGGATCGCGCTCATCGGCGTCCTGCCCCAATTCCGACTCCCCCTCGAGGGGTATTACGCGTTCTACGTCCTGAAAAATGGAGTCCCCGTCAGCTACGGCGGGGGCTGGGAACTGTTCGGGACGCTCGAAATCGGGCTGAATGTCTTCGAGTCGTTCCGCCAGGGCGAGTCGGCATTCATCTTCAGCCAGATTCTGCGCGCGTACCGGCAGGTCCTGGGCATGCGCACCGTGGTCGTGGATCGCTACCAGCTCGGCCACGACAACCCCGAAGCCCTCCGATCCGGGGCGTTCTATTTCTACCATCGGCTCGGCTTTCGCCCGCGGGACCCCGCGGTGCTCTCCGCGTCGGAAGCGGAGCACGCCAAGATCGCCCAAGATCCCTCCTACCGCTCACCCCTCAGCATCCTCAGGCGGCTGGCCGTGGCGGAGATGTACCTGACCCTTCCCGGCGGGATCGCCAAGCCCGAGGCGCGCCTCCGGGCGAGCCAGGTCGCCCTGCTCGTGACGCGCCTCGTCGCCCGGGAATTCGACGGGGACCGTCGCGTGGCGACTCGGGCGGCGACGGCCCGGGTCGCGCGGGCGTTGGGGGTTCCCCGATGGCGGGCGTGGCCGCCCGACGAGCGGCGAGCCTTCGAGCGCCTGTCGCTGGTGGCGGCGCTGATTCCGGATCTGGACCGTTGGCCGGCGCCGGACCGTCGTGCCCTCGCGCGGATTCTTCGGGCCAAGGGCGCCCGGAGCGAGCGACCGTACGCGAGGCTCCTCGGCGGTCACCGACGCTTCCGGACGGGCCTGGAGGCCCTCGTGGCCGCCTCTCCGGGGGAGACGGGTGTGAGGTAGGAGGGTGCGGGTCATCGCGGGCGAGTGGAAGGGGCAGAAACTTTCGGCGCCGGCGGGGCGGACGATCCGTCCCACGGCCGACCAGGTGCGGACCGCGCTCATGGATACGCTCTCGCCCTGGCTCGCGGAGGCCCGCTTCCTGGATCTCTTTGCCGGCGGCGGCGGCGTCGGGATCGAGGCACTATCCCGAGGGGCCCGCGAAGCGCTCTTCGTGGAGATCGACCCGCTCGCGCTGGCCTCGCTCAGGGAAAATCTCGCGCGCCTGGGGGCGCGGGAGCGGGGCCGTGTGCTCCGTCGCGAGGTCTCGCAGGGCATCGAGGCGCTCAAGCGCGAAGGGGAGCGGTTCCGGTTGATCTTTCTCGACCCTCCCTACGGGAGCGCGCTGGTCGCGGAGACCCTCAAGCGCCTGGCCGACGGCGCGCTCCTCGAGGGCGACGGCGTCGTGGTCGCCCAACACCTGACGAAGGAGCCCCTCCCGGAGCGGTTCGGTTCGCTCGCTCGGTGGAAGAGCCGCCGGTTCGGGGAAACGACCTTGACTTTCTTTCGTCACGCGGAGTAAGATCAGCGAGATTTTGGAGCAACCGTGGGCAAGCGCGCCGTCTATCCCGGGATGTTCGACCCCATCCACAACGGCCACGTGGATCTGATCCAGCGGAGCCTGCGCATCTTCGACGAGTTGATCGTGGCCGTGGTAGCGAACCCGACCAAGCAGCCTCTGTTCCCGGTGAACGTGCGTCTGGAGATGATCGACGAGGCGACCGCCGGCTTGCCGAACCTCCGCATCACCTCGTTCGACGGGCTCCTGATCGACCTGGTGGCTCGCGAGCGCGCCGACGTGATCGTTCGCGGGATCCGTGCCGTCTCCGACTTCGAGTACGAGTTCCAGATGGCCCTCATGAATCGGAAGCTCCGCGATAGCGTCGAAACCGTCTTTCTGATGCCGCACGAAAAGTACACCTACATCTCATCCCGCCTCATCAAGGAGGTGGCCACCTTCGGCGCCTCCGTGGCCGGCCTGGTTCCTCCGTTGGTCGAGAAGCGCCTGGCCGAGCAGCTCTCGAGGCCGTAGCCCGCCCGATGCTCGCTGACCGGATCAAGACGCTCGCTCCGTCGCCGACACTTGCCATCCAGGTCCAGACCCAAGCCATGCACGCCCGGGGGATCGACGTCATTTCCTTCAGTGCGGGCGAACCGGACTTCGACACGCCGGAGCGGATCAAGGAAGCGGCGCTCCGCGCTATCCGGATGGGCCGCACGAAGTACACGGACCCCTCCGGCATCCTCGAGCTCCGCGAGGCCGTCTGCCAGAAGCTCAAGCGCGACAACGGGCTGGATTACGGCCCCGACGAGGTTCTCGTCTCGTGCGGAGCCAAACACACGCTCTACAACCTGGCGGTGGCGCTCCTGAACCCGGGGGACGAGGTGCTGGTCCCGGCGCCCTATTGGGTGTCCTATCCGGAGCAGGTGAAGCTGGTCGGGGGAGTGCCCGTCTCCGTCGGCACCGAGGAGGCCGGAGGGTTCCAGGTGGATCCCGCCCGGCTCCGCGCCGCGCTGACGCCGGGGACCCGGGCGCTCGTCATCAACAGCCCGAACAATCCGACGGGAGCGGTGTTGTCGCCGGACGTCCTCCGCGCCGTGGCCGAGCTCGCGGTGCGGGAGGACGTGCTGCTGATCTCCGACGAGTGCTACGAAGCCCTGACCTACGGGGCGAGGCACGTGTCGATCGCCTCGCTCGGGCCGGAGGTCAAGGCGCGGACCGTCGTCGTGAACACCTGCTCGAAGGCGTACGCGATGACCGGCTGGCGGATCGGCTACGCGGCGGGGCCGCGGGCCCTCATCAAAGCCATGGGCGTCGTCCAGAGCCAGGTCACCTCCAATCCCTCCTCCATCGCTCAGTGGGCGGCGGTCGAAGCGTTGGCGGGCCCCCAGGATGAGGTGGCCAAGATGGTCGGAGAGTTCGACGTGCGGCGTCGGGTGATGGTCCAGAGGCTGAACGGGATCCCCGGGGTGAGCTGCGTGATGCCTCTTGGCGCGTTTTACGCCTTCCCCAACGTCGGCGGCCTCTTCGGCAAACGGTGGGAGGGCAAAGCCCTCGAGGGGTCCGTGGACGTGACGGCCTTCATCCTCGAGGCGGCGCGCGTCGCGGTCGTTCCCGGCCTCGACTTCGGCTCGGACGCCCACGTGCGGCTCTCGTACGCGACCGGGCTCGAGACGATCGAAGAGGGGCTCGCCCGCATGGACACGGCCATCCGCTCCCTCGGCACATGAGCGTCGAGCCTTCGTGGGGTGAGGCCGTCACGCAGGCCGCGTTGGCTCGCGTCATCCTCATCATCGGCGAGACGGACACCGGCAAGACCTCCTTCACGGCGTTCCTCGCCAATAGCCTCGTCGCGCGCAAGCTCACGGTCGGCGTGGTGGACGCCGATCTCGGGCAGTCCGACATCGGGCCCCCGACCACGGTGGGGCTCGGCCTCGTGTCCCAGCCGATCGAGCGCCTGGGGGAGGCCGAGGTCGTGGGCCTGTATTTCGTCGGCTCGACCTCGCCGCAGGGCCATCTCCTGCCCACGGTGATCGGTACGAAGAAAATGGTGGAGAAGGCTCTGGCCCTCGGCGTGGACCGGGTGCTGGTGGACACCAGCGGGCTCATCCAGGGGGAGCTGGGACGGAATCTGAAGCAGCACAAGATCGACCTGGTGGACCCGGATCTCCTGCTCTGCCTCCAGCGCAACGGGGAGTCCGAGCACATCCTGCGACCCTACGGCCAGGGACGGCGGCCTCGGATCCTGCGCCTGGCGCCGGGGCCCGCCGGGCGAAAACGGTCCCAGGAGGAGCGCCGGCAGCATCGGGAGCGGACGCTCGAAGCCTACTTCCACGGCGCGCGCACGCTTCCCCTCGACCTGTCCAGGGTCGTGCTCGTGCAGCCCTCGCTCTACGTGGGACAGCCTCTGCCGCCGCGCCAGCTTGACGAGATCTCCGGGATCACGGACGACATGATCCTCTGGGCGGAGCGGCGCGCCGGCGAGCTCACGCTGGTCACGCCCGACCCGCTCCGCGAGGCCCAGCTGCGCCAGGCCCAGAAGCGCTTCGACGACGCTTCCGTGGTGAACTACTGCCTGGACGACTTCCAGGGAGCGCTCGCGGGTCTCGAGGACGCCGAGCGCGAGACCCTGGGTCTGGGCGTCGTGCGCTCCGTTGACTTCGCCAAGCAGGTCCTGATGGTGGAGACCACGGTCTCCGAATCGGCCATCGCCTCGGTGAGGATCGGCCGGCAGAAGTTCCGCTCCGCCTAGCGCCGCGCCCGAAGGTGTGGGCTGCGTTCCCGCCGCCCGTCCTGATCCCCGGCAAGATGCGCTTCCAACGTCGCGCTTGACTCCACCGTCATCCGCACTGTATCAGGAATGAGTAGATGGGGACCCCCTCCGGCTCGTTTCCGGCGGGATCGCAGGCCGCGGCCGTGCCTGCCGCGTCCGAGAGGGGTCTTTATGCCTCCTACGCGCTGGCTGGCCTCTCCTCCTGGGGCGTTGACCGCGTGGATGCTCTTGTGGGGCAGTGTATGCCGCCACGTCGAGCGGGACGCCAACCGCTTCATCCCATCTACGCATTCCGGCGGGCCTGAGCGGACGCACCGGGAAAGGGCCTTTTATCCTTCCTATGCTCTAATACTCGGCAGCGGGCCACTGGTCGCGATCATGATCGCCGCCAGGCTGGGTGTCGGCCACGACCCAGATCCGAATCCCATTTTCTTCGGAATGCTCGCGGGCCTCACATTCTGGCCCAGCATCATTCTCATCCTGGTCGGGGCGTGGCGTGTGCGCCGCAAGCAGAACACTTCCTAACAAGCGCGTGAAGCGGAGACCAGAGGTTTGACAGGGTCCTGTAAGTGGTGGACATTGTTTATAATGTTGTTGTGGGACCAGGAGAGCTCGACGAGATAGGCTGCAGGCATAGCCTGTAAGGGACTTCGCGCTCCAACGGACCGCGCGCTCGGGTTGCTCGGACCGCGGCCGCTGAGCGCGGGCATTATACCGCGCCGATCAGCTGAACAATTTCGCGGAGGGCCCGTGAACAATCCCGGTCTTATTTTTCGCTGGCGCTCCTGGGCGCCCTATCTCCTCAGCATCTTGCGCGTCATTGCCGCCTTTCTCTTCATGCAACCCGGGACAGCCAAGCTGTTCGCTTTTCCGGCTGCCATACTCCCCAACGGTGGCACCGTACCGATCGCGTCTCTGCTTGGCCTTGCCGGCATCCTGGAGGCGGTTGGAGGTCTGTTCCTGCTAGTGGGGCTATTCACGCGCCCCGTCGCCTTCCTCCTTTCAGGCGAGATGGCGGTCGCGTATTTCATGGGCCACGCGCCCCGGGGCTTCTGGCCAATTCTCAATCACGGCGAGCTTGCCATCTTCTTCGCCTTTCTCTGGCTCTACTTGTCCGCCGCAGGGCCCGGGCCGTGGAGCATCGACGCGCGTCGGCATCCCGATTCGGCGCGGTCTAACTAGCGCTTGGAGCTGACGGGGCGCGGCCGTCGCTTCGGCGAAGGAGTCTCTAATGATCGCGGCCGCCGCACCCCGCAGCTCAACCGCGAGACGTTAGGCGTCATAAAGGGAGAACGATGGAACCCCGGCTAAGTCTGATCACGCTCGGTGTTTCGAATCTCGAACGAGCTACGCGATTCTACGAAGAGTGTCTCGGTCTCCCGAGACTCAAGACCCCTCCATCCGTCACGTTCTTTGAACTGGGCAAGACGTGGCTTGCACTTTGGCCGCGCGAGAACCTCGCGGCCGATGCTGGCGTATCACCTGAAGGAACCGGATTTCGCGGGTTCTCCCTCGCACACAACGTACGGTCTCCAGCCGAAGTCGACGCGCTGCTATCCCGTGTTGCCGAATACGGGGCCAAGGTTTTGAAGCCGGGACAGCCTACCGACTGGGGTGGTTACAGTGGCTACTTTGCAGATCTTGATGGGTTTCTCTGGGAGGTTGCTCACAACCCGGGATTCCCCCATGTGTAGAGCCGCCCAACAAGCGGCTCAACCCGACGCGCTGACGCGCGCTGGTTAGCCGCGGCGTTCGGCGCAGAGGCCAACGGTCGGCATGGAATTCCCCGGGCAAGGCTTGGTACCATCCAGGCTGCGACGCCCGCCACGACAAAGGGGTTGAATTGAACCGGGCGCGACACCTCGCGGAGGCTACCCGTGATCCACACACCTGTCTGTGACCTGTGGCGGATTCGGCACCCGATCGTGCTGGGCGGCATGGCCGGCAGCACTGTATCAGGTATGAGCAGATGGACCCCCTCCGGCTCGTTTCCGGCAGGATTGCAGGCCGCGGCCGTGCCTGCCGCGTCCGAGAAGGGTCTTTATGCCTCCTACGCGCTGGCTGGCCTCTCCTCCTGCGGCGTTGACCGCGTGGATGCTCTTGTGGGGCAGTGTATGCCGCCACGTCGAGCGGGACGCCAACCGCTTCATCCCATCTACGCATTCCGGCGGGCCTGAGCGGACGCACCGGGAAAGGGCCTTTTATCCTTCCTATGCTCTAATACTCGGCAGCGGGCCACTGGTCGCGATCATGATCGCCGCCAGGCTGGGTGTCGGCCACGACCCAGATCCGAATCCCATTTTCTTCGGAATGCTCGCGGGCCTCACATTCTGGCCCAGCATCATTCTCATCCTGGTCGGGGCGTGGCGTGTGCGCCGCAAGCAGAACACTTCCTAACAAGCGCGTGAAGCGGAGACCAGAGGTTTGACAGGGTCCTGTAAGTGGTGGACATTGTTTATAATGTTGTTGTGGGACCAGGAGAGCTCGACGAGATAGGCTGCAGGCATAGCCTGTAAGGGACTTCGCGCTCCAACGGACCGCGCGCTCGGGTTGCTCGGACCGCGGCCGCTGAGCGCGGGCATTATACCGCGCCGATCAGCTGAACAATTTCGCGGAGGGCCCGTGAACAATCCCGGTCTTATTTTTCGCTGGCGCTCCTGGGCGCCCTATCTCCTCAGCATCTTGCGCGTCATTGCCGCCTTTCTCTTCATGCAACCCGGGACAGCCAAGCTGTTCGCTTTTCCGGCTGCCATACTCCCCAACGGTGGCACCGTACCGATCGCGTCTCTGCTTGGCCTTGCCGGCATCCTGGAGGCGGTTGGAGGTCTGTTCCTGCTAGTGGGGCTATTCACGCGCCCCGTCGCCTTCCTCCTTTCAGGCGAGATGGCGGTCGCGTATTTCATGGGCCACGCGCCCCGGGGCTTCTGGCCAATTCTCAATCACGGCGAGCTTGCCATCTTCTTCGCCTTTCTCTGGCTCTACTTGTCCGCCGCAGGGCCCGGGCCGTGGAGCATCGACGCGCGTCGGCATCCCGATTCGGCGCGGTCTAACTAGCGCTTGGAGCTGACGGGGCGCGGCCGTCGCTTCGGCGAAGGAGTCTCTAATGATCGCGGCCGCCGCACCCCGCAGCTCAACCGCGAGACGTTAGGCGTCATAAAGGGAGAACGATGGAACCCCGGCTAAGTCTGATCACGCTCGGTGTTTCGAATCTCGAACGAGCTACGCGATTCTACGAAGAGTGTCTCGGTCTCCCGAGACTCAAGACCCCTCCATCCGTCACGTTCTTTGAACTGGGCAAGACGTGGCTTGCACTTTGGCCGCGCGAGAACCTCGCGGCCGATGCTGGCGTATCACCTGAAGGAACCGGATTTCGCGGGTTCTCCCTCGCACACAACGTACGGTCTCCAGCCGAAGTCGACGCGCTGCTATCCCGTGTTGCCGAATACGGGGCCAAGGTTTTGAAGCCGGGACAGCCTACCGACTGGGGTGGTTACAGTGGCTACTTTGCAGATCTTGATGGGTTTCTCTGGGAGGTTGCTCACAACCCGGGATTCCCCCATGTGTAGAGCCGCCCAACAAGCGGCTCAACCCGACGCGCTGACGCGCGCTGGTTAGCCGCGGCGTTCGGCGCAGAGGCCAACGGTCGGCATGGAATTCCCCGGGCAAGGCTTGGTACCATCCAGGCTGCGACGCCCGCCACGACAAAGGGGTTGAATTGAACCGGGCGCGACACCTCGCGGAGGCTACCCGTGATCCACACACCTGTCTGTGACCTGTGGCGGATTCGGCACCCGATCGTGCTGGGCGGCATGGCCGGCAGCACTGTATCAGGTATGAGCAGATGGACCCCCTCCGGCTCGTTTCCGGCAGGATTGCAGGCCGCGGCCGTGCCTGCCGCGTCCGAGAAGGGTCTTTATGCCTCCTACGCGCTGGCTGGCCTCTCCTCCTGCGGCGTTGACCGCGTGGATGCTCTTGTGGGGCAGTGTATGCCGCCACGTCGAGCGGGACGCCAACCGCTTCGTCCCATCTACGCATTCCGGCGGGCCTGAGCGGACGCACCGAGAAAGGGCCTTTTATCCTTCCTATGCTCTGTATCGGTCGGGGCACGTTGACTCCGTTTGGCTGCTTGCGTAGGCTCGAGTCGATGGGCACCTTTCGCGTGAGCATCGAGGTGGGGGATCCGGCTGGCCAGCGCTACGAGACTGTCGAGGCGCTCGTGGACACCGGCGCCACGTACACGACCCTTCCGGCGCCCTTCCTTCACGGCCTGGGGATCGTCCCGCACGCGCGGGATACATTTGTCCTGGCGGATGGCCGCCGGGTAGAACGGGACATCGGGCGCGCCTGGATCCGGGTGGACGGACGCACGGAATTCACCCTCGTCGTCTTTGGCGAACCGGGCACTCCGCCGCTGCTCGGAGCGTACGCGCTTGAAGGATTGCGGCTTGCGGCCGATCCGGTGGCGCGTCGGCTGACCCCAGTTCCGGGGTTGCTCCTGTCTATCGGGGGCAGCCGGCTGCTCGCGACCGCTGTCCCCAACCCTCCCGTCAGGCTCACGCGGCCTTCCGCCCAAGCGCGATCAGCCGGTCGGCCTTCGGTCCATAGTGGCAACCGTCCAGATCGCCGAACAATGTCACCTCCGCGAACTCGGCCTGCACCAGGAGGTCCTTCAGCTCCTGGCCGGAGTAGATCGTCAGCTGAAATCTGAAGGCGCGCGCCTGTCCGCCTTTGATCAAAATCCATTCGGTCCGAACGCGTGTCCAGTCGTCGAGGATCTCGCTCCATTCGACGAACAGGGCCCCGTCCGGCTCCTCGACGACCCTCGCCGACTGCGCCTGCCTGCCCAGCATCTCCTTGCCGGGCACGTCGATCAGGCACGCACCGCCGGGCTTGAGGCTCTCCCGGACATTCTGGAGAACCAGGAGATCCTCCCGCCTGTCGCCGAAGTAGCCGAACGAGCTGAACATGCTCAGCGCCAAGTCGAAGGCTCCGGGCCGCACAAATCGCCGCATGTCCTCCCGAACGAACTCGACCTCCACGCCGGCCTGCATGGCTCGCTCCCGCGCCTTGCGGAGCAGGAACTCCGTGAGGTCGACGGCCGTGACCTTGATTCCGCGCCTAGCGAGGGCAACCGCGTGTCGTCCCGGCCCGCAGGCGAGATCCAGGACGGCTCCCGGTCGAAAGCCGACCAGCTTCAGAATCTTCTCGACCTGCTCCTCTGCGACCACGAAGCGCTCCTCGGGAAAGATGATCGGATACGTCGCGGCCCAGAAGTCTTCGTCCTCGAACCACGCGACCATGGGGTCCCTTCCTCACCTTCCTGATACAGCGCGGATGATCGCGGAGTCAAGGGGTACCTAGAGGGGGTGGCTGGGCGCCTCGCGGGCGAGGGGTACCCGCAGCAACTGGCTCAGCGGGATCGTCGTGAGGACCATGCGGTCCTGCCGCCGTGGTGGAACGGGCGCCGCGCGAGGTGCTATAATCCTTTCCCTCGAGACGTCCGACCAGCCCCCTCAACCGCGCCGACACGATGGAGGACACGAGATGCCAGTTCGCATCGGTGACGTAGCGCCGGATTTCACGGCCGAGACCACGGAAGGAAAGGTCCGCTTCCATGAATGGATCGGGGACAAATGGGCGATCCTTTTCTCGCATCCGAAGGACTTCACGCCCGTCTGCACCACCGAGCTCGGCTACATGGCCGGCTTGAAACCCCAGTTCGACAAGCGCAACACCAAGATCATCGGTCTCAGCGTCGACCCCGTGAGCGATCACAAGAAATGGCTCAAGGATATCGAGGAGACGCAGGGGCACGGGGTCAACTACCCGCTGATCGGCGACGCGGACCTCACGGTCGCCAAGCTCTACGACATGATCCACCCCAACGCGATGGGCGGCAAGCGCACGGCGGCCGACAACGCGACGGTCCGCTCGGTGTTCGTCATTGGGCCGGACAAGAAGGTCAAGGCGATGATCGTCTATCCGATGAGCACCGGCCGCAACTTCGACGAGGTGCTGCGCCTGCTCGATTCGGTGCAGCTGAGCGCGAAGCACACGGTCGCCACGCCCGTGAACTGGAAGCCGGGCCAGGACGTCATCATTCCCACCACGGTCTCGGACGAGGAGGCCAAGAAGAAGTATCCCCAGGGCTTCAAGACGCACAAGCCGTATCTGCGGACGGTGTCGCAGCCGAAGTAAGGCTACGGGGTTCTCAACGTGGGTATGACTCGATACCTTCCTGATACAGTGCGGATGACCGCGGGGTCAAGCGGGAGTCACAGCGGGGGCGTACCTAGACGGGATGGCTGGGCGCCTCGCGGGCGAGGGATACCCGCAGCAACTGGCTCAGCGGGATCGTCGTGAGGACCACCAGCCCGATGAGCGCGAGCGCCACCGAGACGCCTGCCGCGTCGCTCACCGCGCCGTAGATCGAAGGCGCCACCGAGCCGGCCCCCACGCCGAGCGTGTAGAAGAGCCCGTACGCCCGCGAGCGCCGCTCGGGCACCACGAGGTCGGCGACGGTCCCGTAGAGGACCGACGAGGTGCCGTTCAGCCCGACGCCGAGGATCGGGAGGAGGACGAGGGAGGGCACCAGGGGGAGCGCCAGCAGCAGGAGGATCCCGCCGCTCGTCACCAGTTCGGTCAGCACGACCGTGCGGATGACCCCGACCCGCTCCGCGATCGCCCCGCACACGAACTTCCCCGTGGCCCCGCCGGCGAAGACCAGCGCCAGCGCGAGCCCGATCGCCTTGACCGAGGAGCCCTTGGCGATCAACAGGAACGGGAGAAACGTCAGAAAGGCGGTCCGGGTGCTGTTGTCCACGACGTTGATGGCCGAGAGGGCCTGAAACCCGCGGCGGTCGCGGATCCCCCATCCGCTCCGGGCGTTTTCGGATTGTCCAACCTGCTCCGGCGCCGCCGCGCCAGCGCCGAGGCGGCCCAGCGCCAGGAAAATGCCGAGCGCCGCGACAAGCCCGAGGCCTCCGTACCCGGACGCGGCCCACCGCCAGCCGATGGCGGCCGTGGCCAGCGCGACGAGCGCCGGCACCGTGACCTTGCCCAGGTCCCCCGAGAAATTGAAGGTCCCGAGGGCCGTCCGCCTGGGGCCGGTCTCATAGGCCTTGGACACGAGCGAGGAGGAGAGCGGGTGCTGCACGCCCGAGCCCGCCCCGGCGAGGAGGAGGATGAGGAGCAGCGTCGCGAAGCTACCCGCGAGCCCGAGGACCACAAAGCCCAACGCCGTCACCGCTGTGCCTACCGCGAGGAGCCCTCGCTCCCCCCACCGCTCGGCCAGTATGCCGGCGGGGATCTGGGAGCTCGCCATGCCGCCGGTGTAGGCGGTTCTGAGGAGTCCTACCTGGGCGAAGGAGAGGCGAAACTCCGAGGCCCAGACGGCGAGCAGGACGTAGATGACGTCCGAGAATCCATCGTGGAGGAAATGGGTGGCGCCGCAGGTGGCGAGGGTCGCCCGCGCCCGTGCTGGAGGCATCGCTTCTCACTATACTCTGACCCTCGGCGCGAGCGCAATGCGACTAGACCCCGCGAACCTCCGGCGGCTATAATCCGAGGAAGGAGGCTCGCGCCATGCCACTTCCCCCGCCGCTGGAAACGCTCTGGACCGAGCTTCAGGCCGTCCGTCGGGAAGTGTTGAAGGAGGCCGAGGCGCTCTCGCAAGCGCAGGCGGATTGGCGACCCAGTGAACGGGACTGGTCGGTGGGGGAAATTCTCCACCACCTGACGCTCGCCGAGGTCAACACGGGCAAGCTGACGACCAAACTCATCAGGGAGGCCGAAGCGGCGGGCCGGCTGGCGCCGTATCCGTCCGCTCTCCAGGCGCTCCCGCCGCTTCCTCCGGCCACGCCGGGGCCGACGGAGGCGCCCCCCCAGGTGAGGCCAGAGAAGGGGCATCCGATCGGCCAGCTCCTGGGGGAGATGAACGCCGCGCGCGAGCGGAGCCGCCAGTCCATCGAACGGCTGGGGACGGTGGATCCGCGTCCGTTCACCTGGAAGCACTTCGCCCTGGGCGACCTGAACCTGGCCCAGTGGTGGATGCTCCAGGTTCGCCACGATGCCGACCATCTCCAGCAGCTTCGAACGGTGAAGGCCGCTCCCGGATTTCCGAAGTCGTGACATGAAGGTGATCCTCCGACACCCCAAGCGCGAGATGGAGCTCGCCGGCCGCCGGCGGGTGAAGGAGCTGCTGAACGAGCTCGATATCCTGCCCGGTACGGTCCTGGTCATCCGTGGGAGCGAGCTCCTGACGATCGACGCTGTGGTCGGCGAGGAGGATGTGATCGAGCTGCGCCCGGTGATCTCCGGAGGCGGGGCATGAAGTGCCGGAAATGCGGCGGGACCGCGGTCCTGGAGCTGCGTCGCCACAATGTCGCGTTCTGCGCTCCGGATTTCCTCGAGTTCTTCCGGAGGCAAGTGAACGAAGCCGTCCGTCGCCACCGGATGTTCACCCGGGACGAGTCGCTACTGGTAGCCGTCTCCGGCGGGAAGGATTCGCTCGCCCTCTGGGACGTTCTGCTGGAGGAAGGTTACTCGGCGACTGGGCTCTACCTGGATCTCGGGATCTTCGACTACTCCCGAGAATCCAGGGCCAAGTGCGAGGCGTTCGCGGCGGGGCGGGGGGCGCCGCTCCGGATCGTGTCGGTCGAGCAAGAGGTCGGCGCCGCGATCCCCGAGGTGCGGGCCGCCACGCGCCGGCCCACGTGCTCGGCTTGCGGGCTCTCCAAGCGCTACCTGATGAACAAGGCGGCCCTCGAGCACGGATTCCCCGTCGTGGCCACCGGCCACAACCTGGACGACGAAGCGGCCACGCTCTTCGGCTCGGTGCTGCACTGGCAGACCGAGCCGCTCGCCCGCCAGTCCCCCGCGCTCCCCTCCACACACCCGAAGCTGGTCAGGCGGGTCAAGCCGCTCTACCGCCTGTCCGAACTGGAGACCGCCGCCTACGCGTTCCTGCGCGGCATTGATTACATCGTCGAGGAGTGCCCGTTCGCCAAGGGCGCGACGTCCCTTCTGCACAAGGACATCCTGAACCGCCTGGAGGACGCCTCCCCCGGCGCGAAGCACAATTTCCTTTACGGCTTTTTGGAAAAGGGGCGCGCGGCCTTCGAGCAGGCGAGCCCGGTCGAGCTGAACGAATGCGTGCGCTGCGGCCAGGTGACCACGGGGACGCTCTGCGCCTTCTGCAAGCTGGCCGATCAGGTCAAGCGCTCGCGTTGACAGCGCGTGGAGGGGCGGCTACCATGAATTGGCGTTCAGGGAGACGGAGGTCTTCATGCACAATGCGGTGATCGTCGGGGCGGTGCGGACGGCGGTGGGCAAGCGGAACGGGAGGCTCTCGGGCGTCCGGCCTGACGACCTCCTGGCGATCACGCTCCGGGAGCTCGTCGCGCGCGTCCACGTGGATCCCAACGAGGTCGAGGACGTGATCGTCGGCTGCGTGGACCAGGTGGGTGAACAGGGCTTCAACATCGCGCGGAACGCCGCCCTGATCGCGGGATTGCCCTTGGACGTGTGCGGCGTGACCCTGGACCGGATGTGCGGCTCCGGGCAGCAGGCGGCGAATTTCGCCGCCATGGGGGTCATGGCGGGGCAGTACGAGGTCGTGATCGCGGGCGGTGTAGAGCACATGACCCGGGTTCCCATGGGCTCCAATGGGCAGGGGCCGGGCGAGGGGCCCATCAGCCCGCAGCTCTCCGACCGCTACCACATCGTCCCGCAGGGGCTCTCCGCCGAATTGATCGCCGAGAAGTGGGGGCTCAAGCGCGAGGAGCTGGACGAGTTCTCGGCCCAGAGCCACGAGAAGGCCGGCCGGGCGATCGCGGAGGGTCGCTTCAAGCGCGAGGTCGTTCCGGTGCCCGTGCCGGACGGCGGTGTCTTCGACACCGACGAAGGCGTCCGGGTGCCGGTGAACCGGGAGAAAATGGCGAGCCTCGCGCCCCCGTTCAAGCCCGACGGGGTGGTGACGGCCGGAAACTCGAGCCAGATCTCGGACGGCGCCGCGGCCCTGCTTCTCATGTCCGAGGCCAAGGCCAAGACGCTCGGCCTCACGCCGCGGGCCCGGGTCGTGGCCACGGCGCTGGCGGGGGTGGATCCGACCATCATGCTCACCGGTCCCATTCCCGCGACCCAGCGGGTGCTCCACAAGGCCGGGATGACCCTCGACCAGATGGACCTCATCGAGATCAACGAGGCATTCGCCTCGGTGGTGCTGGCGTGGGAGCGGGAGCTGCATCCGGACATGTCCAGGGTCAACGTGAACGGCGGCGCTATCGCGCTCGGCCACCCTCTGGGGTGCACCGGCGCCAAGCTCACGACGACGCTCCTGCACGAGCTGGAGCGCAGGGGCGGCCGCTACGGGCTTCAGACCATGTGCATCGGCTTCGGCCAAGGGATCGCGACGATCATCGAAAGGCTTTGACCCGTGGCATACTTCAGGTGCGCGAAGTGCGGGAAGACGGCGCCGGTCCAGAAGGTGTGTTGTGGCCGGCCGATGAAGAAGGCCGGCTAGATCGCGTCTCGCCCCCGCAAATCCTTTGCTCGTCTCCCCGAGATGCCCAACTCGGGATCACTCCAGCTCATTTGGGCGCACGTCAAACACGTTCTTGACGGACATCTCGCCCACGCCTAGACTCCAGCCAAGCCGCCCCCCCTGACTCGTGCGCCTCGGAGAACGCACTATGAGGCTCAGAACCCTCGGGCTCGTAGTCACCTTCGCCCTTGGCATCCCGCTGGCGCCGCCGGCCGCGCCGCTCGCGTCGTTCGCTCAGCAGCCGCAGGGGAAGGGCCCTCGGATTGGTTTCCTGATTTCCGAGACTCTTTCCGGTCAGGCCGGCCGGGTCGAGGCACTGCGCACCAGCCTGCGTGACCGCGGCTATGTCGAGGGCAAAAACATTGCCATTGAGTTTCGATCGGCCGAGGGAAATTACGATCGGCTGCCTGAACTGGCAGTGGAGCTTGCTCGTCTCAAGGTTGACGTGCTCGTGGCCTTTGGATCAAAGGCGGTGTTGGCAGCCAAGCGCGCCACCACGACGATTCCCATTGTCGTTCCGGTCATCGGCGATCCCGTTGCCGGGGGCGTCATTGGCAGTCTCGCCCGGCCGGGCGGGAACATCACTGGATCCGCCACGTTTGCCCCGGAAACTGCTGCGAAACGGGTGGAGCTGTTAAAGGAGGCAGTCCCGCGCATCACCCAGGTGGCTTACCTCCTGAATCCGGCCAATGCTACGAGCGCGCTGATACTCCCAGCCATGCGCGCTACAGCCAAGTCATTGAAACTAGAACTGCAACCATTTGAGGTACGAGCACCCAAAGAGTTCGGGAGAATCTTTTCAGCGATGGCGAAAGGGCGCGTTGACGCGATCTTAGTTTCGACGGACACGCTCTTTCGTGCCAACGCCAACGAGATTGCGGACCTTGCGGCAAAGCAGCGACTTCCCTCGGTCGGGGCCCCGGAATTCGCGGAAGCGGGCGGCCTGATCGGCTACGGGGCGAACGATGCCGAACTGTATCGTCGCGGGGCCTACTTTGTGGACAGGATACTCAAAGGCGCCAAGCCCGCCGACCTTCCGGTCGAGCAGGCGATGAAGTTCGAGCTGGTCGTGAACCTCAAGACGGCCAAGGCCCTTGGGCTGACGATCCCGCAGTCCGTGCTCATCCGGGCGGATGAGGTCATCCAATGAACCGGCATAGCGCACTGGTCGTTACCCTCGTCCTCTCCTTCGGCATCCTCCTGGCGCCGCTCGCTGCCGGCGCGCAGCAGGCGGGGAAGGTCTGGCGGATAGGTTATCTCGGGAGCACCCCGCCCACCACCCCTGAGGTCGTCCGTAACTTGGAAGCATTCCGGCAAGGGCTGCGCGAACGGGGTTGGGTCGAGGGCCAGAACATCGTCATTGAGTACCGGTGGGCGGAGGGGCGGGTCGAGCGATTCCCCTCGCTCGCGGCCGATCTAGTGAGTCTCAGGCCTGACCTCTTGGTCACCGTGACTACGCCAGGAGCCCGCGCGGCCAAGCAAGCAACCAGCACGATCCCCATCGTGATGGTGTATGTCATCGACCCCATTGGGCAAGGGCTTGTCGCCAGCCTCGCCCGGCCGGGCGGCAACATCACGGGGCAGACGTTTGTTGTCGGCCCGGAGATAGTGGGTAAACAGCTGGAGCTGCTCAAGGAGGTCGTCCCCAGGGTCTCCCGTGTGGCTGCCCTCTGGCATCCTGGTGCATACGCCGAACGCACGAGGAGAGACATGTTGAAGGAGACCGAGGTTGCGGCCCGGGCGTTGGGAGTGCAGCTTCAACTCGTGGAGGTACGAGGTTCGAGCGATCTCGATAGCGCATTCTCCGCAATGACCAGAGACCACGCCGGAGCGTTCATCGTCTTGTCTAGCCCAATGTTGTATCGCGAGCACAGACGCATCGTGGATCTCGCGGCCAAGCACCGGTTGCCGGCGATTTTCGCATGGAGGGAGCCTGTGGACGCCGGGGGACTCATGGCCTATGCGGTGAATGCCCCTGACATGTTCCGCCGCGCCGCCGTCTATGTGGACAAGATCCTCAGAGGCACCAAACCGGCGGATCTCCCCGTGGAGCAGCCCACCAGATTCGAGCTGGTCATCAACCTCAAGACGGCCAAAGCCCTCGGCCTCACGATCCCGCAGTCCGTCCTGATTCGGGCGGATGAGGTCATCCAATAGGCTTAGCTGTGTCAGTTCTGTGTCAGAACTATTGGTGCGAATCGGCACCAACGGGCAGAATCGTGGTCACGGCAGCTCGGAAAATCCCCGGATTTCTGCCGATTCGAGCATATAGTGCTTGATAGTCCCCCGGCGGCATGAGAACTGAAAATCCCGGTGCCGGCGGGTCAATCCCGTCCCTGCCCACCAGTTTTTTTCTCCCGCGTTCTTGACGGACACCTCGTTCGCGCCTAGACTCCAGCCAAGGCAAACGAGACCGGATCATCTACACCGCTCACATCAGGGGGAAGAAGTAGGTCTCTCACATTCACAGCCACAGGAGGAGAGCGATGAAGACGCGATGGATGCTCGCAGTGGCCGTACTGGCCGTCACCGGCCTGGTCGGGGTCGGGACCGCTGAGGCCCCTAAGATCACCGTAACCAGCGTGGACAAAGTGCTGGCGAGTGATCCTCTTGGGGACAAGCCGGTGAAGTTCACACCTGGAGCCAAGATCGCCAACGTGGGGATTCTGGTGGGGCAGGTCAAGAAAATCCGTCTGCACTCACATAACCTCGAGGACCACGTGGTTTATGTGGTCCGCGGGAAGGCGATGGCAAAGCTCGGTGACGAGACGCGAGAGGTCGGTCCCGGCGATTTGATCTCCATTCCCAAGTTGGCCCCTCACAGCTTCGAGCAGAAGGGGAGCGAGCCGTTCGTGATTTTGGTGAACTCGACGCCTGGCTGGGATCCTCTGAAGGACACCACGTTCCACGATAAGTAGCTCCTGAGAGCGCAGCGGAGGGAGGGGGAATTCACCCTCTCTCAAAGGGCGGTGACAGTGCGGTTGACGTTTGGATCCGTCTCGAGGGAGAGAGGACATAGGAATGGCGAGTCCAGAAGAAGCGACGTGCCGGTCCTAGCTTTGTGCCCATCAGGAGCTCATTCAGGCTCATTCCAGCTCACGCCAGCCCAAGATGAGCGGAGCGCGGCCACGCGGTGCACATGGCGGCGCCATGATTTGGATACGGGTGCAGCGGCGCTATATAAGGGACGAAGCCTTTGGACCTCAGGCACTGGACAAAGACCCGTCGTAACCGGAAGGATGGAGGAGACCGTGAAGCGATTCGTGCTCGGCGCACTGCTCGTGGCGGCAGTCGCGGTACCCGTTCATGCGCAAGTGCGGGTGGGTGTGGAGATCGGGATTCAACTCCCGGGTCCACCGGCACTCGTGATCGTCCCAGGAGCTCCTGTCTACTATGCTCCTCGCGCCCCGGCGAACATCTTCTTCTACGCCCATCAGTACTGGGTCTTTGTCAACGGTGGATGGTACGTCGGGCCTACCTGGAACGGTCCCTGGGCGGTCGTTGAACCTGTGTACGTTCCGGCCCCTATTCTACGAGTCCCCGTCCGCTACTACCCTGTGCCCTCTCCGCACTGGAGAGGATGGCGTCGTGATGGGCCGCCGCAGTGGGAGTCACACTACGGACGTGAGTGGCGCGAAGAAGCCCGCGAGCGTAACTGGCGTGAACGCGAGGAGCGCTGGGGTCGGGGCGAGGGGAAAGGCTGCCCGCCAGGACTCGCCAAGCAAGGACGTTGCTAACACAGGGCCTGCGATAACAACGCCGGGCGCGTGCCAGAAGGAGTCCCACGAAAGCGATGACCGCGACGTAGAGAATCGAGTTGAGTCGACCAGCCAATCACGAAATTCGAGCTGGTCATCAACCTCACGACGCCAAAGCCCTCGGTCTGACGATCCCCCAGTCCCTCCTGATCCGGGCGGGCCAGGTAATCCAGTAACCTGCTCCTGTGCTGTGTCAGTTCTGTGTCAGAACTATCGAGTGGGAAGAGGGACTATCGGGCAGATGATCGAGACTCCGGGCTCAGAAATGCCCGGATTTCGACCGATTCGAGCCAATAGTGCCCAGGGAGCCGGGCTCCTTGTCGTCTCGCCTTCACTCCCGCCGGGTTCTAGACCCCGTCCTTGACCGCTGCTGGTCAGGGGACTAAGCTCTCGGCATCCCTCTAGAGCGGCCCGGCTCGCTGGAGGTCCCGGATGGACGTGCAGGCCGTCCTCAACGCTGTCGCCAAGACCGCGGCCCAACTCTGCGATGCCAACGATGCCGTCATTTTCCGCGTAGATGGTGACCAGCTCCGCATAGTGGCCAAATACGGGCCTCTCCGGGCGACGAGGCCCGTCGACGAGCCTTTCCCCATCAGCCGCGGCACCCCAGCCGGTCGCGCCGTGGTTGAACGGCGAACGATCTACGTCCGCGACCTGTCTTCAGCGGCGGGGCGTGGCTTCCCAGAGTCCGCGGCGCGCGTGATCGGCGTGAGAACGATCGTCGCCACGCCACTGCTGCTCGGCGCCAGCCCTGTTGGCGTCATTGCGATTCGTCGGCTGAAGGTCCGCCCGTTCACGGCCAAGCAGATCGCTCTGCTGAAGACCTTCGCCGACCAGGCGGCCATTGCGATCGAGAACGCTCGGCTCTCCCAGGAGATGGAGGGTCGCAACCGCAATCTCACCGAGGCCCTGGAGCAGCAGACCGCCACCGCCGAGATCCTCCAGGTCATCAGCAGCTCGCCCACCGACCTCCAGCCCACGCTCGATGCCGTCGCTGAGAATGCCGCACGGGTCTGCGGCGCTCATGATAGCCTGATCTTTCGCGTCGAGAGCGACCTCCTCAGGCTCGCGGCTCATCACGGGCCACTCGAATGGACAGCGGACAGCATGCCCCTCAACCGGGGCTGGCCCACCGGGCGAGCCGTCGTGGACCGACAAACGGTTCATGTCCATGATCTCGCCGCAGAGCCCGAATCGGAGTTCCCCGTCGGCAGAGCTATGCAACGACGCTACGGTCAACGAACGGTCCTCGCTACGCCGCTGCTCCGCGAAGGTGTCGCGATCGGGGCCATCGCCATCCGCCGGATGGAGGTCCGCCCATTCTCCGAGAAACAGATCGCCCTTCTCAAGACCTTCGCCGACCAGGCGGTCATCGCCATCGAGAACGTCCGCCTCTTCCAGGAGCTCCAGGCCCGGACGCGCGATCTGGGCCGATCGGTCGAAGAGCTGAGGGCGCTGGGGGAGGTCAGTCAGGCTGTCAGCTCGACGCTCGATCTGGAAACGGTGCTGAAGACGATCGTCTCCCGCGCCGTGGAGCTCTCCGGAGCCATGTGCGGCCTGATCTACGAGTTTGACGAGCCCACGCAGGAGTTCCACCTGAGGGCGACCCACCGGATGGAGGAGGAATTGGTGGAAGTGCTGCGGGCCGCCCCGATCCACCTGGGCGAGGGCGCGGCCGGGCAGGCCGCGGCCACCCGGGCACCCATCCAGGTCGTCGACACCCTCGACGAGAAGCAATACGGTGTCGCGCGGGTGCGCTCCGTCCTAGTGCGGCTCGGCCACCGCTCCGTTCTTGCCATCCCTCTCCTCTTCGAGGACCGGATTCTCGGCACCCTGAATATCCACCGACGAGAGCCAGGACGCTTTCCCCCCGAGGTGGTCAACCTCCTCCAAACCTTCGCCACTCAGTCGGTATTGGCGATTCAGAACGCCCGGCTCTTCCGCGAGATCGAGGACAAGAGCCAGCAGCTCGACGTCGCCAGCCGCCACAAGTCGGAGTTCCTGGCGAATATGTCCCATGAGCTCAGGACCCCGCTCAATGCCATCATCGGCTTCTCCGAGGTCCTCTTGGAGCGGATGTTCGGGGAGGTGAACGACAAACAGACCGAGTATCTTCGAGATATTCTCTCCTCCGGTCAGCACCTCCTCTCCCTCATCAACGACATCTTGGACCTCTCGAAGATCGAGGCAGGCCGCCTGGAGCTCGAGCTGACCAAGTTCTACCTCCCCGTGACCTTAGAAAACGCCCTCATCCTCGTGCGGGAGCGTGCCACCCGGCACGGGATCGCTCTCAATCTCGCTGTGGACGAACGGCTTGGCGATTTCGTCGCCGACGAGCGGAAGATCAGGCAGATCCTGTTGAATCTCCTCTCCAACGCCGTGAAGTTCACGCCCGAAGGCGGCCGGGTCAGCGTCAAGGCGGCGCTTGCCAATGGTTCGGTCGAGATTTCGGTGAGCGATACCGGCATCGGGATCGCCCCGGAGGACCAGCACGCCATCTTCGAGGAGTTCCGCCAGGTGGGGAGTGATGATGCCCGGAAACGAGAAGGTACGGGCCTCGGGCTGACGCTCGCCAAGAAGTTCGTCGAGATGCACGGCGGCCAGATCCGGGTGGAGAGCCAGGTCGGAAAGGGCTCCACTTTCACCTTCACGCTGCCGGCGAAGCCATGACCAGCGAACATCTGCCGAGGATTGGGCGCAATCTTATGGTGGTTCAGAGTCAGCATCCCGATCTTCCGGACGACAATCCAGGGGGCCAGTTATGGAACTCGTGAGTCGCATGATGGATGGCTCGATCCCGCCTCCGGACAAAGACGCGCTTTCAAGGTCAGCGGGGCCAACGTTCCGAGTCGGCCAAGACCGGAAGATCGGGTATCTCCAACGGATCCCGATCCTGGAAGGCTGTACGAACCGTCAACTCCGTGTGATTGCCCGGATCAGCGAAGTGTGGGAGGCGCCAGCTGGCCAGGTTCTGATCCAGGCTGGTGAGCCGGGAGACGGCTTCTTTATGATTGTTGATGGGTCGGCCCACGTCGAGGTCTCCTCGCAACAGCAGCACCGAATTGGACCTGGCCAGTTTTTTGGCGAAATGAGCCTCTTGGATGGAGGACCACGCTCGGCAACGGTGATCACCGATACGCCCGTTCGCCTCCTGCTGATCCGGCGCCGGGACTTCTCGAACCTTCTGAAGGAGGTCCCGGCGCTCGCTCACCAAATCATGGTCACTCTCTGCCAACGCGTACGCCAGGCCGAGAAGGCGCCGAATGCATGAGAAGGTCAAAGTTTACCCTTGCCCTCGCTACCCTGGCCCTCGGCATCTTCTGGTCGCCGCTCGCCGCCGAGGCGCAGCAGGCGGGCAAGTTGAGGTATGCTGTCTCCGCTCCTCAGGGAGAGGAGGCGCCCCGTGCCCTGGGATCCTGCGCAGTACTTGAAGTTCGCCGGCCATCGTTTGCGCCCAGCGGTCGATCTCTTGAACTGGATTGACGTCGCCAACCCAACCGAGGTCTACGACCTGGGTGCTGGCGCTGGCAACGTGACGCGGCTGCTCAAGACGCGGTGGCCGAGCGCGCGCATCACCGGCGTGGACGAGTCTCAAGAGATGCTGGAGAAGGCGGCAATCGGGGCCCCGGAGATCGTGTGGCAGCGAGCAGACTTGGCGACGTGGCGGCCGCTGCGACCGGCCGACGTCATCTACTCCAACGCTGCTCTCCACTGGCTTGGCGACCACGACCGGCTCTTCCCCGCTCTGTTTGCCGCCCTGGCGCCGGGAGGCGTGCTCGCGGTGCAGATGCCCCGCAACTTTTCGGCCCCGTCCCACACCGCCATCGCCGAAGCGGTCCGGAGCGGGCCCTGGCGTACGACGCTCGAGCCATTGCTCCGGCCGGCGCCGGTGGCCGAACCAGCCTTCTATTTCGACCTACTGGCCCCGCGAGCGGCGGCGCTCGACATCTGGGAGACCGAGTACCTCCAGGCGCTCGAAGGCGACCACCCGGTCAAGGAGTGGGCCAAGGGCACGTGGCTGGGGCCGCTGCTCGACCTCCTCGACGAGCCCGAGCGAAGCCGCTTCGAGGCGTGTTACGCCGAGCTGGTTGCGCGGGCCTATCCACGGCGCCCGGATGGCCGCACGCTGTTTCCGTTTCGACGCCTCTTCATCCTGGCCAAGGCTCGCGCAGGCTAAGCGGAGCACTGTGAGGCAGAGGACTCTCGCGCTCGTCGTTATGCTCGCGCTCGCCATCCTCCTGCCGCCACTCGACTGCGAGGCGCAGCAGCCGGCGAAGGTGTGGCGGGTCGGCCTCTTCCACGTGGGCCTCGACCACGTCCCTCCTTCCCTAGATGGCCTCCGTGAGGGCCTGAAGGCGCTGGGGTACGAGGAAGGGAAGAACATCCGCCTGGACTGGCGGAACCTGGCTGATGAGACAGCGGCCCGGGCCACGGCCCAGGAGTTTGTTCGGGATCGGCTGGATCTGATCGTGGCCTTCGAGAGCCAGACAGTGCGCGCCGCCCAGGCAGCAACCGCTGACATCCCCGTGGTCTTTCTCCACGTGACCGACCCGGTTGCTGACGGTTTCGTGAAGAGTCTCTCTCACCCCGGGGGAAACCTGACCGGTTTTGAGGAGTCCTTTGGGGACCTTCTCGCCAAGCGAATGGAGCTCCTCAAAGAGATCATCCCCCGGCTTCGCCGACTTCTCGTCCTGATCGACCCTGGCGATCCTACGTCGGGGCGGGTGCGGGCAAACGTTCGAGAGGCCGGCGCGGTACTGAAGCTCCAATTGGTAGAACGAGAGGTGTCGAGCCGCGAGGACATTGAGCGGGTCTTTCGCTCGGTCAGGCGGGCCGACGCGCAGGGCGCCATCGTAGCCTCGTCAAGCCTAGTGACCAACTTTCCCTCTCTGATCGTCCGTCTTGCCTCGGAGAAGCGCCTGCCGATAGCCTGGCACCGGAAAGAGTTGGTGGAGCAAGGCGCGCTCCTTTCCTATGGGGTAAACTTCCACTCCCTCGGGCGGGACGCCGCCCGCCTCGTGGATAAGATCCTGAAAGGGACGAAGCCGGCCGATCTCCCCGTCGAACGCTTCTCGCGTCTCGAGTTGGTGATCAACCTCAAGACGGCCAAGGCCCTGGGCCTCACGATCCCGCCGTCCGTTCTTATCCGGGCGGACGAGGTGATCCAGTGAACCAGCGTAGCGCACTGGTCGTCACCCTCGCTCTCGGCATCTTCACGACGCCGCTCGCCGCCGAGGCGCAGCCGGCGGGCAAGGTGTACCGGGTCGCACTCATCTTCACCGCTTCGCCTGTCTCGGAAATGGCCGGACCCGACCCCAGCCACCCGTTGGCGAGAGCATTCCTGCACGCCTTGCGCGCCCTCGGGTATGTGGAAGGGCAGAATTTGATTGTTGAGCGCCGGTCTGCGGAGGGGAAGTTGGAACGGTTTCCCGACATCGTGGCGGAACTGGTTCGCCTGAAGGCGGACGTCATCGTGACTAGCGGGGACGAGATCACCCAACGCGCGAGGGAAGTCACGACAACGGTTCCCATCGTTATGTGGGGCGGTCGCAATGCTGTTGAGCTCGGCCTCGTGCAGAGCCTAGCGCGGCCGGGCGGGAACGTCACAGGGCTCACCGTCACTCCCGGGCCGGAGATCGAAGCCAAACGCCTGCAGCTGCTCAAGGAAGCCGTTCCGAAGATCTCTCGCGTGGCGTTCCTCGGCACGAAGAGGGAATGGGAAAGCCCGACCAGGGAAAGCGTCCAAGCCGCCGCGCGGACGTTGGGGATGACGCTGCGCCTCGCCGAGCACACGCCGGATGGCTATGCACACGCCTTCGCCATGATCTCCCGCGAACGTGTAGATGCCCTCTTCGTTGCTCACAACCCCGCGAATTTCGGCTATCGACACGCCATCCTTGACTTCGCGGCCAAGAGCCGGCTGCCGGTCACATACCCCTGGCGAGAATTAGTGGAGGCCGGGGGCCTGATGTCCTATGGAGACAGCGCTACCGACCGGGCCCGCCACGCCGCCATTTATGTGGACAAGATCCTCAAAGGGGCCAAGCCCGCCGACCTGCCCGTGGAGCAGCCCACGAAGTTCGAGCTGGTCGTCAATCTCAAGACCGCCAAGGCCCTGGGCCTCACGATCCCGCAATCGGTGCTGCTGCGGGCGGATGAGGTGATCCAGTAGCCGCCACTGGTGTCGGCAGTTCAATCCCGTCCTTGCCCACCAGTCATTTCAGACTGGATGCTCTACACCCTGGTCTACGTTCGGCTTAGGAAATATAGGCCCTGAGCGAAAGTATGTGCCCAAGTTGTGACCAGGGCGGGCTCATTCCATAGGCGCCAGGAACCGAAAGATGACCGGGGCGGAAGTGAGCCAGGCGCTAGCGGGCCAGGGCGTTCTGAACGCTCCGGCGGAGCTCCGCCGGCGTCACCGGTTTGAAAACGCAGTGCTGAATCCCCAGGCGACGACAGCGCTCCCGGTCTGCCTCGGTTAAGCCCCAGCCCGTGACGAAGACGACCGGGACCGTCGGGTCTGCGGCCCGCACCCGCTCGGCCACCTCCCACCCGTTGGTCCCCGGCATCCCGAGGTTCGACAGCACCAGGTCGAACTTGCCCGGCGCGAAGGCGGAGACCGCGTCCGCGCCGCCGACCGCCGGCGTCACTGCGTGGCCCGCTTCAACGAGCATCTCGCACAGGACGGCCAGCACCTGCGGTTCGTTGTCCACGAGCAGGATCCGGCCCTGGCGCCGGCGCTCCTCGTCCACGGCGGGCGGGGGCTCGGGCGCCGCGGCGGACGTCACGGGCAGCCGCACCATGAAGGAGGCCCCGTGCCCCACCTGGGTTTCCACCCGGATGTCCCCCCCATGACGCTTGATGATCGAGTAGCAGACGGCCAACCCCAAGCCGGTGCCCGCCTCCCCTTTGGTGGTGAAGAACGGTTCGAAGATGCGGCGGCGCACCTCGTCCGGCATCCCGGTGCCTGTGTCGGTGACCTCCAGCCGGACCCACTCGTGGTCCTCGGCGCGGGTCGCGATCTTGAGGGAACCGCCGTCAGGCATCGCGTCAATGGCGTTGAGGATCAGATTGGTGAGGACTTCGGACAGCGCCGCGGGGCGGCCGAGCACCGGCGGCAGGGGGACGAGATCCAGCTTCAGGTCCAGGCGAATTCCCCGCTGAGCCCCGTGTTCCTCCCAGCGCGGTCGGGTGATGGCCACGGCGTCGCGAATGACCCGGTTCAGGTCCAGGGCGATGAAGGGCTCGTCGGGCCTGAGGCGCGAGAACTCCTGGATTCGCCGGACGGTCTCTGAGCCGTCGGCGGCCGCCCGCTCGATCACCTCCAGGCCCCGCTTGATCAGATCCGGCCTGTGCGGGTTCCGCGACATGAGCTCGGCGTAGCCGAGGATCGCCTGGAGCAGGTTGTTGAAATCGTGCGCGATCCCGCCGGCCAGCTGCCCCAGCGCGGTGAGCTTCTCCGATTGGAGCATTTGGGCTTCTATCTCGCGCTGAGTCGTGACGTCGCGCACGATGGCAAGGATGCCCTCCAGCGCGCCCTCGGTGCCCCGGAGCGCGGAGAGCGTGACGGCCAGCTCCATCTCGGCGCCGCCCCGGCGCGGGACCCGTACTTCGTAGGGCTGGACGGAACGATCCGCGGCCAGCGCCGCCTTCGTCTGGCGATAGCTCGCCTCCGGGAGGACCTCCGTGATCGGCCGGCCGAGGATTTCCGCCTCGGTCGCGGCGAAGATCCGCTCGGCGGCGGGATTCCAGCCGCGGATGCGGTCGTCGCGGTCGACCGAAATGATCGCTTCCCCGGCGGAGCGGATGAGCTGCTCGAGCGACTGCTTGGTCTCGGCGACCTCGCTGTAGAGCCGAGAATTCTGGATGGCGATGGCCACGTACTCGGAGAGCATCTCCAGCAGCTCGCGCTCGCGCGGATCAATGGCGCGGCCGGACGCGCGGTTGTTCACCCTGAGGGAGCCCAGGACCATTCCGGACTTCTGGATCGGGCAGGTGACCGAGGTGGATCCGTTCGGGGGCGAGGGTCCCTCGGTCCCCAGGTGGACAGCCACCTCGTCGTAGCCGAGGCCGACGCGGAGCGATTCCGTGATCGACGTCGTGATCTGCTTGACGTCCAGCTGCCCGAGGATCCCGCGGGAAATCTCGCGCAGGATGGAGAGCTGGACGACCCGCAGACATTGCTCGGCCACCTCGCGCCGGGTGGCCTCTTCCAATTGCTGCGTCTTGACCGAGAGCTCGCGCATCTCCTTCGCCAGGAGCGCGATCTGCCCGCGCCGCCCCATCTCCGTCTGCCGGCGCACCAGCGCCCGGTCCACCGTCTCTTCGACGTCTTTGCGCGTGAACGGCTTGATCAGGTATTCGAACGCGCCGTCGGTCAGCGCGTGCTTGACCGTTTCCAGCGAGGCGTACGCGGTGATCATGACCACCTCGATGGACGGGTCGTGAGCCTTGATGCGCCGGAGCGCCTCCAGCCCATCCATCGTCGGCATCTTGATGTCCATGAAGACCAGGTCGGCGTGGGAGCTGGCCAGCTCGCGGAGCGCGGCCTCCCCACTGTCCACGGCCACGACGTCGAAGCGAGGCTTCAGGATGATCCGCAGGGACTCCCGCGGCCCGACTTCATCGTCCACCACAAGGATGCGCTGACGCTCGGTCATGACACCACCGGCAGCGTCGCCACGAAGGTGGTCTCGCCGCGTCCCTGACGGGCCTCGAGCTTGCCGCCCTGAGCCTCGATGATCCGCTGGCTCACGCAGGGTCCGACGTCGAAGAGGCTCTCCTGGACGACCTTCATGGGGTCGAAGATTCGCTGGAGCTCTTCCGCGCAGACCTCGGCCGTGCGGGAGGCGAGGATGAGAAGGACCGTGTCCTCGTTGGCTTTGCGGTCGATGGAGACCGACAGCTTCGCCTCGTCGCTCTGAGTCTTCCGCATCAGGTACCAGACGAGATAGGCGATGGCCTTCTTGAGCTGCACCGGGTCCGCTTTGACCTGGGACGCCCCATTCTCGTGGTAGAAGCTGACGCTGACGCGCTTCCCGGACGCCTCGTCCTGCACCTGGAAGAGGCGGGCCCCGTTGGTGGCTCCCGCACCCGACACGGCGCCGACGCCCGTCAGACACTCCTCGACGAGCTCGCGCAGGTCCACGACCTCGAAGTTGTATTGGCCCTCGCTCACCAGGGCGGCGAGCTTCTCGAAGACCTGCACGAGCCGTCGGACGTCGCGGCCGACCACCATCGAGAAGTGCTGGCGGAAATCGGCGTCCTCGTAGCGTTCGTCGAGCAGTTCCATGAACGTGTTGATGGAGACCAGCGGGTTCTTGATCTCGTCCGCGATTCGCGCCACGACCCGCGTCAGCAGTTGGAACTGCTCGGCCTGTCGCTTCTCGGCAGCGAGCGCCTTGACCGCCGAGAGGTCCTCGAACACGATCACGGCGCCCAGGGGAGCCGGCTCGTCCCCCATCACCGGATAGGTGGACACTTCGAGCGGGAGCTTGCCGAGGGCGAGCTGGACCTCCACGCGGTGGCCCGACTTGCCACGGGCGAGCGTCTCGTAGAGGAGGTCGCCCAGGGGCGAGGGCAGGGCGCGCAAGTCCTTTCCCAGGATGTCGTGCGCCCTCAGCCCGAGGATTTCCTCGGCGCGCCGGTTCAGGAGGGTGACGCGCTCCGCCCGGTCGATGGTGAGCACGCCGTTCGACATGTGGGCCAGGATTCGCTCGATGTACTCCTTCTGGTACTGGAGTTGGTGGTGGAGGCGGATGTCGCGGATCGCCGTCGCGAGGTGGCTGGCGAGGTTGAAGAGGATCTCGGTCTCGCGGTGGCTGTAGGGTAACCCCGTGACGCGCTGGCCGAGGGTCAGGATGGCGACCAGCTCGCCGTGGGCGAGGAGCGGAATCGCCAGCGTCGCCTGGAGGAGGGCCAGTTCCCCTCCCATCTCGCGGGCCAGCGGATCCTGGGGCCGGGCTTGCGCCTCATCGGCCTTGATGAGCCGTCCCTGCGTCGTCAGCCAGAGGGGGAGGCCGCCGTCAGCGGACAGGCTCGCCGATTCCACCAGGTGGGGGGCGAGGCCCCGGTGCGCGCGGACCCGGTAGGCGCTCCCGTCGGCGTCGGCCAGCAGGAGAGCGCAGCGGCTGGGCCTCACCATCTCCGACACCGCGTCGAGGAACAGATCGAGCACGCGCGGCAGGTCGAAGCCGGCGGCGAGCGCTTTGGCGAATTCCTTGACGACCTGGGCGAGGGCCTGCGAAGAGACGTCCGGCGTGACCGATTCGTCGGCGCGGGGTTCGTCGACGGATCTGGTGGCGCGGAGGGCCGAGACCTCGACCACCAGGCGCTGCTTGTCATCTGCCTGCCGCAACACCGTGGCGAGGTCCCGCGCAGAGAAGGGCCGGCGCAAGACGAAATCCGCGCTGTCGAACAGCTCGTCGTCTTCCTGCGGCCCGTTTTCGCCCGCGAGGAGACAGATGACGACGGCGGAAGGCGAAAGCTGTCGCGCTCGGGCCAGGAAGGCCGACAAGTCGCGCCCCCGCGGCGCGGCATCCTTGACGATCAGATCCACGTCGGTGAGGCGGAGGGTCTTGAGCGCCTCCTCGTCGGAGGCCGCGGAGAACACGGACCGATCCGCGAGAGCGCGGAGCAGCCGCGTGCGGACCCCATCGTCAGCGGTCACGACGAGGGCCGTCTTCATGCGCGAACCTCACTCGGGATTGTTGCCGCGGCGGGGAAGGTGAGGGAGAAGGTTGTCCCCGGTGCCCCCCGGTTGTTCTCCGCGCGGATGGTCGCGCGATGCGCGTCCGCGATGCCGCGGCAGATCGCAAGCCCGAGCCCGGTTCCGCGCGTCTTCGTGGAGAAAAATGGGTCAAAGATCTTGTCGAGGGCTCCCTCAGAGATCCCAGGGCCCGTGTCAGAGACTTCTACGTGGAGCGCCGTGCCCCCTTCGCGGCCCTTGAGCCGGATGGTCAACACACCGCCCGGCTCCATGGCCTCAACGGCATTGAGGAAGAGATTGAGGAACAGCTGCTTCAGTTGGGCGGGCTCACCCATGATCGACGGCAAGGCGTCGTCGTAGAGCCGCGTGACGGACAGCCGCCTATCCTCGAGCTGCGCGTGTAGTAGCTCGAGAGTTTCCTGGATCGGCTCGCGAAGATCCAGCGGGAGCAGCGGCTTGGGCGGCGTCGCCAGGACGCGGAGGCGCTCGACGAGGTCGTCAATGCGGTCGACCTCTCGGGCGGCCACGCGCGAGAAGTTCTCCCTGAAATCGGCCTCGCCGAACTTCTTGGGGAGAAGCTGGGCGAATGCCTTGATGGCCACCAGCGGATTCTTGATCTCGTGGGCGATTCCCGAAGCCAGAGATTGGAATGAAGCCAGACGCGCCGCGCGATGCTTCTCGCCCTCCAGTTCCTTGAGCCACGTGAGATCGCTGAAGACCAGCACAGCACCCAGCATGCGTCCCTGGGTGTCCGAGAAGGGCGAGGTCGAGCAAACGACGACTTTCGTCTGCCCGTCGGCGCCAGTCAGCGTTGTCTCAACCTGGAGACGAGGGACGCCATCCGCCAGCGTGATCTGGAGCAGGTCCGCGACCGTGCGGGGGAGCCGGTCCACCGGGCCCGGCCGGACGTTGGATGCGTCCAGCCCGGTCATGCGCTCCGCTGCCGGATTGAAGAGGGTTACTCTCCCTTCGCTGCTGGCCGCGATCACGCCACTTTCCATGGTCTTCAGGATGTTCTGGACATACTCGTTGACCAGGACGACCTCGGCGTAGAGCTGGGCGTTCGTCACGGCGATCGCGGCCTGGCTGGCCAGCGTGGACAGGAGATCGAGATCCTCGCTGAAATATGGGTCGCCCGACAGCTTCGGGCCTACGAGCACGAAGCCAATCAGCTGGTCTTCCTTCAAGAGTGGCAGGGCAAGCTCTCCCGAGAGGGCGGCGAGCTCCTTCAGGGCCTCCCGGGTCTTTGAGGCCAGCTCCCTGTGCCGCAAATCATCACGGATGAGATGCGTTCGCTCCCCGTTCAAGGCAGAAGCAAGGGAGGAATTGCCGGTGATCGTACCCCTGTCGTCTTCGGTCCCCTCCTCCATGAAGGATCGTTTAATCGCGAGCTGATAGTCGTGGCTGTCACGCTCGCGCAGGTACACGCTCACGAACTCCGGTCGCATAGTTGTGCCGATCACGTCGCTCAGATAAGCTAGGAGAGGTTGAAGCTCGAGCATTGTGGCCAAGACCTGGCTGGCGCGGCGGATGGTTTTCTGGTAGTTGTACGAGCCCCTGTAGAGGTAACGATCGAACCCGTGCTGGATACGGCTCTTCAGGGGATGGAACAATGCTGCGATAACAAGACCGAGGAAGATTTCTCGGCTGAGGCGCCAACGCTTTTCCGGGAAGAGGAGATTTGAGCCAGCGATCAGTCCCGTAAGGAGCGTTCCCGCCACGACGAACGATGCAAAGTACACCACACCCTTTCTGACGAAGACCCGAATGTCCATGAGCCGATGACGGATGATGGCGTGAGCGATTATGGCGACCATTACTAAGGAAAAAAGCGGGCCGTACTGACTAAATCGGGACGTGCCGAGGACCAAGGGAATCAGCAGGTTTGTGAGTGTCCCGCCCCCTCCTGCAATAAGTGCTCCCAAGAATACGTAGCGAACCTGGATGGCATGGCTTCCTTTGAGAAGTCTTAACTTTTTAACGAGGGAAAACAGGCTGTAGCCGAGGCTAAGAATGAAATAGACGCCGAAGGCAGTATGGAGCGGTCCATACATGACTGTGAGGACACCTTTGGAGGAGTTGGTGCTTCGGACAATCAGGGACGTTAATGAGGTCAAAAGTGCCAACGTACCAAGTGAAATAGCCAGGAGCATTAGTAACTTCGGAACGTGAGGGACAGGCGTGGGGAAACGGCTCGTGAAAAGGAACAAGGACATTGATATTAGCGAAGCCGAAGCGAATGCGAGCCGTGCCCAAAACGACCCCCAATCTGTTCCTGCATGGAGGTTTACGAGCCCGTTGCTCACGGTCCAGGCTGCTACGGATAAAGCAAAGATGCCAAAGTAGCGATTAATCGAGTCCCTTGGACCCTTTGCCCAAACCCATATTCCTAGCCATGAATTCACGACCGCAGCCAGGAAGAGAAAATAGAAGTGTCTGTTCATCGAGTCACGCTTTGATGGCCACCGTCATCGTTATGGCCGCGGGGAACTCAACCGCGACGGTCGAGCCACGTCGACCAGGGTTGTTCGCCGCGCGCATTGTTGCCCCGTGGGCGTCTGCGATACCACGGCAGATCGCGAGCCCTAATCCCGTGCCTCGCGGCTTGGTTGTGAAGAACGGATCGAAAATCTTTGGCAGTAAGGGATCCAAGATTCCACTTCCGGTGTCGGAAACCGTGGCCACGACAGTGCATGTGTTGTGGATTGAAGTTGAATTGAGGCTGATCGTCAGCTCTCCGCCGGGTTCCATCGCCTCGAGCGCGTTCATGAAAAGATTGAGGAAGAGCTGCTTCAGCTGCGCGGGATCTCCGGAGACAGTGGGGAGGCTCGGGTCGAAAAGGCGACGCAAATGGATCTTTTTCTGTTCCAACTGTGCCCGAAGAAGAGCTAGCGTGTCCTCGATGGGGTCGCGAAGATCTAGGGGTGACAGGCGCTGAGGAGAAGGGACCGCGAGACCGCGCAGGCGTGCGACGAGGTCGTCGATCCTTTGTATTTCTTGAATTACGACCCTTGAGAAATCTCCTCGAAACTCTTCATCGGTAAATCGTTCTGGAAGGAGTTCGGCAAAGGTTCGGATGGCCACTAGGGGATTCTTGATTTCGTGGGCCACACCGGACGCCAGAGCGCTGAACGACGCCAATCGTTCGGCGCGCCGCCTTTCCCCCTCCAGCTCCTTGAGTCGAGTGAGGTCGCCGAAAACCGCTACCGCGCCCAGTGGCGTTCCTAGGCGATCACGCAACGCATAGGTCGAGCAAGAGACTGGCGTATAACGTCCGACAATATCTGGGATGGTCGTTTCAGCCTGAACTCTTGGCTGTCCGTCGTTTAGAGTGGCTTCGAGGGAGTGGGCAAGGGCAGCGGGCAGGCGATGAAAGTTGTCTGACCGCACCTCGACGGCACGAAGGCCGGTGATGCGTTCCGCAGATGGATTGAACAGCGTTATTGTTCCGTTGGGACCGACGGCGACGACGCCGCTCTCCATCGTCGAAACAATATGTGCGACGTATTCGTTGACGCGGGCCACTTCCTGATATAGCTGGGCGTTTATGATAGCGATAGCCGCCTGCCCTACCAGGGTGGATAGAAGGTCAAGGTCTTCGGCGAAGTAGACGTCTCCAGAAAGCTTCGCGGCAAGGACGATAAAACCGATCAATTCCTCCTCGTGCATTATCGGGAGAACCATCTGTCCACGAAGGCGAGAGAGTTCGCTCAATATTTCTCGAGTGTCCTCACCCGGGCTCATTCTTTCAAAATCGTCGACAAGGACATATGTCCGGGTGTGAGCAAGCAATCGGGGGAGGGGCGAGCTACCCGCCAGGGTCATGTCAGGGGCTCGATAGGATTCGTCATTGAGGAATTCTCTGAAGGCTGTCTGCGTATAATCAGTGCCCTCGGAATTCTTAATGTAGATTGATATGGACTCGGGCCGAACGGTTCGGCTGATCACATCGCACATATACGATAGCAGCGGCGTCAGGTTAAGCATGGTTCCCATGGTGCGGCTGGTCTGTCGGATTGTCTTCCGATAGTCGTAAGGCTCTCGGTAGAAGTATCGGTCTAGGGCAGTTTGGATCGAGCGCTTTAGCGGCTGAAAGAGTAGGGCGACGAGGAGCATCAATCCCGCCTCTATCCACAGGGTAGGATCCCAGCGGCGCGCGTTCACGATGGTTGAGGCGAAGCCAACAAGTCCGACGAAGACTCCTCCCGCAATGGCTGCCGTGATGAGATAAGTCACGCCTCTACGAATGACAAGGCGAATGTTCATAAGTCTGTGTCTGATAATGGCGTGCGCCGTTACACCGACGAAGATGAGGCTGAAAGCAGGCCCGTACCGGCCAAAACGTGAAGTGGTGAAGACCAATGGAATAAAAAGGTTGGTGATCGTTATGGCAATGCCGGGTAAGAGTAGGCCGAGAAGAAGATACCTGAGTTGGAGTCTAGCGATTCCAGTGGCCGTTCGGAATTTACTCCATAAGATAAGGATGCAATATCCTAAGCAAGCGGCGACGTACAATCCGAACAACTTGTACAAACTTCCGTAGGAGACGAGAACCTCAGATGGACCTTGAGAGAATTCCGTGACGAGCAAGGGGGAAAATGCCAACCCACAGAATACTAAGGAAACGATAGCGGGAAAAATGTAGAGGGGGCGTCGTGGGAATGGAGATGATGGGAACACAAAAAACAGTGTAAGCAATCCGAGTAGCATCAGGCTTGCGGAGGCGAACGCCGAACGAACGAACAGGAGGCCAGCTGTGGCAGGATTGTATGCATGGCCGATAGCCAAGGTCCAAAGAGCAATGGTCCCGCCAAGGAATGCGAAAACCTTGTTGGTTAATCGCCTGGGATCTCGGGCATAAACGTATATCGCGATCAAGAAATTTATGAGGCTCAAGAGGATGTAGAGGAGAAACGTCCAGTCCATTACGGTCTCGACGGATCGTCGAACTGTCCGATTACCATTGCAGAATGTGAACCTGGAAGGTGTCCACCGAGGCTGTGGCTGTGAAGCAGGGCATGGCGGATGCGCACAACTCGAGCTCGGTTGGGAACGTAATCGAGGTCGCACTCTGGATCTGCAAACTCGTAATTGATGGTAGGCGGAACCATCGCACGACGGACTGCCATCGTCGCTGCTGTTGCTTGCATGAGGCCACTGGCTGCGAATGGTTGCCCCAGCATGGACTTGATTGAGCTAATAGGAATCCGATAGGCGTACGGACCAAGCGCTGCCCGATGCGCTGCAGCTTCCGCTTGGTCCTCAATCTTGATGGAGTTTCCATGAGCGCAGATGTAATCGATGTCTTGGGGAGTGAGGTGGGCGGAGTGAAGGGACTTCAAGATCGCTTGCCGAAGAGACACAGCGTAACTATCTTTCGATCGCTTCGATCCCCCCTCACTGACGCTAGCGT